>NZ_MZNX01000009.1:1467-500794 GCF_004353325.1 Streptococcus downii
ACCAGAGTACACAGGTCCACTTGGTACAGCAGGAGACCAACCAGCACCGACAGTTGAAAAACCAGAGTACAAATTGAACTTAAGTCTACTCGCTGATACTAAGACTCCAGAAGTTAAACATGATGATCAGAAGGAGCTTCCGGCAACAGGTGAAAGCAAAGCTGACACAGCTCTCTTCCTAGCAGGCGTAAGTTTAGCTCTATCTGCTCTATTTATCGCAAAAGGGAAAAAGGAATAGCTTCTGATTACCTTTGCTTTTGACAAATTTTAGCATCAAGAGAAAGTGAAAAGACAGCTCCATAACCTCTATAATAGTTAGAGAAACTATTAAAAGAGTTATGGTGCTGTTGGGATAAACTATTGAGCTATAAAGAATAAAAATCCTGAGAATTTTACTTCTCAGGATTTTGCTTATTGTTGCGGTTGACTTGGTTGGTTTTGCTCAGCAGGTGCAGTGCCTGATTGTTGAGGAATCGTCTGCGTTTGACTTGTGTTTGGAGTAGTTGAACTTGACTGAGAAGTCGAACTCTCAGATGTAGAACTAGAACTTTCAGATGTAGAACTTTGTTGTGTAGATGATGAAGGGGTCCACGTATTGCGTGCTCCATTCTTGAAGACAAATTCCCCGCTTCTGTAAAGACCTTCAGGCATGGTCCAATCTCCTGGATGATCATCAGTTGAGAGATAGGTCATCATCGAACGGTAGACCTTAGCTGCAACGTAGAAGCCATCACCAACGATAGGAGTAAGTCGGTTAGAGTAACCGGTCCAGACAGCCATTGAATATTTACGAGTATAGCCGACAAACATTTCGTCTGGAGCTACATAACCAGAGTTCTTAATGTATTTCTCAATTTCATCATCTGTATAGTTTGATGTACCAGTCTTACCAGCTTGTGGTAACCATGATAGGTAGGCTCCACGTCCTGTCCCGTAGGTTAGAACCGTTTTCATCATCTCTGTCATCATATAGGCGGTTGTTTCTTTCATAGCGCGTGTTCCTGAATCAGAAAACTCTTTTGAACTACCATCACTAAAGATGATTTTGTTGATGTACATTGGCTTATGGTAAATACCGCCATTGGCAAAGGCAGCATAGGCTGCGGCCATTTTTTCACTGCTTGCCCCATACTTTTTGTTAGATTCGGTTGTGTTACTTGAAATCGCGTTGGCATAGTGCATATCTGGGTAGTCAATACCGAGTCCATTTAGGAAGGTCTTGGCTCTATCCAAACCGACTTTATTCAAGGTTTCTACAGCTGTAACGTTCCGTGATTGTTGAAGAGCATACTGCAACGTGATGTTTCCAAAGTAACTCTTATCCCAGTTGTAGACAGGTGTGTTGGTGCCAGGATAGTTATATGGTACGTCGTGAACAACCGAAGCGGTTGAGTCATAGATATCGTACTCCAAGGCTGGCGCGTAATCTGTGATGGGTTTCATGGTTGAACCCCAGTCGCGGTTTGTTTCGACAGCTTGGTTCATACCGAAGGAAACATTGCTAGATTGATGGCGTGCACCTAGCTGGGCAATCACCTTTCCGTTTGTGACATCAACGATGGTAGAAGCTACTTGCAACTCATCATCTGGATAATTAACGTATTCGTCGGTATTGTAGATATCCCAGAGACGTTGTTGAACGGCTGGATCAACATTAGTATAAACTTCCATTCCTGTTGTCAAAAGGTTGTAACCAGTTTCCTGTTCGACTTGGTCGATTACTTCTTTGAGGTAATTGTCCATATACGGAGGATAGCTATTAGCAGATTTTAGACTTTGAAGTCCGTCTGTAATCGGAGTGTTAATGGCTTTTTCGTATTGTTCGGCAGAAATGTAGCCTTGACTTTTCATTTCCGAGAGGACAAGGTCACGGCGTTCTTGTGCCACTTCTGGATGAGAATAGGGATCATATTGATTTGGAGCTTGGGGCATTCCAGCTAAGAGAGCCAATTGGGGCAAACTTAAATCTTTGAGGTCTTTACCATAGTAGTTTTGGGCTGCCGTTTGCATCCCGTAATTTCCGTTGGACATATAGACCTTGTTGATGTAGTAAGTTAGGATCTCTTGTTTGGTCGCTTTTTGTTCTAGCTGAACGGCAAGCCAAGCTTCCTGTGCCTTACGTGAAAGTGTTTGATCAGATGTTGACGTTGAAAAATAGGTTAGTTTAATCAACTGCTGTGTCAAGGTAGAACCACCTTGAAGACCACCCCCACCACGGAGGTTTCGTAAGGAAGCGCCTAGGATACGAATCGTATCTACTCCTCGGTGACTGAAGAAACGATGATCTTCAATAGAGACAATTGCATTGACCAGCTCCGTAGGGATTTCATTCGCCTGTGCATTGACACGGCGCTCAGAACCCAGATCAGCGATAAGTTCATTTTTGCTGTCATAGATCTTACTAGAAGTCGTTGCGACTAGCTTGCTTTCGGATAGGGCTGGAGCCTTGCTTACATAGTAGAGAAAAAGGCCTCCACCTACCATAATAGCTGCGATAAATACAGTCAAGAGGCAGATACTGACATACTTAACTATTCGCAGGAAAGTTTGTTTGTTCATCTTATTTTACCACCTAGTAAATGTTCTTTGATAACTTCGAGATAGGGAATCTGTGGAAAGGCACCAGGCTCAATCCTATATCCATTTTCTCGAATATATCCAAGTGGCATTGACTTTTGTCCCATATCTTGATGATAGAAACGAATCAAATCAATGGCCGGCAATAAGTAGGTTTCTTGCTGAGAAGAAAAGTGAAGGAGGACAAAGCAGATTCCTTGCTGGGCAAGAACTTGTTCCATATGCTGGATCTGATGGAGATGAAAATTCTTCATCGGAATCGCATGTTTTTGCCTAGTTTCCTTTGCTTCAAAGTCGATGTAGTATCCATCATAAACCCCTGAATAGTCAGTCGTTGAGGCCTGTCTAAAGTAAGCTTCAACGATCTTGGCTCGACTTCGTTGGGGATAGTCGACACGTACGATTTGGATGGGAGTCGGTTTCTTGTGAATAACTGCTAACCCATGCGACAAATAGTAGTCGTTCGTAGCGTTGATCATCTTTTCAAAAGACATTCCCCGATTTGCGAAATTTTTAGTTTGTGACGGGGGTACTTGTCTCTTCTGTGATGAAAGTTTATGTGGATAGTTGACCATAATTCTCCTTATTGGTACAATAACATCACTCTATTATATCATAAATTTACAAAGAAAGGGTTAAAAATGACAACAGCCTTGATTTTAGGCTATTCAGCCTTCGACCTTGGTCTCTTTAATGACAAAGATATTCGCGTTGATATTATCAAAACAGCCATTCGGAGAGACCTAGAACGTCTAGCAGAAGAAGGGGTGACCTGGCTTGTCTATACAGGGACTCTGGGCTTTGAGTACTGGGTGCTTCAAGTGGCGAAAGACATGCAAGCAGACTATGGCTTTCAGTTGGCAACGATTTTTGCCTTTGAAACCCATGGTAGTAACTGGAATGAGGCCAATCAAATCAAACTCAGTGAGTTTAAGCAGGTTGACTTTGTCAAATATGCCTATCCACAATATGAGCACAAGGGGCAACTACGTGATTATCAGAAATTTCTGTTGGAAAATACGGATGGATGCTACCTGTTTTATGACGAAGAAAATGAAACCAAGTTACAGTATTTTTACCAGATGATGAAAAATCAAGAAGGCTATATTACAAAAAGATTAACATTTGAGGATCTGAACGAAATGGTGGAAAATTTTTCCGAAAAGTGAGGCTTTGACCTTGATTTTTGTTTGTCTTTTTTTATATAATAAGAATAGCAATCAAGAATGGAGAGAGAAATGGCAAGTATTATTTTTTCAGCAAAAGATATTTTTGAACAAGAGTTTGGACGTGAAGTTCGCGGATATAGTAAGGCAGAGGTAGACGAGTTCCTAGATGATGTGATCAAGGACTATGAGACTTACGCAGCTTTGGTTAAATCTCTTCGTCAGGAGGTTGCTGATTTGAAGGAGGAATTGTCTAACAAGCCACAGGCAAGTTCTACTCAACAAAGTTCTATCGAAGTAACAAGTTCAACTCCAATGACAAATTTCGATATTTTAAAACGATTGAATCGACTTGAAAAAGAAGTATTCGGTAAACAAATCGTAGACAATTCTGAGTTATAATCAGGTGTCTATTAGATGCAATTTTTGGATAATCGCGTGAAGAGAATCCCTTTTCATGAGGAAAGTCCATGCTAGCACAGGCTGTGATGCCTGTAGTGTTTGTGCTAGGCGAATCCATAAGCCTAGGGACGAGAAATCGTTACGGCAGTCGAAATGGCTAAGTCTTCGGATAGGTCAGAATAGGCTTGAAAGTGCCACAGTGACGGAGTCTTTCTGGAAACAGAGAGAGTGGAACGCGGTAAACCCCTCAAGTTAGCAACCCAAATTTTGGTCGGGGCATGGAGTGCACGGAAACGAACGTAGTACTCTGACTGCTGTCAGCTATAGGCTGCTAGCGGTAGACAGATGATTATCGAAGGAAGTGGTCCTAGTCACTTCTGGAACAAAACATGGCTTATAGAAAATTGCATATAGGTTGGGGCTGAGAATTTTTTCTCAACCTCATTTTTTAAAGTGAACAAGAGAAAGGTCTTGCAAGACTAGAAATGAAAGAACAATTTAATTTAATCGCAACTGCTGCGGCGGGGCTAGAGGCTGTCGTTGGACGTGAGGTGCGAGATCTTGGTTATGATTGCCAAGTTGAAAATGGGCGTGTCCGTTTTCAAGGAGATGTGCGGGCAATTATTGAGACCAATCTGTGGCTTCGCGCAGCTGACCGTATCAAGATTGTAGTCGGAAGTTTTCCAGCTAAGACCTTTGAAGAGCTTTTTCAAGGCGTTTTTGCTCTAGATTGGGAAAACTATCTCCCGCTTGGGGCGCGTTTTCCGATTTCCAAGGCTAAATGCGTTAAGTCCAAACTTCACAATGAGCCTAGTGTTCAGGCGATTTCCAAGAAAGCAGTTGTCAAGAAACTGCAAAAACACTATGCCCGTCCAGAAGGTGTTCCCTTGATGGAAAATGGTCCTGAGTTTAAGATTGAGGTGTCCATCCTGAAAGATGTGGCAACTGTCATGATTGACACGACAGGTTCTAGCCTCTTTAAACGTGGATATCGTACGGAAAAGGGTGGAGCTCCTATCAAAGAAAACATGGCAGCAGCCATTTTACAACTCTCTAACTGGTATCCAGACAAGCCCTTGATCGATCCGACCTGTGGTTCAGGAACTTTCTGTATCGAGGCGGCTATGATTGCTAGAAAGATGGCCCCTGGGCTTCGCCGTTCCTTTGCTTTTGAAGAATGGAACTGGGTTAGCGATCGGTTAATTCAAGAAGTGCGTACTGATGCTGCCAAGAAAATTGACCGTGAACTTGAACTGGATATCATGGGCTGTGATATAGACGCTCGTATGGTTGAAATTGCTAAAGCCAATGCCCAAGCAGCAGGTGTGTCAGGTGACATCACTTTTAAACAAATGCGGGTACAGGACTTGCGCTCAGACAAGGTAAATGGTGTCATCATTTCCAATCCACCATATGGGGAACGCTTGTCAGATGATGCAGGAGTTACCAAGCTCTATGCAGAAATGGGACAAGTCTTTGCACCACTGAAAACCTGGAGCAAATTTATCCTGACGAGTGACGAAGCTTTTGAAAGTAAGTACGGAAGCCCAGCGGATAAAAAGCGCAAACTTTATAACGGAACCTTAAAAGTGGATTTGTATCAATACTTTGGTCAGCGTGTGAAGCGCCAAGAGGTAAAGTAGAAAGGAAGACAGATGAGTAAAAAAAGACACAATCGTCATAAAAAAGAGCATCAAGAATCCAAATTTGATTTTGACGAGGCGAAAGATCTGACAGTTGGTCAAGTCATCCGTAAAAACGAAGAAGTTGAAGCTGGAGTATTGCCTGAGGACAATATCTTGGATAAATACATCAAACAGCACCGCGAGGAAATCGAAGCCGACAAGTTTGAAACACGTCAATTTAAAAAAGAAGAACTGCAGGAAGCTCAGGCTCAAGAAGAATTGACGACACAGGAAGTCTCAGAAATCACTGAAGAGTCGGCACCAATCATAGAGGAACCCGAGACAGTTTCAGAAGAAACGGTGTCAGACTCAGTGGAAACTACAAGCTCGGATGTGATTTTGCCTCCTTTGGGAGAAGAAAATCAAGACTTGGAACCGCTTGTGTTGGAAAAGCAAACGCCAGCAGAGGTTGCTGATGAGAAAGAAGAGGAAGAGACGGCTCTACTTTCACGCTCAGCTCAGGCAGAATCAGAAACAGTTTCTAATTCTAAAAAGAAGCGCGTGTTTGTTATCGGTTCAGCCCTAGCAGCAGCCCTTATCTTGGCAGGTAGTTACTATATCTATCACCAAGTAAACCGCTCCAACCAAGCCATCCAGTCTTCTCAGTCTTCTTCTAACAATCAAGAAACACAAACAGCCCTACAAGAGTTTAATACCCTCTACGATGCCTTTTATACGGATGCTAATAAAACAGCTTTGAAAAATAGTCAGTTTGACAAGTTGAACCAACTCAAGGCTCAACTAGATAAACTCGAAGGTAGCCGAGAGCACACTCTGGCCAAGTCTAAGTATGATAGTTTAGAAGCTCAAATCAAGGCTGTGCAAGAAGTGAATAATCAGTTTGAAACTCCAGCAATTACCGACGGTGTCTTGGATACCAATGCAAAGGTCAAGGCAGATGCTAAATTTACAGAAATTAAAACAGGAAATACAGAGCTAGATAAACTGTTAGATAAGGCCATTAGCCTTGGTAAGAGCCAGCAAACAAGCGCCTCTAGTTCAAGTTCAAGTAGCAGTAGCCAAGAAAGTTCAAGTACAACGACTGATAGCAGTACGAGCAGTTCGTCTGCTTCATCAAGTTCAGCATCTGCCAGCAGACCAGAAAGTGGAGGTTTGTCTAGCGATGGTGTCAATCTTCAAAGAAGTGCTAGTCGTGTACCGTACAACCAATCAGCTGTAGATGATAGCAACAACCCTGCCTGGAATTTTGCTGATGGTGTTTTGGAACAAATCCTAGCAACATCACGCGCTCGTGGTTATATCACTGGTAATCAATATATCCTAGAACGGGTCAATATCGTAAACGGAAATGGTTATTACAACCTCTACAAACCAGATGGAACCTATCTCTTCACCCTCAACTGTAAGACTGGATACTTTGTTGGTAATGGAGCTGGTCACGCAGATGATTTGGATTACTAGGAGTCCGTTACAAAATTCTTTCCTTTCATAGGTAAAAATGATAAAATAAAACATATTAAACAAGAGGAGTGTCACATGACAAAAGCTAACTTTGGTGTCGTAGGTATGGCCGTAATGGGTCGTAACCTTGCCCTAAATATCGAATCTCGTGGCTATACAGTTGCCATTTACAACCGTAGTAAAGAAAAAACAGAAGATGTAATTGCCTGCCATCCAGAAAAGAACTTTGTACCTAGCTACGATGTAGAGTCTTTCGTTCAATCTATCGAAAAACCTCGTCGTATCATGCTCATGGTTCAAGCTGGACCTGGTACAGATGCAACTATCCAAGCTCTTCTTCCACACCTTGACAAGGGTGATATCTTGATTGACGGAGGAAACACTTTCTACAAAGATACCATCCGTCGTAATGAAGAATTGGCAAACTCTGGTATCAACTTTATTGGTACAGGGGTTTCTGGTGGTGAAAAAGGTGCCCTTGAAGGTCCTTCTATCATGCCTGGTGGACAAAAAGAAGCTTATGAATTGGTAGCAGATGTTCTCGAAGAAATCTCAGCTAAAGCACCAGAAGATGGCAAACCATGTGTGACTTACATCGGTCCTGATGGAGCTGGTCACTATGTGAAAATGGTTCACAACGGTATCGAGTATGGTGACATGCAATTAATCGCAGAAAGTTATGACTTGATGCAACACTTGCTTGGCCTTTCTGCAGAAGATATGGCTGCAATCTTTACTGAGTGGAACAAGGGCGAATTGGACAGCTACTTGATCGAAATCACAGCTGATATCTTGAGCCGTAAAGACGATGAAGGTCAAGATGGACCAATTGTAGATTACATCCTTGATGCCGCAGGTAATAAGGGAACTGGTAAATGGACTAGCCAGTCATCACTTGACCTTGGTGTGCCATTGTCACTCATCACTGAGTCAGTATTTGCTCGCTACATTTCAACTTACAAAGAAGAACGTGTGCATGCAAGCAAGGTTCTTCCAAAACCAGCTGCCTTCAAGTTTGAAGGAGACAAGGCAGAGTTGATCGAAAAGATCCGTCAAGCCCTTTACTTCTCAAAAATCATTTCATATGCACAAGGTTTTGCTCAATTGCGTGTGGCTTCTAAAGAAAATAACTGGAACTTGCCATTTGCAGACATCGCATCTATCTGGCGTGATGGCTGTATCATCCGTTCACGTTTCTTGCAAAAGATTACAGATGCTTACAATCGTGATGCAGACCTTGCTAACCTTCTCTTGGATGAGTACTTCTTGGATGTTACTGCTAAATATCAACAAGCAGTGCGTGATATCGTAGCTCTTGCTGTTCAAGCTGGTGTACCAGTGCCAACCTTCTCAGCAGCTATTACTTACTTTGATAGCTATCGTTCAGCTGACCTTCCAGCTAACTTGATCCAAGCACAACGTGACTACTTTGGTGCCCACACTTACCAACGTAAAGACAAAGAAGGAACATTCCACTACTCTTGGTATGACGAAAAATAAGTAGGTCTGCCATGGGGAAACGGATTTTATTACTTGAGAAAGAACGAAATTTAGCTCATTTTCTCAGTCTGGAACTCCAAAAAGAGCAATACCGTGTTGATCTGGTAGATGAAGGACAAAAAGCCCTCTCCATGGCTCTCCAGATAGATTATGACTTGATTTTACTGAATGCTCATCTGGGGGATATGACGGCCCAGGATTTTGCAGATAAGCTGAGTCGGACAAAACCAGCCTCAGTAATCATGGTCTTGGACCATCGCGAAGAATTGCAAGACCAGATTGAGACAATCCAGCGCTTCGCCGTTTCTTACATCTATAAGCCAGTGATTATTGATAATCTAGTAGCTCGTATTTCAGCGATTTTCCGAGGTCGGGACTTTATCGACCAACACTGTAGTCAGATGAAGGTCCCAACGTCTTACCGCAACCTACGTATGGATGTAGAACATCATACCGTTTATCGTGGCGAGGAGATGATTGCTCTGACGCGCCGTGAGTATGACCTTTTGGCTACTCTCATGGGAAGCAAGAAAGTCTTGACTCGTGAGCAGTTGTTGGAAAGTGTTTGGAAGTACGAAAGTGCGACAGAGACCAATATCGTGGATGTTTATATCCGTTATCTACGTAGCAAGCTTGATGTAAAAGGTCAAAAAAGCTACATTAAAACCGTGCGTGGTGTTGGTTACACCATGCAAGAATAGGAAAGCAGTTGCAGTTGTGTAACTGCTCTTTTTGAGGAATTTCTATATATTGACATACAGTCAAGCCTTTGCTACAATCAGTTATGGAGGAAAAATCTAATGAAATTTTTGAAAAAAATGTTGCAAGCTGCTCTAGTTGTCTTTTTCTTTGCTTTGCTAGCGACAAGCACCGTATTGGCGGATACCACAGGTGGACAGTTTGCTGAAAAGGACAATAGAAAATATTATATAAAAGATGAGAATAAGGCTATCTACTGGCATAAAATAGACGGGAAAATGTACTATTTTGGTGGTAGAGGAGAGATGGTTGTCGGTTGGCAATACTTAGAAATTCCTGGGACAGGCTATCGTGATAATTTATTCTCTAACAATCCAGTCTTAGAAATCGGACTTCAACAGAAGTGGTACTATTTTGGACAAGATGGTGCTTTGCTAGAACAGACAGAGAAACAAGTCTTAGAGGCAAAATCGTCTGAAAATACAGGAAAAGTATATGGTGAACAGTACAATCCTTCTACCGAGAAGAGAACCTATTACTTCGATGAAGATTACGCCTTGAAGACAGGTTGGATTTATGAAGATGGTCATTGGTATTATTTAAATAAGCTTGGAAATTCTGGCGATGATTCTTACTATCCACTACCAATTGGTGAAATGGCTAAGGGTTGGACTCAAGATTTTCATGTTATTTTTGGCATTGACAGAAGCAAACCTGCTCCATGGTACTATTTAGATCCAGAAACTGGTATCATGCAAACTGGTTGGAAACAACTTGGCAATAAGTGGTACTATCTTCGTTCATCAGGAGCTATGGCGACTGGCTGGTATCAAGAAGGCTCATCTTGGTACTATTTAGATGCTCAAAATGGTGATATGAAGACAGGTTGGGCTTATGTTGGTAACAAGTGGTACTATCTCCGTTCATCAGGAGCTATGGTAACAGGCTGGCTTCAAGACGGCTCAACTTGGTACTACCTACATGCAAGTAATGGCGATATGAAGACAGGCTGGTTCCAAGTCAATGGCAAATGGTACTATGCCTATAGCTCAGGTGCTTTAGCAGTTAGTACAAGAGTGGATGGCTACTACGTCAACTATAATGGCGAATGGGTTCAATAATGAAAGGGGCGATTGTGAAGGAAACAATCGCTTTTTTTGTGAAAATATAATAAAATAGATAGGAAAGAATAAATACTTGTATGAAAAATGAGACGGTCTTTTCGTCTAGCAAAAGGAAAAAATGACAAAAAAAGTTGGTGTCGGTCAGGCACATAGTAAGATAATTTTAATAGGGGAGCACGCTGTCGTTTACGGTTATCCTGCCATTTCTCTACCTCTCTTAGAGGTGGAAGTGACTTGTAAGGTAGTTCCTGCAGATAGTCCTTGGCGTCTTTATGAGGAGGATACCTTGTCCATGGCAGTGTATGCTTCGCTGGAGTATTTGGATATCAAAGAAGCCTGTATTCGCTGTGAGATTGACTCGGCTATCCCTGAAAAACGGGGAATGGGTTCGTCAGCGGCTATCAGTATAGCGGCCATTCGTGCGGTATTTGACTACTATCAGGCCGATCTGCCTCATGATGTATTAGAAATCTTGGTCAATCGGGCTGAGATGATTGCCCATATGAATCCTAGTGGTTTGGATGCCAAGACTTGTCTCAGTAATCGACCTATTCGCTTTATCAAGAACCTTGGTTTTACAGAACTTGAGATGAACCTATCCGCTTATTTGGTGATTGCAGATACAGGCGTTTATGGTCATACACGCGAAGCCATCCAAGTGGTTCAAAGCAAGGGCAAGGATGCCCTACCGTTTTTGCATGCCTTGGGAGAATTGACCCAGCAAGCAGAAGATGTGATTAGACGAAAAGATGCTGAAGGATTGGGACAAATCCTCAGTCAAGCGCATTTACATCTAAAGGAAATTGGTGTTAGTAGCCCTGAGGCAGATTCTTTGGTTGAAACGGCTATGAGAAACGGTGCTCTGGGCGCCAAGATGAGTGGTGGTGGGCTAGGAGGCTGTATTATCGCCTTGGTAGCCAATCTGGACCAAGCACAAGAACTAGCAAAACGATTAGAAGAGAAAGGAGCTGTTCAGACATGGATCGAGAGCCTGTAACAGTACGTTCCTACGCAAATATTGCCATTATCAAATATTGGGGAAAGAAAAAAGAAAAAGAGATGGTTCCTGCTACTAGCAGTATCTCTCTGACTTTGGAAAACATGTACACAGAGACGACCTTGTCGCCTCTGCCAGCCCATGCGACGACTGATACCTTTTATATCAATGGTCAGCTCCAAAATGAGGCAGAGCATGCCAAGATGAGCAAGATTATCAATCGTTACCGTCCAGAAGGTGAGGGATTTGTCCGTATCGATACCCAAAACAACATGCCTACCGCAGCGGGTTTATCTTCAAGTTCTAGTGGTCTATCCGCCTTGGTCAAGGCTTGCAATTCTTATTTCCAGCTTGGTTTGGATCGGAGTCAGTTGGCGCAGGAAGCGAAGTTTGCCTCAGGCTCTTCTTCTCGGAGTTTTTATGGACCACTGGGTGCCTGGGATAAGGATAGTGGGGAAATTTACTCTGTTGATACAGACCTGAAACTAGCTATGATTATGTTGGTGCTAGAGGATAAGAAAAAACCAATCTCTAGCCGTGATGGGATGAAACTCTGTGTGGAAACCTCGACGACTTTTGACGACTGGGTGCGTCAGTCTGAGAAGGATTATCAGGATATGCTGCGCTATCTCAAAGAGAATGATTTTGCCAAGGTTGGAGAATTAACGGAGAGAAATGCCCTAGCCATGCACGCTACGACCAAAACAGCATCACCATCCTTTTCTTATCTAACGGATGCGAGCTATGAAGCCATGGATTTTGTTCGCCAGCTTCGTGGGCAAGGAGAGGCCTGCTACTTTACCATGGATGCTGGTCCCAATGTCAAGGTCCTCTGTCAGGAGAAAGACTTGGAGCATTTATCAGAAATTTTTGGTCAATATTTTCGCTTGATTGTGTCAAAAACAAAGGATTTGAGCCAAGATGATTGCTGTTAAAACTTGCGGAAAGCTTTATTGGGCAGGGGAGTATGCTATTTTAGAGTCAGGACAGTTAGCCTTGATAAAGGCTATTCCTATCTATATGAGGGCTGAGATTGCCTTTTCTGACAGCTACCGTATCTATTCAGATATGTTTGATTTCGCAGTGGACTTGACGCCAAATCCTGCCTACAGTTTGATTCAAGAAACAATTGCTTTGGTGGGAGACTTCCTTGCTGTTCGTGGTCAGGCTTTGCAACCTTTTTCCTTGGAAGTCCGTGGAAAAATGGAACGAGAAGGGAAAAAGTTTGGTCTAGGCTCTAGTGGTAGCGTCGTTGTCTTGGTTATCAAGGCCCTGCTGGCTCTATATGATATTACGGTTGATCCGAAACTCTTGTTCAAACTGGCAAGCGCGGTCTTGCTCAAGCGAGGCGACAATGGCTCTATGGGAGACCTTGCCTGTATCGTGGCGGAGGATTTGGTTCTCTACCAGTCTTTTGATCGCCAAAAGGTGGCTGCTTGGTTGGAAGAAGGAAACTTGGCGACAGTTTTGGAGCGTGATTGGGGCTTTTCTATCTCACAAGTGAAACCAGGTCTAGAATGTGATTTCCTAGTGGGATGGACTAAGGAAGTGGCTGTATCGAGTCAAATGGTTCAGCAAATCAAGCAAAACATAGACCAGAATTTTTTAACTTCCTCAAAAGTAACAGTGGCTGCTTTGGTAGAAGCTTTAGAACAAGGAAAAGCAGAAGAAATCATCAAGCAGATGGAAACAGCCAGTCAACTTTTAGAAGGCTTGAGCCCAGATATTTACACGCCTTCGCTTAGACAGCTGAAAGAAGCCAGCCAAGGTTTGCAAGCCGTTGCCAAAAGCAGTGGAGCTGGTGGTGGTGACTGTGGCATTGCCTTGAGTTTTGATGAGCAATCAACTGAAATCTTAAAAAATCGTTGGGCCGATCTGGGGATTGAGCTCTTATACCAAGAAAGGATAGGACATGACGACAAATCGTAAGGACGAGCACATCCGCTATGCCCTTGAGCAAAAAAGCTCCTATAATAGCTTTGATGAGGTGGAGTTAATCCACTCTTCGCTACCGCTCTATGACCTAGATGAGATTGATTTGTCTACAGAATTTGCAGGTCGAAAGTGGGACTTTCCTTTTTATATCAATGCCATGACAGGTGGGAGCGAAAAAGGTAAAGGAATCAATCAAAAGCTAGCTCAGGTGGCAGAAGCTTGTGGGATTTTGTTTGTGACGGGTTCTTATAGCGCAGCCCTAAAAGATCCAACAGATGACTCTTTTTCTGTCAAATCTAGCCATCCAAATCTCCTCCTTGGAACCAATATTGGATTGGACAAGCCTGTTGACCTAGGACTTCAGACTGTGCAAGTGATGAATCCCTTGCTTTTGCAAGTGCATGTCAATGTCATGCAGGAATTACTCATGCCTGAGGGAGAACGAAAGTTTAGAAGCTGGCAATCGAATCTGGTAGACTATAGCAAGCGTATCCCTGTTCCTATTATTCTCAAGGAAGTCGGTTTTGGGATGGATGTAAAGACTATCGAGAGAGCCTATGAACTAGGAATTCGAACCGTTGACCTGTCAGGTCGTGGTGGCACCAGCTTTGCCTATATCGAAAACCGTCGCAGTGGTCAGCGTGACTACCTCAATCAATGGGGACAATCCACCATGCAAGCCCTTCTCAATGCTCAAGACTGGAAAGATAAGGTCGAACTCTTGGTCAGTGGAGGGGTTCGGAACCCGCTTGATATGATTAAGTGCCTGGTCTTTGGAGCCAAGGCTGTAGGACTGTCCCGAACCGTTCTGGAATTGGTTGAAACCTACTCGGTCGAGGAAGTGATTGCGATTGTCCAAGGATGGAAAGAAGATCTACGCTTGATCATGTGTGCCCTTAATTGTGCCACCATAGCGGATCTGCAAAAAGTAGATTACATTCTATATGGAAAACTAAAAGAAGCGAATGATCAGATCTAAAGAGGTCGGGACAAGAATCCCGCCCTTTTTTGTATCTCTTTGTCAACCGTAGTGGGTTGATGGAATCTAGCTTGTACGAGCTATTTCTGTCCAACCGCTTTTTTCCATCCTTAGACCGAGGTGACTTTTTTGAATTGTGATAAAATAGAAGGGAGAGGATGCAGCTATGAAAAAATTTCAAATCTTTTTATTTATTGAAGCCTGTCTTTTGACGGGAGCTCTGATTTTGATGGTGTCAGAGCATTTTTCGCGTTTTCTGCTGATTCTGTTCCTCTTTTTGCTTTTGCTCCGTTATTATACAGGTAAAGAGGGCAACAACGTTCTCCTCCTTGTAGCGACTATTCTTTTCTTTTTTATCGTCATGCTCAATCCCTTTGTGATTTTAGCCATCTTTGTAGCGGTGATCTATAGTCTTTTTCTTCTCTATCCAATGATGAATCAAGAAAGAGAGGAGACCGACTTGGTCTTTGAAGAGGTGGTGACGGTTAAAAATGAAAAGAATCGCTGGTTTGGCAATCTTCATCATTTCTCTAGTCACCAGACCTGCCAGTTTGATGATATCAATCTCTTTCGCCTCATGGGCAAGGACACCATTCATTTAGAAAGAGTTATCCTAACCAATCATGACAATGTCATTATCCTTAGAAAAATGGTCGGAACGACTAGGATTATTGTACCCGTAGATGTGGAGATCAGTCTCAGTGTCAACTGCCTCTACGGGGATCTAACTTTCCTCCATCAACCCAAGCGAGCACTTCGTAATGAACACTATCATCAGGAAACCAGGGACTATCTCAAGAGTAACAAGAGCATCAAGATTTTCCTAACTACTATGGTTGGTGATGTGGAGGTAGTCAGAGGATGAAAAAGCAATCGTATCTATTAATCGGGCTGACTTCTTTCCTCTTTATCCTCTTTTTGACCAATAGTCTGCTTGATATTCTCAATCTTGATTGGTCCTATTTGCTACAAGATATCGAGAAAACAGAGAAACTCATCTTCTTGATCTTGGTCTTTAGCCTTTCCATGACCTTCTTTTTTGTACTCTTTTGGCGCGTGATAGAAGAAGTCTCTCGCAGAAAAATGCAGGTTAATCTCAAGCGACTGCTAGCAGGGAAAGAGGTGATCCCCTTTGCAGATCCAGACTTGGAAGCCAGTTTCCAATCCTTGTCTGGCAAGCTCAACCTCTTGACAGAGGCTGTTCAAAAGGCTGAAAATCAAGGTCTGGTCAAGGAAGAAGCAATCATCGAGAAAGAACGGAAGCGGATAGCACGTGACTTACATGATACGGTTAGT
The DNA here is from genome assembly GCF_004353325.1 of Streptococcus downii. Classification (NCBI taxonomy): domain Bacteria; kingdom Bacillati; phylum Bacillota; class Bacilli; order Lactobacillales; family Streptococcaceae; genus Streptococcus; species Streptococcus downii. Next base: position 17,250 of record NZ_MZNX01000009.1, read on the forward strand.
CAGGAGTTGTTTGCGGCCCATATGATTTTATCAGGTGTCAGTCAGCAGGCTTTGAAGCTGGATAGAGAAAAGATGCAGATCCAGTTGCAAAGTGTCGCGGCCATCCTCGAAACAGCTCAGAAAGATCTGCGGGTCTTGCTCCTACATTTGCGACCAGTTGAGTTGGAAGAGAAGAGTTTGGTTGAGGGGATTCAAATCCTCTTAAAAGAGCTAGAGGACAAGAGCGACCTCAAGGTTAGTCTCAAGCAAAATGTGTCTAAATTGCCCAAGAAGATTGAAGAACATATCTTCCGTATTTTGCAGGAGTTGATTAGCAATACCCTCCGCCATGCCCAGGCATCTTGTCTCGATGTATATCTCTATCAGACAGATGTTGAAGTGCAACTGAAGGTGGTGGACAATGGGATTGGTTTCCAGTTGGGGAGCTTAGATGACTTGAGTTATGGACTGCGAAATATCAAGGAGCGGGTCGAAGATATGGCAGGAACGGTTCAACTCTTGACAGCTCCAAAGCAAGGACTGGCGGTTGATATCCGTATTCCCCTGTTAGATAAGGAATTATAAGGAGTAGAGATGAAAATTTTACTGGTAGATGACCATGAAATGGTCCGATTGGGCTTGAAAAGCTATTTTGATCTCCAAGACGATGTAGAAGTTGTTGGCGAGGCAGCTAACGGTGTCCAAGGGATTTCCTTGGCCTTGGAACTACGCCCAGATGTCATTGTCATGGATATTGTCATGCCTGAGATGAATGGGATTGATGCTACCTTAGCCATCCTCAAAGAATGGCCTGAAGCCAAGATTTTGATTGTGACCTCTTACTTGGACAATGAAAAAATCATGCCAGTCTTGAATGCTGGTGCCAAAGGTTATATGCTCAAGACTTCTAGTGCAGACGAACTGCTTCATGCAGTTCGTAAGGTGGCTGCTGGCGAGTTAGCCATTGAACAAGAGGTCAGCAAGAAAGTCGAATACCATCGCAATCATATGGAGCTTCATGAGGAATTGACTGCGCGTGAACGTGATGTGCTTCAACTCATCGCCAAGGGTTATGAAAATCAGCGGATCGCTGATGAACTCTTTATCTCTCTCAAGACGGTCAAGACCCATGTGTCCAACATCCTTGCCAAACTTGAGGTTAGTGATCGCACCCAGGCGGCGGTCTATGCCTTCCAGCACCACTTGGTCGGGCAGGAGGACTTTTAGATGAGTCTTGTAGATTTACTTGAGGAGCTAGAAGCAACAAAAGTCCCTGAAAAAGCAGGGCCTATGGAAGCCTATATGCGCCATCAATTTCCCTTTCTAGGTATTGCAGCGCCTGAAAGAAATGCACTCTATAAAAAGTATTTTCCAGAAGCGAAAAAAACAAGAATTATCGATTGGGATTTTGTAGACACTTGCTGGGAAAAGGAACCTAGAGAATACCAATATGTGGCTGCCAACTATTTGAAAGCCATGCAGTCTTATCTAACGAAGGACGATTTGCCTAAGCTTGAGCGCCTGGTCGTGACCAAGTCTTGGTGGGACACGGTAGATATCTTAGATCGAGTAGTAGGGAGTTTGGTGGCTAACCATCCGGAACTTGAAGAAGTGATTTTAAAATGGAGCCTATCGGACAATATCTGGCTGAGACGCGTCGCTATTGACCACCAGTTGTTAAGAAAAGAGAAAACGGATGTTCGACTGATGGAAAAGGTCCTACTAAACAATCTGGACCAGACAGAATTTTTTATCAATAAAGCCATCGGCTGGGCTCTAAGAGACTACTCCAAGACCAATCCGGAATGGGTAGAAAGCTTCATCGAAAAAAATAAGGAAAGAATGGCTGAACTTAGTATCAAGGAAGCGAGCAAGTATCTCTAGCATCATTGAAAAGCGCATTCATTACTTGAAAAAAGTCGCCCGTTTATGTTATAATAGACTGTATTTAAAAAATTTTAAGGAGAAATGACAGAATGTCTGTATCATTTGAAAACAAAGAAACAAACCGTGGAGTCTTGACTTTCACTATCTCTCAAGACCAAATCAAACCAGAAGTGGACCGTGTATTCAACTCAGTAAAGAAAACTCTTAACGTTCCAGGTTTCCGTAAAGGTCACCTTCCACGTCCTATCTTTGATAAAAAATTTGGTGAAGAAACACTTTACCAAGATGTGTTGAACGCTCTTTTGCCAAACGCTTATGAAGCAGCTGTAAAAGAAGCTGGTCTTGAAGTGGTTGCGCAACCAAAAATTGACGTGACTTCAATGGAAAAAGGTCAAGACTGGGTCATCACTGCTGAAGTCGTGACAAAACCTGAAGTAAAATTGGGTGACTACAAAAACCTTGAAGTATCAGTAGATGTAGAAAAAGAAGTAACAGACGCTGATGTTGAAGAGCGTATCGAACGCGAACGCAACAACTTGGCTGAATTGGTTATCAAGGAAGCTGCTGCTGAAAATGGTGACACTGTTGTCATTGACTTCGTTGGTTCTATCGACGGTGTTGAATTTGACGGCGGAAAAGGTGAAAACTTCTCACTTGGACTTGGATCAGGTCAATTCATTCCTGGTTTTGAAGACCAATTGGTTGGACACTCAGCTGGCGAAACTGTTGATGTTGTCGTAACATTCCCAGAAGACTACCAAGCAGAAGACCTTGCAGGTAAAGAAGCTAAATTCGTGACAACTATTCACGAAGTAAAAGCTAAAGAAGTTCCAGCTCTTGACGATGAACTTGCAAAAGATATCGACGAAGAAGTGGAAACTCTTGACGAATTGAAAGAAAAATACCGCAAAGAATTGACTGCTGCGAAAGAAGAAGCATACAAAGATGCCCTTGAAGGCGCAGCAATCGATAAAGCTGTAGAAAACGCTGAAATCGTAGAACTTCCAGAAGAAATGATCCACGAAGAAGTTCACCGTTCAGTAAATGAATTCCTTGGAAACTTGCAACGTCAAGGTATCAACCCTGATATGTACTTCCAAATCACAGGAACTACTCAAGAAGACCTTCACAAACAATACGAAGCAGAAGCTGAGTCACGTACGAAGACTAACCTTGTTATCGAAGCAGTTGCCAAGGCTGAAGGATTTGACGCTACTGAAGAAGAAATCCAAAAAGAAGTCGAACAATTGGCAGCAACTTACAACATGGAAGTTGCGCAAGTTCAGAACTTGCTTTCAGCTGATATGTTGAAACACGATATCACAATCAAAAAAGCTGTTGAATTGATTACAAGCACTGCAACAGTAAAATAATCTTGAAAGAGAAAAAGCCCACCTGATTAGGTGGGTTTTCTTATGGTCTATTTCCAAAGATCTCTTTGAGGTCTGCATCTGTAATCCCGATCATTGCTGGAATGCTGGACCAGTTTTCCTCGGTGAGGATGTAGGATAGAGGAGAGTTCTCATGATTTGTCGTTTCGGTAGGGACTGGGCTGGTTTGGTCAACTGAATCGACCAGATCCTGAAAGCGTTCAATCAGATAGGTCTTGCGAGCAGTCCCGATATGCTTGACTGCATAGTCAAAGGCCTGTAATTCGCCAAGAAGGATGAGCTTGCTCTTGGCCCGTGTAATAGCTGTGTAGATGAGATTTCGCTCCAGCATGCGCTTGCTAGCACTAGTGATGGGCAGGATGACAACAGGAAACTCACTTCCCTGAGACTTATGGATACTCATGGCATAGGCTAGTCGAATCTTGTACCATTCATTTCGAGGGTATACGACTTCATTGCCATCAAAATCAATGACAATCTCGTCTTGTTTGGACTCGGTGTATTTTCCAGGAATCAAATCTGTGATGTAGCCTAGGTCTCCGTTAAAGACATTGACTTCGGCATCGTTGACAAGGTGAATGACCTTGTCCCCTGTTCGATAGTGGCACTGGGGAGCTTCAAAACTGAGTTGATCTTTTTGTGGTGGATTGAGCAAATCTTGCATGAGTTGGTTTATAGCGTCAATACCAGCAGTTCCTCGATACATAGGCGCCAATACCTGAATATCACGAGCCGGAATGCCACTTCTGAGGGCAGCACCAAGAATTTTCTCAATCGTAGCTGGGATATGGCCGCTAGCGATTTCAAAGTAGGAGCGGTCAGCTTTTTTCTGAGTAAAGTCAGCTGGCAAGATTCCCTGTCGAATCTGACTAGCCAAGGTGACGATAGTTGATTCTTCGCTCTGACGGTAAATCCGTTCCAAGCGAGTCTGCGGAATCAGGGGTATCTGGAGCAGGTCAGCCAGGACTTGTCCAGGACTGACAGACGGTAGCTGGTCACTGTCTCCCACGATGAGAATTTTACTGTTAGAAGAGATGTTAGAGAAGAGTTGGCTAGCTAGCCAAGTATCCACCATAGAAAACTCATCTACTATGATAAAGTCGGCATCCAGATAATCTTCCAGATGAATGGTATCATCGTCTCCCGTCATTCCCAAATGGCGGTGAATGGTCGCGCTGGGCAAACTTGTTAATTCATTCATGCGTCGAGCTGCTCGACCAGTTGGAGCTGCTAGAAGGATAGGCAGGTTGCTTTTTTTTCTGAGGTCAAGTCCCTCTAAGAGAGCATAAACAGCGATAATCCCATTGATAACAGTCGTCTTGCCCGTACCAGGTCCACCTGTTAGGATAAAGACCTTGTTCTGGATAGCATCGCAGATAGCCTGTTTTTGGATGCTATCGTATTGGATACCCAGTTCCTCCTCGACAGTAGCGATATGCTTTTGAATGGTTTCTAAATCCTGATTTTTCTGTTTTCCTTTTTCAAGGATACGAACCAAGTGACTGCGAATACCTTCCTCGGCGAAAAAGAGGCTGTTATCAAAGATCTTGGTATCAATCTGCTGAACCTTATCTTCTTCGATGAGGTAGGAAAGCTCTTGGGCTACTTGGCTGGGGTCCAATTCCACGGGTCGGGAAGACTCGAGGAGAGTCAGGGTCTGTTCCAGCAAATCTCGGGCTTCCATGTAGGTATCGCCCGTATTCATACAGCCTTGAAAGAGACTGTGGACAAGGCCAGCACGAAAGCGCTCAGGAGCCTGACTTTCGATGCCAAGTTCCTCCGCTAGTTGGTCAGCAATGGTAAAGCCCAATCCCTTGATATCCTCGACCAGCTGGTAGGGATAATTTTCAACCACATCAAGAGTTTCTTCCTTGTAAAAGTCTTGAATCTGAAAGGCTAGTTTATTGGGAATGCCGTAGTTGGCTAGTTTTGCCAAGACCATTTCTGTCCCATAGTTGAGACGGAGGGTAGAGACGAAAGCCTCACGGTTTTTGGCAGAGAGTCCTACAATGCTTTCTAGCTTTTCAGGATGCTCCAGAATTTCGTCTATGGTATTTTCACCATAGATATCAACGATTTTTTGGGCCGTTTTGAGACCAATTCCCTTGAAATGGCTGCTAGAAAAGTATTTGACAAGCCCTTTTCGAGTCGGTTTTGCTCGTTCATAGCGGCTGATTTGCAGTTGTTCTCCGTACTTGGAGTGTTGAACGATTTGTCCCCAAAAAGTGTAGTCTTCGCCCTCAATCACGTCAGCCATGGTTCCTGTAACGATGATTTCAAAATCGTCAAAGTCCTCCGCATTGGTATCTTCGATATCTAGGAGGAGGATGCGATAAAAATTACTGACATTCTCAAAAATAATGCGTTCAATGGTGCCTGAAAAATAAACTTCCATAGGTTTCCTTTTTGATAGAAAAAGAGCTGGGATAGAGCTCTCAGTTAGGCTTTTCTTGGATCTGGAACTTGGTACAAGATATCGCCAAGTTGCAATCTAATCCTAAAAGGCTAACTCAAAAAGACTATCACAGCATCTGGTTGCTGGTTTTAAAAGATTCCGATACGGTTGAGTGGCCAGAAACGGAATTTGGCTTCCCCTTTGATTTGACTGGCCTTAAAGGTTCCAACATGGCGACTGTCACTAGAAACCAAGCGATCATCTCCAAGGAGGAGGTATTCACCTTCAGGTACTGTAAAGCTGAAGCTAGTGTTGAAATTTACATCGACAGTAAAGGCCTGAGCCTTCTGAGCAAGGCTTCTAAAATAGACTCCCTTATCCCCTTCAAAGCCTTTCCCTGAATAGGCGTTTTGTAGTTTATCATTTTTAAACTGTTGGAGGTAGTCTGCTAGGTAAGGTTCGTCGGTTTCTTGATTGTTGATAAAGAGTTTGTCGTTTTCGTAGCGAATGGTATCACCAGGCATGCCGATGACGCGTTTAACGATGTCTTTATTTCCATCATCTTCATGGGCAACTACAATGTCAAAGCGGTTAATAGGGAGGTGCTTGACGACAAAGAGAATCTCTCCATCAGCTAGGGTCGGATCCATAGAGTGCCCTTCCACACGGACATTGGTCCAGAGAAAGAGACGACTGAGACCAACGAGTATAATGATAAGGAACGTAAGTCCCCACTCTTTTAGAAATGTTTTAAAATAATTCATAACTTACCTTTCTAGCAGTGCTTTGGCTTTTTCAGTATTTTTAAAATGAAGCTTGGCACAGAAGTTGAGCCCTTTCATGCCATAGGCTTGAAGGATTTTGCTAGCAACCTTATCAGATGCAGTTCCAGCGCCACTTGGCAGTTGATAGCCTAGTTCTCGTCCAAGATTTTCCAAGCTTTCGAGGAAGAGATACCGCGCGATGATGGAACTAACAGCAACAGCCAGGTATTTTCCCTCGGCTTTTTCTTCCAAACTAATCTTGTTTGGAAAACGGTTGGCTTCTTGCGCCAAGTATTTGTCATAGTTTTTAGGATTTGTAAAAGCATCAATCACGATTTTTTCTGGCTGAACTCCTTTTTGGAGAAGGAGAAAGATAGCCTGATTGTGAAGGGAAACCTTTACAGAAACAGCATTGTAACGCTCTTCGATAACTTCGTTGTACTTGCTCGGTGAGAGAAGGAGCGCTTGATGCTGGATCTTTTCCTTGAGGATAGGTGCAATCTGACGAATCTTTTGGTCTGTCAGGGTTTTAGAATCCCCCACACCGAGTTTTCGTAAGAAGTCATGCTGGTCAGGTGTTACAAAGGAGGCCACGACAGCAAGCCCACCAAAGTAGGAACCATTTCCCACCTCATCAGTCCCAATCATAGGAAAATCTTGTCCACTGTTTTCTTGTTGAACTTGGTAACCAAAGAAACTGGCGTACTGCTCAGCAGCTTCGCCCTGCAGGAGGACTTTTCCAGAAGTATAGATGGAAACCGTTGCCTGAGGGAAGCGCAAAAAATAGCGAATATAAGGATTTTTACTAGGGGCGAGAGCCTTCTGATACTGACTTAAAAAGCTCTGAATTTCCTGTTCATTTGGTGTGAGTGTGATACTTGCCATAGTCTCTATTGTACCACAAAAGCAGGAGAATTGGTAAAAACTGACAAAGTTAGCGAAATTTGGTATAATATCGTGAGGTGAATTTTATGGCAAATCTAAATCGATATAAGTTTACATTCGGGAAAAAAACATTAACCTTGACAACCGAGCATGACAATCTTTTTATGGAGGAAATTGCCAAGGTTGCGACTGAAAAATACCAAGCAATTAAGGAACAAATGCCCGGGGCGGATGATGAAACCATTGCCCTCCTTTTAGCCATTAACAGCCTATCGACGCAGCTTAGTCGCGAGATTGAGTTTGACGATAAGGAGCAGGAGCTTAAAGACCTTAGAAATAAGCTAGTGGCTGTCAAGCAAGAGCAGAGCAAGATTGAGGATTCCCTATGATTTCGATCCTTCTCTTACTGGTTCTAGCTTGGGGTTTTTACATCGGCTACCGTAGAGGTTTGGTGCTACAAGTTTATTATTTCCTCGTGGCAGTGATTTCAGCCTTTATTGCTGGGCAGTTTTATAAATCGCTGGGAGATCAATTTCACTTGCTTGTCCCTTATGCTAATCCTCAGGAAGGGCAGGGTACCTTTTTCTTCCCTTCAGCCCAGCTTTTTCAACTAGATAAAGTCTTTTATGCGGGTCTGGCCTACCTCCTAGTTTTCGGAATTTGTTACAGTATCGGACGTTTTATCGGTTTGTTTCTTCATTTGATTCCAGTTAAAACACTAGGTGGCAAGTGGTTCCGGGTTAGTGCGGGGACTTTGTCTCTATTGGTAACCTTATTTGTCTTGCAAATGGCTTTGACCATTCTTGCAACTGTACCTATGGCAGCCGTTCAGAATTCACTTGAAAAAAGTATCGTAGCTAAACACATCATCCAAAGTATCCCCTTTACGACAAACTTTATCAAACAACTCTGGGTGACAAATTTAATCGGATAAAAAGGGCAGGATTTTTCCTAGCCCTTTGTTTACAGATTGGAGAACTAGGTCAAAAACCTCTAATTACTATAATCTTGTAAACAAATACACAAGGAAAAAATATGAATACAAAAATACTAGAAACCTTAGAATTTAATAAAATCAAGGCCTTGTTTGAACCTCATCTCCTGACAGAACAAGGACTAGAGGAGCTAAAAGGTTTGGCTCCAACTGCCAAGGCGGATAAGATCAAACAAGCCTTTACAGAGATGGAGGAAATGCAGGCGCTTTTTGTGGAGCAACCTCACTTTACCATCCTAGCGACACGTGAGATATCAGCGATTTGTAAGCGTCTGGAGATGGGGGCGGACCTCAATATCGAGGAGTTCCTGCTCCTCAAACGGGTTTTGCTTGCTAGCAGAGAGTTGCAAGGTTTTTATGCCAATCTCGAAAATGTTCGCTTGGAACAATTGGCGAGATGGTTTGAAAAACTACATGATTTTCCACACTTGCAAGGGAGTCTTCAATCTCTAAATGATGTAGGATTTATAGAAAATTTCGCCAGTGAAGAGCTAGCACGCATCCGTCGGAAAATCCATGATAGCGAGAGTCAAGTTCGAGATGTCTTGCAAGACTTACTTAAACAAAATGCGCAGATGTTGACCGAAGGAATCATTGCTAGCAGAAATGGCCGTCAGGTTTTACCTGTCAAGAACACCTATCGTAATAAGATTGCAGGTGTTGTCCATGATATCTCTGCTAGTGGTAATACGGTTTATATCGAGCCACGGGAGGTCGTCAAACTGAGCGAAGAAATCGCTAGTTTGCGAGCTGACGAACGCTATGAGATGATTCGCATCCTGCAGGAACTATCAGAACGGGTCCGCCCTCATGCTGCAGAGATTGCTAATGACGCTTGGATTATCGGCCATTTAGACTTGATTCGTGCCAAAGTGCGTTTCATTCAAGAAATGCAAGCAGTTGTTCCTCAACTTTCAGAGAATCAAGAGATTCAACTCCTTCATGTTCGCCATCCTTTGGTCAAAAATGCTGTTGCAAACGATGTACACTTTGGCAAGGAATTAACGGCCATTGTCATTACAGGTCCCAATACAGGTGGGAAGACCATCATGCTCAAAACCCTTGGCTTGACTCAACTCATGGCCCAGTCAGGCTTGCCCATTTTAGCTGATAAAGGAAGCCGTGTCGGTATTTTCGAGGAAATCTTCGCGGATATTGGGGATGAGCAGTCTATCGAACAAAGCTTGTCTACCTTCTCCAGCCACATGACCAATATCGTAGATATTCTTGGCAAGGTCAACCAACACTCGCTCTTATTGCTAGATGAGCTTGGGGCAGGTACCGATCCGAAGGAAGGAGCAGCTCTTGCCATGGCTATTCTGGAGGATCTTCGCTTACGTCAGGTCAAGACCATGGCGACGACCCACTATCCAGAGCTTAAGGCTTATGGTATTGAAACAGCCTTTGTGCAAAATGCCAGCATGGAGTTTGATACAGCTAGTTTGCGTCCGACTTATCGCTTTATGCAGGGAGTTCCTGGCCGAAGTAATGCCTTTGAAATTGCCAAGCGTCTGGGCTTGTCAGATGTCATCGTGGGAGATGCCAGCCAGCAGGTTGATCAGGATAATGATGTCAACCGCATCATTGAACAATTGGAAGAGCAAACGCTTGAAAGCCGTAAACGCTTGGACAATATTCGTGAGGTGGAGCAAGAAAATCTCAAGATGAACCGTGCTCTTAAAAAACTCTACAACGAGCTCAATCGTGAAAAGGAAACTGAGCTCAACAAGGCGCGTGAACAGGCTGCTGAGATTGTGGAACTAGCGCTAAGTGAGAGTGACCAGATCCTGAAAAATCTTCACAGTAAGTCTCAGCTTAAACCCCACGAAATCATTGAAGCCAAGGCTGAGCTGAAAAAACTGGCCCCTGAAAAAGTCGACTTGTCCAAAAACAAGGTCCTTCAAAAGGCCAAGAAAAAACGGACTCCAAAGGTGGGGGATGATATTGTGGTCCTCAGTTATGGACAACGTGGAACCTTGACCAATCAGCTTAAGGACGGTCGCTGGGAAGCCCAAGTTGGTTTGATCAAGATGACCTTGGAAGAGAAAGAATTTGACCTTGTTCAGAACCAACAAGAAGCCCCAGTCAAGAAAAAACAAGTCAATGTTGTCAAACGAGCTTCTGGTCGTGGTCCGCAAGCCAGACTGGATCTCCGAGGCAAACGGTACGAAGAAGCCATGAATGAGCTGGACGCCTTTATCGATCAAGCCTTGCTTAATAACATGGCGCAGGTAGACATTATCCATGGTATCGGTACAGGAGTCATCCGCGAGGGTGTCACCAAATACCTACAAAGAAACAAGCATGTCAAGAGTTTTGGCTATGCCCCACAGAATGCTGGAGGCAGTGGTGCCACCATTGTGACTTTTAAAGGGTAGAGAAAGAAGGATTCGCCCTTTCTGAAAAAAGAAGTGAAATGTTAAAAATTTTCATAGAAAATATTGACAAAAACTAACTTTTCTTGTAAAATAATAAAAAATTAAATACCAACACCGAATGAAGTTTAATAGAAGTGGAGAAAGGTTTGTTTTCCATGACTGTAAATGGACGGAACTCTGGAGAGACCGTAAAGGCACCGAAGGGGCAAGGCAGGTAACTGCTCAAACTCTCAGGTAAAAGGACAGAGCTAAGATAGAGCGTTTTTTGCATTTATCTAGGCATTCCAGAGTACATGTATCTTGCATGTGCTCTTTCTTTTGGGGTTGAAAGATAGGAGTAGGATATGTTAGAATTGCTAAAAGCGCTTGATGCTTTCGTTTGGGGACCTCCCCTCTTAATCTTATTGGTCGGGACAGGTATCTATTTGACCATCCGACTAGGCCTTTTGCAGGTGGCTCGTCTCCCTAAGGCCTTTCAGTTGATTTTTACCAAGGACAAGGGACATGGCGATGTGTCGAGCTTTGCAGCTCTTTGTACAGCTCTAGCTGCCACCGTTGGTACGGGAAATATCATCGGAGTCGCGACAGCCATTAAGGTTGGAGGACCAGGGGCCCTCTTTTGGATGTGGATGGCGGCCTTCTTTGGGATGGCGACCAAGTATGCTGAAGGTTTGCTGGCTATCAAGTATCGCACTAAAGATGCAAATGGGGCTGTAGCTGGAGGGCCCATGCACTACATTCTTTTAGGAATGGGAGAAAAGTGGCGTCCCCTTGCAATCTTCTTTGCCCTAGCGGGTGTATTGGTAGCCCTTCTAGGGATTGGTACCTTTACCCAAGTCAATTCGATTACAGAATCCATTCAAAATACGGCTCAAGTTGATCCAGCTATCACAGCTCTGATTTTATCCATTTTTGTAGGGATTGCCGTCTTTGGTGGCCTCAAATCCATATCAAAAGTTTCGACAGCAGTGGTTCCTTTTATGGCTATTGTCTATATTTTAGGAACTCTTACAGTTATTCTCTTTAATATCGAGAAAATCCCGGCCACACTTGCCCTCATTTTTACTTCAGCCTTTAGTCCAGCTGCTGCGGTGGGTGGTTTTGCAGGTGCCAGCATTCGGATGGCTATCCAAAATGGTGTGGCGCGTGGCGTCTTTTCTAACGAATCTGGTCTTGGTTCAGCTCCCATTGCAGCGGCTGCAGCTAAGACTAATGAGCCTGTAGAGCAAGGCTTGATTTCCATGACAGGAACCTTTATTGATACTTTGATTATCTGTACTCTGACAGGTCTAACAATCTTAGTAACTGGTGTTTGGAGCGGAGATTTAAATGGTGTTGCCTTGACCCAGTCAGCCTTTTCAACAGTTTTTTCACACTTTGGTCCTGCTCTTTTGACTATTTTCCTTGTGCTCTTTGCCTTTACGACAATCCTCGGTTGGAACTATTACGGAGAGCGTTGTTTCGAGTTTCTCTTCGGTGTTCGTTTTATCTGGCTTTACCGTGTAGTCTTTGTACTCATGGTCTTGTTGGGAGGATTTATCGAGTTGGATATGGTTTGGATTATCGCAGACATCGTCAATGCCCTGATGGCTTTACCAAACTTGATTGCCCTCTTAGTCTTGTCGCCAGTCGTCATTGCTGAGACTAAAAAGTATTTTAAACACTAACCCAATCACACTTTTAGTGTGATTTTTTCATTTCATAGATATTTCTTATCAAGGCGATTGAAAATATATATTATCCAAGTGGAAAATTCTATGATAGACTAAATGACAATAAAATGAAAAGAGGTTTCTTATGACAACATTTACCATCCACACAGTAGAATCAGCACCAGCAGAAGTGAAAGAAGTTCTTGAAACAGTACAAAAAGACAACAATGGCTATATTCCCAACCTAATCGGTCTCTTGGCTAATGCTCCTACCGCGCTTGAAGCCTACCGAACTGTCGGAGCCATCAACCGTCGCAATAGCCTGACACCAGTGGAACGCGAAGTAGTGCAAATCACAGCTGCCGTAACCAATGGTTGTGCTTTCTGCGTCGCAGGTCACACAGCCTTTTCAATCAAACAAATCCAGATGAATGATGATCTTCTTCAAGCCCTCCGCAACCGTACTCCAATTGAGACAGATCCAAAACTAGATACTCTAGCTAAGTTTACCTTGGCGGTCATCAATACCAAAGGGCGTGTGGGAGATGAAGCCTTGACTGAATTTTTGGAAGCTGGCTACACGCAACAAAATGCCTTGGATGTGGTTCTCGGTGTCAGCTTAGCCAGCCTTTGCAACTATGCTAACAACCTAGCCAATACGCCTATTAACCCAGAATTACAACCCTATGCCTAGTTCGAATCCTAAATAAAAAATGAAGGCTGATCTACCCAGTCTTCATTTTTCTGTGCTATTTTAAAGGCTTTTATGCTATACTGATAATAATATGATTAACGGAGGTTGCCATGAAAAAACTCCCCTTGGTATTTTCTGGTTGTTTGTTAGGTTTGGCAGGTGCAGGAAACTTGATTGCGGATACTTGGCCTGTTCTGTCGCATTTATTGAGTCTGACTGGTTTAATTTTGTGTATTTTCTTTCTGATTCTTCATCTTTTTAATTGGGAAGAAACCAAGCAAGAATTGACCAAGCCCCCTCTTTTATCTGGAATGGCTACTTTTCCCATGGCTGGGATGATTTTATCGACTTATGTCTTTCGTTTGTTTCCTCATCTTCCTTTGATATCACAAGGGCTCTGGTGGTTTTCCTTTCTCTTGGACCTCGCTTTAATCACTTACTTTACCATTAAATTTGCCTGTCCAGGCAAGAGAGTCAATGCGACTCCTAGCTGGACGGTGCTCTATGTGGGGATAGCAGTAGCTGCCTTGACCTATCCTCTGGTAGGCATCGTTGAAATTGCCTATGCAACCTTGATTTTTGGTTTTGTCTTGACCTTCTATCTCTATCCGCTTATTTATAGGGATTTAAAGAAACATCCACTCCCAATGGCCTTGCTTGGACAAGAAGGAATCTACTGTGCTCCCTTTTCCCTACTCTTGGCCTCACTAGTTCGAGTTGGAGGGGCAAGCTTGCCAACATGGCTCTTGATCGTCATGATCCTAGCGTCTCAATCTTTCTTTTTCTTTGTTTTAACTCGCCTGCCCAATATTTTAAAACAAGGCTTTCAACCAGCTTTCTCAGCCTTAACCTTCCCAACCATCATCACAGCTACATCGCTTAAAATGGCTCAGGGAATTTTGAAACTTCCTTTTCTGGATTATTTGATATTGGCTGAAACCCTCCTTTGCTTAAGTATTTTACTCTTTGTCTTGAGTGGTTATCTAATTTGGTTACGAAAAAAGGTCTAGCTATCTTCTAGCTAGGCCTTATTTTTTATGGTTTGATAACTTCAGCTCCACCCATATATGGACGAAGAACTTCAGGGATGGTCACAGAACCATCTGCGTTTTGGTAGTTTTCAAGAATAGCAGCCACTGTACGTCCAACTGCAAGTCCAGAACCGTTCAAGGTGTGAAGGAGTTTCACTTTGCCATCGGCTTCATCACGGTAACGGATTTGAGCACGACGAGCTTGGAAATCTTCTGTATTTGAACAGCTTGAGATTTCACGGTAGGTATTTTGGGCTGGAATCCAAACTTCCAAATCGTAAGTCTTGGCAGCTGAGAAGCCCATATCTCCAGTAGAGAGCGCGACCACACGGTATGGAAGATTAAGCTTTTGAAGAATATTTTCAGCGTTGGCTGTCATTTTTTCTAATTCTTCATAAGATTCTTCTGGTTTGGCAAATTTGACCATTTCAACCTTGTGGAATTGGTGCAAACGAATCAAGCCACGTGTGTCACGGCCTGCTGAACCTGCTTCAGAACGGAATGATGGGCTCATAGCAGTGAAGTAAATTGGTAGGTCTTTTCCATCAAGGATTTCATCACGGTAGTAGTTTGTAAGAGGCACTTCAGCTGTAGGAATGAGGACATAATTAGTGTCTTTCAATTCAAAAGTGTCTTCCTTGAATTTTGGATATTGACCAGTACCAAACATAGAATCATGGTTGACCATGTAGGGAGTGATGACTTCGGTATAACCTTCTTTGCCATGCTCGTCCAACATGAAGTTGTAGATAGCACGTTCCAAACGAGCCCCAAGTCCTTTATAGAAGAGGAAACGAGCCCCCGTCACTTTTCCACCACGTTCCCAGTCAAGGATACCAAGGTCTTCCCCAAGATCCCAGTGAGCTTTTGGCTCAAAGTCAAACTCGCGTGGAGTTCCCCAACGGCGAACTTCGACGTTGTCATCCTCATCAGCTCCAACAGGAACGCTGTCAGCTGGGATGTTTGGAAGAGTAGTGGTAAATTCTGTCAATTTAGCATCGATTTCTGCCAATTCAGCATCGAGAGATTTTACTTCAGCAGAGAGAGCTTGCATAGCAGCAATCTTGTCATCAGCATTTTCCTTATTACGCTTGGCTTGAGCAATCTCTGCAGAAACTGTGTTACGTTCTGCCTTGAGATTTTCAACTTTGACCAAGATGTCACGACGTTTAGCGTCGATTTCTTTCATCTCGTTCAAGACTGCAGCATCTACACCACGTGTAGCCAATTTTTCAGCGACAGCATCAAAGTCTGTACGAATACGTTTGATATCTAACATAAGAACTCCTTTATGAAAAAAGCACACCTAACAAAGCGTTGGAGTGGCAGGGCCACGGTTCCATCCAACTTCACAGGTGTGCACTTGATTCTGTATTTAATTGTGAATAACGGTAGAATTTCACCTATCCCTCCTATCTGCTCGCAGCACCCGCAGACTTTCTGAAAGAAGAGGATAACCTACTTATCCGTTGCTATGATTATACTAAAGTTTCTACTTTTTTGCAAATAGATTTTTAAATTTTTGTCCAATGGTCTGGAGTAAAGTAGGAAGTTTCACAACTTTGTCATTACCAAGTTTTTCTCGAGCGATTTTGAGAATAGCTCCAGAGTCTTTGGAAGCAAAGAGGAATTTTCCTTGATCAGTGAAGACTTCAAAGTGGCGACTGATTTTGCGACCAGTTACGTTGGCTCCGATTTGCTGAATGTTGGACCAGGGAATTTGGATATATTGTTCGACGTTGACATCAGGATAAAACTCTAAGGCTTGATTCCCGACTAGAAATTTTCCAACCTTTCCAGAGATAGAGAGGTAAGATGTTCCAGTGGTTTGGAGGTCAATGACTTTATTGAGAGATTGGGCCATGATCAGTCTTCCTTACTTTCATCGAAAAAGGCATGGTAGAGAGCCTTGATAGCTGCTTTTTCTTGATCTTTATTGACAACAAACATGATGGAAACTTCACTTGAACCTTGGGACATCATCTGGATGTTGATTTTATTCTCAGACAAAGCACGTGTTGCAGTAGCAGTTACCCCGATATGACTCTTCATCTTTTCTCCGACAATCATAATGATTGAAAGGTCATGTTCGATTTCGGCATGGTCCACTTCAGCCTTTTGAACGAGCTGACGTAGAATTTCTTCTTCTTTGATAGGAGTCAACTCACGGGAGCGGAGAATGATCGAAAGATCGTCGATACCTGTTGGCATGTGTTCCCATCCGATGTTAAGATCTTCGAGAATTTGCAGAACCTTGCGTCCAAATCCAACTTCACGGTTCATGAGGTATTTCGACATGTTGATGCTGACAAAGCCAGAATCACCAGCGATTCCAACGACTGGGAATTTATCACTGCTATGCTTTAGAACGATACGAGTACCCGGATGGTCAGGGTTATTGGTGTTTTTGATAACGAGAGGAATTTTCCCACGGTAAGCGGGTAGAAGAGCTTCATCATGAAGAACTGAAAATCCAGCATAAGCCAACTCACGCATTTCACGGTAGGTCAATTCAGGGATAGAATGAGGCTGGTGAATGATACCTGGATGGGCAGCAAAGATACCGTCTACGTCCGTAAAGTTTTCATAGAGATCAGCCTTAACACCGGCAGCGATGATGGAACCAGTTATGTCGGATCCACCACGGGAGAAGGTACAGATTTGATTTTCTTTAGTGACCCCAAAGAAACCAGGAATAACAAGGACTTCGTTGCTGTCAGCCAAGCCTTCAATCTTGTCATAACTAGAGGGAATGATGCGAGCATTCCCAGGTTCGCTTGTTACGATAATTCCCGCTTCTCTAGGGTGAACATAGCGCGCATCGATGCCGTTTTGGTTAAAGTAAGCTGCGATAAGTTTGGCATTGTTGTTTTCTCCAGCTGCTAGGAAGGTGTCATAGAGAAAGTCATTTTCCTCAATAGGAAGAGTCGCTAAGGCACGGATGCTTTTAGAAATTTTTTCTAGAACTGATGGTTTTAAGCCTAGTTCGCTCACCATAGCCGCATAGCGATCGATGATCCAGTTTTGGCTCTTGCTGATATCATTTCCTGCTACATAATCACGATAGTATTTGATCAAGGCATCTGTAACCTTGGTATCCTCAGAATTGCGTTTACCCGGTGCAGAAACGACCACAAAACGGCGCTCTTTATCGCTTTTAACGATGTTTAAAACTTTTTCTAACTGACTAGCAGAGGCAAGAGAGCTTCCGCCAAATTTTACAACCTTCATAGGGACTCCTCAAGTAAGTATTTTATACGATTATAGCAGAAAGAGGGCCTTTTTTCAATGAAGAAAATAGTATAGTCTTTAGGATAAAGTGAGCGTTTTGATCAGCCGAGACACTTTCGATTGGTTTTCTCTTGCCTCTTTATCTAAAAAAAGGTATACTTTGACAATGAAATAATTTTATCACCTTATAAAAGGAGAAGCTATGAATCATATCTTATATCAGATCCTAGATGATCTTGCTATCATTACTTTGAATCGTCCCGAAGTGGCAAATGGTTTCCATATCCCAATGTGTGAGGAGATTTTAGAAGCTTTAACCTTAGCAGAACAGGATCAAGCTGTTCAGTTTATCTTGATTAACGCGAATGGGAAGGTCTTTTCAGTTGGGGGAGATTTGGTTGAGATGAAGCGTGCAGTGGATGAGGATGACATTCCTTCTTTGAATAAGATTGCAGAATTAGTCAATACAATCTCCTATAAAATTAAGCAGATCCCTAAACCTGTTTTGATGGAGGTAGATGGAGCAGTTGCTGGTGCTGCAGCCAATATGGCAGTAGCAGTCGATTTTTGTTTGGCGACTGATAAGGCAAAATTTATCCAAGCCTTTGTTGGAGTGGGATTGGCGCCAGACGCTGGTGGGATCCATCTCTTGAGTCGTAGTATCGGAGTAACACGGGCTGCGCAACTTGCCATGACAGGAGAAGCTTTGACTGCGGAAAAAGCACTGGAATGGGGCGTGGTATACCGTGTTTGCGAGGCAGATAAGCTAGAAAAGACAAGAGAACAAGTTCTGAAGAAATTAAGACGAGGCTCAGCAAACTCATACGCAGCCATTAAAAAGTTGGTTTGGGAAAGCCAATTTAAGGATTGGCAGAATTATGCTGAACTGGAATTGAAACTGCAAGAATCTTTGTCTTTAACTGAAGATTTTAAAGAAGGAGTTCGAGCTCATTCTGAAAGAAGACGACCAAAATTTTCAGGAAAATAAAAAAATACTTGCGCAATTCTTTGAAGTTTGATATACTTTTTTTGTCAAATGTTTTGAATACAAAAGTTTTTTTGAGAAGGAGGGAATACTTTGGACTACCAACAAGTGAATGAGTATTTAACATCTATTTTTAATAATGTCCTTGTGATTGAGGAGGTTAGCTTACGAGGTAGTCGTTTCAAAGACATCTCCATCAAAGAAATGCACACGATTGATGTGATTGGCAAGTTCCCAGAGGCGACACCAAGTAAGGTTTCTAAAGAACTGATGGTCACTCTTGGAACTGTTACGACCAGCTTGAATAATCTCGAAAGAAAAGGTTATGTTGAGCGCATTCGTTCTGATCAGGATCGTCGTGTGGTCTATCTGCATTTGACAAAGAAAGGTCGTTTGGTTCACCGCCTTCATAAACGTTTCCACAAGGCCATGGTCGAAAAAATTATCGATGGTATGAGTTCTGAAGAAATAGAAGTGATGGGCAGGGGCTTGACTAATCTTTATCAATTTTTGGAGGATTTGAAATAATGGCTTTTGCAAAAATAAGCCAGGTTGCTCATTATGTTCCAGAGCAAGTGGTCACTAATCAGGACTTGGCTCAAATCATGGATACAAGCGATGAGTGGATTTCAAGTCGGACAGGAATTAAACAGAGACATATTTCAAAAACGGAATCTACAAGTGACTTGGCGACAGAAGTTGCGAAGAGCTTGCTAGATAAAGGGAGCTTAACAGCGGATCAGATTGATTTTATCATTGTAGCGACGATTACCCCAGACTCGATGATGCCTTCCACAGCAGCTCGAGTTCAGGCGAATATCAGAGCGCATAGAGCTTTCGCCTTTGATCTGACAGCAGCTTGCAGTGGCTTTGTATTCGCTCTCTCAACTGCAGAAAAGTTTTTAAGTTCTGGACAGTTCAAAAAAGGGATTGTTATCGGGGCTGAAACCTTATCCAAGGCAGTTGATTGGTCTGATCGTTCGACAGCCGTTCTCTTTGGAGATGGTGCTGGTGGCGTTCTCTTGGAAACGAGCGAAACACGGCACTTCCTCGTGGAAAGTCTCTATACAGATGGCTCTCGGAGCGAGTGTTTGACCTATGGTCAAACGGCTTTGGCTTCTCCTTTCTCAGATCAAGAAGCAGTTCCTGCTTTTTTGAAGATGGATGGACGAGCAGTTTTTGATTTTGCAAATCGTGATGTTGCTAGATCGATCAAAGAGACTATTGAAAATAGTCCAATCGCAGCATCGGAATTGGATTATCTCTTGCTTCATCAGGCAAATATCCGCATTTTGGATAAGATGGCTAAGAAAATCGGTTTAGACCGAGACAAGCTTCCTGCCAATATGATGGAGTATGGAAATACCAGTGCTGCAAGCATCCCGATTTTGCTCTCAGAGTGTGTGGAGAATGGCAAGATTCGTTTAGATGGTAGCCAGACTATTCTCCTATCAGGCTTCGGCGGAGGTTTGACATGGGGCACACTCATTCTCACAATCTAGGTAATCATGTGGTAAACACATAGTTATAAATTTTTTATATTTTAAAGGAGTCCTATCATGGCAGTATTTGAAAAAGTACAAGAAATTATCGTTGAAGAACTTGGGAAAGACGCATCAGAAGTAACACTTGAATCTACTTTTGATGATTTGGATGCAGATTCATTGGACTTGTTCCAAGTAATCTCTGAAATCGAAGATGCTTTCGATATCCAAATCGAAGCAGAAGATAACTTGAAAACAGTTGGTGACTTAGTTGCCTACGTTGAAGAACAAACAAAATAATTAACATATTACTAGAAGGAGTAGGGGAAACCCGCTCCCTCTTGTTTAGGTAATAGTTTGAAACTCAAATGATAAACTCATCGAACTATTACGTAAGCAAGGAATGATGGAGGCACTATGAAAACACGTATTACAGAATTATTGAACATTGATTATCCTATTTTTCAAGGAGGAATGGCCTGGGTTGCAGATGGTGACTTAGCTGGTGCGGTATCAAAAGCTGGTGGTCTAGGGATCATCGGTGGTGGGAATGCACCTAAAGAGGTCGTAAAGGCTAATATCGATAAAATCAAATCACTTACGGACAAACCTTTTGGTGTCAACATCATGCTCTTGTCCCCTTTTGTAGAAGACATTGTTGATCTCGTCATAGAAGAAGGGGTCAAGGTGGTTACAACTGGTGCAGGAAATCCAAGTAAATACATGAACCGTTTCCATGATGCAGGAATTACAGTTATTCCTGTTGTTCCAAGTGTTGCTTTGGCAAAACGTATGGAAAAAATTGGTGCAGATGCAGTTATTGCAGAAGGAATGGAAGCCGGTGGACATATTGGGAAACTAACAACTATGACCTTGGTACGCCAAGTTGCTGCAGCAGTTTCAATTCCAGTTATCGCAGCTGGAGGAATTGCGGACGGTGAAGGTGTCGCTGCAGGCTTTATGCTTGGTGCTGAGGCCGTTCAAGTTGGTACGCGTTTCGTAGTAGCTAAGGAATCTAACGCCCATCCAAACTACAAGGAAAAAATCTTAAAAGCGCGTGATATCGATACGACTATTTCAGCTCAACACTTTGGACATGCTGTTCGTGCCATTAAAAACCAGTTGACACGTGACTTTGAACAGGCTGAAAAAGATGCCTTTAAACAAGAAAATCCAGATTTAGAAATCTTTGAACAAATGGGAGCTGGTGCTCTTGCTAAAGCCGTTGTTCATGGAGATGTAGAAGGTGGATCTGTCATGGCAGGTCAGATCGCTGGTTTGGTTTCTAAAGAGGAAACTGTCGAAGAAATCCTAAAAGATCTATACTATGGCGCAGCCAAAAAAATTCAAGAAGAAGCCGCTCGTTGGGCAGGAGTTGTAAGAAATGACTAAAACAGCCTTTCTATTTGCAGGTCAAGGTGCTCAGCATCTAGGAATGGGGCGTGATCTCTATGATCGCTATCCTATCGTCAAGGAAACAATTGACCAAGCCAGTCAGGTTTTGGGTTATGACCTTCGTGATTTGATTGATAAGGAAGAAGTCAAGTTAAACCAGACTCGCTATACGCAACCAGCTATTTTAGCGACTTCGGTTGCTATTTACCGACTATTGAAAGAAAAGGGTTATCAGCCGGATATGGTAGCAGGATTGTCTCTTGGGGAATATTCTGCTCTTGTAGCAAGTGGTGCCTTGGACTTTGAAGAGGCAGTTACCTTGGTTGCTAAGCGTGGTGCTTATATGGAAGAGGCTGCACCTGCAGGTTCTGGAAAGATGGTTGCCGTCCTAAATACTCCAGTAGAAGTGATCGAGGAAGTTTGTGAAACAGCCTCTAAAGTTGGAGTAGTGACTCCAGCCAACTACAACACCCCAAGCCAAATCGTTATCGGTGGTGAGGTGGCTGCGGTTGACCGCGCAGTTGAACTCTTGCAGGAAGCAGGAGCAAAACGATTGATTCCTTTAAATGTATCTGGTCCTTTCCATACAGCTCTTCTTGAGCCAGCCAGTCAGCAACTAGCTGTTGCTCTTGAGGGAGTGAGTTTCTCTGATTTTACTTGCCCACTAGTCGGCAATACGGAAGCTGCTGTTATGGAAAAAGATCGAATCCAAGAGCTCTTGACGCGTCAGGTGAAAGAACCTGTTCGTTTTTATGAAAGTATTGCAGTGATGCAGGATGCTGGGGTAACCAACTTTATTGAAATTGGTCCTGGTAAGGTCCTATCAGGCTTTGTCAAAAAGATTGATAAATCAGCTAAGCTAGCTAATGTTGAAGACCAAGCAAGCTTGGATGCTTTGTTAGGAAACTAATGACCCCTTCTCCCACAAAATACAACAGGAAACAGGAGAGATAGAATGCAACTTACAAACAAAAATGTCTTTGTAACAGGTTCAAGTCGTGGTATCGGACTTGCCATTGCTCACAAATTTGCCCAACTAGGCGCTAATGTTGTTTTGAATAGTCGAGGAGCAATCTCAGAAGAATTGCTGGCTGAGTTTTCAAACTACGGCGTCAAAGTAGTACCGATCTCAGGTGATGTTTCAGACTTTGCAGATGCCAAGCGTATGGTAGATCAAGCGATTGCAGAACTCGGTTCCGTCGATGTCTTGGTAAACAATGCTGGCATTACCCAGGATACGCTTATGCTCAAGATGACCGAGGAAGACTTTGAAAAAGTGATTAAGATCAACTTGACAGGTGCCTTTAACATGACGCAAGCAGTCTTGAAACAGATGATCAAGGCACGTGAAGGTGCGATCATCAATATGTCCAGTGTGGTCGGTCTGATGGGAAATATCGGACAAGCCAACTATGCAGCTTCTAAAGCGGGTTTGATTGGTTTTACCAAGTCAGTTGCACGTGAAGTTGCCAATCGCAATGTGCGCGTAAATGCTCTTGCACCAGGAATGATAGAGTCAGATATGACCGCTATTTTATCTGATAAGGTCAAGGAAGCGACATTGGCACAAATCCCAATGAAACATTTTGGTCAAGCAGAACATATCGCAGATGCTACAGTGTTCCTGGCTGGACAGGATTATTTGACTGGACAAGTTCTCGCCGTTGATGGCGGACTTAGCATGTAAAAAATAAGGAAAGATATAGGTAAGACAGATGAAACTAAATCGAGTTGTAGTAACAGGTTACGGATTGACCTCTCCTATCGGAAATACTCCAGAAGAATTTTGGAACAGTTTGCAAACTGGGAAGATTGGAATTGGAGAAATCACTAAGTTTGACCACAGTGAATTTGCTGTGCACAATGCGGCAGAAGTTCAAGATTTCCCATTTGATAAATACTTTGTTAAAAAAGATACCAACCGTTTTGACAACTATTCTTTGTATGCCTTGTATGCGGCTCAAGAAGCGGTGACAAATGCAAATCTTGATGTAGAAGCAATCGATAAAGATCGCTTTGGTGTTATCGTAGCTTCTGGTATTGGGGGAATTAAAGAAATCGAAGATCAGGTTATCCGTCTTCATGAAAAAGGTCCAAAACGCGTTAAACCAATGACACTTCCAAAAGCCTTGCCAAATATGGCTTCAGGAAATGTTGCCATGCGTTTCGGAGCAAACGGTATCTGTAAATCAATCAATACTGCCTGTGCCTCATCTAACGATGCCATTGGGGATGCCTTCCGCTCTATCAAGTTTGGTTTCCAAGATGTCATGTTAGTTGGTGGATCAGAATCATCTATCACTCCTTTTGCTATCGCTGGTTTCCAAGCATTGACTGCCCTATCAACTACAGAGGATCCAACTCGTGCTTCTATCCCATTTGACAAAGACCGTAATGGTTTTGTGATGGGAGAAGGTTCAGGAATGTTGGTTCTTGAAAGCCTTGAACATGCTGAAAAACGTGGGGCAACTATCTTGGCTGAAGTAGTTGGTTATGGTAATACCTGTGATGCTTACCATATGACTTCACCTCATCCAGAAGGTCAAGGCGCGATTAAGGCGATTAAATTGGCTTTGGAAGAGGCAGAAATTTCTCCAGAGCAAGTGGCTTACGTCAACGCCCACGGAACTTCAACTCCTGCTAATGAAAAAGGAGAAAGTGGTGCAATCGTAGCTGTCCTTGGTAAAGAAGTACCTGTATCTTCAACCAAGTCCTTTACAGGACACTTGCTTGGTGCTGCAGGGGCCGTAGAAGCGATTGCTACTATTGAAGCCATGCGTCATAACTATGTACCAATGACAGCTGGGACAAGCGAGTTATCAGATTATATCGAAGCGAATGTCGTTTATGGACAAGGCTT
This sequence comes from Streptococcus downii, assembly GCF_004353325.1. NCBI lineage: Bacteria > Bacillati > Bacillota > Bacilli > Lactobacillales > Streptococcaceae > Streptococcus > Streptococcus downii. The sequence goes on from NZ_MZNX01000009.1 coordinate 41,255, forward strand.
GGAGCAAGAAATCCCTTATGCTATTTCAAATACTTTTGGTTTTGGTGGACACAATGCGGTTCTTGCTTTCAAACGTTGGGAGAATAAATAATTATGAATTTAAATGAGATCAAGGACTTGATGGCTCAATTCGACCAATCAAGTTTGAGAGAATTTTCTTATAAAAACGGAGCGGACGAATTGCAGTTCAGTAAGAATGAAGCAAGAATGGCTTCTGAAGCTCCAGCTCAAGTTGTTCCAGCACCAACTGCAGTAGCGGCAAGTCCAGTAGTTTCTACCCCTTCAACTCCAGTAGATAGTGCAGTGGAAGAAGCTCCAGTACCAGCTGAAACGACGGTTGCTCCGGAGGGTGATGTTGTTGAGAGTCCACTTGTAGGGGTGGCTTACTTGGCTGCTGGACCAGATAAACCTGCCTTTGTCACAGTCGGAGACAGTGTTAAAAAAGGTCAGACTTTGGTGATCATCGAAGCCATGAAGGTCATGAATGAAATTCCTGCACCTAAGGATGGTGTGGTGACAGAAATTCTCGTTTCAAATGAAGAAATGGTTGAGTTCGGTAAAGGATTGGTACGCATCAAATGATCGATATTCAAGGAATCAAAGAAGCTCTACCTCATCGCTACCCCATGCTCCTAGTGGATCGTGTCTTGGAAGTGAGCGAGGATACTATTGTTGCCATTAAAAATGTGACCATCAACGAACCTTTCTTTAATGGTCATTTTCCTCAATACCCAGTCATGCCAGGTGTCCTTATTATGGAAGCCTTGGCCCAGACTGCTGGTGTCTTGGAATTGTCCAAACCTGAAAATAAAGGGAAACTGGTCTTCTATGCTGGCATGGACAAGGTTAAGTTCAAGAAGCAAGTTGTACCAGGTGACCAATTAGTCATGACGGCTACTTTTGTCAAACGTCGTGGTACGATTGCTGTGGTTGAAGCAAAGGCTGAAGTAGATGGTAAGCTTGCAGCGAGTGGTACTCTTACCTTTGCAATTGGAAACTAAGGAGGTTCTCCATGTTTCGTAAAATTTTGATTGCCAACCGTGGTGAGATTGCGGTTCGCATTATTCGAGCTGCGCGTGAATTGGGCATTGCAACCGTAGCAGTTTATTCAACTGCTGATAAGGAAGCCCTTCACACACTCCTAGCGGATGAAGCTATCTGTATCGGACCTGGTAAGGCGACAGAGTCTTATCTCAATATCAACGCTATTTTATCTGCTGCAGTCTTGACTGAAGCAGAAGCCATCCACCCAGGTTTTGGTTTTCTTAGCGAAAACTCCAAGTTTGCCACGATGTGTGATGAAGTGGGGATTAAGTTTATCGGCCCTTCTGGCGCTGTAATGGATACCATGGGAGATAAGATCAATGCGCGTGAGCAAATGATCAAGGCTGGGGTTCCAGTTATCCCAGGATCTGATGGTGAAGTTCACACGGCTGAAGAAGCCCTTGCAGTTGCAGAAAAAATTGGTTATCCAGTCATGCTAAAAGCATCGGCAGGTGGTGGTGGAAAAGGGATTCGTAAGGTTGAAAAGGCAGAAGACTTGGTCGCAGCCTTTGAAACAGCATCCAGTGAAGCTAAGGCCAATTTTGGAAATGGCGCAATGTATCTTGAGCGTGTGATTTATCCAGCTCGTCATATCGAAGTTCAGATCCTTGCGGATCAAGAGGGGCATGTTGTCCATCTAGGAGAACGGGACTGTTCACTCCAACGGAATAACCAAAAGGTCTTAGAAGAAAGTCCGTCCATTGCGATTGGCAAAACACTTCGTAATGAAATTGGTGCTGCGGCCGTTCGTGCAGCAGAGTCTGTAGGCTATGAAAATGCAGGGACGATTGAATTTCTTCTCGATGAAGCGAGTGGCAATTTCTACTTCATGGAAATGAATACTCGTGTGCAAGTGGAACACCCAGTCACAGAGTTTGTTTCAGGTGTTGATATCGTGAAGGAACAGATTCGCATTGCTGCCGGGCAACCTTTACCTTTCAAACAAGAAGATATCGTCCTACGAGGTCATGCTATCGAGTGCAGGATCAATGCGGAAAATCCAGCATTTAACTTTGCTCCAAGCCCAGGTAAAATTACCAATCTTTATCTACCAAGTGGTGGAGTTGGCTTGCGCGTGGACTCAGCAGTTTATCCAGGCTATACCATTCCTCCTTACTATGATAGTATGATTGCCAAAATCATTGTTCATGGGGAGAATCGTTTTGATGCCTTGATGAAGATGCAACGGGCACTTTATGAACTTGATATTGAAGGAGTGCAAACCAATGCAGACTTCCAGTTGGATCTGATTTCAGACCGCCGAGTTATCGCTGGTGACTACGATACTTCCTTCTTGATGGAAACTTTCTTGCCAAAATACCAAGAAAAAGAATAGACTTTCAAAGAGTATGAGAACTAAAAGGGGGAGTTATGGCTCTATTTAGTAAAAAGGATAAGTATATTCGGATCAATCCTAACCGTTCCGTAAGGCAGAAACCACAAGCCAAGCCTGAGGTTCCGGATGAACTCTTCTCCCAGTGTCCTGGTTGTAAACACACCATTTACCAAAAGGATCTTGGGAGCGAACGAATTTGTCCCCATTGTAGCTATACTTTCCGTATTTCAGCTCAGGAACGCTTGGCTTTGACGGTTGATTCTGACAGCTTTATGGAGATGTTTACGGGTATTGAAACTCAAGATCCATTAAACTTTCCTGGCTACCAGAAAAAACTTGCTAGTATGCGTGAAAAGACAGGTTTGGATGAAGCGGTACTAACTGGTACAGCTAGTATAAAGGGACAAAAAGTTGCCCTTGGAATCATGGATTCTAACTTTATCATGGCTTCTATGGGAACCGTTGTGGGTGAAAAAATCACGCGCCTGTTTGAGTATGCAACGGTAGAAAACTTGCCAGTCGTTCTCTTCACAGCTTCTGGTGGAGCCCGTATGCAAGAAGGAATCATGAGCTTGATGCAGATGGCTAAAATTTCTGCAGCAGTTCAACGTCATTCCAAGGCAGGACTTTTTTACCTAACTATTTTAACCGATCCGACAACAGGTGGAGTGACCGCTTCTTTTGCTATGGAAGGTGATATTATCCTAGCGGAACCCCAGAGTTTGGTTGGTTTTGCTGGGCGTCGTGTTATCGAAAATACAGTTCGTGAGACCTTGCCGGATGACTTCCAAAAGGCAGAATTTCTGCTTGAACATGGATTTGTTGATGCAATTGTCAAACGGAGAGAATTGCCTGAAACAATTGCTAAATTAGTAAGATTGCATGGAGGAAGTCGCGGATGAATATTGCAAAAATAGTCAGAGAGGCACGCGAGCAGAGTCGCTTGACAGCCCTTGATTTTGCCAATGGAATCTTCGATGAATTTATCGAATTGCATGGAGATCGCTCTTTCCGAGACGATGGTGCGGTCATTGGTGGAATTGGCTGGTTAGGTGAACAAGCAGTAACTGTCGTTGGTATCCAAAAGGGGAAAAGTCTTCATGATAACCTCAAACGGAATTTTGGGCAGCCTCATCCAGAAGGCTATCGCAAGGCTCTTCGCCTGATGAAACAGGCAGAAAAGTTTGGTCGTCCAGTTGTGACCTTTATCAATACGGCGGGTGCTTACCCAGGTGTTGGAGCAGAGGAACGTGGACAAGGTGAAGCAATCGCCCGAAACCTGATGGAAATGAGTGACCTCAAGGTTCCAATCATCGCGATTATTATCGGTGAAGGTGGATCTGGCGGGGCCCTAGCTCTAGCAGTAGCTAACCGTGTCTGGATGTTAGAAAACTCAATCTACGCCGTACTTAGCCCTGAAGGATTTGCCTCTATCCTTTGGAAGGATGGAAGTCGTGCTATGGAAGCAGCGGAATTGATGAAAATCACTTCGCATGAACTTCTAGAAATGGGAATCGTAGACAAGGTAATCTCAGAAGCAGGCCTCTCCAGTAAAGAGCTACAAGCTCGTGTTAAAAATGAATTGCGTGCAGAACTAGATAGGTTGCAAGAACTACCACTTGACCAACTTATTGAAGAACGTTACCAACGCTTTAGAAAATACTAAGAACGACTAAATGAGACTAGAAAGGTCTCATTTTTTTATAGAAAATGCCATTCAGGTTGAAAAATTGATAGTTGAGGAGAAGACTAATAAAATAGATAAAAAAGAAGTATACTGTAGAGGTGAGCCTACAACAATATTTTAAGAAGGTTCTTGCAATGACAGGTACAGAAACATTTATAGTTCTTTCATCTGAAGACTTAGATCAAGTTCCAGGTGGTGGCATGATTTGGTTGGTTGATGATAGACATTGGGATTCGCCATATGCATATAGTTTAGCGACAGAATGGAGTACAATACTGACTCATGCGACTAGACGTGCTTATGGTATTGGCTATTAATAAATTAAAGGTGTAAGTATGAAAAAACTAGGGCATTTGGGAGTCTTTATCTTACTGGTATTTCTATCGGTTTATCTACCAGAGTTAGGGATTATGCATCTAACTAAGTTTTTAGGATGGGGGATAGATGGCTATTCTATCATTTCACTTGTTTGGGAACTAGTTCTTGTAGTCTTATTTGTCTTTTGGTTAAAAAAGAAAGAGATGCTCTTTATCTTTGAAAAAAAGGCTTGGACTTGGTCAACGATTTTTCCCCTTGTAGTCAGTCTAGTAGCTTGTTATTTTGTTCGTCAATTGGTGGATGCTTTTCAGATACAGTATCACTATTTAGTTGATAACAAGTATATTTTTCAAAAGCTACTTTCTATCCTTTATTCAAATGGACAACCAACTTTTCTATCAACCGTTCTCGGTTTTATTTTAACAGTAGTCGTCGCACCTATATCAGAGGAACTAATTGATAGAGGGTATTTTATGAATACCTTCTTTCCCCAGTCCAAGTATTATTTGGATGTTATCCTATCTGCTCTCATCTTTGGGATTAGCCATTTAATCCTAACTCACCGAGACCCTATCGGTTTGATTATTTATAGTTTTATTGGTCTTTTCTTTGCTCTAGTATATCGTTGGACAAAGAACTTAAAAATCACCATCCTCTGTCATAGTTTTTTCAACTTTCTCATTTATGCAAAACCCATCTGGATTTTTGTTTATAATTATGTCTATTACCACTTTTTTAGATAGTGGAAGGCAAAGAAAAAAGTGTTTGATGTTTGTCAAACACTTTTTCTAATTACTGTTCTTCTGTTACAAACTGGCTGAGCAGTCCATTGATAAAACGGGCAGATTTTTGATCTGAGAAGTCCTTTGCAAGCTCGATAGCTTCGTTAACAGCAACCAACTGTGGGGTGTCAAATGAAGTGATTTCAAAGACTCCCAAGCGAAGGAGGTTTCTCTCCACGAGTGTTAAACGCTCAATGGTCCAACCAGCTTTTAAATGCTGTGTGATTTGCTTGTCTAGTTCTTCCTTTTTAGTTTGAACACCAGAAACGAGCTCTGTCAAAAAGGCTGGAAGTTGCACATCCGTATCTTCACGATCGTGTGTGTAGGCGAAACGACAAGCAGTTTCGACGTCTGTATCAAACTCAAGACTCATAAGAGCTTGAAAGGCACACTTACGGAGCTCACGTCTAGATTCTAATAGTGGACTAGTCATTGAGGAAGTCCTCATCAAACAAGTCTTTCAAGTCTGGTTTTGGTGTTTTATCTGGAACAATACCTGCAACGTGGATATTGATAGCAGTGAGTTCTACATCAGCCATATTGCGGACTGCATCTTTGACAGCTTTCTGGATAGCAACAGCTACCTTAGGAACTTTTACTCCGTACTCAAGGTAGAGGTAGATATCAGCTGTGAGTTCTTCGTCCACATTTTTAAGATAAACGCCACGGCCGAGAGAAAGTTTTGAAAGGGTATCAGACACTGATTTGTTTGAAAAAGAGTGAACACCCTCTACTTTTGCAGTAGCAATAGCAATGATTTTTTCAAGTACACGTGGGGCGATAACGATTTCGCCAAGTTGTTCTTCAATTCCCATAGAATGACCTCTTTCTAGAGATTAGGCACGAGAAACGTAAGTTCCTTCTGCAGTGTTGATAACGAGTTTTTGTCCTGCTTCGATGAAGTCTGGAACGTTTACGACAAGTCCAGTTTCCATCGTTGCTGGTTTACCAGAACCTGTAACAGTAGCACCTTTGATAGATGGTTGAGTTTCTGCAACTGTCAATTCAACAGTAGTTGGTACAGTTACACCGATTACTTCAGTTCCGTAGAATTGGATCTTCACATCAGAGTTTTCAAGGATGTAAAGCAATTCGTTTTCAACGTTGACTACAGGGATTTCGTATTGGTCGTAAGTTTCTGTATTCATGAAGTAAGCTGTGTCATCCATTTTGTACAAGTATTGAGCTGGGACAGTCTCGATGATGGCTTGTTCAAATTTTTCCTCTGGACGGTAGCTTGTGTCAAATGTAGAACCAGTACGGACATCACGCAATTTCATACGCATGATTGTGTTTCCTTTACCTGGTTTGTGGTGGCTAGCTTCCAAAACGCGGATCAATTTTCCGTCAGCTGTTTCAAAGGTCATACCAGCTTTTAATTTACTTGCTTCAATCATGTTTTTACCTCTTTAATAAATATTATTACTCTTCATTTTACCATAAAATACTCTGGAAATAAAGCCAAAATAGTTATTGGGAGTTGGTAGAGAAGAAAAAACCAACCTTGGGGCTGGTTTTGTTCTGTCTAGTTTTCTTTCAACTTGGCCAATTCCTGGGCGAGTAGTTTAAGGGCAACTTGTGGGTTGGCTTGTCCTTTGGTTGCCTTCATGAGGAAGCCTGTGAAGGCCTTGTCTGCGTTGCGTTTACCTGATTTGAAGTCGGCAACGGCTGCTTCATTATCTGCGAAGACTTGGTGAATGATTGGAATCAGAATATTTGGATCAGAGATTTGCACCAAGCCAGCTTTTTCCACGTATTCACGCGCGCCACCGCCATTTTTAGCCAGGTGGACAAAGACTTTCTTGGTCATAGCTGAGGTCTTCAAGCAAGATACTGGTTGCTTCAATCTCGTAGAGGCCTGTCCAAACCTTGTTGACCTTTTGTTTAGCGAGTTCGTTGAAGGGTTTTTGATTGGCATTGAGACTATTGAAAAGGTTGATTTCATAACTCGAATAATTATTAAATTATTTGATAACCTTTAAAAATCATCTAAGATTTACTAGCATTTAGCTTCTTTATGGAATGGTGTTCGATGAGCCATCCCACAATCCATCCTATTGCTAGCAAGTAATTTTCAAAAGCACCGATAGCATTTACAGGAGAGTGATACTCCATATAATTGAGTAAGTGATTTGTTCCTATTCCAATTCCGCCAATAATGAGAGCAAGAAGTGCGATTCGTAGATAGAACCAATCGTATTTAATATTAACGGCAAGAATAATAATTAAGACAGCTAGATTCCAAATTCCAATTTCTCTTTGCCATCCTGCAGAAATACCGTAACCAGAATGCTCTCCCAAATATGATGGGAGAAAGATTTGTAGTATAGAAGCGCCTAACATAGCGATGATGACTAAGACAAATAGCAATCGTAAAAATTTGTTCATTTATTCCCCTTGTCTCATTCTCGTTTTAAAAGTAGAAAAAAGTGTTTAAAGAGTGAATTACTCACTGTCTTTCAACTTCGCCAATTCCTGGGCGAGGAGTTTAAGGGCAACTTGTGGGTTGGCTTGACCTTTGGTAGCTTTCATAAGGAATCCTGTGAAGGCCTTGTCTGCGTTGCGTTTACCTGATTTGAAGTCGGCAACGGCAGCTTCGTTATCCGCAAAGATTTGGTGGATGATTGGAATCAGAACATCTGGATCTGAGATTTGGCCCATACCTGCTTTTTCGACGTAGTCACGCGCCCCACCGCCATTTTTAGCCAGGTGGACAAAGACTTTTTTGGCAATCTTAGAAGAGATAGTACCGTCTTCGATGATGGCAATCATTTCAACCAAGTTTTCTGGTGTCAATTCGATTTGTTCTAGTGTCTTGCCTTCAGCATTAAGGAACTGAGCAACTTCCCCTTGGAGCCAATTTGAGACTTGCTTAGCATCGCCACCAAGGGCAACAGCTTTTTCAAAAAAGTCAGAAGTAACTTTGTTTGCTGTCAACTGGCTAGCATCGTAGTCTGACAAGCCAAGGTCAGCAACGTAGCGAGCACGGCGTTCCTTTGGAAACTCTGGCAACTCTGTACGCATTTCCTCAATCCACTCGTCTGAGATTTCAAAGAGGGGTAGATCTGGTTCTGGGAAGTAGCGGTAGTCTGCAGCACCTTCCTTGACACGCATGAGGATGGTTGCCTTGTTAGCTTCATCGTAACGGCGAGTTTCTTGGCGAATTTGACCACCTGAGCGAAGGATTTCGGCTTGACGTTGGACTTCGTATTCAAGACCCTTGCGAACATTTGAGAAGGAATTCAAGTTCTTCAACTCAGTCTTGGTACCGAATTTCTCTTGACCATAAGGACGAAGCGAGATGTTGGCATCCACACGCATAGAACCTTCTTCCATCTTAACGTCAGAAATACCAGCGTACTGGATGACTTCCTTGAGGGCAGTTAGATAAGCGTAGGCTTCTTCAGGAGAACGCATGTCAGCTTCAGATACAATCTCAATCAATGGCACCCCTTGGCGGTTGAGGTCTACATAGGAGTAGCCATCTGTACCGTGGGTGTTTTTACCAGCATCTTCCTCTAAGTGGGCACGTTCGATACCGATTTTCTTGGTCGTACCGTCTTCTAGTTCGACTTCAATCCAGCCGTTGTATCCGATTGGCTCATCAAACTGAGAAATTTGGTAGGCTTTGGGATTATCAGGATAGAAGTAGTTCTTGCGGTCAAAGTGCATGTGCTTGTGGATGTCCATGTTGAGGGCAAGAGCAGCTTTGATACCGGCATCAACAACACCTTTATTGAGAACTGGCAGAACTCCTGGGAAAGACCAGTCAATCACGTTGGTGTTGGCGTTTTGGTCATTTCCGAAGTGGGCAGAAGTTGGTGAGAAGATTTTTGAATTGGTGTTAAGCTCTACGTGGACTTCAAGTCCAATGACTGTTTCAAAGTTCATTAGTTATCACCTCCAAAAATCACGGGTTGTTGTTTGTGGTAGTCTGTTGTTGCTTCAAAAGCAGCGGCAGCTTGGTAAATGGTCTCCTCAGAGTACTTAGGACCGATCAATTGGAGACCGACAGGGAGACCTTGAGCAAATCCAGCAGGAATTGAAATTCCTGGGAGACCTGCCAAGTTAACTGGAATTGTCAAGAGGTCGGCCAAGTACATAGCAACGGGGTCGTGGTTGAGTGAGTCCAAGTCATAGGTAACACTTGGAGCTGTTGGTCCCAAAATCAAGTCGTAATCCGCAAAGACTTTTTCGAAATCTTGAATGATGAGGGTACGGACCTGACCAGCCTTCTTGTAGTAGGCGTCGTAGTAACCTGACGAAAGACTGAAAGTACCCAGCATGATACGGCGTTTCACCTCTTCACCGAAACCTTGACTGCGGCTGTTTACATAGATTTCATCAAGGTTAGTCGCATTCTCTGCGCGGTAGCCGTAACGGATACCGTCAAAGCGTTGCAAGTTTGATGAAGCTTCTGATGAAGCAATGATGTAGTAAACGGCAACCCCGTATTTTGAGTGAGGAAGGCTCACTTCTTCGACGATAGCGCCAAGTTTCTCAAAGTGTTTGGCCGCGTTTAGAATAGTTTCTTTAACTTCTGGGTCAATTCCTTCACCGAGGTATTCTTTAGGCAAAGCGATTTTCATACCCTTGATGTCTTGCCCGATTTTTGAAGTAAAGTCGGCAATGCGGACAGGAGCAGAAGTCGAGTCTTTGGCATCTTCGCTGGCAATAGCGTTTAGTAATAGAGCGTTTTCTTTAACAGTTGGTGCAAAAGGTCCAATCTGGTCTAATGAGCTACCGAAGGCAATGAGACCAAAACGTGAAACCGTTCCGTAGGTTGGTTTGAGACCAACAATCCCGTTGAAGGCAGCAGGTTGGCGGATAGAACCACCAGTATCAGAACCAAGTGACAAGCGGACTTGTCCTGAGGCTACAGCTGCGGCAGAACCACTTGATGAACCACCAGGAACCTTGCTGTGGTCCCAAGCATTTTTAGTGGCACCGTAGTGAGAAGTCTCACCTGAACCACCCATGGCAAATTCGTCCATGTTGGTCTTTCCAACAACAATCATACCCTTAGCTTTGGCATTGGCAACGGCTGTCGCATCAAAAATTGGCTCATAGTTGTAGAGCATTTTTGAGGCTGCAGTTGTCAGGATACCGTCGGTAGAGATATTATCCTTAACAGCCAGTGGAATTCCTGAAAGGACATTGTCCACGTCAATTCCAGCTTCATCAATAGCCTTAGCTTGAGCGAGGGCTTGCTCTTCAGCGATGGTAATAAAAGCATTGATAACTGTCTCGCGAGACTTGATATCCTCAAGCGTTGCTTGGGTCAATTCAGTTGCTGAAATTTCCTTAGAGACAAGGAGGTTGTGCAAGTCTTCAATCGTTTTGTTATTAAAAGTCATTAGGCATCTCCTCCATCGTCTAGGATAGCTGGTACCTTGATATAGTAGTTATCTTTTTCAGGTACGTTTTTAAACAAGCGATTACGGTCTGTTCCTTCTTCGGCCACATCAGGTCGGAGTACGGTCTTACGGTCAGCCATAGTCGTAGTAGGTGCGACACCAGTTGTGTCGACTTCGCCTAGCAATTCAACCATATCAACAATCTTAGACAAGGTAGTCGCAAAGGCGGCAGTTTCTTCTTCAGAGAATCTTAATTTTGAAAGATTGGCAACGTGTGTTACCTCTTCTTGCGTAATTTTCATCTTGCATCCTTTCGTGAAATGATGATTTTTAGTCTGTTCTATTTTACCATATTTTCCTATAAATAAGGGAGCCAAACTGAAAAGAAATAGAAATTGAAAAATCGCTTTTAATTCGCTATAATAGTTAAACTAAAAGAAAAATTGAGTGAGACTAGAGATTAATGTAGGAAGAATTCCTCGAAAGATGAGTTAGGATAGAAAATATGCTACATAATTTTTTTACAAGATTCCAAACCGTACCTCCTCCCATTTCGCTCTTTTGGTATGGGGTGATGCTTGCTTTTTTAGTGCTATCTGTCTACGGTGCCCGTACTTATCACAAAAATCCTCGATTTGTTCGCTTGTTTAAGGGGATTCAGATCCTCCAGTTGCTGACCCTTTATAGTTGGTATGTTGGTTTTGGGATTCCATTGTCTAATAGCCTTCCATTTTACCATTGTCGTTTGGCTATGTTTGCGGTGGTTTTCTTGCCAGATAAATGGCGGAGCAAGCAATACTTTGCCCTCTTAGGAGCAAGTGGAGCGGTCTTTGCCTTGGTTTACCCGGTTTTTGACCCCTATGATTTCCCCCATATCACTAGTTTTTCATTTTTGATTGGGCACTATGCCCTTTTGGTGAATTCCTTGGTCTACTTGATGAATCACTATGACAAGAGCCTGCTCAAGAAATATATGATAGTAGCCTACACCTTTGTTCTCAATCTTTTTCTAATTGGGGTTAATCAGGTGACTGGTGGAAATTATGGCCTCTTAAGAGATACACCGTTTATCCCGAATGCTCCTCTATGGATAAAGTACCTTCTTGTGTCCGTCATCCTCTCACTGGCTCTGGTTCTCTTTGATATCTTGTTCAAGAAACGGTGGAAAAAGAGAAATCAGGCGCAATCTGTGCTCTAGTTTACCTTTTTCATCTGATGAGCAATTGAAAAACTCCCCAAAATCCGATATAATGGAGAGTTGAAAGGAATGGTAAAATCCAATGTAAAAATCATTCTTAGCTATATGAAACAACCAAAAATAGAGAATCAAAGAAAGAGAACTTATGACTATTCAAGAAGAAATCAAGAAACGCCGTACCTTTGCCATTATTTCCCACCCGGACGCCGGGAAAACAACCATCACTGAGCAGTTGCTCTACTTCGGGGGCGAGATTCGTGAGGCTGGTACTGTAAAAGGTAAGAAAACAGGAAATTTTGCCAAGTCTGACTGGATGGATATCGAGAAACAACGTGGGATTTCGGTAACCTCATCTGTTATGCAGTTTGACTACGACGGCAAACGTGTCAATATCCTAGACACACCAGGGCACGAGGACTTTTCAGAAGATACCTATCGTACCTTGATGGCGGTAGATGCTGCGGTCATGGTCGTGGACTCTGCCAAGGGTATTGAGGCCCAAACCAAGAAATTGTTTGAGGTTGTGAAGCACCGTGGCATTCCAGTCTTTACCTTTATGAACAAGCTGGACCGTGACGGTCGTGAGCCACTGGACCTCTTGCAAGAACTAGAAGAAGTCCTTGGTATTGCGAGTTATCCAATGAACTGGCCAATCGGGATGGGGAAAGCCTTCGAAGGCTTGTATGACCTCTATAACCAACGTTTAGAACTTTATAAAGGGGATGAACGTTTTGCCAGTTTGGAAGAAGGTGACAAACTCTTTGGAAGTAACCCATTTTATGAGCAAGTAAAAGAGGATATTGAACTCCTGAATGAAGCAGGAAATGAGTTTTCAGAAGAAGCCATTCTCGCAGGTGATTTGACTCCGGTCTTCTTCGGATCAGCTCTGACTAACTTTGGGGTACAGACCTTCCTTGAAACTTTTTTGAAATTTGCTCCAGAGCCACATGGACACAAGAAAACAGATGGCGAAATTGTCGATCCTTACGACAAGGATTTCTCAGGGTTTGTCTTTAAAATCCAAGCTAACATGGATCCTCGTCACCGTGACCGTATCGCCTTTGTCCGCATCGTATCAGGTGAATTTGAGCGTGGAATGAGTGTCAATCTGCCTCGTACTGGTAAGGGAGCTAAACTGTCGAATGTCACTCAATTTATGGCGGAAAGTCGTGAGAATGTGACCAATGCCGTGGCAGGTGATATTATCGGGGTTTATGATACAGGTACTTATCAAGTTGGGGATACGCTAACTGTTGGGAAAAACAAGTTTGAATTTGAACCATTGCCAACCTTTACTCCTGAGATTTTCATGAAAGTTTCTGCCAAGAACGTCATGAAACAAAAATCCTTCCACAAGGGGATTGAGCAGTTGGTACAAGAGGGAGCCATCCAGCTTTATAAGAATTACCAAACAGGCGAGTACATGCTGGGCGCTGTCGGCCAACTTCAGTTTGAAGTCTTCAAGCACCGCATGGAAGGCGAATACAACGCTGAAGTTGTCATGACTCCGATGGGTAAAAAGACCGTTCGTTGGATCAAGCCTGAGGACTTGGATGAACGGATGTCATCAAGCCGCAATATCTTGGCCAAGGACCGTTTTGACCAACCAGTATTCCTTTTTGAAAACGACTTTGCCCTTCGCTGGTTTGCGGATAAATATCCAGATGTAGAGTTGGAAGAGAAGATGTGAATCGTTACAAATGACTAGCAACATAAAGTTGCTGTCATTTGACGGTAACCGCTATGGCGGTCTACCTAAACGCTTCACTAGGAAAAATCCACGAATAGTATCGATTCGTGGATTTTTCCGTCGTAACTACGTTTTACAAATGAAATCGATTTGTAAAACTCAGTGTCGTAATCTAACAATCGATAACCGCTTCACTAGGCAAAGCCCATTAATGGTATCTATTCATGGGCTTTACCGTCGTAATGATGGGGAAGCCAAATAGCAACCAGTCTTACTAACTACATTTGGCAAATAGAGTAGATTTGCCAAACTCCGTGTCGTGGCTCAATACTGAAAAATTTGAGATAGATATTAGAGCGGAGTTTTTTCAAAAAGTATGCTCAAGTTGAGATCTGTAAAACAAAAACCTCAGAAGTATTCACCTTTTGTGAATCCTCTGAGGTTCTTTAATTTCTAGTTTCCATATTTCTGGTAAAAATCGACCTTGACCTGAATGAAAGTTTCGGCTTCGCGTAGTAGCTGCAGGAGGGTGGCACGGGTCTCAAACTCCTCACGTGTTTTAGGGAGACTCCGATTGCGGAAGACTTGCAGATAGCGTTCGATGTCATCAAGTAGGTCGTGAGCAGGATTGGTCTGACTTAGCTGGACAGCAATCTTTGAAAAGAGCTGGGCCAAAATCAAACTCTCACTTGCGGCCAGGTGGCAGGTATTGATCTGCTGGGCCATATTTCGCAGGATACGGCTTTGGCGCTGTCTCATCTCAAAGTAGTGGATGTGGTAGTCTGTCTGGTGAAAGAGGTGGTCTGAGTGATCCAAATAGACTAGCTTGAGGGCCTCATCAAGGAGTTCATCTAATTCGTCAACGAGTTGGGCGCGATTGCGCCCGTCTCCTCTTGACAGATAGTATTTAAAGCGAAGCAGGATATCTTTTAACTTTTCTTCGACCTGAAGGTGGTAGTTTTGGATGGCTTTCTCACGAGAGGGCATATAAAGGTTGACCAATAGAGCAAAGCTTGTTCCGATGAGAAAGAGGAGCACTTCATTGAGCAGGAGGGCTGGGGAAGTAGACTCCTGCACCAAGAGATGACTGACCAAGACACTGCTAGGGGTGATGCCGATTTCCCAGCCCATTTTATAGGCTAGGGGCACGTAGAGAGCCAGATAGAGGCCGAAACTCCAGATGTGAAATCCTGTCAGTTGAAAGGCTAGAACACCGATAGCGAGCGCTAGGAGCATGGAAAAGAGGCGGTTACGGGCCAATTTTAGCGTACTTCTTCGCGTGTCGGAAAGGCTTAAGAGGGCAATAATCCCAGCTGAAACAGCTGATGATAAATCTAAAAAATAAGCTAGAAAACAAGCGAGGCAGGTCGCCAAGATCAGTTTTGTCGTACGTTGGGTGATAGACATGAGAATTTCCTATAATACTAGAATAAGAGTACAAAAGACAAGGCTTGGAAGACTTGTCTTAAAAAATCTATTTTTTACGTGCCGACGCATACTCAGCTACTGCTGTAAAGAGGACGTCGGTAGAAGAGTTCAGGGCAGTTTCGCAGGAGTCTTGGACGACACCGATGACAAAACCAACTCCGACTACTTGCATAGCAAGGTCATTTGAAATCCCAAAGAGACTACAAGCGACGGGGATGAGGAGAAGTGATCCTCCAGCGATCCCAGAGGCTCCGCAGGCAGAAATAGCAGCGACGACACTGAGCACAAAAGCTGTACCAAAGTCAACAGGGATTCCTAGCGTATTGACTGCAGCTAGAGTGAGAATGTTAATGGTTACAGCTGCACCAGCCATGTTAATAGTGGAGCCAAGGGGGATAGAAACAGAGTATGTATCTGGATTGAGTCCTAGATCTTGGCAGAGTTTCATGTTGACAGGGATATTAGCGGCAGAACTACGAGTAAAGAAAGCTGTAATCCCACTAACACGCAAACATTTAAAAACAAGAGGGTAGGGATTTTTTCTCATAAAGAGAAAGGCGATGAGGGGATTGATGACAAGGGCCACAAATGCCATAGTTGCAACCAAGAGTCCTAGCAAAATTCCGTAGTTAGCAAGGCTGGTAATTCCTTTATCAGAGATGGTCTTGAAGACCAAGCCCATAATTCCGAAAGGTGCCAAATTGATAATCCACTCCACAATCTTGGAAGTTACATCAGCCATGGTTTTGAGCAATTCCTTGCTGTTTTTGCTAGCTTCTCTCATAGCAAGTCCAAAGACAACAGCCCAGGATAGGATCCCGATATAATTAGCTTGGACGATAGCGTTTAGGGGATTATCTACGAGATTTAGCAGAAGATTGCTGAGAACTTGACCGATGCCGTCTGGTGGGGCAATCTCTGTACTAGCACTGCTAAGAGTGATCTGGACAGGAAAGAGAAAACTAGCCAATACAGCGAGTAAGGCAGCAGCAAAGGTACCAAGTAGATAGAGAAAAATAACGGTCTTCATATTGGTATCTTGCCCTTTTTGATGTTGTGAGAGGGCATTTGCGACGAGGGTAAAGACCAAGACAGGAGCGATGGCTTTCAGACCCCCAACGAATAGGTCACCGAGAATGCCGAGCCCCGACAGACTAGGAAAAAGCAGCCCTAGAGAGGCTCCGAGAAGCATGCCGATTAGGATACGTTTGATGAGGCTGGCCTTGTTCCAGGCTCGAATGATTCTTTTCATAATAGTCTCCTTCAAAGTGTATTGTTTATGATTATAGTATAAATATGCCGTTGAGGCAAGTCTTTTTTGAGTTTGGGGGAATATCGGAATATTTATGAGGGATTTGAACGGGATGATTTGTGGTATAATACTAAAAAGGAGTTTTGTATGCAAGAATTTTTTCAACGTTATCTTGATAAATTGGATGTAACAACTGTATTAGAGAATGTCTTGACCAAGGTGATTTCTCTTTTGATTCTCTTTCTGTTGTTTTATATAGCTAAAAAAATGCTTCACGCGACTGTCCGAAAGATTGTCAAGCCTTCGCTTAAATTTTCAAATCGAGATGCTGGCAGACAGAAGACCATTTCTCGTTTGCTGGAGAATATTTTTAACTACACACTTTATTTCTTTTTGATTTACTGTATCTTGTCTATTTTGGGTTTGCCAGTTTCTAGCCTCCTTGCTGGTGCGGGGATTGCTGGGGTTGCCATTGGGATGGGCGCACAAGGTTTTCTGTCTGATGTTATCAATGGTTTCTTTATCCTCTTTGAACGCCAGCTCGATGTGGGCGACGAAGTGGTCCTCACAAATGGTCCTATTACCGTATCTGGAAAGGTTGTCAGTGTAGGAATCCGTACGACCCAACTTCGCAGTGACGACCAAGCCCTTCACTTTGTTCCCAACCGAAATATCACTGTTGTCAGCAACTTCTCTCGTACAGAGTAGGTCTGCTATTTTGGCAGATTTGTGGTACAATAGAAAGAGTTTGGTAAAGGAGAGAGTATGCTATTTGTAGAGAAAAAACTAGGTCACAATTGTACCTGGATAGACCTTGATGTGGACAAGATTAAAAACATGGAAGATCTTTCTGACGTCTATGGATTGGACAAGGAAACCATCGAGTATGCTCTAGATAGAAATGAACGAGCCCACATGGATTATAACCGTGAAACGGGGACGGTAACCTTCATTTATAATGTTCTTGATTTAGAAAAAGACAAAGAATATTATGAAGCGATTCCGATGACCTTTATCGTTGAAAAACAACGGTTGATCACTATCAGCAATCACAAGAATACTTATGTGATTAAACGCATGGCAACCTACCTTGAAAGTCATGAAATTATTTCCATCTACAAATTTCTTTTTGCCAGTTTAGAGATTATTAGTAATGCTTATTATCCAGTTATTGAAGAGATGGATAAAAGTAAGGATGAAATCAGTGCACTTCTTCGTCAAAAAACGACTAAAAAAAATCTTTTTGCCCTCTCTGACTTGGAAACTGGTATGGTTTACCTGACAGCAGCTGCCAAACAAAATCGTCTCCTCTTGGAACACATCCAAGGGCATGCTCTTTATCGCAATCTTAATGAGGTAGAAAGAGAGCAGTTTGACGATGCCATGATTGAAGCCCATCAGTTGGTTTCAATGACAGACTTGATTTCTCAAGTTTTGCAACAACTCTCAGCCTCTTACAACAATATCCTAAATAATAATCTAAATGATAATTTGACAACTTTGACAATTATCTCAGTCTTGCTAGCTATCCTTGCGGTTATTACAGGATTCTTTGGAATGAATGTTCCCTTACCGTTTACAGATGAACCAAATGCTTGGATTTATATTTTGATAGCTAGTCTCATTTTATGGGCAGTCTTAGCTCAATGTTTAAAGAAAATTGCTAGAAATTAAAAAGAAAAGGAGCCAGAATGGCGATTGAAAATTACATGCCAGATTTTGCTGTGGAAGCAGTCTATGATCTGACAGTCCCAAGCCTGCAGGCGCAGGGGATCAAGGCTGTTTTGGTCGATTTGGACAATACCCTCATTGCTTGGAACAACCCTGATGGGACGCCAGAGATGAAGCAATGGCTACATGACCTTCGGGACGCAGGGATTCGCATTATCGTGGTCTCAAATAACACCAAAAAACGAGTGCAACGCGCAGTTGAGAAATTTGGAATTGATTACGTTTATTGGGCTCTTAAGCCCTTCACCTTTGGAATTGACCGTGCCATGAAGGAATTCCACTATGAGAAAAATGAAGTGGTCATGGTCGGCGACCAGCTCATGACTGATATACGAGCAGCCCACCGTGCAGGTATTCGCTCGATTTTGGTCAAACCCTTGGTAGAGCATGACTCTATCAAAACGCAGATTAACCGAGCTCGCGAGCGTCGTGTCATGAAGCAAATAACTGAAAAGTACGGACCGATTACATATAAAAAAGGAATCTAACTATGGAAGAAATTCTCTGTATTGGTTGTGGAGCAACCATTCAGACGACAGATAAGGCTGGTCTTGGATTTACTCCCCAGTCGGCACTTGAAAAAGGGTTGGAGACTGGCGAAGTCTATTGCCAACGCTGTTTCCGTCTCCGTCATTACAATGAAATCACAGATGTCCAGTTGACGGACGATGATTTCCTCAAGCTCTTGCACGAGGTGGGGGACAGCGATGCCTTGGTGGTCAATGTCATTGATATCTTTGACTTTAATGGTTCTGTCATCCCAGGCTTGCCACGCTTTGTATCGGGCAATGATGTTCTCTTGGTCGGAAATAAAAAAGATATTCTGCCCAAGTCTGTTAAACCGAGCAAGATTAGCCAGTGGCTTATGGAACGTGCCCACGAGGAAGGACTTCGTCCTGTCGATGTCGTCCTGACTTCAGCCCAAAACAAGCATGCCATTAAGGAAGTCATTGATAAGATTGAGCATTATCGTAAGGGCCGTGATGTCTATGTGGTCGGTGTGACCAACGTTGGAAAATCAACCCTTATCAATGCCATTATCCAAGAAATCACAGGTGACCAGAATGTCATCACGACTTCGCGCTTCCCAGGGACAACCTTGGACAAGATTGAGATTCCGCTTGACGACGGATCTTATATTTACGATACGCCGGGAATCATCCACCGCCACCAGATGGCCCACTACTTGACGGCTAAAAACCTCAAGTATGTCAGTCCTAAAAAGGAAATCAAGCCCAAAACCTACCAGCTCAATCCTCAACAAACCCTGTTTCTAGGTGGTCTCGGACGATTTGACTTCATTGCAGGAGAAAAGCAAGGTTTCACTGCCTTCTTTGACAATGAACTCAAATTGCATCGTACCAAGCTCGAAGGGGCCAGTGCTTTCTACGACAAGCACCTCGGAACCCTTTTAACACCACCAAATAGCAAGGAAAAAGAGGACTTTCCAAAACTAGTCCAGCATGTATTTACCATCAAGGACAAAACAGACCTAGTCATCTCAGGACTCGGCTGGATCCGTGTAACAGGAAGCGCCAAAGTCGCCGTTTGGGCACCAGAAGGCGTCGCAGTCGTCACACGAAAAGCAATAATTTAAACACAGAAAGGAAAGAGTTGTCTGAATTCGGGCGAGCCCCGTAGAGAATACTTTTCGCCGTGGTGTCAGTTGGTACAAGTGATTGTACCAACTGCGGAAAATTTGAGACCTTAGGCTCAAATTTTAGTCATGAAAGTCCAAAGGACTTTGCTGACGTCCGTCACCACTTCAGAAAAGTATAAAAAGAAACTCTTTTAAAGAAATTATGTCATTAACATCGAAACAACGTGCCTTCCTTAACAGCCAGGCACACACCCTCAAACCTATCATCCAAATTGGAAAAAATGGTCTCAATGACCAAATCAAGACCAGTGTCCGTCAAGCTCTTGACGCGCGTGAATTGATCAAGGTTACTCTCTTACAAAACACAGATGAGAACATTCACGAAGTAGCTGAAATTTTGGAAGAAGAAATTGGTGTGGATACTGTCCAAAAAATCGGACGCATCTTGATCTTGTTTAAACAATCTAGCAAGAAAGAAAATCGCAAGATTTCTAAAAAAGTCAAAGAAATCTAAGACCTTACTCCAAACAACTGTTTTTACAGAGAATTAAAGGAAGACGAGCCTATGGCAATCGAATTATTGACTCCCTTTACCAAGGTAGAGTTGGAGCCAGAAATCAAGGAGAAAAAACGCAAACAAGTCGGGATTTTAGGGGGGAATTTTAACCCCGTTCACCATGCCCATCTCGTTGTGGCGGACCAAGTACGACAACAGTTAGGATTGGACCAGGTCCTGCTCATGCCTGAATACCAGCCACCTCATGTAGACAAAAAAGAAACCATCCCTGAACACCACCGTCTCAAGATGCTTGAATTGGCGATTGAGGGGATCGAAGGTCTGGACATTGAAACTATTGAGCTAGAGCGCAAGGGTATCTCCTACACCTACGACACCATGAAGATTTTGACCGAGCAACATCCAGAAACGGATTATTACTTCATTATCGGGGCTGATATGGTGGACTATCTACCTAAGTGGTACCGAATTGATGAGCTGGTCGACATGGTTCAGTTTGTAGGGGTTCAGCGTCCGCGCTACAAGGCAGGGACTTCCTATCCAGTCATTTGGGTGGATGTGCCTCTCATAGACATTTCCTCCAGCATGGTGCGTGACTTCATTGCCCAAGGTCGGAAGCCCAACTTTCTCCTACCTCAGCCAGTGCTAGACTACATCGAGAAGGAGGAGCTTTACTGATGGCATACCAAGACTATATCAACTGTTCCCGTGAGGTTTTGTTGGAAAAAATGGCAGAGCTTCTGCCTGAAAAACGCTTGATCCATTGCTTGGGTGTGGAGCGTGCAGCCATAGAACTAGCGGAGAGATTTGGAGTCGATGCCGAGAAAGCTGGTCTTGCAGGCCTTCTTCATGATTATGCTAAAAAGTTGTCAGATCAGGAATTTCTAGACTTGATTGACCGTTACCAATTAGACCCTGACCTCAAAAACTGGGGCAATAATGTCTGGCATGGGATGGTTGGGATTTACAAGATTCAAGAAGATTTGGATTTGCATGATTCAGAAATTCTGCGGGCCATTGAGATCCATACAGTCGGGGCTGACCAGATGACTGATCTTGATAAGGTTATCTACGTCGCAGACTACATTGAGCACAATCGTGCCTTCCCAGGCGTGGATCAGGCGCGTGAAATTGCTGAGCTATCGCTCAATAAGGCAGTGGCCTACGAAACAGCTCGTACCGTGGAGCATCTAGCTCATCAGGGATTCCCCATCTATCCCCAAACCCTTGAAACCCATAACGCCTTTGTGCACTATTTGAAAGAGGACTAAATGAACGAAAAAGAATTACTAGAACTAGTCGTGAAAGCGGCGGATGAGAAACGTGCGGAGGATATCCTCGCACTTGATGTACAAGATTTGACCAGCGTGACGGACTACTTTGTCATCACGAGCTCGATGAATAGCCGTCAGTTGGACGCTATTGCTGATAACATTCGTGAAAAAGTAGCTCAAGCAGGCTTTAAAGGTAGCCATGTTGAAGGCGATGCAGCGGGAGGCTGGGTTTTGCTGGATCTCGGTGGTGTCGTTGTGCATATCTTCTCAGAAGAAATGCGTGCCCACTATAACCTAGAAAAACTATGGCATGAGGCAGAGTCAGTAGACATTTCGGAAGCCTTGGCATAGGAGATGAACTCAGTTGTAGTCAACTGGGTTTCTTTGCTTATTTTAAAAGGAAAGTGATAGAAAGGTAAAGGGCGAGTGGTGTTTGCCATGGAGGCTCTTGGTATCATGATTATGGCAACTTATGAAACTTTTGCGGCTGTTTACGATGCTGTGATGGACGATAGTTTATACGATAAATGGACGGATTTTTCTCTGCGTCATTTGCCTAAGACCAAGGAGAGAAAGAAGCTTTTGGAATTGGCTTGTGGAACAGGCATCCAATCTGTGCGCTTTTCTCAGGCTGGTTTTGATGTGACAGGACTTGACTTGAGCGCGGATATGTTGAAGATTGCTGAGAAAAGAGCGGCTTCGTCCAAGCAAAAGATTGATTTTATTGAAGGCAACATGCTGGATTTATCCAAAGCGGGTAAATATGATTTTGTCACGTGTTATTCGGACTCTATCTGCTACATGCAGGATGAGGTGGAAGTAGGGGATGTCTTTAAGGAAGTATATAATGCCCTCAACGAAGATGGTGTATTCATCTTTGATGTGCATTCAATCTACCAGACTGATGAGGTTTTTCCAGGCTATTCTTACCATGAAAATGCGGAAGACTTCGCCATGCTTTGGGACACCTATGAGGACGAAGCTCCTCACTCCATCGTGCATGAGTTGACCTTCTTTATCAAGGAGGCTGACGGTTCCTTTAGTCGCCACGATGAAGTGCATGAGGAGCGAACTTATGAGGTTTTGACCTATGATATTTTGCTGGAACAGGCTGGATTCAAGTCTTTCAAACTCTATGCGGACTTTGAGGACAAGGAGCCAACAGCAACCACTACCCGTTGGTTTTTTGTCGCGCAGAAGTAGGAGAGCATCATGACCATCACAGGTATTATCGCGGAGTTCAATCCTTTTCATAATGGGCACAAATATCTGCTTAATCAGGCGGAGGGGCTGAAAATCGTTGCCATGTCTGGGAATTTCATGCAGAGAGGCGAGCCTGCTATCGTGGATAAGTGGACAAGGGCCCAGATGGCGCTTGGAAATGGCGCTGATCTGGTAGTGGAATTGCCCTTTTTAGTCAGTGTTCAGGCAGCGGATTTCTTTGGGCAAGGGGCTGTGGATATCTTGACTCGATTGGGCATTGATAGTCTTGCTTTTGGGACAGAAGAAATTCTGGATTACCAGAAAATTGCTGACTTATACACAGAGAAAGGTGCTGGGATGGAGAAATTTGTGGATAATCTGCCTGATTCGCTCTCCTATCCCCAGAAAACTCAAGCCATGTGGAAGGAATTTGCAGGTCTTGATTTTTCAGGTAATACTCCCAATCATGTCCTTGCTCTGGCCTATGCCAAGGCAATTGCAGGACGAAACATCAAGCTTGAGCCGATTCAGCGTCAAGGTGCTGGCTATCACTCTGTGGACAAGGAAGTGGACTTTGCCTCTGCAACAGCTCTCCGCCAGCATCAATCAGACCAAGATTTCTTAGAACGCTTTATGCCTTCTGTTGACCTCTTTGAGCAGGCCAGTAAGGTGAGTTGGGATGACTATTTTCCTTTTCTACGCTATCAAATCTTGTCAAATCCAGACCTAACCACCATCTATCAGGTCAATCAAGAAATGGCTGTGCGCATCAAGGATGCTATCAAAACAGCCCAGTCTTTGGAAGAATTGGTCGAGGCGGTTGCGACCAAACGCTACACCAAGGCGCGTGTACGTCGCCTATTGACTTATATCTTGGTGCAAGCTAGAGAAAGTTCCTTGCCAGAAGGCATCCATGTCCTTGGCTTTACGGAAAAAGGCAGACAACATCTCAAGTCTCTGAAAGAGCAGGTCCATCTAGTCAGCCGAATTGGCAAAGAACCTTGGGATGTTATGACCCAAAAGGCAGATCAGATCTACCAACTAGGACAGCCAAGCATCGCAGAGCAGAATTTTGGTCGAGTGCCCATTAGAATGGAATCAAACTAAGTCTACTGAAAGGTAGGCTTTTTTTGCCTCGGCTTTCATGAAAATTTAAATTTTTAAAGAATCTTAATTTTGCTTGAAAATATAAGGATTTTCTTCCGAAATTCACACAAAACTCTTCAATTTGGGTTTGTGAAAATCGGTTTTTTATGATAGAATATTAAGGAATGTATGTCATTCGATAAACAAATTTAATGAGGTAAAAACATGGAAATCATGACCATTGCGATTGTTGTTTTTGCCGTCATCATTGGTTTAGTCATTGGATATGTCAGCATCTCAGCTAAGATGAAATCATCTCAAGAGGCTGCAGAGTTGATGCTTCTAAATGCTGAACAAGAAGCAACTAATTTACGAGGACAAGCTGAGCGTGAAGCGGATTTATTGCTAAATGAAGCCAAGAGCGAAAGCAAGTCTCTTAAAAAAGAAGCACTATTGGAGGCCAAAGAGGAAGCCAGAAAATACCGTGAAGAAGTGGACGCTGAATTTAAGTCAGAACGTCAGGAACTCAAGCAAATCGAAAGTCGTTTGACGGAGAGAGCTACGAGCCTTGACCGTAAGGACGACAATTTGACGAACAAAGAAAAAACACTTGAACAAAAAGAACAAAGTATTTCTGATAGAGCAAAAAACCTTGATGCACGTGAAGAGCAATTAGAGGAAGTCGAAAGACAAAAAGAAGCTGAACTTGAACGTATCGGTTCCCTTTCCCAGAGTGAGGCTCGAGATATTATCTTGGCTCAGACAGAGGAAAACTTGACCAAGGAAATTGCTAGTCGCATTCGTGAGGCTGAGCAAGAAGTGAAGGAACGTTCAGACAAGATTGCGAAAGATATCTTGGTTCAGGCTATGCAGCGTATCGCTGGTGACTATGTAGCAGAGTCAACAAACTCGACAGTTCACCTGCCAGATGATACCATGAAGGGGCGCATTATCGGTCGTGAAGGGCGTAATATTCGTACCTTTGAAAGTTTGACAGGGGTCGATGTGATTATCGACGATACACCGGAAGTGGTAACCTTGTCAGGATTTGATCCGATTCGTCGTGAAATTGCTCGTATGACCATGGAAATGTTGCTCAAGGATGGCCGTATCCACCCAGCTCGTATCGAGGAGTTGGTGGAGAAAAACCGTCAAGAGATTGACAATAAGATCCGCGAATATGGTGAGGCTGCTGCCTATGAGATTGGTGCGCCAAACCTTCATCCAGACTTGATGAAGATCATGGGACGTTTGCAGTTCCGTACTTCTTATGGACAAAATGTCTTGCGTCATTCGATTGAGGTTGCTAAGCTATCTGGTATCATCGCCAGTGAACTTGGTGAAAATGCAGCTCTTGCCCGTCGTGCTGGATTCCTTCACGACATTGGGAAAGCTATTGACCGCGAGGTTGAAGGTAGCCACGTTGAGATTGGTACGGAATTGGCTCGTAAGTACAAGGAACACCCAGTTGTGGTGAATACCATTGCTAGCCACCACGGCGATGTCGAAGCCGAAAGCGTCATTGCAGTGATCGTTGCCGCAGCAGATGCCTTGAGTGCAGCGCGTCCAGGTGCTCGTAGTGAATCTCTTGAAAGCTATATCAAGCGTCTCCATGATTTGGAAGAAATCGCCAATGGCTTTGAAGGAGTGCAAAATAGCTTTGCTCTTCAAGCAGGACGTGAAATACGTATCATGGTTAATCCAGGACAAATCAAGGACGACAAGGTCACAATCTTGGCACACAAAGTTCGTGAGAAAATTGAAAATAATCTCGATTACCCAGGAAATATCAAAGTAACCGTGATCCGCGAACTTCGTGCAGTAGATTATGCTAAATAAATAAGAAAGAGCAGTTGAAATATTACTGCTTTTTTGTTACACTAGATAGAAAGACTGTAGAAGGATCACTGACGCTATCATCAGTATCCGAGAGAAATTTTACTTTATTTCACAGACTAACTAAAGGAGACATAATGGCAGACCGAGGCTTGCTAATCGTTTTTTCTGGTCCTTCAGGAGTTGGGAAAGGAACGGTTAGAAGAGAGATTTTTGAGAGTTCTGAGAATCAATTTCAATACTCTGTATCGATGACGACACGTGCGCAACGTCCTGGTGAAGTGGACGGAGTGGACTATTTCTTCCGTACTCGTGAAGAGTTTGAAGAGCTGATCCGTCAAGGCCAGATGTTGGAATATGCAGAATATGTCGGTAACTACTATGGAACTCCTCTGACCTATGTCAATGAAACTCTGGACAAGGGAATCGATGTCTTTCTTGAGATTGAAGTGCAAGGAGCTCTTCAGGTTAAGAAAAAGGTTCCAGATGCTGTCTTTATATTTTTAACGCCACCAGACTTGGATGAATTGCAAGATCGTTTGGTAGGTCGTGGAACAGATAGCGCTGAAGTGATTGCCCAACGAATCGAAAAAGCCAAGGAAGAAATTGCTCTCATGCGTGAGTATGATTATGCTATTGTTAACGATCAGGTGCCCCTCGCTGCTGAGCGTGTCAAGCGTGTGATCGAAGCAGAACACTTCCGTGTGGACCGTGTCATTGGTCACTACCAGGAGATGTTGCCAAAATCTCCAACTACTCGATAAACTATAGGAAACAGGTACAAGCAAATGATGTTAAAACCCTCTATCGATACCTTGCTGGACAAGGTACCATCAAAATATTCACTCGTAATCTTGGAAGCAAAACGCGCCCACGAACTAGAGGCCGGTGCGCCAGCAACTCAAGAGTTTAAGTCTGAAAAATCAACTCTTCGTGCTTTGGAAGAAATCGAGTCTGGAAATGTAACCATTCACCCAGATCCAGAAGGAAAACGCGAAGCGGTTCGTCTCCGTATCGAAGAAGAAAAACGCCGCAGAGAAGAAGAAGAAAAGAAAATCAAAGAGCAAATCGCTAAAGAAAAAGAAGATGGTGAAAAAATTTAAGGTTGGGGGGACTCAATCTTATTTTTTCTATTGCAAGAATTTACTGACAAGAAGGAGGTGAGAAGATGGCAATCGCAAAGATTATTGTGGATGTTCCCCTTATGCAGACGGACCAGCCCTATAGTTATAAGGTCCCTGAGGAATTTGTAGACATGCTGGAAGTCGGTATGCGGGTTCATGTCCCCTTCGGCAAGGGTAATCGTTTGATCCAAGGAATTGTGCTTGGCCTGGAGTCCCAGTCGGATGAAGATGCTGCCAATCAGGACTTGAAGGAGATTGCAGAAGTGCTAGACTTTTCTCCCGTCTTGACTCAAGAGCAACTCTGGCTGGCTGAGGAGTTACGTAAGTCAGTCTTTTCTTACAAAATCACCATTCTAAAAGCCATGTTGCCGGGATTTTTAAACTCCAGTTATGATAAGATTCTTTATCCTCTGGAAGGTCTGAGTCAGGCAGACAAAGAGCGTTTGTTTGGTTCAGAAGCTTCGCTAGCCTTTTCTTCTCTAGACCTTGCCAAACAGGCAGAAATGATGCGTTTGACTAGAAAAGGGCTACTCCGTTTAGAATACCATGCAGTCGATCAGAAAAAGGTCAAGACCCAGTCTTGGTATGAGGTTGATGCTACTCAGCTAGAGAAGATTGTGATTTCTACGCGTGCCAAGAAAAAGGCAGAGCTGAGAGACTATTTGCTGTCTCATCCTGAGAGTGCTCCTCTGGCTAGTTTGTTAGAGGCCTACTCACGCGAGCAAGTCAACTTCTTTGTGGAGCAAGGAGCTCTAACCCTAGTCCAAAAGGAAGTGCAACGATCAGCGGCTTATTTCGAATGCATTGAAGCCAGCCAACCTTTGGAATTGAATCCTGAACAAAGACAAGCTCGCGATGCGGTTATCAGTGCTATTGGCAGTCAACAGCCTCCATTCCTCCTTCAAGGGATTACAGGAAGTGGGAAAACGGAGGTTTACTTGCAGATTATCCAAGGAGCCTTGGATAAGGGTAAGACGGCCATTTTGCTGGTACCTGAGATTTCTCTGACGCCACAAATGACGGAGCGTTTTATTGCTCGATTTGGTGAGAAAGTGGCTATTCTTCACTCAGGTCTGTCCAATGGTGAAAAGTACGATGAATGGCGCAAGGTTGAACGTGGCGATGCCCAAGTAGTGGTTGGTGCCAGATCAGCCATCTTTGCTCCTCTGAAAAATTTAGGTGTCATGATTATCGATGAAGAACATGAAGCTAGCTACAAACAAGACAGCAATCCCCGTTATCATGCCAGAGAGGTAGCCATCTTACGGGCCCAGTACAATCAAGCAGCCCTAGTCCTCGGCTCAGCGACACCGAGCTTAGAAAGCCGTGCGCGGGCTGGAAAAGGTGTCTATCAACACTTACGTCTGACCCAACGGGCCAATCCTTTAGCCACTATTCCTGAGGTTCAAGTGATTGACTTTCGGGACTACATCGGGCAGAATGAGACGTCAAACTTTACGCCTCCTTTGCTAGAGGCCATCCAAGACCGTCTGGATAAAAAAGAGCAGGTAGTCCTCATGCTCAACCGTCGGGGTTATTCTAGCTTTGTTATGTGTCGAGAGTGTGGGACGGTAGATAGCTGCCCCAACTGCGATATTTCTCTGACTCTCCACATGGATACCAAGACCATGAACTGCCATTACTGTGGCTTTTCCAAAGGAATTCCTCATGTCTGTCCCAACTGTCAGAGTCGCAGTATTCGTTACTATGGGACAGGGACTCAGAAAGCCTACGATGAGCTAGCAGAGCTCTTTCCTCAGGCCCGCATTCTACGGATGGATGTGGATACGACTCGCAAGAAAGGCAGTCACCAAGCTCTTCTTGACCAGTTTGGCCGAGGGGAAGCAGATATCTTACTGGGCACTCAGATGATTGCTAAGGGCTTGGATTTTCCAAATGTGACCCTAGTCGGAGTTCTCAATGCGGATACGGCCTTAAATCTGCCAGATTTCCGTTCCTCTGAGAGAACCTTTCAGCTCTTAACCCAGGTGGCAGGCCGTGCAGGTCGTGCAGAAAAGGCTGGGCAGGTCTTGATCCAGTCTTACAATCCTAAGCATTATGCCATTCGTTTTGCCAAAGATCAGGACTATGAAGGCTTTTACGCTTATGAAATGAGTATCAGGCGCCAACTCGGCTACCCGCCTTACTATTTCACTATTGGGATTACCCTCTCTCACAAGAAAGAAGAAGAGGTTGTCAAACGTGCCTATGAAGTCATGGGAATTTTGCGCTCAGGTTTGTCGGAAACTAGTAAAATCCTTGGACCAACACCAAAACCCATCGCCCGTACCCACAACCTCTATCATTACCAGATTTTGATTAAATACCGTTTAGAAGATGAGCTGGGACAGACTCTCAATCAGGTCTTAGCCTTGACTCAAGAACGGGAAAATAGCGAGCTTCGTCTTAGCATTGACCATGAACCGCAGCAATTTTTATAAGAAGGAGAAGAAATGACAAAACTAATCTTTATGGGGACACCTGAATTTTCAGCGACAGTTTTGAAGGGGTTGTTATCAGATGACCGTTACGAGATTCTAGCTGTTGTGACCCAGCCAGATCGCGCTGTCGGTCGTAAAAAAGTAATCCAAGAAACCCCAGTCAAGCAGGCTGCCAAAGAAGCAGGCCTTCCTATCTACCAACCTGAAAAATTATCTGGAAGTCCAGAGATGGAAGCCATTATGAAGCTAGGAGCTGATGGGATTATCACTGCTGCTTTTGGGCAGTTTCTCCCAAGTAAACTCCTTGATAGCATGAACTTTGCGGTCAACGTTCACGCTTCCCTCCTTCCCAAACACCGTGGTGGCGCGCCCATTCATTATGCCTTGATTCAAGGGGATGAGGAAGCTGGCGTGACCATTATGGAGATGGTCAAGGAGATGGATGCAGGGGATATGATTTCCCGTCGCAGCATCCCTATCACAGATGAGGACAATGTCGGCACCTTGTTTGAAAAATTAGCAATCGTTGGTCGCGATTTGCTTTTGGATACGCTACCTGGCTATCTAGCAGGAAAAATCCAACCTGAACCACAAGATCCTAGTCAAGTCACTTTCTCGCCAAATATCAAGCCAGAGGAAGAAAGACTGGATTGGACTAAAACTAACCGTCAACTCTTTAACCAAATCAGAGGAATGAATCCATGGCCTGTTGCCCATACTTTTCTCAAGGGAGACCGCTTTAAGATTTATGAAGCTCTACCAGTAGAAGGTCAGGGAAATCCAGGCGAGATCCTCTCTATTGGCAAGAAAGAATTGATCGTTGCAACGGCGGAAGGAGCTCTATCCCTCAAGCAAGTACAGCCAGCTGGTAAGCCTAAGATGGATATCGCTTCCTTCCTCAACGGAGTGGGACGGACATTGACTGTAGGAGAACGATTTGGTGACTAAAGTAGAAACGGCTAGAAGTCTAGCTCTAGCAGTACTAGAGGATGTTTTGGTTAACCAAGCATACTCAAATATTGCTTTAAACAAACACCTCAAGGGGAGTCAACTCTCGGTAGCAGATAAGGGCTTGGTGACAGAGATTGTTTACGGAACGGTAGCCCGAAAACTCACTCTGGAATGGTACCTGTCACACTTTATCGAAGACCGGGATAAGCTTGATAACTGGCTCTATATCCTGCTCCTTCTGAGCGCCTACCAACTTCGGTATCTGGATAAGGTTCCCAATCACGCAGTGGTCAATGAAGCGGTGGAACTAGCCAAAGCCCGTAAAAAAGGCAGTGAAAAACTGGTTAACGCCGTCCTGCGTCGTATTTTGCGAGAAGGCTGGCCAGATATTGACAGCATTAAGCGAAAAAATAAGCGTGATTCCATTTCCTATTCTCTCCCAGTTTGGCTAGTGTCTAAGCTTAAGGAAGAATACGGTGAAGAGCGAGCACAAGCCATCTTTAAAAGTCTCTTGGTGCGTAACAAAGCCAGCATCCGGGTGACCGACTTGAGCCGAAAAGAGGAAATCAAAGCTTTGTTAGAGGCGGCCGATTCCCCTTTGGCGGCTACTGGTCTGGTCAAGGAGCAAGGCCACTTTGCAGGCCATGATTTGTTCGCAGAAGGAGCCATTACCATACAAGACGAGTCCAGTCAATTGGTTGCTCCGACCCTTCGTCTACAAGGTGATGAGCAGGTACTGGATGCCTGTGCCGCTCCTGGTGGAAAAACAGTCCATATGGCCTCTTACCTCACATCGGGTAAGGTGACGGCTTTGGACCTTTATGATCACAAGTTGGACTTGATCCAAGAAAACGCCCAACGTTTGGGGGTAGCAGATCGAGTGCAAACGCAAAAATTGGACGCCAGAAAAGTTCATGAGTTTTTCGATCGTGACTCGTTTGACAAGATTTTAGTAGATGCTCCTTGTTCTGGGATTGGCCTCTTGCGCCGCAAACCAGATATCAAATACAATAAAGAAACGGCGGATTTCGCATCATTACAGCAAATTCAGCTGGAAATACTAGGTAGTGTTTGTCAAACCTTACGAAAAGGTGGTATAATAACGTATAGTACCTGCACTGTCGTCTCAGAGGAGAACTTTCACGTCGTTGAGGCATTTTTAGAAAGTCACCCCGAGTTTGAGCAGGTTAAACTAGAACATGAATGCAAGGATATTTTGAAGGACGGCTGTATCTTGATCACTCCTGAATTGTACGGAAGTGATGGATTCTTTATCAGCCAATTCCGCAAGATGTCTGATTAGGAAGGAACTGACACAATGGAAATAGCATTATTAACAGATGTTGGTCAGAAACGAACAAATAACCAAGACTATGTCAATCACTTTGTCAACCGAGCAGGACGCACCATGATCCTCTTGGCTGACGGGATGGGAGGACACCGTGCAGGAAATATCGCTAGTGAGATGGCGGTAACAGACCTGGGCGTGGCTTGGGTTGATACCCAAATCGACACCGTCAATGAGGTCCGTGAATGGTTTGCCCACTATCTGGAACTTGAAAATCAAAAAATTCATCAGATGGGGAAAGACGAAGCCTATAAGGGGATGGGAACAACGCTTGAAGCAGTAGCCATTATTGGAAATCAAGCTATTTATGCCCATATCGGTGATTCTCGTATCGGTTTGATCCGTGGTGAAGATTATCGCCAGCTCACAAGTGATCATTCTTTGGTTAATGCTCTGCTAAAGGCTGGCCAGCTAACTCCAGAGGAGGCAGAAATTCATCCGCAGAAAAATATCATTACCCAATCCATTGGGCAAAAAGATGAAATTCAACCAGATTTTGGCATGGTTAGCCTAGAGTCAGGAGACTACCTCTTGCTCAACAGTGACGGCTTGACCAATATGATCTCAGGAAGCGATATCTACGATATTGTAACAAGTGATATTTCCTTGGCAGACAAGGCGGCAACTTTGATTCGTTTTGCCAACAATGCAGGTGGTTTAGACAATATCACGGTTGCCCTTGTTCACATGAATGAGGAGGAAGTAGAATGATCCAGATCGGCAAGATTTTTGCCGGACGATATCGGATTATCAAACAGATTGGTCGAGGAGGCATGGCGGATGTTTACTTGGCCAAGGATTTGATCCTAGACGGGGAAGAAGTGGCGGTTAAGGTCCTGAGGACTAACTATCAGACAGATCCGATTGCTGTGGCACGTTTTCAACGTGAAGCGAGAGCCATGGCGGATCTGGATCATCCCCATATCGTTCGAATAACAGATATCGGTGAAGAAGACGGTCAGCAGTATCTGGCTATGGAGTATGTGGCAGGGCTTGACCTCAAACGTTATATTAAAGAACACTCTCCTCTCTCAAACGAAGAAGCCGTCCGTATTATGGGACAGATTCTCTTGGCCATGCGTCTGGCGCATACGAGAGGGATTATCCACCGAGATTTGAAACCTCAAAATATCCTATTGACACCAGATGGAACTGCCAAAGTTACAGACTTTGGGATTGCCGTGGCTTTTGCAGAGACCAGTCTGACACAGACCAACTCCATGCTCGGTTCAGTCCACTATCTCTCACCTGAGCAGGCCCGTGGTTCCAAGGCAACTGTGCAGAGTGACATCTATGCTATGGGGATTATTTTCTATGAAATGTTGACTGGACATATCCCTTATGATGGGGATAGTGCAGTGACTATTGCCCTCCAGCATTTCCAAAAACCACTTCCATCTGTTATTGCTGAGAATCCAGCAGTACCACAAGCTTTGGAAAATGTCGTTATCAAGGCAACGGCCAAGAAATTGACAGATCGCTATCAGTCTGTATCAGAAATGTATGTGGACTTGTCGAGTTGTTTGTCTCACAATCGTAGGAGAGAACCAAAGCTAGTCTTTGATGAGGCAAGCAAGGTTGATACCAAGACCTTGCCTAAAGTTCCACAAAGCACTCTGACCTCTATTCCGAAGGCTAAGCCACAATTAGAGCGACCTCAATCAAAACAGCAGACTCAGCAGGTGGTAGATGAAACACCAGTACCAAAACCAGCGAAAAAACGGAAGTTTAAAGCTCGCTATATGATTTTACTGGCCAGTGCCTTGCTAGTTGCAGCCTCTTTGATTTGGATCTTCTCCCGAACTCCAGCGACTATTGCTATTCCAGATGTATCGGGACAGACAGTTGCTGAAGCTAAAGAGACACTGAAGAAAGCTAATTTTGAAGTAGGTGAAGAAAAGACCGAGGCCAGCGACACAGTAGCCGAAGGTCGCGTCATTCGAACAGATCCAGAAGCTGGAAGTGGCCGAAAAGAAGGAAGCAAAGTAAATCTAATCGTGTCTTCAGGTAAGCAATCCTTCCAACTAAGTAACTATGTAGGACGTAAGTCCTCGGATGTTGTCGCAGAGCTCAAAGAGAAAAAGGTTCCAGAAAATCTTATCAAGATCGAGGAAGAGGAATCTAGCGAAAGCGATCCAGGAACAGTCATTAGGCAAACCCCAGCTGCAGGAAGTACTTACGATCTCACGAAAGCCAGCACGATTACCTTAACAGTTGCTAAGAAGGTGACCAGCGTTTCGATGCCAAGTTACATTGGTTCAAGTCTCGAATTCACTAGGAACAATTTGATTCAGATTGTTGGTGTAAAAGAAGCTAATATCGAAGTTGTGGAAGTATCGACTGCTCCTGAAGGAACTACTGCGGGAACAGTTGTTAGTCAGGACCCTAAACCTGGAGAAAAGGTAGATCTCAATAAAACACGTGTTAAGATTTCTATTTATAAACCAAAACCACTTCCTTCTTCATCAAGTTCGTCTCAACACAGAAATCCAGGAACAGACACGACGCCTTCACAGAGTAACAATCAAGGTAGCAACCCTACAACGGATTCTTCAGATGGCAGTAGAACGTCAAGTAATGAACGAAATTAACCCAATCTTTGTCATGATTTCATGACAAAGATTTTTTTTCATGAACTTTTGTGATAGAATAGAGGGAGCAGAAAATAGGAGTAGAAAATGGACGAATCAAAAGAGTTAAATGCTGTCATTGATGTGATTATGCTAGCTGGAACCATTCTCTTGAAAAGTGGTTCGGAGATTCATCGGGTTGAGGACACCATGATTCGCATTGCCCATTCACAGGGAATAGTGGATTGCAATGTTCTTGCCATGCCCGCGGCTATTTTCTTTTCGATTGAAAACACCAATATTTCTCGTATGAAACGGGTGACGTCATCCTCCTATAACATCGAAAAAGTCTGTGATGTCAACCAAGTATCACGAGAACTTGTGGGTGGCCAGATTGATCTTTCTACAGCTTTTCAAAAGCTGAAGGAAATCAGAAATCAAGCTCTTCCTTATAGCAAGCTCCAAGTGACTGTAGCAGCGACCCTCAGTGCCCCTTTCTTCTCGATTATGTTTGGCGGCAATGTCTATGATGCTTTTGGAGCAGGCGTTGCGACCTTATTTGGTTTTGCCTTCTCTCTCTATGTCGAGAAGTTTATCCGAATTCCTTTTGTAACAGCCTTTGCGGGAGCCTTTGTTTTTGGCTTGATTGCCCAGTTCTGGTCCCGCTATACGGGATTTCCTTCGACGGCAGACTTGATCATAGCGGGAGCCGTCATGCCCTTTGTTCCGGGGATTGCTCTGACAAATGCGGTTCGAGATATCATGACCAATCATATCAACTCTGGTATGAGCAAGATGTTTGAATCTCTGCTCATTACCCTCGCTCTAGGGGCAGGCACTTCTGTCGCCCTGGTTTTGATGACATAAGATGACTCTAACAAGTATTTTACTCCAAGCAGTGGCAAGTTTGCTCGCCATTATCACCTTTTTAATCGTACTGAATGTCCAACGCTCCATGCTTCTGCCTGGTGGGGTTTTGGGAATGGGCGTTTGGCTCCTCTATCTTGTACTCAAAGAACCAACCAATGTCATCGTTGCGACCTTTATCGCGGCGGTGATTGGCTCTTGTATCAGCCAGATTTTAAGTATTGTCTATAAGACACCAGCAGTGGTTTTTGTCTTGGCTATTCTTGCCCCCTTGGTGCCAGGTTATTTATCCTATCGAACGACAGCTTTCTTTGTGACAGGCGATTACAGCCATGCTATTGCCAGCGCGACTTTGGTAGTTATGTTAGCCCTCGTTATTTCTATTGGAATGGCAAGTGGAACGGTAATTCTAAAGCTCTATTACTATATCCGAAAACAACGAGGAATCTCTTCCTAATGCAGTCAAAGAAAAGGCTTGATTTGGTGAATCAAGTCTTTTTTCTCTCTTTTGCCCCTATTTGTGATAAAATAGAATAAAACGATTTTTTACAATGAATGAAAATACAGAGGTAAATATGACAATCGGTATTGATAAGATTGGTTTTGCAACCAGTCAATATGTCTTGAAATTACAAGACCTAGCAGAAGCAAGGGGAGTTGATCCCGAAAAATTTAGCAAGGGACTCTTGTTAAATGAAATTAGTATTGCACCACTGACTGAGGACATTGTTACCTTGGCTGCCAGTGCCAGCAACTCTATCCTCACAGATAAAGAAAAAGAAGAAATCGACATGGTCATCGTGGCGACCGAGTCAGGGATTGACCAAAGTAAGGCGGCAGCGGTCTTTGTTCATGGCCTATTAGGCATCCAGCCTTTCGCTCGTAGCTTTGAAATCAAAGAAGCCTGCTATGGAGCAACAGCTGCTCTCCATTATGCCAAGTTACATGTGGAAAATTCTCCAGAGTCTAAGGTTTTGGTCATTGCCAGCGACATTGCCAAGTATGGTGTGGGGACTTCAGGTGAACCAACTCAGGGTGCTGGAAGTATGGCGATGTTGATCACCCAAAATCCGCGCATCATGGCCTTTAACAATGATAATGTTGCTCAAACTCGTGACATCATGGATTTCTGGCGTCCAAACTATTCAACGACTCCTTATGTCAATGGTGTTTATTCAACCCAGCAGTATCTGGATAGTCTCACGACGACCTGGGATGAATACAAGAAGCGCTACGATTGGACCATGGGTGACTTCGCGGCCATCTGTTTCCACTTACCTTATCCTAAGCTGGCCCTAAAAGGCTTGCGCAAGATGATGGACAAGACTCTATCTCAAGAAAAACAGGATAGTTTGCAAGAAAACTTTGACAAATCAATTCTCTACAGTCAGATGATTGGGAATATCTATACAGGTTCCCTCTTCCTCGGCCTCCTATCCCTTTTGGAAAATGCAGAGAATTTGAAGGCTGGCGATAAAATTGCCCTCTACAGTTACGGAAGTGGAGCTGTTTCGGAGTTCTTTAGTGGTGAATTGGTCGAAGGCTATGAAGCTTATCTAGACAAAGAGCGTTTGAGCAAACTCCAGCAGCGTACAGTCTTATCTGTTACAGACTATGAAAAAGTCTTCTTCGAAGAAGTGCAGTTGGATGAATCTGGTTCAGCCCAATTTGCAGCTTATGAAAATCAAGACTATGCCTTGGTGGAAATTGTCGACCACCAACGCCGTTATAGCAAGGTTGAAAAATAATGAAGATAAGTTGGAATGGATTTTCTAAAAAATCATACCATGAGCGCCTGGAGTTGTTGCGAGCTCAGGCGCTCCTTAGTCCTGAAAAGCAAACGAGTCTGGAGCAGGATGAACAAGTCAGCTTGGCCATTGCAGACCAGCTGAGTGAGAATGTGGTAGGAACTTTTTCTCTGCCTTATTCGATCGTTCCAGAGCTTTTGGTGAACGGTCAGGACTACACAGTTCCCTATGTGACAGAAGAACCCTCAGTGGTTGCTGCGGCCAGCTATGCTAGCAAAATCATCAAGCGAGCAGGTGGCTTTACTGCTCAAGTACATGAGCGCCAGATGATCGGTCAGGTAGCCCTTTATCAAGTTGCTGAACCTGAACAAGCGCAAGAGAAGATTGCCAGCAAGAAGGCGGAACTCTTGGAACTTGCCAATCAAGCCTATCCTTCCATCGTTAAACGCGGTGGTGGGGCGCGTGATTTGCATGTAGAGCAGATCAAAGGTGAAACAGATTTTCTCGTCGTCTATCTCCATATCGATACCCAGGAAGCCATGGGGGCTAATATGCTCAATACCATGCTAGAAGCCTTGAAGCCAGTCTTAGAAGAGCTCAGTCAGGGACAGAGTCTCATGGGAATTTTGTCCAATTACGCGACAGATTCTCTAGTGACAGCAAGTTGTCGTATTGCCTTTCGCTACTTGAACCCTCAAAAGGATAAAGGACGAGAAATTGCAGAGAAAATAGCCTTGGCCAGCCAGTTTGCACAGGCTGATCCTTACCGAGCGACTACTCACAATAAAGGGATTTTTAATGGTATTGATGCCATTTTGATTGCTACTGGTAATGACTGGCGTGCCATCGAAGCTGGTGCCCATGCCTTTGCTAGTCGAGATGGACGCTATCAAGGTTTAAGTCGATGGAGTCTAGATAGGGACTCGGAAGAATTGGTTGGTGAGATGACACTGCCCATGCCTGTAGCGACCAAGGGTGGCTCTATCGGTCTCAACCCTCGTGTAGCCCTCAGTCATGAACTACTGGGAAATCCTTCTGCCAAGGAATTAGCTCAGATTATCGTGTCTATCGGTCTTGCCCAAAACTTTGCGGCCCTCAAAGCCTTGGTCAGTACGGGCATCCAGCAAGGTCACATGAAATTGCAGGCCAAATCCCTAGCTCTCCTAGCTGGTGCTAGTGAGTCTGAAGTTGCTCCCCTCGTTGAGCGTCTCATCGCAGATAAAACCTTTAACTTAGAGACAGCCCAGCGCTATCTAGAAAACTTAAGATCATAAAAAAACTCAGACGAATCAGTCTGAGTTTTCTTGTACTTAAATACTTTTTCCTGGTAATAGGGTGACGGGTAAGAAGTAACCGGTTGTCGCGACCTCTTTGCCTTCGATCTTCTGCAAGAGAAGATCAACAGTGAGGTGGGCAATCTCTTTCATAGGTTGCTTAATCGTTGTCAAATGAGGATAGTAGTTCTCGATAAAGTAAGTCCCATCATAGCCGATGACCTTGAGCTCATCAGGAACAGAGATACCTAGCTCCTGAGCGATTTTGATCACCAGGATAGCTGTCAAATCATCCGAAGCAAAGATAGCATCTGGTTTCTGATGGGTCAAGATATTCTTGATTTCCATTTCTTTTCTGACGGGAGAAAAGTCGCTCGAAACATTGATAATAGGTGCTTTCGGGAGAACAGAGGCAAATCCAGCGTGGCGGAGTCCAGTTGGTGAGTTGGAGTTGTCATTTCCTGTAATCATGATGATAGACTGGGCGCCTGTCTTGACCAAAGTTTGGGCGGCGAGGACCCCGCCTCCGTAGTTATCAGAGGAGACGACAGGGATGTCTGGTGATAGATTTCGGTCAAAGGAAATGATCGGTGCTGTCACACGATTGTAGTCTTCGATTCCCAAGTTGTGACTTCCAGAAATGATACCATCGACCTGGTTGGCCTCCAGCATTTCAATGTATTCCCGTTCTTTTTCAGAGTCGTGTTCGCTGTTACAGATGATGGTCTTGTAGCCATTTTTGAAGAGTTGGTGTTCCAATTTATCAATCAACTCCGCATAAAAGACATGACTGATGTTTGGAAAAATGAGTCCAATCAACTTGGCAGATTTTCCTTGAAGACTTCGAGCCAGATTATTGGGCTTGTAGCCTAGCTCTCGCATGGCTTCATTAACCTTTTGGATGGTTTTCTCAGATAGATAACCCTTTTTATTGATGACCCGTGAGACGGTAGTAGGGCTGACGCCTGCAAGTTTTGCGACATCAGTTAGTTTTGCGACCATAATCTAATTCATAGTAAGTTCCAGTTGGGTTTCCAAACTTGATGAGGATACCGTTTTGGTCCGCATGTGGGAAAACACGACCAGAAAATACTTTTTCTCCTTTATTGATGAAAATTTCAAAGACTGACTTGTCGATGAAGATAGTGGCTGTTGTAGCTTGGTTATTGATAGGGCAAGAACGAGTTGTACCAAATTCTTGGGCGTACTGTTCACCAGCTTGGCTACGATCCACTGTCACTTGACCGTTTACAAGGTCAAAGTTGATGGAAAGTCCCTTGCCTTCTTTATCAGCGAGCAAGACAATCTCGCTTTGGCTATTGGCCTCCAAGTTAAGCTCGAGTTCATAGGTATTTTTGGTTTGAGTACGATTTGAGAAGACCTCTTCAGAAGAACGAAGTTCTTTGACGGCTGCGACTGGATATTGGTAGAGTTTGCCGTCTTTGATAGTGAGTTCCTTGACCAAAGAGAAGGTTCCTTGGTGGTCAAAACGGTCAGATGGGTAAGAAACATCTGGTAACCCAAGCCAGCTTACTGCCAATGTACGTCCATCCGGAGCGTTGAAGGCTTGAGTCGCATAGGCTTCAAAACCATAGTCTAGATTTTGCAATGGAGACACATCTACCATTTTGGCATTTTCAGGATCAAAGGAAGCCCCGATTTTGTACATATTTGGATAGATATTATCATAGTCTAGAACAATCTTATCCAATCCTTGTGGACAGTAGAGAAGGACAGGTTGCTCCCCTACAAAGACCAGATTTGGGCATTCCATCATGTAGGCAGTGCGATCGTTAGCGAAGTCAAGGTCGCCAACTGCTTGCCAGTTTGTGTAATCGTTGTCAACAGCCTTGTAGAGACGGACGAAGCCTTTTTTATCCAAATCCTGTCCACCGACGATAGCATAGTATTGACCTTTGAAGTTAAAAATTTGCGGGTCGCGGAAGTGGTCAGTAGAGTCTGATGGCTGGTCAATCAAGATCTTGTCAATCTTTGTAATCTTGCCATCCTTATCCATCAAAGCACCAATTTGGTAAGGGTGACGGATCCAGTTTTCATCACGGACATTTCCTGTATAAAATAGGAACAAGTTATCGCCAAACTGCATGGCAGAACCAGAGTAGGCACCGTGGCTATCCAATGGAGTATCTGGCAAAACTTTGACTCCAGTTTCTCTAAAGTGAACCAAATCATCACTTTCTAGCTGCGCCCAAGATTTTAAACCGTGGGCTGCACCAAAGGGGAAGTTCTGGTAAAAGAGAATCCATTTGCCATCAAAATAAGAAAAGCCATTTGGATCATTGAGAAGTCCCATTTTAGGCTCGACATGGTAACGAGTATGCCAAGGAGATTGTGCCATCGTTTCCTTGATTTGTTTGATTTCATCATTAGACCAGTCTTCATAGCGTCTATAACGGCGCTCGGTTGTCCATTCCATTTTATCTTTCCTCCAAAAGTTCTATTCTATTATTAATAGTAAACGTTTTCGGCAAAAAAAGCAAGTCTTTTATGTTAAAAAAAAGAAAAATATATCAAACGATTGCCAGAAATCAAGTGAAGGAAATCTGGCAAATTTTCACGAAAAAATGAAAGAAAATGTAAATAAAAGCCTTGATTCCTCAAGTATAAAGATATTTTTTTGAGGAAAAAGAGAATTTCCCTCAAAAACGAGCAAAAATAATCAGAGAAAAAAGAAAGGGAATAAAAATTTCTGCAAAACGCTTGACATATTTTAGAAACATGATAAAATAATAGTCGTAGGGCGGATAAAATCGCTTTCAAACAAGAACAAAATTTTATAAGGAGATTTTTGCAAATGAACAATCAGGATATTGCAAAAAAGGTCATCGAAGCCCTTGGCGGACGTGAAAATGTCAACAGTGTAGCCCACTGTGCGACTCGTCTACGTGTCATGGTCAAAGATGAAGGGAAAATCAATAAGGAAGTGATTGAGAACTTGGATAAAGTTCAAGGAGCTTTCTTTAACTCAGGCCAATACCAAATCATCTTTGGTACTGGTACAGTAAACAAGATGTACGACGAAGTGGTTGCCCTTGGTTTGCCAACCTCTTCTAAAGAAGACATGAAAGCAGAAGCTGCTAAACAAGGAAACTGGTTCCAACGTGCTATCCGTACTTTCGGTGACGTCTTCGTGCCAATCATCCCAGTTATCGTAGCGACTGGTCTCTTCATGGGTGTTCGTGGTCTCATGAACGCTCTTGGAATGACACTTCCAGAAGATGTTACCATTTACAGCCAAATCCTCACAGATACAGCCTTCATCATCTTGCCAGGTTTGGTTGTATGGTCAACCTTCCGTGTATTCGGTGGTAACCCAGCCGTTGGTATCGTCCTTGGTATGATGCTCGTATCTGACTCACTTCCAAATGCCTGGGCTGTTGCTTCTGGTGGTGAAGTAACTGCAATGCAGTTCTTCGGATTTATCCCAGTTGTAGGTTTGCAAGGTTCAGTTCTTCCAGCCTTCATCATCGGGGTTGTCGGAGCTAAATTTGAAAAAGCTGTTCGTAAAGTTGTTCCAGATGTACTTGACCTCTTGGTAACACCGTTCGTAACACTCCTTGTAATGTCAATCCTTGGATTGTTTGTTATCGGACCAGTCTTCCACGTTGTTGAAAACTACATCCTCATTGGAACAAAAGCTATTCTTAACTTGCCATTCGGACTTGGTGGTTTCTTGATTGGTGGAGTTCACCAATTAATCGTCGTATCAGGTGTTCATCACATCTTCAACTTGCTTGAAGTTCAATTGCTTGCTGCTGACCATGCTAACCCATTCAACGCTATCATCACAGCTGCCATGACTGCTCAAGGTGCTGCGACAGTAGCCGTTG
Organism: Streptococcus downii; assembly: GCF_004353325.1. Taxonomy (NCBI): domain Bacteria; kingdom Bacillati; phylum Bacillota; class Bacilli; order Lactobacillales; family Streptococcaceae; genus Streptococcus; species Streptococcus downii. Next base: position 82,768 of record NZ_MZNX01000009.1, read on the forward strand.
GTGTTAAAACGAAGAATCCTAAACTTAAAACACTTGCTTTCCCAGCTGCTCTTTCTGCCTTCCTAGGTATTACTGAGCCTGCTATCTTCGGGGTTAACTTGCGTTTCCGTAAACCATTCTTCCTTTCATTGATTGCTGGTGCAATCGGTGGTGGATTGGCATCTATCCTTGGACTTGCTGGTACTGGTAATGGTATCACAGTCATCCCTGGTACAATGCTTTACATTGGTAACGGACAACTTCTACAATACCTTCTTATGGTAGCTGTATCATTCGTTCTTGGTTTTGCCCTTACATACATGTTTGGTTACGAGGATGAAAAAGAAGTTGCTTCTGAAGTAGCGACAGAACGTTTGGTTCAAGAAGAAACAACTGGTAACATTCCAGTAGCTCCTCAAAATGAAACAATCCAAACTCCAATCGTTGGGGACGTAGTTGCTCTTGAGAATGTTAATGACCCAGTCTTTTCAAGTGGTGCAATGGGACAAGGGATCGCTGTAAAACCAAGCCAAGGCGTGGTTTACGCACCAGCTGATGCAGAAGTATCGATTGCTTTTGCTACAGGACATGCTTATGGTTTGAAGACAGCAAATGGAGCTGAAATCTTGATCCACGTTGGTATCGACACGGTGACTATGAACGGTGAAGGCTTTGAACAAAAAGTTGCTCAAGGCGACAAGGTCAAAGCTGGTGATGTTCTCGGAACCTTTGACTCAAACAAAATCGCTGCTGCAGGTCTTGACGACACAACAATGGTTATCGTAACCAACACAGCAGACTACGCTTCTGTGACACCAGTCGCAAGTGGCTCTGTTGTCAAGGGTGACGCTATCATCGAAGTGAAAGCCTAGTCTTCTTCGAAAATCAAATCTAAAAACAAAACGAACAAATATCATGTTTGTTCGTTTTTACTTGGATGGTAAGATTTACAGAGGAAAATCTAAAATATTGAGAAATCTAGCCCTTTAAAATGTGCTATAATAGAGAAAACAAAGATAAGAGGTTTATCATGACAAAATTATATGGAAGCTTAGAAGCGGGCGGTACAAAATTTGTCTGTGCTGTCGGAGATGAAAATTTTAATGTTGTAGAAAAAACACAATTTCCTACAACAACTCCTATCGAGACCATCGATAAAACCATCGAATTCTTTTCAAAATTCGATAATCTTGCAGGCCTTGCCATCGGTTCCTTTGGTCCGATTGATATCGATAAAAACTCAAAAACCTATGGCTTTATCACAACGACTCCAAAACCTCACTGGGCAAATGTAGACCTACTTGGTGCCCTTCGTCGTGCCCTCAACGTACCTATGTATTTCACAACAGATGTAAACAGCTCTGCCTATGGTGAAGTGGTTGCTCGTAACAATGCTGGTGGTCGTATCGAAAACTTGGTTTACTACACGATCGGTACAGGGATTGGTGCAGGTGTTATCCAACGTGGTGAGTTTATCGGTGGTGTCGGTCACCCTGAAATGGGTCACTACTATGTGGCTAAACACCCAATGGATGTGGAGAAAGAATTTAACGGCGTTTGTCCTTTCCACAAGGGCTGTTTGGAAGGCTTTGCGGCTGGACCAAGTTTGGAAGCTCGTACAGGTATTCGTGGTGAAAACATCGAACTCAACAGTTCTGTCTGGGACGTTCAAGCCTACTATATCGCTCAGGCTGCGGTCAATGCTACAGTAACTTTCCGCCCAGACGTGATCGTCTTTGGTGGTGGCGTCATGGCACAGCAACACATGCTGGACCGTGTACGTGAGAAATTCACAGCTCTTCTCAACGGCTACCTACCAGTACCAGACGTGCGCGACTATATCGTGACTCCAGCAGTCGCAGGAAATGGTTCTGCAACACTTGGGAACTTTGTCCTTGCTAAGAGTGTCGCAAAATAAAACAAAGAAAACATCCGCTTGGGAAACCAAACGGATGTTTTGTTTGATGAAAATGTTTTTGAGCCTTTCCTTAAGTGATTACGGACGGTAGCGACTTTCTTCGAAATTCCATACCTAAACTTTGAGCCTAATGTCTCAAAGTTTCCCAACACCTGAAATCATTAGATTTCAGGTCTTTCTATCACAGCGGAAAGGCAAGGTAAGCCCTCGCTTCACTATCGAAAATAAGCATGATTTCCATACCAAAGTATATTTAGTATCAGGCTATAGTCTATCTATGATCTAAAAATCCGTTTGGTTTCCCAAACGGATTTTTCTATGCTCAAAACATCTGCCAGAAGAAATCAATAATATAGGTCAAACCATAAGTATAAACCACTAGGGTAAAGGGCTTGGTCAAAACGATGATAATCATATAGCGTTTGAAGGTCATCTTGGTAAGGGCAGCCAGCATGCAGAGAAAGTCAGCCGGACTGACAGGCCAGATCATCATAAAGATAAAGAACCGCTCGAAACGATTGCCCTTATCTAGCCAACCGATGTACTTGTCATAGGTGCGCTTGCTGACGACAGACTGGACAAAGGCAGCTCCATAGAGGCGCACGAGGTAAAAGATAATGGCACAGCCAATCACGATGCCGATATAGTTATAAACAGTCCCGATGATATGTCCGTAAATAAAGACCCCAGCCACTGAGGTCAAAGCTCCCGGAATGATCGGAACAACGGTTTGTAGGATCTGTAAAAAGATAAAGAGTGGTGGCCCCCAAACCCCAGCTTGCTGGATAAAGGCCGATAGGGTTTCCTTTGACTGTAAGACTCCTGCCTGATAGGCCCAAATGCAGAAAATCAAGGTGCCGACTCCCCCGACGATAGACGAAATATTGATGACTTGCTGCAGAAGGGGAGAAACAGCTTTCATTTGTTTATGCTGTGACATAGAAACTCCTTATAGATAGTATGGTTCTACTATACCATATTTTTCTTATAAAGACTAATTTGATTCCTTATCTTGCTTTTTATATAAGTGTGGTACAATTAAAGGAGTAAGTCAAGAGATATAATGGTGAAAGAAATGTTAGATTTAAATTTTAAAGGAAGATGGAGAAAGTACCAAAAACAGGTCTTGGATCGTTTTCAAGACTATCAAGCAGATGGCCATGTTCACCTAGTGGCTGCACCAGGGTCTGGAAAGACCACCATTGGTATCGAGCTAATCGCTCGTTTTGGCAACCCAGCCCTTGTTTTAGTTCCGACTGTCACCATTCGTGAACAATGGGTGGACAGGATTCAAACAGCCTTTTTAGAGAACGAACAGAAGATTTCAGATCTCGTTTCCCAAAACTTAAAGGAGATGAAAGCATTAACGATTGTGACCTATCAGGCTTTTCATAGTGCCATGAACCAACTGCAATCACAAGAAGATGGTGAAGCAGAGGATTTTGTGGGATTCGATTTGCTTGCAAGTCTAAGAGCTCAGAAAGTTGCGACTCTTTGCTTGGACGAATGCCACCATCTGCGCAATGAATGGTGGAAAAGTCTGGAAGCCTTTCGCAAGCAGTATGAACAGCTGCAAGTCATCTCCCTGACAGCCACACCACCATATGACAGCGAGCCAGAACTCTGGGAACGCTATATCCGTATGTGTGGGGAAATCGACCAAGAAATAACAGTACCCGAATTAGTCAAGGAAGACACCCTCTGCCCTCATCAGGATTTTGTTTATATCTGTTCACCAACAGCTGAAGAGTCGGAACACCTCAGGCAGTTTGAAGATAGAAAGTGGGAGTATATCCATCAGCTTTTGGTCAATCCTGACTTTCAAGCTCTAGTGTCAGGTTCAAAGGTACTCAAAGGAGACATTTCATCCGATGTTCTACTAGAAGACCCTAAGTACTTGTCGGCTATTTTGATCTATATGTATTCTCAAGGCTTGACCATTCCTGACTCTTTAGAGAATCTTTTGGGGGCGAAACGTCTGCCTCAGGTGAACTCCTACTGGCTCGAGCTGTTGTTGCAGAGTGTTCTCTATCAAACTCCAGATTGGTACGAGGATTCAAATGGATTTAGGGAAAAGTTAGAATCGGAGTTGAAGGCGCGTGGGTTGGTGGAAAAACGTCAGGTTTATCTGGTTAAGTCTAAGGCTTCTGACCAGCTTTTAACCCAATCTCTGGGGAAGTTGTCTGCCATTGCCGATATCTTTTTGACGGAGTATGAGAGTCTAGGTCAGGAACTGAGACAGTTAGTACTAGCTGACTATATTCGCAAGGATTTTGTCACCTATCTGGGAGATGGACAGGCAGGGATTTCTCAGTTGGGAGTTCTTCCTTATTTTGAAAGCATTCGTCGGAAAGCTCAGGAGCATGAGATACCTGTATCTTTGGCTGTCTTGTCAGGGAGTGTCGTTATTTTGCCTACCGATGTGGTAGCAGAGTTGAAGGAACTCTTGCCTCAGGTTCCTCTTAGTTTCTCATCTATTGGTCACTTGGATCCAAAAGATTATGTGCAGGTTGGTTTTCCTAGCTCAGCTAAGGGAATCGTAGCGGCAGTGACGGAGCTTTTTCAACGAGGGCAGATTCAAGTCCTAGTCGGAACCAAATCTCTCCTCGGAGAGGGTTGGGATGCTCCTTGTGTTAATTCCCTAATACTCGGAAGCTTTGTGGGGAGCTTTATGCTAAGTAACCAGATGCGTGGCCGTGCCATTCGTATCTGGCCGGGACATCCAGAAAAGACCAGCAACATCTGGCATCTGGTAGCCGTTCAAGCGCAAGCACTTATCACTCTTCCTGGTGAGGAGCCTAGACCAGAGAGCAATCAGGATCTGCAGACCTTGTCGCGACGGATGGAGCATTTTCTTGGCTTGGCCTATAATCAGGAGAGTATTGAGACCGGTTTGGATCGTTTGGATTTTCCCAAGCCCCCTTTTAGGAAAAAGCAAATCAGCGAGTATAATGAGCGAGTTAAGAGTCTCTCCAAGGATCGAGCAGGCTTGCGCAAAAAATGGCAAGATGCTCTCGTAGTGGCAGATCGATTTGAGATTGTCACTGAAGTCGCTGCTCAACAACAGAAGATTCCAATCATGCTCCAGTTTGATGCATTAAAATGGGTTCGCATGTCTTTGTTGCTCCTAGCAGTGGATTTATTGCTCTTGTTGTTTAGATTGAGACTGATTAGAGTTTGGTGGCTTACGGCAGCCTGTCTCCTCTTTTTTGCCTTTGCATCTTGGCGCTACCTCTGCTATAAGAGTCCCTATAAACGATTGCAGTCTCTGGGTGAGCAGATTCGAAAGGCTCTGCTAGATTTGGGGCATCTAACGGACGGTCAATCCCGCGTTCAGGTAGAGGAGGACAAGGGAAATTATATGATTTTTGTCTATCTCAAGGGAGGAAGCATGAGGAACAAGGAGTTGTTTGCTCAGACTGTGGGAGAATTCTTTGCTCCAGTGGACAATCAGCGCTATCTCTTGAAGGCAGAGAAAGTCCGACAAGATCAGTCACCTTACTATGCCGTGCCTAGTCTTTTTGACAAGCGCAAGGAAGAAGCGCAGAAATTCCTCGACTTTCTGACTCCGACTATCGGACATTATCACCTCGTCTACACACGAACAGAGGCCGGACGGAAAACTCTTCTCGAAGCTCGTATCAAAGCTCTCTCCAATAAAAACGACCGTACCTTGACTAAGAAGAAGGTTAAGAGCCGGTTGGAGTAGGAGCGTATGGAAAAATCCATCTGAAACATGATATAATATAGTAAAATTGTGCATTATAAAGGAGAGAATGATGCAAGTAAAACCAGAACTGGAGATAGAAAAACAACTAATCACCCAACTGGTAACTGGGGAAAGTCAATGGACTTATCGAGAAGATTTAAAAACAGAAGACCAATTATGGGACAATTTCTTTACTAAACTAGCCCAAAACAACGTTGCCCTGCTAGCAGACTATCCTTTGACAGAGCAGGAAAAACGCCAGATAAAAAACCAACTCAACTTTATCAGCTACTATGATGCTGCCAAGTGGTTGGTCGGTGAAAACGGCATTGCCAAAGTCGAGGTTCAAAGAGAGGATGCAAGCCTAGGAACCATCCGCTTATCCGTCATCTGGCGAGACAATATCGCAGCTGGTAAGTCTAGCTATGAAGTTGTCAATCAAGTCGAGAGAGACAGGGCCAATCCCCTAGATCAAGACCGTAGGCTAGATGTGACCCTCCTCATCAATGGCTTGCCCATGATTCAAATTGAACTTAAAAGTCCTAGAGTTCCCTTTTTAGATGCCTTTCATCAGATTAAAAAATATGACCGCGAAGGCAAGTTCCGTGGCATCTACTCTAGTTTACAGATGTTTGTTGTGACCAATAAGGTAGACACTCGCTATATCGCTGCAGCTAGGGAAAATAAACTCAATAAGCAATTTCTAACCAAATGGGTGGATAAGGATAACCAACCTATAACGAGCTTGACGAGTTTTGCCCACGAAGTCCTTTCTATCCCTCGTGCCCATCAAATGGTCATGCAGTATTCGGTCATTGATGACAGCAAGAAAGCTCTCATCCTCTTGCGTCCCTATCAGATCCACGCCATCGAAGCAGTGCAAGAAGCCTCTCGCCAGCAAGCATCAGGCTATGTTTGGCATACAACAGGTTCAGGAAAGACCTTGACTTCTTATAAGGTAGCTCGGAATCTCCTCCAGATTCCATCTATCCAAAAGACGATTTTTGTCGTTGACCGCAGGGACTTGGACCAACAGACCACATCATCCTTCCTCTCTTATGCGACCAATGATGTCATTGATATCGACGAGACGGATAATACCCATGACCTAGTCAAGCGACTAGAAAGTAATGATAAGCGTGTCGTGGTGACCACCATCCAGAAAATCACCACCATGATGCGCAAGTTTGACCAAGGACTTTACCAGCGTGATGCGGACAAAATCAAGGGACTCCGAGTGGCCTTTGTCGTGGATGAATGCCACCGTGCCGTGACTCCACAGACACAAAAAGACATTAAAGCCTTTTTCCCACAGTCCCTTTGGTATGGATTTACAGGGACGCCTATCTTTAAGGAAAATAAACGTCAGCAAGTCGGCGACCTAGCCCAAACCACCCAGCAACAGTATGGAGACCGTCTACATGAGTATACCGTCAAGGAAGCAATCCATGATGGCGCAGTTCTAGGGTTTAAGGTCGATTACCGTAATACTCTCATCACAGATCAGTCTGAAGATCAAGTCCCAGATAGTGTCTACGAAGATGAGGAGCATATGCTGGAAGTCTTGGATGCCATTATCAATAAATCCCGCCAACAGCTAGGCTTCCAAAAGGGAGTAGGTAAGACCTACAATGCCATCCTAACCGTTAAATCCATCCCTCAAGCCCAAGCCTACTATGACCTACTCAAACGAGTCAAGGCTGGTCAGACACGTGTCAAGGTGTCGGAGAGGGTCAAGCAGGTCCTGCCTGACTTTCCAAAGGCAACCATCACCTACTCGGTCACAGAAAATGAAGAAGAGTCAAGAGCCAACCAAGACCATATGAAGCAGGTCTTGCTAGATTACAACCAAGAGTTTGATACCCACTTTACCATGGCAGATCTCCGTGGCTTTAATACGGATGTCAATAACCGCCTTGCTCGAAAACAGGATAAATACCTCTATCGCAAGGAGCAGTTGGACTTGGTTATCGTGGTCAATCGTCTCTTAACGGGATTTGATGCGCCTTGTCTATCGACCCTCTTTATCGACCGCAAACCCATGCAACCGCAGGATTTGATTCAGGCCTTTAGTCGTACCAACCGTATCTTTGATTCTAGTAAATCCTATGGTCATATCATCACTTTCCAAAAGCCTCTAGCCTTTAAGGAAGCAGTGGATAATGCCCTCAAGCTCTACTCAAATGGTGGAGAAAACGAGGTCCTAGCCCCTAGCTGGGAAGAGGAAAAGAGGAACTTTTTACGGAGTTGCAGTGATTTCCAAAATCTCATCACCGATGATCCTGAGGAAGGACTCCAAATCGAGCAGATTTCTACACCTGAGTTGAGAAAGCTCGCCAAGGCCTATCAGGTCTTTGATAAATACCTAGCTTCTATCCGAGTTTATAAAGAGTATGATGAGGAAGAAATCTACGCGCAGACAGGACTTAGCGCAGAAGAATTGGAAACCTATCTTGGCTTCTATCAAAACATCCTAGCTGAATTAAAAAGCCGAAGAGATGATGGTGGTGAGGATGGGGAACCCCTTGATATTCACTATGAACTAGAGTCTATCCAAGTGGATGAGATCAACTATGCCTATATCCTAACCTTAATCCAAAGCCTGATTGAGCAAGGTCAGAGTCAAGAAAAGAACCTAAGCGCTCAAGATAGAGAGGCAGTGGATAGCTATATTGAGAGCCTTGAGAAGACCAATCCAAATCTTGCCCAGATTATTACTGAACTATGGAAGGAAGTACAGGACAAGCCAGAAAGCTATCGTGGTCAGTCCATTGCCAATATCTTGGACCAGATGATAGAGGCGGTTATCCAGCAACATATCCAAGTCTTTAGCAAACGTTGGTATATCGGAGAGGATGAACTCCGTTACTATGTCGAGCACTACCGCAAGGGAGCCAAGAAACAACTAGGAGAGAGCCAGCTGACCAAGAGCCAGCGCTATCAGGACTATAAGATAGAAGTGGCGGATGCACTTAATCCCCTCCTCTATAAAAAACAAATCAAGGAAGCTTGTAAGCAACTTGTCGAAGAAGTCATTGAGCCACTCAGAGTGGGGAGATAGTCCTTCGAAGTTTCGAAGACATACACTTCCTAAAGTTTATATGTATTCTAAGCTGAGAATGATAAGAAATACATAAATTTATGAGTATTCTAAGCTTCGAATAGTCTAGCTGAGAAAGTTTTGAGGTCTTCGAACTTTCGAATAGTCGTCTTTCCTAAAGTTTAGATGTATTCTAAAGCTAGAAAAGTTAAAAGTTGAAAATAGTAAGAGTCTCTATCTGACAGACGGAGTGTATTTCCAGTCAGATAGGGATTTTTTGTTTCTGAAATGGCTGATTTATCCAGTAAAAGCAAGAAATAGACTGAAAAAGTGCTGTTGGGATGATAAAGTAGACAGTTGAGCGGATGAGTGTCATAAGTTCAGTGCTATTTGTTAGAATTGTCTTATCAACTTAAAGGAGAAATCTGATGAAGGAAGATAAAGAAAATGAGGAGAGTATCCTATCGGTACTTCCTCTATGGGGGCTCCTATTTTTGGTCTTTGTATTGCTTCAAGTCTATGTAGGAAAGGAGAGACCTTTGATTCAACCTGTTAGACAAAGAAGTATTGTAAAAACAGATCAAAAACAGGTCTATCTTCCAGAACTAATCCAGTCTTTATTTGATAAAGAAAAAAACAAATGATTCGTTAAATAGAAAGGTTATCATCATGACAAAAACATTCACTATCCATCCGCTAAGCTATACCAACTTTACCAACCGTGAGTTTGAAAGTCTCATGGTAGATACGGGTCAACTACTAGAAGTTTTTGCCAAGGCACATAAGGACGAGCCTATGTATGGCAAGCATCTCGATTCCTTCAAGAGCAAGCTAGCAGACTTCCAAAGCCAACTCGCTATCGTAGAAAAGAAAGAGGCGACGAATCTGACCGAAGTCGATCGAAATCGTGACAGTGCCCTAGTCGGTCTCTTTACTCTTCATCGAGGCTTTGCTAAGATCAAGGAAACCAAACTCAAAGAAGCCCATGAGACTTTGAAACCAGTCTTTGCCAAGTACAAGGACATCACCAAGCACAGTAACGATGTAGAAACGGCAGAAATCAAGAGCCTGCTTAAAACTCTAAGCGAAGAACCCTACCAGACAGCAGTGACCAGTCTAGGCCTGACACCTATGCTACAGGCGGTGACTAGTGCGCAGGAGGAGTATGATAAGGTGGAAAGTCAGGCGCGTGCGCATAAGTCTGCCAAGGAAGTCGGCAAGACCAGACAAGTTCGTACCGAACTAACCAGCATCTACGACCTCTTTATGCGCTACACCGCAGCCAGTGCAGAAGCCTATCCTGAAAAAGAACACCTGACCAAACTCCTTAAGGAACTCAATACAATCCGAGATAGTAAACGTCGATTGACTGGTTCAAGTAAGAAGGATAAAAAAGTAAAAGTAGAAGAAGCTACACAAGTGGCAGGATAAAAAATAAACGTCTTTAGATATATTATTATCTAAAGGCGTTTTTGGGTGGATTCGTGGTATAATTTTATTATGAGATAATGGAGGTTAAAAAATGAAAATTCAATATTTTAATGTTTTTTTGTGTCGAAATGGTGAGAAGACAGATTATGATTTATCTAAGTTAATTGCTAAATAGCGAAGAAACATATTGGTGGTTGATGGAAATTAATTTTTAACAATATACATAGAGGTTGTATTATGGCAAGTACTATTATCAATTTGGAACAGATTAAATTTGAAGATTCTCTAACTCCGCTTTTTAAAGGTAAGCAATTAGAGTTATCTTCAAAGAATTTTATTTATGCAAGAAACGGGTCAGGTAAATCAACATTAAGTAAAGGAATTTATAATCAAAAACAATCGGAATTTGAAGTACATGTTTTTAATGGTTTTGATTCTTTGATAGGAGAAAATGAGAATCTAGATGCTTTTTCATTAGCTGTTAATGCAAGTGAAAAAGAGGAAGAAATAAAAGAGTTAAAAGAAAAAATTACAAAAACAGAACAGGACTTGTCTTTAGTTAAAAAACTACTTGTTGAAAAAAATGGTGAGAATGAAGAACCAACTTTGTATGATGAGTGCTTAGAGAAAAGTAGAGTGTTTAATGAACAAGATAGGAAAATACAAAATTTTTATAAGGATTCTGCCAGAACTATTTCATTAAATACGGATCCTGTTATTGTAGATAACCCAAGGTCATATAATAAAAAAATTTTTGAATCAGAAATAAAAAGTGCCTGTCGTTTAGAAGAAACTGATATAAATCTTTATAGGAAGATATTGCAGAGCGTTCCGAAAGAAATTGCTCGCATTAGCGAGAAGAAAATTAATTTTGAAAATTATATAAAAGCTGTCAATGAAATTATTTCAAGTAAAGTCGTTGAACGAGTCCTTATTGATAGATTAGACAACCAAAGAAAAATCAACTTCGCTAAAGAAGGCTTAGAAATCCATAAAGAAGAAAACATATGTTCGTTTTGTGGGAATGAACTTTCTGATGAAGTATTGATGGAGTTGGAGAGATATTTTTCAGCAGATGAGGTGAAGGAACTACAAAATCGGATTAAAGTTGGTAAAGAAAAAATTACTAACTTGCTTAATGAGATTGCTGTAAATGACAAGATAAGTACTGATGATTTTTTTCCAGATCTTAAAGACGAGGTTGAAAAAGAAAGTGAGAAAGTGAATGAGTCTCTAGCAGAGCAGAAATCCTATTTAGAAATATTACTTAAAACATTAGAACAGAAAGAGAGCAATCTCTTTGTGGAAAGTGAAAAGTTAGAGTTATTTGTACCAAATAATGTGAATTATGCTGAAATAAATAGACTTATTGAAATACATAATAAAAATGTTTTAGATATTAAAAATAAACAAAAAGAGGCTAGGGATGCAATTCGATATCATGAAATAAAATTGTTACTTGAGAACTTCCAATATGATGTTCAAATAGAAAGACTAACTGTTCTTAAGAGTGAAAAAGAGGAAAAAGAATTAGTATATAGTCAAAAAGAAGATAAAAAGAAAGAATTGGAACAAAATTTAGCTGATTATCGGAGCCAGGTTGATAAATTAAAACCAAAGGCAGAAAAAGAAGCTATTGAGAGAATAAATAAAAAACTTCGTTTAAAAGTTTCTTGGGAGTTAGATCATGTAGATGATGATAACCTAGGATATTACAGAATAAAAGAAGGGGAACGATATAGAAGTGTAAAACAATTGTCAACGGGTGAGAAAAATGTCATTGCATTTTTATATTTTATTGAGCGTTTGGAGGAAGTTAAAGAAGGGAGCAGGAAGAAAAAAATAATAGTTTTTGATGATCCAATGAGTTCGAATGATGATAAAATGCAATATCTAATTATTTGGGAACTACAAAGACTTTACCAAGGTAAAGATAGAGATAAATTTAATGAAGATAGAGACATCATGGTAATTTTGACTCATAATATCCATTTTTATTTAAATGTTCAACCTCATGGTAATTTCAAAGACAAGAATGATAGAACCAAATATGATAAAAATAATTTTTATCGCATTGATCATCACGAGTTTATTAAAATTTTAAGTGAAAAAGACGATTTTAAAACTAATTATGAAGCCATGTGGGTAGAACTGAAGGATTTGTATGAGTGTGGTCATAAACTCTCAATGTTAAATACGATAAGAAGGATAATAGAAACATTTTTGAAGTTTAATGCATTGAATCAAGAAATTTTTTATAAAGACAATGAGCAGTATTTGAAATTATTTAATGTCAATTCTCATGGAATAGATGATACAACTGCAGTTCAATATACAGAAACTATTGATGAGATGAGAGCTCTTTTTTATCAAATTTTTAAAGATAATCACTATGAAGAGCATTTTAAACACTATTGGAAATTTGATGACGAGAAATGATTTTAATGTAGGATATAGAAGTAAATGGAATTTGAAAAAACAAAAAAAATAAAACTACTACTCAATCAGAGTAAGACACTGTCTAAAATTATTAATACAACTTTGAGTGATACTTCGGATGTAGTAGGAAGATACAATTCTTGTGTAGAATATGCAAAAAGTTATAATAGATTATTAAAAAGATCATATGACATACTAGATAATACTGAAGATTTAGTATTTTATAAATTGAAAAATTTAAGTCCAGATAATATGACTTGGCCACAACAGAAAACATTAATGGAAAGTGTATTAACTAATTTAGAATTTTTACTTTCTAATTTAAGTAGCTCCCTAGAATTTGTTGAGGATGAGTTTAATAATCTTGAGAATTTTATAAGAACAAAATTACGATCAGCACTTTTCAGTTTTCCCGAAAAAGAACTAGATATTCAAAATGCCTTGGAGTCTCTTTTTATTGGAAGAGGATGGTCAAAAGGTATAGATTATGATAGAGAAGCAGGGAAATTTAATTTTTCTGGTCGCGAATATATTCCTGACTTTATAATACCGAATTTAAGATTAGCTATAGAAGTAAAATTAATTAGAAAAGGTAGAAAATCTAAGATTATCGAAGAAATAAATGCAGATGTGTCCGCCTATAGTAAGCAATATTCTAAGCAAATGTATATTATTTATGATCTAGGAGAAATTAGAGATGAAATAGAGTTTCGTCGTGATATAGAACTGTTGGATGACGATATTCGTGTTCTAGTTATAAAGCATTAGAAGTAAAACAATTTAAATATGGATAGGTAATACATTTCTGACTAAAGATATAAAACTTAGTAATACATGGATATGATATGAATTTAGATAAAAAGATGATAAAAAATAATATTCCCCGAATTAGGTTTAACAATTTTAAAGCTTTTTGGGTAGAAAAAAAAATTGCAGATATAGTCAAAATATCTGCTGGTGGAGATGTAGATAAAGTAAAATTGAAAGAAAGTGGGCAATATCCCGTTATTGCAAATGCTTTGACAAACAAAGGAATCGTTGGATTTTATGACGATTATAAAGTGAAAGCTCCGGCAGTGACTGTTACAGGTCGCGGAGATGTTGGATATGCAGTAGCTCGACATGAAAATTTTACTCCGGTTGTTAGACTTCTGACTCTTCAATCGGAAAATATTGATGTTGATTATCTTGAAAATCAGATTAATTCAATGAGAATTTTAAATGAGTCTACGGGTGTTCCTCAACTAACAGCTCCTCAACTTGGGAACTACAAAGTGTATCATCCTGAAATTGATGAACAAGCCGCCATCGGCTCCCTCTTTCGCACTCTCGATGACCTTTTGGCCAGCTACAAGGACAATCTCACAAACTACCAATCCCTTAAGGCGACAATGCTTTCCAAGATGTTCCCAAAAGCTGGACAGACATTCCCTGAGATACGTTTAGATGGATTTGAAAGAAAATGGGAGAAAAAAAAGTTAATAGACTTAGTATCGCCAGTGTCCAGAAAAGTAAAAAAACCCTCCGATCCTTACTATAGATTATCGATTCGCTCACATGCTAAAGGTACCTTTAAACAATTTGTTGATGATCCTAAGAAAATTGCAATGGATAATTTATTTGAAGTTAAAGAGAGTGATTTGGTTGTAAATATTACATTTGCTTGGGAACATGCGATTGCTGTAGCTAGTAAAGAAGATGATGGTTTATTGGTTTCTCATAGGTTTCCGACATTTGTAATTGATAAATCTGATAAGAATTTTATTAGTATTTATATTAAGAGAGAAGAGTTTAGACAAAAGTTGGATTTGCTATCACCGGGTGGAGCAGGACGAAACAGAGTTTTAAATGTAAAAAATTTTATTAAGATTCAAATGATAGTTCCAGAATTGGAAGAACAACAAGCTATCGGTGCTTACTTCTCAAATCTCGATAATCTCATCAATTCTCACCAAGAGAAAATCACTCAGCTAGAAACACTCAAAAAGAAACTCTTGCAGGATATGTTTATTTAATTGAAAGGGGCTAAATATGCCAGACACAACTTTTAACCGTGAAAAGAAAACAGATAGACCTGTTATTGCGCTATGCTATGATTTTGATAAGACACTTTCTCCAGATGATATGCAGGCTCAAGGATATATCCAAACAGTACAACCAGAAGGTAGCGATATGATTGGTGATTTCTGGAAGGAGTCAAATGGTCGTGCCACGGCAAATAATATGGATAAGAACCTTGCTTATATGTATACAATGAAGAAAAAAGCACGTGGTCAGATTGTTTTTACAAAAGAGAAGTTAGCTGAGTATGGATCTCAGGTTGCACTTTTTCCTGGAGTAGAGGATTGGTTTAAACGCATAAGAGACTACGGGGATGATAAAGGGATCATTGTCGAGCATTATATTATATCTTCAGGTTTAAAAGAGATGATAGAGGGAACTACAATTGCAAAAGAGTTTAAAGAACTGTACGCAACTTCGTTCTATTTTGATGATGATGGAGTTGCTGTCTGGCCTGCTCAAGTAGTGAATTATACAAATAAGACACAGTTTCTTTTTCGTATCTCAAAGGGTGTTCTTGATGTTAATGATGAAGCGGTTAATGATTCTTTCGCACCTGACGAAATCAGAGTTCCATTTCGAAATATGATTTATCTGGGTGATAGTGACACAGATATTCCTTGTATGAAATTGGTGAATTCTCAAGGTGGTTATTCTGTCGGAGTTTTTAATCCAGATGAAAAAGATGAACTGAAGGCAAAGAATAAAGTCTATAAAATGATGAGAGATAATCGTATTTCTTACTTTGCTCCTGCAGACTACTCAGAGGGTAGTGAACTTGACGAACTCGTGAAATTGATTATTGATAAAACTGTATACAATGAAAAACTGTATGAGAAAAAGTACAATAATCAAAAAGAAGCTATTGAACAAGCTAAACCAAAAGAAGAGCAAGAGAAATTAGATTTAATCAACTCATTAGAAAGTAGTGGTAGCTTCAAAAATACTCATGCTATAGTTGAGAAGTTATCAAAATATACTAGTTGGAAACATGAAGAATTGGAAGACCTTTTACAAATTGCACTAGAAAATACACAGGTATGGCATATTTTAAATGATCCAGATATTAAAAAGTTTTACCAGTATCTTATTGAACAACTTGGTAGCAATACTGATGAGTTAATTAGAGACACAGTTGAAAATATTCAACAAAAATTTGAATCATAATTGAAGATGAGAATTGTTAGGTAGGTTATGACGGAGAATGATTTTATAAGACTAGAGAAAATTGATATCTCAATTGCAGCGCAAAATTTTGCAAATTTATTAAACGAGAATAAGACGTATTTTCTAAATGGAACTTGGGGATCAGGTAAGTCTACTTTTCTAAAACAAGTTGACAATTTAAAACTAAAAAATAAAAAAAAAGTTAAACTAGTTACCATTGATTTTTGGAGATTAAATGACAGTCGCTCGACTTTAGAAACAGTTTTTGCTAAGCTACATCCATTTGTTTACTGGGGTCTTAGATTAATTGTAATTCTATGCATTGCATTATCAATCCTAATGACTAATGTAGTTGATTTGGGTCTAAGTGTTTTTGTACCTGCTTGGGTTATATTGAGTGCAGGAGTAGTTGCTTTAATAGTCGCAATCCATCAGTTTTTGAAAATAAAATCAGACGGAATTTATAGTCGGTTGTTGACTTTTAATTTTCCTTCATGTAGGAAGAAAGTCTTAGTCGTTGATAATTTTGATAGAATGACTGAAGAACAGCAGGAAGCTAGTTATAAACTTTTCAGTTTGCTTAATGGAAAACTTCCGATTATTTTCGTTGGAGATATCGATATAATCCATCGAAATGAGAGTAATTATCTTTCAAAAATTATAGATCGACGTATTGAGCTTCCATTTGTTCTCCATCCTACAAAAATATGGGGAGATTATTTTGAACAACTAGAAAAGAGATTTGAGATAAAGCTTTCTGATAATTTTATTAATCTTGTTATGAAGGAAAATAGAAATTTACGAGACAGAGAGCACTTTAATGATTATGTTAATTTGGAATTGATTGGACGGAATAAAAAGGAGTATGTTTTAGTTGAGCAACAAATGGTTGTTATCTATCTATATATTTTTTATCCTGATATATATAATGTCTTATTAAAGATGGGAAGAATTACCGATAGTATAAAAAGGAAATATGATATAGCAGAGTCATTTATAATTTTGAGGGCGGAACCTAGCATTTATCCTTTTCCATTTTCTTCAAATACAGAGGCATATTTGATTAGTGAAATCCCTTCTAATAGGACTTTAGAAGAGTTGAATGCTATTATAGAAACTCCATCGTTATTATTAGAAGAACTGAGTGGAATGCTTAGTTCAGATTTTACCACATACATAACAACCTCTTTTTATGATAATGATTTCAATTACAGATTTCTTTTGTTTAAAACGTCATTCAAGTTGTCAGAAGAAGGAAATAATAATTGGCTGATTGATTTTATTATAATGAATATGGCTAAAATTAATATTAAATATCCAAATTATGAACTTGATCAACTTTTTAATCAACTTATAGTAGATACTAAATCAACATTTATAAGTCAAGTTGAAGGATTTTGGAGGGCAAATACAGAATTAACAGATTTTTCTGATATTCTTTATTACTCTTTTAAGCATAAAGTCATAGATAAAGAACACATTCGAGATTTAGTCACAGATATTAGTCCATTTAACAAGATGTTTTCGTCTTTTAGAAGAAAAGAGCAGATAATATTATTCTACATATACATCAATAAGATGGATGAGTATTTTTCTAAGTGGGATGAAGATCTATTAAATGTAATAAACAACCTCAACAATCAAGAGTTTATAGATTTCTTATTAGGATTTGGTTATATTCGCAGTGGTGATGACAATGAGGGTGTTTTAAAAATTAATGGAAAACCATATGTTATAGATTTTAAATTTAAAAAATTAGCAGGTGATGAGTATTTTGATAAGATCTCAAATGTATTTGATAATCGGCTAGATGAAATAAAAGATAAATAATTTTATACGAAATAGGAGAAATCATGGTATCTGTAACACAACGTATCAAAGAAATTAACCAACCTCGAGGTGGTTATCTGCCCATCAAGTTATTTTCAGTAGAGCAGTTCGAAGACCACAGAATTCTGCATCCGGTAGAGTCTGTATCTCCTAGTTTAGTGGGGATTTGTGTGGACTACTTGACTCGATTTATGAAAGGGGCAGAATCTAGTGATGCTTTTAGAATATCTCTCTTGGGAGCTCAGAAGGTGGGTATGGGAGACCTAGCAGAAGCACTTCTCGATTTGGTGACAGGATTGGACGATTTATCGATAGAAAGTGCGTGTCGTTTGGTTTCTTTTGATGTCGTTTTTCGTGCGGGGAAACAGTATTATAAGCCTTTTGAGGAAATTTCGGTGGATGCAGAAACGATAGAGAATATTCGCATCATGGTAGAGCGAAGTCTTTGCTTTTTCGACCTCTATGGTCCTTTGGTAAAGGATGGCTTTAACTTTTTGGGAGGCTATACAGATACGATTGATAAGGGGGATGGAGATTTTCTTACCAAAGATACATTATGGGATTTTAAGGTGACTAAAACAGCTCCTAATAAAGACCATACACTACAAGTCCTTGTCTACTATATCATGGGCCTACATTC
Organism: Streptococcus downii; assembly: GCF_004353325.1. Lineage (NCBI taxonomy): Bacteria > Bacillati > Bacillota > Bacilli > Lactobacillales > Streptococcaceae > Streptococcus > Streptococcus downii. Next base: position 100,982 of record NZ_MZNX01000009.1, read on the forward strand.
CTTTGACCCTGACTTCCTGTCTATCGAAAATCTTGGATTTTATAACCCTCGAAAAAATATCGTTTATCAACTTCCAGTCTCTTCTATTCCTTTAGATTTGATTCGAACGATTGAGAATGAAGTGATTTGTTATAAATGATTGCTTGTTTAAAAAAATAATTGTAAAACTTAGAAAGAAACATTATGGAAACAACACAAACTTCCCAGTCGCTCTACCAAGCCCTGTGGAATTCAGCGGATGTTCTCCGCTCTAAGATGGATGCCAATGACTACAAGTCCTATCTCTTGGGTATGGTCTTTTACAAGTACCTGTCTGACAAGATGCTCTTTTTCGTGGCGGAGACCATGGAGGAGGAGACGGATAGTCTAGAGGCTGCCCTTGAGGTCTATCGCTCCTACTACGAGGATGCGGATACCCACGAGGATCTTCTCTCTGTTATGAGCGACGAGCTCAACTATAGTATCAAGCCTGACTTGACTTTTACTGCTCTGGTAGCAAGGGTCAATGACGGGACTTTCCAGCTGGAAGATCTAGCTCAAGGTTTTCGTGATATCGAGCAGAGTGACGACCTCTATGAAAATCTCTTTGAAGATATCGACCTCTACTCTAAAAAGCTAGGGGCTACTCCGCAAAAGCAAAACCAAACGGTAGCAGCAGTCATGAAGGAGTTGGCTGTGCTGGATGTGGCTGGTCATGCAGGCGATATGCTGGGGGATGCCTATGAGTATCTGATCGGTCAGTTTGCGACTGACTCGGGTAAGAAGGCTGGTGAGTTTTATACACCTCAGCCAGTTGCCAAGCTCATGACTCAGATTGCCTTTTTGGGTCGTGAGGATCAGCAAGGTTTTACCCTCTATGATGCGACTATGGGGTCTGGCTCTCTCTTGCTCAATGCCAAGAAATATTCTCATAAACCGCAAACGGTTGTCTATTTTGGTCAGGAGCTCAATACCTCCACTTATAACTTGGCTCGGATGAATATGATTCTACACGGGGTTCCAGTTGAGAATCAATTTCTCCACAATGCCGATACCTTGGATGAAGACTGGCCGACACAGGAACCGACCAACTTTGATGGGGTTCTCATGAACCCTCCATACTCTGCCAAGTGGTCAGCAAGTTCTGGCTTCTTGAATGATCCTCGTTTCTCTCCTTTTGGGAAACTGGCACCCCAGTCCAAGGCTGACTTTGCCTTCCTTTTACATGGTTACTACCATCTCAAGCAAGATAATGGAGTTATGGCTATCGTCCTTCCTCACGGTGTTCTTTTCCGTGGAAATGCGGAAGGGACCATTCGTAAGGCCTTGTTAGAAGAAGGGGCTATTGACACAGTTATCGGTCTTCCTGCCAATATCTTCTTTAATACCAGTATTCCGACCACGGTCATCATTCTCAAAAAGAACCGCACCAATCGTGATGTTTACTTTATCGATGCTTCTAAGGAGTTTGATAAGGGCAAAAACCAAAATATCATGACGGATGCTCATATAGAGAAGATTCTGGAAGCCTACAAATCTCGTGAGGAGATTGACAAGTTTGCCCATCTGGCAAGCTATGAAGAAATCGTCGAAAATGACTACAACCTCAATATCCCTCGCTATGTAGACACCTTTGAGGAAGAAGAAGTTGAGCCGCTGACAGACATCGTCAGCAAAATTAACGACACAAATAAAGCTATCGAAAGTCAAACAGCTTCTCTACTTGAAATGCTGAGCAAACTCCACGGAACCACACCAGAAGCCGATGCAGAACTCAAAGAGTTTTTGAAAAAATTTAAAGGGTGATGAGGAAATAAGGATATAGCAAAGGAAGTGTGCTTATGAAGTCAAATGAAAATGAAAAAAATCAAACAAGTGTAGGAATAACATTGACCTCACGTCATGAAATTAGTAGTGATTCAGATAAATCGGCTTGGGATTTTTATTTGAAATATTATGGGGAAAGTTTATATAAAGAGGGAAAAAAATTTCTTTTCTCAAATAAAGTGGAATCAATCGAAGTTAACGGAGATGTGTCTTTTAATATAGATTCTACAGTCTTTAATAAAGGTACTAAACTTTATGAGTCAATTTTAAAGGAGACCAATATTTCGGAAGGGTTAAAGGATTCTCTTGGCGTTATGCGTTATTCGCCTATGAACATCAGTATCATGCCTAAAACTGGTGGTTTAAATATCATAAAAAAATCTTTAGGGAACGATAGATTTGATACTTTTGCTTACTTTATTAATCAATATTATGAAGGCTTTAAAACTCCCATCATTAATGCTGGTTCTTTAACAATGGGAATTGGGAATAGATTGTTTTTAGAAAAATTTTTGGATAGCTATAAAACTGCTGGAGAGTTCTTTGAAGATATCTATGGTATTGATGAAACATTTGTTAGCGAATTGATAGAATCAGGTAAGTCTCTAATAATAAATAGAGAAGACTACTGTAATTACATGAAATTAGCTTGTAAGTATTGGGAGTTGAGACTAAAACAGAAGAAAATTAAGAATTACATAGATAGTAGTATGATTAAAAACTATCAAAATCATTTGAATACCATTTTAAACGAGATTGAAATACTAGAAAATAGTATTAATAAGCAATAAAGCATACTTCAAGAGTCTACTTTATAGGACTGTTACTTTGTTTCCATATTTCCTGGAAACGGATAGATAGCAAGGAGAAACATGGAACAAACTAACCAAAAATCCCAGTGCCAACAACTCTGGGCTAGAAACAAATATCTCGTTTTGAGCCATTCCAGCAATATTTACAATGAGATTCGTCAATATCTCAAGAATGAACAGGTGGAGGTAAGTCATGTTCAAGAACTGATCGACCGTGCCTGTCAAATCCCAGAGCATAGAGGTCAGGTTTGTAATGCCTTTCAGCATATTTGGGGCTATTTCAAAAAGAAAGCGACAGATGCCGAGCGTAAGGACTATATGCTCTTGCTGGATCGCTACCGCTTTGGTCAAGTTTCCAAGGAAGACTTGATTACTAAAACTCGAGAGTTGCTTGATCGCTATCCGAATACCTACTTGCAACATTCGACCTTACTGAAAGGAGACACCTATGAGACTTTGGCATGAGGCTTTGATTTCACAACTTCCCCGTCCACAGCTTTTGGGGCAACACCGAGAGTGCTGTGCCCTTCGTGGCAATGGCTGGGGCAGAAAGCATGCGACGGTGGACTATGTCTTTACCCACTCGCCCTATCGTCTCTATGCCTATCATCGCTTGATCATGGAGGAGATGGCCGACCGTGGCTATAATGTCAGTCCAGAGTGGCTGGACAAGGACTACCGAGGTAAGACCTGCCCTCCTTATCAAGACTTGCCTGAGGAGAACCTAGGTAATCCCGTCTATAGTGAGCATGACGCAGGATACTATGAGGAGTGCTTAGCTAATCTTCGTGAGAAGGGGATTGAGCTGGAGTAAGAGTCAGACTTATCTCCAATTTATAACTCTTCTCGTAATTTTTTCGAATAATAAAAATGAGACCTTTAGATTTTTTCTAAGGTCTTCTTTTTATGAGTGTTAAGATTTACTTTCAATAACTTTTGAGTTATAATTTAATTAGAAAGAGGCTACTTGGTTCATACGATTTACTTCTATAAGGACAAAAATGGAAACGAGCCAGTCTTAGATTATATGAGAGAATTGGCTAGTCAGAAAAGTAAGGATAGTCGCATCAAACTCAATAAACTAAACGACTATATCGAGTTGCTTAGTCAGCATGGGACTAGAGCAGGTGAACCCTATATCAAACATTTGGAAGATGAGATTTGGGAGCTTAGACCTCTTAGGGATAGGATATTATTTGTGGCTTGGCTTGGTGGGAGTTTCGTTCTCTTACATCATTTTGCCAAAAAGACTCAGAAAACTCCTAGAAGAGAAATTGAAAAAGCCAAGCGTGAACTGAATGACATAAAAGAAAGAGGGTTAAGTGATGAAGAATAGGGCTATTGGGAGTAATTGGAAGGATGTCCGATCTGAACTCCTTACCAAGGAGGAAATTCTTGAAAGTGATATGCGAGTGGCTATTATGAGTGAGTTGATTGAGGCTAGACATGAGCAAGGTATTAGTCAGAAAAAGCTAGAGGAACTCAGTGGGGTAAGCCAGCCTGTCATAGCTAGGATGGAAACAGGAAAGACTAGTCCTCAGTTGGATACGGTCTTGAAAGTCTTAGCCAGTTTAGGAAAGACACTAGCAGTCGTCCCACTTGAACAGGAAAAAAGTTGATAGAGATGAGATTACTTGGTTGGCTAAAATTATCCACAGAACAATTTTACCTCCCGTCCGCACTTTTCAAGGGAAATATCAAAAATACCAAAGGAAAATCAACCTATAGTCTTTTCTAATAACAAGCCATAGTCACTTATAAGAATCATCAATAGCTTGTTTGAGCATTTCATCTAAATCACAACATAAAACAAGCTATACAAAGGATTTGAGGCACTGGTCTCAAGTCCTTTTCTTTTGTCTAAAAGAGAGATATAGTTTCAAACTATATCAAAGCCTAATTATTTACAATTATACAGACACTTTCTTTTCTGTTAAGATAGTTTCAACAACAAATTTTGGAGGACACATCATGTCAACTACGATCATCGGTTTCCCACGTTTGGGCGAATTCCGCGAATTAAAATTTACAACTGAAAAATACTTTAGAAAAGAAATCTCAGAAGAAGAACTCTTGGCTGCAGCAAAAGAATTGCGTGCGAAACACTGGAACATTGTCAAAGAAAAAGGCATCACTGAAATCCCATCAAATGACTTTTCTCACTATGACAACTTCCTAGATGCAGCCTTCCTCTTCAACGTGGTGCCTGCATCCGTTCAAAACTTGGACTTGTCTGACCTTGAGCGCTACTTTGCTTTGGCGCGTGGTTACCAAGGGGAAAAAGGGGACGTTCGCGCCCTTCCAATGAAGAAATGGTTCAACACTAACTATCACTACATCGTTCCTAAATTTGAAAAAGACACTCAAGTCAAATTGGCTGGTCACAAGATTTTTGATGAGTTCCAAGAAGCCAAAGAACTTGGTCTCAATACTCGTCCTGTTCTTGTAGGTCCATTCACTTTCCTCCAATTGTCAGACTTTGAAGAAGGCGTAAAAGCAGAAGACTTCGTAGATAGCTTAGTAGCTGCCTACCAAGAAGTTTTTGCAAAATTGGCTGAACTTGGTGCGACTCGCATCCAGTTGGACGAAGCGGCTCTTGTCAAAGATTTGACAGCTGAAGAAAAAGCTCTCTTCTTGAACATCTACAACAAACTTTTGGCTGACAAGAAAGGTCTTGAAGTCTTGCTTCAAACTTACTTCGGAGATGTTCGTGACGTTTATGCTGACCTTGTCAAATTACCAGTAGATGCCATCGGTCTTGACTTCGTTGAAGGTAAGAAAACTCTTGAATTGGTTAAAGGTGGTTTCCCAGCTGACAAGACTCTCTATGCAGGGATTGTCAATGGTAAAAACATCTGGCGCAACAACTACGAAAAGAGCTTGGCTGTTCTTGAGCAAATCCCAGCTGAAAACATTGTCTTGACAAGCTCATGCTCACTTCTTCATGTGCCATTTACAACTGCTAATGAAGAATTTGAACCAGCTATCTTGAATCACTTTGCTTTTGCGGTTGAAAAATTGGAAGAACTTCGTGACTTGGATGCTATCCGCAATGGTCAAGGTGAAGAAGCACTTGCGGCCAACAAAGAACTCTTTGCGACTGAGCGTGTGGGCGAAAATGCTGAACTCCGTGCTCGTATTGCTGGCTTGACAGACGCTGACTACACTCGTTTGCCAGCCTTTGCAGAACGTGAAGCGATCCAAGAAGAAACTTTCAAACTTCCAGCTCTTCCAACAACAACCATCGGTTCATTCCCTCAAACTAAGGAAGTCCGTGCCAAACGTTTGGCCTTCCGTAAGGGTGAATTGTCACAAGAAGAATACGATGCCTTCCTTGCTGAAACCATCGACGAATGGATCAAATGGCAAGAAGAAGTTGGATTTGATGTGCTTGTACACGGTGAATTCGAGCGTAATGACATGGTTGAGTACTTCGGTCAAAACTTGTCAGGTTACCTCTTCTCTAAGAATGGTTGGGTACAATCATACGGTATGCGTGGGGTTAAACCACCAATCATCTGGGGAGATGTCACTCGTCTTAACCCAATCACTGTCAAATGGTCTAGCTACGCACAAAGCCGTACTGACAAACCTGTTAAAGGTATGTTGACTGGACCTGTTACCATCCTCAATTGGTCATTCCCACGTGAAGACATCTCTATCAAGGATTCGACTCTTCAAATCGCTCTTGCAATCAAGGATGAAGTTCTTGACCTTGAAGCTGCAGGTGTGAAGATTATCCAAATCGACGAGGCCGCTCTTCGTGAGAAATTGCCACTTCGTCGTAGCGACTGGTACGAAGATTACCTTGACTGGGCTATTCCAGCCTTCCGCTTGGTACACTCTACAGTAGCGCCAGACACACAAATCCACACTCACATGTGTTACTCAGAATTTACAGATATCATCCCAGCTATCGACAACATGGATGCGGACGTTATTTCCTTTGAAGCAAGCCGTTCAAACCTTGAAATCTTGGACGAACTCAAAGCGAAGAACTTCCAAACAGAAGTGGGACCTGGGGTTTACGATATCCACTCACCTCGTGTACCTAACGAAGGCGAAATCGACCACACTATCGAAGCTATCCTTGCAAAAGTACCAAGCAAGAAAGTTTGGATCAACCCTGACTGTGGTTTGAAAACACGTGGTATCCCAGAAACAAAAGAAAGCTTGATCCGCCTTGTCGAAGCAGCCAAAGCTGCGCGTGAGAAATTGTAAGATTAGATTTCTCGCTTGACACAGTTTGATCAAGGAACTGCTTAGCCCTATCTAGCTAAGCACTATCGAAATCAAAGAAAAGGATAATGACTATGTCACGCCAAACACCGTCACTCTCATTTGAAGTGTTCCCTCCAAACCCAGCTGTGGGTAATGATAAGATTATTTCTGCTCTTCAAAATATGCAGGAGCTAGCGCCACACTTTATCAGTGTGACGGCTAGTAATAATAAATTTAATATCAAGGAAACGACGGTTCGTTTGGCTGACTTTATCCAGAATGATTTGGCGATTCCAACCATTGCCCACTTGCCAGCTATCTATCTGACCAAGGAAAAGGTTGCTGAAACTATTGCGGAATTGGACAAGGTTGGGGTACAGAAAATCTTGGCCTTGCGTGGGGATATCATCCCTGATGTGGTGCCACAAAAGGATTTCCGCTACGCAACGGACTTAATCGAGTTCATCAAGGAACAAGCCCCTCACTTTGATATTGTCGGAGCTTGCTACCCAGAGGGACACCCCGATTCGCCAAACCAGATCTCGGATATCCAAAATCTCAAGAAGAAAGTGGATGCAGGCTGTTCAAGTCTCGTAACCCAACTTTTCTTTGACAATGAGCGTTTCTATGATTTCCAAGACAAGTGTACCTTGGCAGGGATTGATGTTCCCATTCATGCGGGTATCATGCCCATTCTTAACCGAAATCAAGCGCTTCGTCTCTTGAAAACGTGTGAGAATATTCATCTTCCGCGCAAATTCAAGGCCATCTTAGACAAGTATGAGCATGACCCTGAGTCGCTCAGAGCAGCAGGACTTGCCTATGCAGTGGATCAGATAGTGGACTTGGTGACCCAGGATGTCGCAGGTGTGCATCTCTACACCATGAACAATGCTGAAACAGCCAAATACATCCACCAAGCAACCCATGCCTTGTTTAATCATCAGTCTTTAGGATAATCGATTCTTTAACCACTGAGACGGTAGCTTGTCATTTACATGCTTTTAAATGAAAAATGACAGTTGCGAAAGCCAAAGAATTTGCTAAATAAAATAAACAACAAACCATTCCTCTTTTCATGGGGGAATGGTTCTTTTTTAATAGAAAAGCCCGCACTTTTTAAGAAAAATATGATAAAATAGACTCTGTACGTACTTGATACAAAGATGAGGGTATTTAAGCTATAGAAGTTTTTATTAAAACCTGATAATAGGTGTCTATAAAAAGATATTTCACGCTATAGTGGTATCTTAGATGATAACAATGTTATTATCTAAGACGGGATTTTTGAGATATTTGGTTCAAAAATTAGGGATGAAATTCCACTGGATTTCTAAAATCATCCACTGGATAATTTTACCTCCCGTCCGCACTATTCCAGTGAAATATCAAGAAAACGACTTAATTGAATTTTGGTCTCATTTCTTAGGAAAAAAGATAAGCTTCTTAGCACTCATCGAGTGCGGCGTTACCTTCCTATTTTTCTACAGAAATGTTCGGCAAGCCGAACCGTCCAAAATATCTTGATTAATTGAACACGCCTACAACTCTGTGGAAAAAGATAAATCTACCTAGGAGCAGTCGCTCCGTCGTTCGATTTCCTATTCTCCTTTGAGTTGCTTAACGGCTTAGTATCTTGATCTTTGTAGGCAAGGCGTATAATTTCATCAATCCAAAGGGGATTAAAATGACAAAACAAGTGTTTCAAACGACTTTTGCGGGTCGTGAGTTAATCGTAGAGACTGGTCAGGTTGCTAAGCAAGCAAATGGCTCGGTTGTTGTGCGTTACGGTGAGTCAACTGTCCTGACTGCTGCCGTTATGTCTAAGAAGATGGCAACTGGGGATTTCTTCCCACTTCAAGTCAACTATGAAGAAAAAATGTATGCGGCTGGGAAGTTTCCTGGTGGCTTTATGAAACGTGAAGGACGTCCTTCAACAGATGCGACCTTGACAGCGCGTTTGATTGACCGTCCAATCCGTCCGATGTTTGCGGAAGGTTTCCGTAACGAAGTCCAAGTTATCAACACCGTTCTTTCTTACGATGAAAATGCATCTGCACCAATGGCAGCTATGTTTGGTTCATCATTGGCATTATCTATCTCAGATATTCCATTTGACGGACCAATCGCTGGGGTACAAGTAGGCTATGTTGACGGGGAAATCATCATCAACCCTACTCAAGAACAAGCAGAGCAATCTCTTCTTGAATTGACAGTAGCTGGTACCAAACACGCTATCAACATGGTAGAGTCTGGCGCCAAAGAATTGTCAGAAGAAATCATGTTGGAAGCTCTTCTCAAAGGGCACGAAGCAGTCAAAGAATTGATTGCCTTCCAAGAAGAAATCGTTGCTGCTGTTGGTAAGGAAAAAGCAGAAGTGGAATTGCTTCATGTAGACGCTGACTTGCAGGCTGAAATCATCGCAGCCTACAACAGCGACCTCCAAAAAGCGATCCAAGTAGAAGAAAAATTGGCTCGTGAAGCTGCAACTCAAGCAGTTAAAAATCAAGTGACTGCAGTGTATGAAGAAAAATATGCGGACCACGAAGAATTTGACCGTATCATGCGTGATGTGGCTGAAATCTTGGAACAAATGGAACACGCTGAAGTGCGCCGTTTGATTACAGAAGACAAGGTGCGTCCTGATGGGCGTAAGGTCGATGAGATCCGTCCTTTGGATGCGGTTGTTGACTTCCTTCCTCGTGTGCACGGTTCAGGTCTCTTCACTCGTGGACAAACTCAGGCCCTTTCAGTTTTGACCTTGGCTCCGATGGGAGAAACTCAAATCATCGATGGTTTGGACCCAGAGTACAAGAAACGCTTTATGCACCACTATAACTTCCCTCAATACTCTGTAGGGGAAACAGGTCGTTACGGAGCCCCTGGTCGTCGTGAAATTGGTCACGGTGCTCTTGGTGAGCGTGCTCTTGCTCAAGTCTTGCCAAGTTTGGAAGAATTCCCATACGCGATCCGCTTGGTAGCTGAGGTCTTGGAATCAAATGGTTCTTCTTCTCAAGCTTCTATCTGTGCGGGAACGCTTGCCCTTATGGCTGGTGGTGTGCCAATCAAGGCACCAGTAGCTGGTATTGCCATGGGTCTTATCTCAGATGGAAATAACTATACAGTATTGACAGATATCCAAGGGTTGGAAGACCACTTTGGAGACATGGACTTTAAGGTTGCCGGTACTCGCGACGGGATTACAGCCCTTCAAATGGATATCAAGATCCAAGGGATTACTGCAGAAATCTTGACTGAGGCTCTTGCTCAAGCCAAGAAAGCACGTTTTGAAATTCTTGATGTGATTGAAGAAACAATCCCAGAAGTGCGTCCAGAATTGGCTCCAACTGCTCCAAAAATTGACACCATCAAGATTGATGTGGACAAAATCAAGATTGTCATCGGTAAGGGTGGAGAAACCATTGACAAGATTATCGCTGAAACAGGCGTTAAGATTGATATCGACGAAGAAGGTAATGTGTCCATCTATTCTAGCGACCAAGATGCCATTAACCGTACCAAAGAAATCATCGCTGGCTTGGTTCGTGAGGCGAAAGTGGATGAAGTTTACCATGCTAAGGTTGTTCGTATCGAGAAATTTGGTGCCTTTGTCAACCTCTTTGATAAGACAGATGCACTTGTGCACATTTCTGAAATGGCTTGGACTCGTACCAACCGTGTCGAAGACTTGGTAGCTATCGGTGATGAAGTCGACGTTAAGGTTATCAAGATTGATGAAAAAGGCCGTATCGATGCCTCTATGAAAGTTCTTCTTCCTCGTCCGCCAAAACCTGAGCATGATGAAAAAGGAGAAAAGTCTGAGCGACCTCACCGTCCACGTCATCACAAGGACCACAAACCTAAGAAAGAAGTTACAGAAACACCAAAAGATTCAGAATAAGAAAAGGAGAAATGTATGGGATGGTGGCGCGAAACCATTGATATTGTAAAAGAAAATGATCCAGCGGCACGCAACAGTTTGGAAGTTTTGCTGACTTATCCAGGTGTCAAGGCCTTGGCTGCCCATCGTCTCTCGCATTTTCTCTGGAAGCACGGCTTCAAACTCCTAGCTCGGATGCACAGTCAGTTTTGGCGCTTTTGGACTCAGATTGAGATTCATCCGGGTGCCCAGATTGACTCAGGTGTTTTTATCGACCATGGTTCTGGCTTGGTGATTGGAGAGACAGCGATTGTTGAAAAAGGCGTTCTTCTCTATCACGGAGTAACACTTGGTGGAACAGGGAAGGATGTTGGGAAACGCCATCCGACTGTGCGTAAAGGAGCTCTCATATCAGCCCATGCCCAAGTCATCGGACCGGTAGAAATCGGTGAAAATGCCAAAGTCGGTGCTGCTGCAGTAGTCGTGGCAGACGTACCAAGTGATGTGACAGTTGTCGGTATTCCAGCTAAGATCGTCCGAGTTCATGGACAGAAGGATGAACCAACGATCCACGAAGTCGAAGAAAAACGCGAGTACTACGTCAATAAACTCGAGCATGCTAGAGAAGCCAGCCACAGATCGTCGGGATTGTAAAGGATATTTATATGATTATAGCAAGAAACAAGTTAAGCCCAAAGGAGTTATCTGAGGCGAAAGTCCTAATTAACTGTTGCCAAAAATATGACGGTACCTACCGTGAACCCTATCTCTCTAACATGCTTAATTTTGACCCAAACATGCCCGCCTTTTTCCTTTATTACGAAAAAAGTGAACTTGTTGGTTTATTAACTGTCTATGCTGATGACCAAGATGTGGAAGTAGCGATACTGGTTCATCCAGAACATCGCCGACAGGGAATTGCGCGTGCTTTGTTTAATAGTTTTGAGAAAGAAACGGCTTCTTTCCCCATTCGGTCAGTCACTTTTCAGACAGAACGTATTTTTTTAGAGAATCATCCTGACTTTGCCAGTAACTGGGGACTAATCGAGGATGAAGAGACAGAAACTTGGTTAGGTAAGGATAGAAGACCTTATCCGTTAGCAAATGTTTCCAATCTGGAAGTTTTGTTAGCAGATAGTTCATTTCAGAATCAAATTAGTCAGTTGAAATTTCAGGTATTTTCAGAGGAACATGAATCTAGAGAAGTTGTGGATAGATATGTCGCCGAAGCTCTGAAAGATCCAGAAAGTCGCCTATACATTTTATTAAAAAACGGTCAGGTCATTGGAACTTGCACAGTTGATTTATCAAGTAATACTAATTACCTCTATGGTTTAGTAATACTGGAACTTGAACGTGGAAAAGGCTATGGAAGCTATTTTGTAAAATCTCTTGTCAACCAACTGATTGAGCAAAATGACAGGGAGTTTCAAATTGCAGTAGAAGATAGTAATGTAGGTGCCAAGCGCTTGTATGAAAAAATTGGCTTTGTCAAACAGACTCAGGTAGTTTATCTGAATGAGAAAGAATAGAAAAATGCTATTAGAAGAATTCGAAAATGTACCTGCTGTTATCGAACCAACTGATCGAAGTATTCGAGGTGGTGGAGAAATCTGTGACACGATTATTTTATCTTTTAATGGAGAAATCGTTGAACGAGTAAAGCAGTTTGAAGATGTTTATGAAGGTGGCTATCTAACCAATCTAAATGGCAGACTTCCATGGTATATCTATGAAAAAGATGGGAGTAAGGTAGCAGTTGCTATAGCTACGATTGGAGCCCCGATGGTTGTTGGACTCTTAGAAGAACTCAAATCAAGAGGATTTAAGAACTTTATTGTTTTGGGTTCTTGCGGAGTTCTAGATCAGTCTATTCAGACAGATAAGATTATCCTACCAAGTTCAGCTCTACGTGATGAAGGTACAAGTTACCATTACGCTCCTGCAAGTGATGAGATAGCTTATGACGAAACTTTGCTCTTAACCATGGAAGAAGCTTTGAACAAATCTTGCATTGAGCATATCCGCACCAAGTCTTGGACGACTGATGCCTTTTATCGAGAAACGCCTGATAAGGTCAAGCGTCGCTTGGCTGCTGGAGCCAAAGTGGTGGACATGGAAGCTTCAGCTATCATGGCTTGGAGTAAATTTCGCAAGAGTAAAGTCTATCACTTCTTCTACACAGCTGACTATGTGGATCATCATAACCGAACCTGGGATGCCCGCCATGAAGAGCGGACAGCTGATGCCATGACTTTTTTCACTATCGCTTTGACAATAGCAAAGGAACTAGAAAGGTAACTACAAGAATGGCAGTATATTTTTACGGCTGTATCACCATGGATGGCTACTTGGCAGACAGCCAGCACAGGATAGACTGGCTGCATCAGCTTGGTTCTGTAGAGGATACAGGCTATGATGACTTTTACAGGCAAATGGATATCACCATCATGGGCAAGCGGACCTTTGAGGAAATCCAAGATTTGCAAGATGTAGAAAGTTTTTATCAAGCTACGGAAAACTATGTCTTTACGCATGATAGGCACCTCCCTGTCAGCAATTACCAGCCAGTAGCTGGGGATGTGGTGGACTTTGTTCACCAGATTGACAAAGGCAAAAATGTCTTTGTGATTGGTGGTAATTCCTTGGTAGGACCGCTCTTGGATGCGGATCTTTTCGACCACCTCATTATTCAGATAGCGCCCCTTATCCTAGGAAAGGGGGTTCCCCTCTTTACCCAAGAGGAAGGGCAGCGCTTTTACCAACTGGATAGCCTCAGACAATTTGGCCCTTTTGCAGAGCTGGTTTTCAGCCGAAAAAGTCAGAAATAGAGAAGGGAGTGGACCGCATGATTAAAATTTACGACACCATGACCCGCAGCCTACGTGAATTTGTGCCCATTGAAGAGGACAAGGTTCGCATGTATGTCTGCGGTCCGACGGTTTATAACTATATCCATGTCGGCAATGCCCGCTCAACAGTAGCTTTTGACACAGTTCGTCGCTATTTTGAGTATCGGGGATTTGAGGTCAATTATATTTCCAATTTTACAGATGTAGATGATAAGATTATTAACCGTGCCAAGGAAGAAGGCATCACGCCTCAGGAGGTTGCGGACAAGTACATCGCTGCCTTTCGTGAGGATGTGACGGCCTTGGGCGTGAAACCTGCGACTCACCATCCGCGTGTAGTGGAGTTTATGGCTGATATCATTCGTTTTGTCGCTGACTTGATTGAAAAAGGTTATGCTTACGAGAGTCAAGGGGATGTTTACTTCCGTGTGGAAAAATCCCACAACTATGCTAAATTGGCCAATAAAACCTTGGAAGATTTGGAACTAGGTGCATCAGGTCGTACAGATGAAGAAACGGCTCGTAAGGAAAATCCTGTAGACTTTGCTTTATGGAAAGCAGCCAAGCCAAGCGAGATTTCTTGGGATAGTCCTTGGGGAACTGGTCGTCCGGGTTGGCATATCGAGTGTTCGGTCATGTCAACAGAGATTTTGGGAGATACCATTGACATTCACGGTGGTGGAGCTGATCTGGAGTTTCCTCATCACACCAACGAAATTGCCCAGTCAGAAGCCAAAACAGGCAAGACCTTTGCCAACTACTGGATGCACAATGGCTTTGTCAATATCGACAATGTCAAGATGTCCAAGTCTTTGGGGAATTTTATCACCGTACATGATGCCCTTAAAACTCTTGATGGGCAAGTACTTCGTTTCTTCTTTGCGACACAACATTATCGTAAGCCTATCAACTTTACGGAAAAAGCAGTGCGTGATGCAGAGACAAATCTCAAGTATCTAAAGAACACCTACGAGCAACCATTTTCTGGGACTGTAGATGCTCAAGAGTTACAGGACTTTAAAGATAAGTTTGTAGCCGCTATGGATGAGGATTTCAACTCTGCCAATGGTATCACAGTAGTTTTTGAAATGGCCAAATGGATCAACTCAGGCAACTATGATGCAAGTGTTAAGGAAGCTCTTGCGGATATGTTGGAGGTCTTTGGGATTGTTTTTCTTGAGGAAGTTTTGGATGCAGACATTGAAGCCTTAATCCAAAAACGCCAAGAAGCGCGTGCCAATCGTGACTTTGCGACAGCAGACCAAATCCGTGACCAATTGGCTGCTCAAGGAATTAAGCTACTTGACACCAAGGATGGAGTGAGGTGGACACGTGATTGATGTCAATCTCATTAACGGGATTGCGTTGGCTTTTGAGGGAGATGCAGTTTACTCCATGTATATTCGTCGCCATCTCATCCTTAAAGGCATAACCAAACCCAATAAACTCCACCAAGAGGCGACCAAGTATGTGTCAGCCAAGGCTCAGGCTCGCTTGATTGCCCTTATGTTAGAAGAGCAAGTCCTGACGGAAAAGGAAGAAGAAATCTACAAACGTGGTCGCAATACCAATAGCCACACAAAGGCTAAAAATGCTGATGTGGTGACCTACCGCATGTCTACAGGTTTTGAAGCAGTGATGGGCTATCTCCATCTGACTGAAAATGTGGAGCGTCTAGAGACCTTAATTTCTTGGTGCATCCAAAAAGTGGAGGGCTAGAATATGATTGCAAAGGAATTACAAGACTGGTTCCCTGAAGCTCAGATTTCAGATCAGCCAGTAGAGAAACCAGGCTATCTTACTCTCCCTTTAGCTTCTAAGCAGTGGATTTTACTGGAGGAAGCTGGGCTCAGCGAGCGTGAAAAGCAGCTGGTTGCCCTTTTAACCCAGCAGGAGCAGGCTCGTTCGCTCAATCCTTGGTATCCCTATCTGATCGAGGGGAAGGGGCAGGCACCGCAAGCTTTCAAAAAGATTCAGCTGGTTTATTGCCATCTTTCCTATTTCCAACAGGAAAATCTATCCTCTTGGCTAGACATGATGCAAACTCTCTTTCCCAACTGTCAGACAGTATTGCAGGTCGGAGTTCAGGACTATGTTTTTGTTCTCCAGCAAGATAAATACACTTCTGTTCGCTCAATCTTATCCGATACGATTGAGGCAGTAGAGTATGACTTTGGTCTTCGTCTATCTATCATGTTGGGGCAGGTTTGGTCTCAGACTGGGTATCAGGCTCTGTCAGATTTAATCCAAGCAGAGCGGGACTTGTTTAAGGCTTGGTGGCGTCAAGGTCATCAAGGTGTTCATACTTTTTCACAGCTCTATCTCTGGAGTCTTGGGGAAGGACTGGTTGACCATAGAATTATCAAAGACTACCTTCGTCAGTTGATTCTGGACCAAGATCAGATTCAGGAAATCATTCTTTCTCTCTGGGAAAATAGTGCTGTCCTAACTAAAACAGCCCAGCAACTCTATCTGCACCGCAATTCTCTCCAATATAAGATTGATAAATGGGAAGAGTTAACAGGACTTCAGTTGAAGGAGTTGACAGATCTAACCTTGTGTTATCAGTTGATTTTACCAGATATTCTCTAAAGTTTTGTGCAAGTTGCACAGAACTTTTTTATTTTTTTGGTCACCTTGCCATAGAAAAGTAAAGCGTTTTCATCTATAATAAAACTATCAAAAGACAAAAGGAGTTCACCTCGATGGTAGAATTAAATCTTAAAAATATTTACAAAAAATATCCAAACAGCGAACACTACTCAGTTGAAGACTTCAACTTGGACATCAAAGACAAGGAATTTATCGTTTTCGTAGGTCCTTCAGGATGTGGTAAATCAACAACTCTTCGTATGATTGCGGGTCTTGAAGACATTACAGAAGGTACTGCATCTATCGATGGCGTGGTTGTCAACGACGTAGCTCCAAAAGACCGTGACATCGCCATGGTTTTCCAAAACTACGCTCTTTACCCACACATGACTGTTTATGACAACATGGCTTTTGGTTTAAAATTGCGTAAATACAGCAAGGAAGATATCGACAAACGTGTGCAAGAAGCAGCAGCAATCCTTGGTTTGAAAGAATTCTTGGATCGTAAACCAGCTGACCTTTCAGGTGGTCAACGTCAACGTGTTGCCATGGGTCGTGCCATCGTCCGTGATGCAAAAGTATTCTTGATGGATGAACCTTTGTCAAACTTGGATGCCAAACTTCGTGTATCTATGCGTGCTGAAATCGCGAAGATTCACCGTCGTATCGGAGCTACAACTATCTACGTAACCCACGACCAAACAGAAGCGATGACACTTGCAGACCGTATCGTTATCATGTCAGCAACTAAGAACCCTGCTGGTACAGGTACTATCGGACGTGTTGAACAAATCGGTACACCTCAAGAAGTTTACAAAAACCCAGTTAACAAGTTCGTTGCAGGATTCATCGGAAGCCCAGCTATGAACTTCATCAATGTGAAATTAGAAGGCAATGAAATTGTTTCTGACGGTTTCCGCTTGAAAGTTCCAGAAGGTGCTTTGAAAGTTCTTCGTGAAAAAGGCTACGAAGGAAAAGAATTGATCTTCGGTATTCGTCCAGAAGACGTGAATGCAGAACCTGCTTTCCTTGAAACATTCCCAGAATCAGTTGTAAAAGCAACTATCTCTGTATCAGAATTACTTGGTTCAGAATCTCACCTTTACTGCCAAGTTGGTAAAGATGAATTTGTTGCCAAAGTGGATGCTCGTGACTACTTGCAAACAGGTGCAACAGTTGAGCTTGGATTTGACTTGAACAAAGCACACTTCTTCGATGTAGAAACTGAAAAAACAGTCTACTAACCAAATGAAATGTCAAAACACTGCTAGAGAAATCTGGCAGTGTTTTTCTTTTAATTGCTTAGGCTAGGCATGAAAACAGGCTTTTCTAGTTTTAATATTCTTAAAAAAGTGATAAAATGGTAGGAAGAATTGGAGAAAATAAATGCCGAAAGAAGTGAATTTGTCGGGCGATGAGGTTGTCGCTTTAACGCAAAAATATTTATCGAAAGAAGATGTTGCTTTTGTACATAAAGCCTTGGTTTATGCAGTTGAATGCCATAGTGGTCAATATCGTAAATCTGGCGAGCCCTATATTATTCATCCCATTCAGGTAGCAGGCATTCTGGCTAAGCTCAAGCTGGATGCCGTAACCGTTGCCTGTGGTTTTTTGCATGATGTGGTTGAGGACACAGAGGCGACACTGGATGATTTGGAGAGAGAGTTCGGTCATGATGTTCGGGTTATCGTTGATGGGGTGACTAAACTTGGTAAGGTTGAGTACAAATCACTCGAGGAGCAATTGGCGGAAAATCACCGCAAGATGCTCATGGCCATGTCTGAGGATATCCGTGTTATCTTGGTTAAATTATCGGACCGCTTGCATAACATGAGGACGCTCAACCACCTACGAAAGGACAAGCAGGAACGCATTTCCAGAGAAACCATGGAAATCTATGCTCCACTTGCTCATCGTCTGGGGATTTCCAGCGTCAAGTGGGAGTTGGAAGACTTGTCCTTCCGATATCTCAACCCAACTGAGTTTTACAAAATCACTCACATGATGAAGGAAAAACGCAGAGAGCGTGAGGCTTTGGTCGATGAAGTCGTGACAAAGTTAGAGGAATACACTTCCGAACGCAATCTAAAAGGGAAAATCTATGGCCGTCCCAAGCATATCTACTCTATCTATCGCAAGATGCAGGATAAGAAGAAACGCTTTGAGGAGATTTATGACCTGATTGCCATTCGCTGTATCTTAGATACCCAGAGTGATGTTTACGCCATGCTGGGTTATGTGCATGAACTTTGGAAACCTATGCCAGGCCGTTTCAAAGACTATATCGCAAACCGTAAGGCCAATGGTTACCAGTCTATCCATACGACTGTCTATGGACCAAAAGGACCGATTGAATTCCAGATTCGTACCAAAGAAATGCACGAAGTTGCTGAGTACGGGGTTGCGGCTCACTGGGCTTATAAGAAAGGAATCAAAGGTCAGGTCAACAGCAAAGAGTCTGCGATTGGTATGAACTGGATCAAGGAAATGATGGAATTACAAGACCAGGCTGACGATGCCAAGGAATTTGTCGAGTCTGTTAAGGAAGAGTATCTGGCGGAGGAGATTTACGTCTTTACTCCAGATGGTGCAGTTCGCTCCCTTCCAAAAGATTCAGGCCCGATTGATTTTGCCTATGAAATCCATACCAAAGTCGGTGAAAAAGCAACCGGTGCCAAGGTCAATGGCCGTATGGTTCCTCTGACAACTAAGCTCAAAACTGGAGATCAGGTCGAAATTGTAACCAACCCCAACTCTTTTGGCCCGAGTCGTGACTGGCTCAACATGGTTAAGACCAGCAAGGCACGCAACAAGATTCGTCAGTTCTTTAAAAATCAAGACAAGGAATTGTCTGTTAATAAGGGACGCGAACTGCTGATTAATCAGCTCCAAGAGAATGGCTATGTGGCTAATAAGTATATGGACAAGCGGCACATGGATCAAGTCCTTCAAAAGACCAGCTACAAGACAGAAGACTCCCTCTTTGCTGCTATCGGTTTTGGAGAAATCAGTGCTATTACCGTCTTTAACCGTCTGACTGAAAAGGAACGCCGTGAGGAGGAACGTGCCAAAGCTAGGGCTGAGGCTGATGAGTTAGTTAAGGGTGGCGAGGTTAAGGTTGAGAATAAGGAGAAGCTCAAGGTCAAGCATGAGGGCGGTGTGGTAATCGAAGGCGCCTCAGGTCTCTTGGTTCGGATTGCCAAGTGTTGTAATCCAGTGCCGGGTGATGATATTGTCGGCTACATCACCAAGGGGCGTGGTGTGGCCATTCACCGTGTGGACTGTATGAATCTCCGTGCCCAAGAAAACTACGAGCAACGTCTCCTTGATGTGGAATGGGAAGATCAATTCTCAAGCAAGGAATATATTGCCCACATCGATATCTACGGGCTCAACCGTACAGGTCTCTTAAATGATGTTCTGCAAGTTCTCTCTAATACGACCAAGAATATCTCGACCGTTAACGCCCAACCAACTAAGGATATGAAATTTGCCAATATCCATGTCTCCTTTGGCATCTCAAACCTCTCAACTCTAACGACAGTAGTTGATAAGATTAAAAGTGTGCCAGAAGTCTACTCTGTCAAACGAACCAATGGCTAAGATCTAGAAAGGATTTTTATGAAAATCATCATTCAACGAGTCAAAAAAGCCCAAGTGAGTATCGAAGGTCCGGTTCAGGGAAAAATCAATCAGGGGCTCTTATTGTTGGTCGGTGTAGGCCCAGAGGACCAAGAGGAAGATCTGGATTATGCTGTGAGAAAACTGGTCAACATGCGGATTTTTTCAGATGCAGAAGGCAAGATGAACCTGTCTGTCAGGGATATTGAAGGGGAAATTCTTTCTATTTCTCAGTTTACCCTCTTTGCAGATACCAAGAAAGGCAATCGTCCAGCTTTTACTGGCGCAGCCAAGCCTGATATGGCATCAGATTTCTATGACACTTTCAACCAAAAGCTAGCTCAGGAAGTGTCCGTTCAGACAGGCATCTTTGGAGCGGATATGCAGGTGGAGCTGGTAAATGATGGGCCAGTTACCATCATTCTTGATACTAAAAATAGATAAGAAAACCAAGCCAGCTGGCTTGGTTTTTGTTTATAGACACTCCCATAAAGAGGTATGTTTGTTGTAAAAGTCGGGATAGTTTTCTCTTAGGTGGCTAGCCGTTATATAATATAAAGTAGAATGACAGGAAGTAAAGACTGGAGTAAGAGAGTAGAAATATTGAGGGCCAGTGATTGCTAAAAAGACAAATAATAGAAAATCGCTGATGAGCACCCCTAAATAGTAGAGGCGAATTTTTTTGTTCATCTGAGGATAAATCTCAGAGAAATGTTTTTTGAGTCGGAAGACCAAGCGAGACAGCAGTAGTCCCTGAGCGAGGATGAAAATGAAGCAAAAAATCAGACCTCTCTCCAAAGAAAGTTCGTATCGGGGTCTGAAAGTTACCAACAGTAGCAAATCGCTGACTGCAATGGCTGCAAAATGGATTCTAAAGAGCTTTTTCATAGGAAAACCTCCCTCTTTTATCTAGCTTCATTCTACACCAAATGAATGGGACTTACAAGCAAAATAATAAAAAATCCCTGAAAGGAACTTCTTTCAGGAATAAGGGATTAACTGATTTTTTCGACATAGAGTTGTTTGGCGATATCCATACTAACTTGGAGGTCTT
This sequence comes from Streptococcus downii, assembly GCF_004353325.1. Lineage (NCBI taxonomy): Bacteria > Bacillati > Bacillota > Bacilli > Lactobacillales > Streptococcaceae > Streptococcus > Streptococcus downii. Next base: position 121,820 of record NZ_MZNX01000009.1, read on the forward strand.
CACCTTTGTTGACCAGTGTAAAGGTATTGGAAAAATTATCAAACTGCTTGACTTTGACTTGGTCACCAATATGGATTTCATGCTTTTCTAAGTATTTGAGCAGATCAAAGCTATCGTGAACCCGAGTCAGGAGATAGGTACCAGCTTCCTTGGTACCTGCTAGTGGTAAGTTATTGATTTCGACCAGGAGCTCTCCCTTGGCTGGGATGGTTCCTCCGTGGGGACAGGTTTTAGGGAAGCCCAGGAGTTTATCCAGTCTCTCTACGAAGAGATCGGATACAGTGTGCTCTAGGACCTCAGCTTCTTCGTGGATTTGATCGCTGGTATAGTCTAGATGGTGAACTAGAAAGACTTCAATCAAACGGTGTTTACGATAAAGCTCAGAGACCAGTTTGAGGCCAATATCTGTCAATAGATAGCCATTCTCCTTATCCTTGAGGATGAGATTTTCACTTTTCATGCGTTTGATCATCTCTGTTACAGCAGGTGGAGAGACCTGCATACGGGCAGCAATTTCTTTATTGGTAATTTTTTGCATTTCCGTACCGATTTCATAAATACATTTTAGATAATCTTCTTTGTTTGGCGTCATTCGTTTCCTCTTGTCTTTTCTCTCCATCTAGTATATCAAAAAAAGCTAGATTTCTCTAGCCTTCTGCCCTAATGGATTTGATTTTAGTCCAGTTCTTTCACTGCAGCAATAGCAGCTTCAAAGTCTGGTTCCGTGTTGATGTTATCAACGTATTCTACGTAACGGATGACATTATCAGTATCGAGAACAAAGACGGCACGTGCAAGGAGATGCCATTCGTTGATCAAGAGGGCATAATCGCGCCCGAAAGAATGGTCAAAGTAGTCTGAAAGCATGATGGCATTGTCAAGGCCTTCAGCCCCGCACCAGCGTCCTTGGGCAAATGGTAGGTCCATAGAAACAGTAAGAACGACGGTATCATCAAGGTTGGCAAGTTCTTGGTTGAATCGACGTGTTTGCGTTGAGCAGATACCAGTATCGATAGAAGGGACAACACTCAAAACTTTTTTCTTTCCATCAAAGTCAGATAGTGTTTTTTTAGAGAGATCGGTTGTCGTAAGAGAAAAGTCAAGTGCCTTGTCTCCGACTTGCAGTTGTTTACCTGTAAAGGTTACAGGGTTTCCTAGAAAAGTGGTCATGAAACTACTCCATTCTTTTTTCTTTTATTTTACCGAGAATTGTCAGATTTTTCCAATGATTTGACTGGAATTTAAGGGACAAAAAAACGCCCATTCACGTGAGAATGACGTTTTTTAATGGATTACTTAGACAAACCTTCAGCAATCTTGTCAAGGTTGTATTTCATCATGCTGTAGTAGCTGTCGCCTTCTTTACCTTCTTCAGCGATTGAGTCAGTAAAGATTTGTGCGTAGATTGGGATATTTGTGTCTTGTGAAACAGTCTTCATTGGACGGTCATCGACACTTGATTCAACAAAGAGTGATGGAACTTTTGTTTGGCGAAGTTTTTCAACCAAGGTCTTGATTTGTTCAGGAGTACCTTCTTCTTCCGTGTTGATTTCCCAGATGTAGGCACTTGGGACACCGTAGGCTTTAGAGAAGTATTTGAAGCATCCTTCGCTGGTTACGATGAGTTTCTTCTCAGCAGGGATATTGTTAAATTTCTCTTTGGCTTCCTTGTCCAGTTTGTCTAGTTTTTCAGTATAGTCTTTGAGATTTTTTTCGTAGAATTCCTTGTTGCTAGGATCTTTTGCAATCAACTGTTTAGCGATATTTTTAGCATAAATCATCCCATTTTCAAGGTTGAGCCAAGCGTGTGGGTCTTCTTTGCCTTTCTCGTTTTGGCCCTCAAGGTAGATAACATCAACACCTTCGCTAACTGCAAAGTAGTCTTTGTTTTCAGTTTTCTTGGCATTTTCGACCAATTTGGTAAACCAAGCATTGCCACCTGTTTCAAGGTTGATACCGTTATAGAAAATCAAGTCAGCTTGAGAGGTTTTCTTAACGTCTTCAGGAAGTGGTTCGTATTCGTGCGGGTCTTGACCAACAGGAACGATACTGTGAAGATCAATCTTGTCACCAGCGATATTTTTGGTAATATCAGCGATGATTGAGTTTGTAGCAACAACTTTTAGTTTTTGACCAGAAGCTGCATCTTTTTTTCCGCTAGCACATGCTACAAGTGCAATGACGGAAAGAAAGAGTACAAGCAATGTACCTAATTTTTTCATTAGATTCCTCCAGAAGGGTTTCCCCGTTATTTAATGATTTTTTTGTTTTTCAGTTTCAAGTATCGTTGCTTAGGAGAGATAAAGAAACTGATTAGAAAGAAGCTGGCGGATGTGAGCACGATGCTAGATCCTGCTGCGAGATTGAAACTATAGCCGATAAAGAGTCCCACAACAGAAGCGGTTGCCCCTAGGGTTGATGAAAGGAAAATCATACTCTTTAGGCTATTAGCATAAAGGTAAGCCGTCGCGGCTGGAGTGATTAGCATGGCCACGATAAGAATGGTTCCAACACTTTGCATTGCGGTGACAGACACAAGGGTCAAGAGCACCATGAGCAGATAGTGGTAGAAATTAACGGGCATTCCCATGGCCTTAGCCAGAAGCTCGTCAAAGGATGTAATCAATAGTTGTTTAAAGAAAATCCCGATAATCAAGAGAATGACTGCGCCCACACCAATGGTAATCCACATGTCCGTATCTTGGACAGCGAGGATATTCCCAAAAAGGATATGAAAGAGGTCTGTCGAACTCTTGGCAACACTAATCAAGATGACACCTAAGGCTAAGAAAGATGAAAAGGTAATACCAATGGCAGTGTCACTCTTGATAATAGAGTTTCCCTTGATGTAGGTAATGATGATGGAAGCCATCAAGCCAAAGATGATGGCTCCAATAAAGAAATCAATTCCCAGGATAAAGGAAAGGGCTACGCCGGGCAAAACTGCGTGAGAGATGGCATCCCCCATGAGAGACATCCCACGTAGGATGATAAAACATCCCACGGCTCCAGCAACAACTCCGATGACAATAGCTGTTATCAAGGCGTTTTGTAGGAAATGGAAATTTTGCAATCCATTGATAAATTCTGCTATCATAGGTCACCTCCATTGAAAAAGAGTTTGCTACCGTAGGCCTTTTTGAGATTGACCTCGGTAAAGGTTTCTTCGGTCGGACCAAGGTCTATTAATTCTCGATTGAGAAGCAAAACTTGGTCGAAATAATGGGGGACTTTGCTGAGGTCATGATGGACGATGAGAACTGTTTTACCAGATTTTTTTAGGTCTCTCAGCGTATTCATGATAATCTCTTCACTGATCGAGTCAATCCCGACAAAAGGCTCATCTAGAAAGATGTAGTCAGCTTCCTGCACTAAGCAACGGGCAATCAAAACACGTTGGAATTGTCCTCCTGAGAGCTGGCTGATTTGGCGATCAGCATAGTCTGAGAGCCCAACGATTTCAAGTGCTTCTGCCACTTTTTTCCAGTGGCTGGCCTTTAAAGTGTGGAAGAGCGGGATGGATGGATAGAGTCCCAGAGAGACACATTCCTTGACCTTGATAGGGAAATTGTAGTCAATATGGATTTTTTGCTCGACATAGGCAACTCGATTTAAAGATTTCTTGACTTCTTTGTCGTCGAGAAAGGCCTGACCTTCATGTGGGATAATTCCCAACATACCTTTTAATAAAGTTGATTTTCCAGCACCGTTTGGACCAATAATTCCGGTAATAGTTGGTCCGTGGAGCACTAGTGAGATATCCTTTAGTGCCAGCGTTTCTTTGTAGGAGACGCTGAGGTGTTCAATACGTATCATAACAAATTCCTCCCTCCCGTATTTAATATACATTAAAAAAAAAATTAAGTCAAGTTAATTTTTAAAAAATTTAATAAAATAACAATAAAATGAAAGATACAAGAAATTTATTTTTGATTGCATTCCCTAGATTTTTTTGCTAAGCTAGGAATAAGTGAAAATATGAAAGCGAGAACAAGATGACACGTTATCAAGACGATTTTTATGATGCAATTAATGGCGAATGGGAAAAAACAGCTGTCATTCCAGCTGACAAATCTCGAACAGGTGGTTTTATTGACCTTGACGAGGAAATTGAAGAGTTGATGCTGGCGACTACGGACAAGTGGTTGGCGGGTGAAGAGGTCCCAGAGGATGCTATCCTCGCAAACTTTGTTAAGTACCATCGTATGGTACGTGATTTTGACAAGAGGGAAGCAGATGGGATCAAGCCTGTTTTGCCAATGCTCAAGGAATACCAAGATTTGGAGAGCTTTGCAGATTTTACTAGCAAACTGGCAGAGTTCGAACTAGCTGGTAAACCAAACTTCCTTCCATTTGGTGTATCGCCAGACTTTATGGATGCCAGAACCAATGTTCTCTGGGCAAGTGCACCAGGAACAATCTTGCCAGATACAACCTACTACGCTGAAGACCATCCTCAGCGTGAGGAACTCTTGACGCTTTGGAAGGAAAGTACTACAAATCTTCTCAAAGCTTACGATTTCTCAGACGAGGAAATCGAAGACTTACTAGAGAAGAGATTGGAATTGGACCGTCGTATCGCAGCGGTGGTTCTTTCTAACGAAGAAAGTTCAGAATATGCCAAACTTTACCATCCATATGCCTTTGAAGATTTCAAGAAATTTGCCCCTGCCCTACCTCTGGATGATTTCTTCCAAGCAGTGATTGGACAAACTCCAGATAAGGTTATCGTAGACGAGGAACGTTTCTGGCAAGCAGCAGACCAATTCTATAGCGAAGAAGCGTGGCCTCTACTTAAAGCAACCTTGATTTTGGGCGTTGTCAATCTCTCAACAAGCTATCTCACAGACGAGATTCGTGTCTTGTCAGGTGCTTATGGTCGTGCTCTTTCAGGTGTTCCAGAAGCTCAGGACAAGGTCAAGGCAGCTTATCACTTGGCTCAAGGTCCTTTCAAGCAAGCCCTTGGTCTCTGGTACGCGCATGAAAAATTCTCTCCAGAAGCTAAGGCAGACGTAGAGAAAAAAGTAGCGACTATGATTGATGTTTATAAGGAACGCTTGGCTAAGAACGACTGGCTCACACCTGAAACGCGTGACAAGGCCATTGTCAAACTCAATGTCATCAAGCCTTATATCGGTTATCCAGAGGAATTGCCAGAACGCTACAAGGATAAGGTAGTGGACGAAACTGCCAGTCTCTTTGAGAATGCTCTAGCCTTTGCGCGTGTGGAAATCAAGCACAGCTGGAGCAAGTGGAACCAGCCGGTTGATTACAAGGAGTGGGGAATGCCAGCTCACATGGTCAATGCCTACTACAATCCTCAGAAGAACTTGATTGTCTTTCCAGCTGCTATTTTACAGGCTCCATTCTATGACTTGCATCAGTCGTCTTCAGCCAACTATGGTGGTATTGGTGCTGTTATTGCCCATGAGATTTCTCATGCCTTTGATACAAATGGTGCTTCCTTTGATGAAAATGGTAGCCTCAAGGATTGGTGGACTGAGAATGACTATGCTGCCTTCGAGGAAAAGACTCAGAAAGTTATCGACCAGTTTGATGGTCAAGAATCTTACGGAGCAAGGATCAACGGAAAACTAACCGTATCAGAAAATGTTGCCGACTTAGGAGGGATCGCTGCAGCCCTTGAAGCTGCCAAGAGAGAACCAGACTTCTCTGCTGAAGAATTCTTCCACAACTTTGCTCGTATCTGGCGTATGAAAGGCCGTCCGGAGTTGATGAAACTCATGGCCAGTGTCGATGTACACGCGCCAGCTAAGCTCCGTGTCAATGTCCAAGTGCCAAACTTTGATGACTTCTTTACAACCTATGATGTCAAAGAAGGCGATGGTATGTGGCGTTCACCAGAGGACCGTGTGATTATTTGGTAAGACTAAAACCAAGGATAGCATCCTTGGTTTTTTGCTTGCTAGAAAAAGGGATTGAAGGTCTTTTCGTGAGCGATAGTCGTAGCTGGACCATGCCCGGGATAGACATCGTAGTTAGGAAGAGTGAAGAGTTGCGTCTGAATGCTATGGAGAAGTTGTTCCGTACTACCTGTAGGAAGGTCTGTCCGTCCGATGGTTTCGCGGAAAAGAGCATCTCCAGTCAAGACTAGATGGGCATCAGGAAAGACCAGGGAAACACCACCGATAGAGTGGCCTGGGGTTGGTAGGGCAGTAAAACGGAATTCCTCAAGCTGGTATTCCTCATGAAAGACAAAGGTGTGTTCTGCAGGTTTGCACACGACATCTGCCATATCATCATGTCGAGGCAGACCGGAGAGATTGTCAACGGGAGTATAGAGCCAGCTGGCTTCACTTTCCGCTACATAAACTGGAGGATTTCCAAAAGTCTCACGCACCAAGTCCAGACTCATAATATGGTCGTAGTGGGTGTGGGTCAGGAGAATCGCACAGACGGGTTTGTTGATTTTCTCGATGGTCTTACGAATGGTTTCCCAATGGCTACCTGGGTCAACCACAATCAGGTGTTGGTCTCCCTCTATATAGTAGGTGTTTTCATAGGCAACAGGATTCACGGTTTTATGGATTTTCATAGGATTTCCTCTCTCAAAGAATGTACTGATATCAGTATAACACAGAAGAGAAGGCTTAGGGTATCAGAAAGTCTTTTTCTACCTTAACGATTTTTCCATGCTTGGTAGCGGGTGTCAATCAAGAGTTGGGTTAAGCGTCCCATGGTTTCTCTTTCTTCGGGAGTGAGGGATTGGGCTTGGACAAAGAGATGGTGAATGTGTTCAATGACCTTGAAGGAAGAAAGATCGTTGATAGAGGAGATGCCTGCATCAAGAATGATTCCAAAAAAGAGGTCGAAGTAGAGCTGTAGTTCTGTATCAGGGACTGTCTCCACCCATTCCTTGAAGGTAGTATCAACTTGCTGGCTGTCACTATTGGTCTCATCCAGTTGGACAAAGTGTTTGTTTTCAACTTGCCAACTAAAGGTGTCATGCTGGGCGATACCACCTAGGGCAGTGCTGCGAACAACGATTTTTTTATCAGGGATTTCCAGCATCATACCGATGATAGAACCTTGTGGGACAAATACTTTCGTTCTTTCCATCATGTTTTGATAGCCTGGCGTTTTGGTCAGTTCCTTGTGAAGCCCAGGAGAATCAAAAGTATAGACAGCGATAATGTTTTTCTGTAAGTTTGGATCAAGTTGACTGGCAGCATAGACGGCTAGGTTGCCCCCTTTTGAGTGTCCTGCTAGGATAACCTTTTGCTTAGGATGTTGGGCAAAAAAGTCTTGTAAATACTGGAGGGCATGTTTTTGAGCTGGGATTTCCTTCATATAGGTCATATGGAAATCTTCTTTCCAACCGATGATACTATCATCCGTCCCACGAAAAACAAGCAAATAAGTATCGAGACTGATACGATAAGTCATAGCCGCAAACTGTTTTTGCAATTCAGGGTCAATATCATTGATAAAGTCTGAGAGCTTGCAATTTTTAAAACGTTTGTGTTGAGCGAGCTGATCCAATAACTGGATGCGGTTTTTGCTAGTCAGCATCGTCGTTTCTCTAGGGATTTGAGGTGCTAGATCTATGAGGCGCTGGGGTTCTTGGGTGACTACACCATCAAAAGCAAGGTAGGTTAATTCAGTCAAGGCAAGAACATCTAACTCATTCACGGGGAGGTCATAAAAGGAATCGTATGCTACATCATTCAAGTAGTCAAAAATATTGGCCATAAAAGCTCCTTTCTCTATGTCTATCCTATCACATTTACCTAGAATTAGCTAGTAGGCTTGTTGGAATGACCTAGTAGGGTTTGATTGAAATACATAGAAGATAGATTGCTCCTATTTCAAACCTCTAAACGAGCTTACTTGTATGTTTTTGCTATCAATCCCATTTTCCTTTAAAAAATTCTTCATCTCATTTACATCATCAGGCTGACCTGTGATGAGATAGCTGGCTTGATTGCCGTATTCATCAATAGCACGTTTTAAAAATTCTTGACTTTGAGAAAGTTCATCGTTAGTTTTATAAGTAAAATTCGGTGTTTTTTGAGCTAGTTCTTTCATCTCTTTATCAAAAATAGTTACTCCTTTGTCAAAATGATTGAGAATAATCGGGCATTTACCAGCCCACTCTTTGACAAGCGGGCGTAGAGCAGAAATACCAACATCAGATGCAAAGCAAACTAGTGGCTGATTCGTATCTTTAACGGTCAAAGAGGAATCCAGCCAACTCATCTCAATCTCACTGCCAGCCGGTAAATGTGTCAAGGTTTCCTTAAAGAGGCTACCACTATTATGAGTTAAAATGAGAATTTCATCTTCATCAGGTGTGGAGGCAATGGTTAGCCATCGACTAGATTGATTCCCTTTATCTTCATTTTTTCTAGTAGTAGACGAGGTATCAGGGAGTGTAAACTTAGCATAAGCCCCAGCTTTCCAGATTTGATGACTCGGTTTTGTGATATGAATTAAATATAGATCTCCGCTGGGGTTTTCGATGGATTTTATCGATAATGTCTGGCTTCGTCCAAGATAAGCGATGGCACCCCAAATTATAAGGCTTAGGACTCCAAGTGTAGATAGAATGATAATGAACATTTTTTTACCTCTTTTCATTTTTTATGACTCCTATTCTTAATTTTATGAATGAACTTTAAAAAAATTCATTCATATTTTTCCAAAAAATAAAGAAATCCATTCTTTATTTTAGAACTCCTTTAATGAAGTTGGTTGCAAGTATTTCAACGGTCTTGCCAATATCTGGAAAATCTTTTTCCGTGATATGCATATCCATGTAGTAAAACAGGTTGTAAACTTGTAAGATATCTTGAATCTTTTCTGGCGAGTACCCTTCAGCCTGCATACGATTTGTAAAAGTTTTAACTAGAAACTGATGAAATGGATTTGCGACTTTGCCTTCCTCCGAGGAATAGTAGCTGTGCAACTCATCTGCTATGGCAGGATTGTACCATTCTGCAAGGATTTTATTGGAAGAAACGAGAGTTCTGGACTGAGCAAATAGTTGACCAATGAGGTCGATCATGTCAATTTCCCAATCCAGTTCTTCGATCATAGCTTGGCGAACACGGTTGTTTTCATCTATATAGATGTCTAGAAAAATGGCTTCTTTACTCTCGTAATAGTTATAAAAAGAACCAACTGCAACACCAGCTTGCCTAGCAATTTCTGAAATTCCTGTTGCCTTGTAACCTTTTTTCGAAAAAACTTCATAGGCTGCTGTCTTTAAAGCTTGTTTTTTGTCCAATATGATTTAGCCTCCTTTGTTTTATGAATGAATAAACCGATTTGTTCATTCATATTCTAACAAATCATGGCTAGCTTGTCAATAAGAAGGCTAGATCTATTAAATAAGTGAAAGAAACGCTAACCAAATGAACACAAAAGGAAAATATAGGATAAGGCTGGAACTATACTTAAAAATAAGGTATGATATCAGTGGGAATGTTCTCTATATAGCATCTGTTTACTGATCTGGATTTGTGGGGAATAGGCTGCTAAATAGTATGAGACACTGATCCGTAGATCTGATATAAAGGGTTTTGATACTTTGAGAAATAGCAAAGGAGGAGCGCATGCACAAGATTTTACTAGTAGAGGATGACCAAGTCATTCGGCAACAAGTGGGAAAACTACTCTCTGAGTGGGGATTTGAGGTCGTTTTGGTAGAGGATTTTATGGAAGTATTGAGTCTCTTTGTCCAGTCGGAGCCACATTTGGTCCTCATGGATATTGGTCTGCCACTCTTTAATGGTTATCACTGGTGCCAGGAGATTCGTAAAATTTCCAAGGTACCTATCATGTTTCTGTCTTCGAGAGATCAGGCTATGGATATCGTCATGGCAATCAATATGGGAGCGGATGACTTTGTAACTAAGCCTTTTGACCAGCAGGTCCTCCTTGCCAAGATTCAAGGTTTATTGCGCCGTTCCTATGAGTTTGGGCGGGATGAAAGTTTGCTAGAGTATGCGGGTGTGATCCTCAATACCAAGTCTATGGACCTGCATTATCAGGGGGAAGTTCTGAGTTTGACTAAGAATGAATTTCAAATTTTGCGGGTCTTGTTTGAACATGCTGGCAATATCGTGGCGCGTGATGACCTGATGCGGGAACTCTGGAATAGCGACTTTTTCATCGATGACAATACCTTGTCCGTCAATGTTGCTCGCCTGCGCAAAAAGTTGGAAGAGCAAGGTTTAGCAGGGTTTATCGAAACCAAGAAAGGGATAGGATACGGACTGAAACATGCTTGATTGGAAATCATTTTTTCTAGCCTATCTGCGTTCTCGCAGTCGCGTTTTTGCCTATATTTTTTCATTAGGCTTTCTCGTCCTTCTCTTTCAGTTTTTATTTGCTAGTCTAGGAACTTATTTTCTTTATTTCTTTCTACTCAGTGGTTTTTTGACCTTCTTATTTTTGGCTTGGGATATATTTGCAGAAGCTCAGGTTTACCGTCAGGAAGTACTCTATGCTGAGCGAGATCCCAAGTCTCCTCTGGAATGTGCGCTAGCAGACAAGCTCGAAGAGCGTGAGTCTGAATTGTATCAAAAGAAGTCGGAAGCGCAGAGCAAGCTGACGGATTTGCTTGATTACTACACCTTATGGGTTCACCAGATCAAGACACCCATTGCGGCAAGCCGTCTCTTGGTAGCAGAAGTTTCTGATCGTGAGGTCAAGCAGCAACTGGAACAGGAAATCTTTAAGATTGACTCCTATACCAATCTGGTGTTGCAGTATCTTCGTTTAGAGAGCTTCCATGATGATTTGGTATTTGAAAAGGTTCAAGTGGAGGATCTGGTGAAGGAAGTGGTTCGCAAGTATGCTCTTTTCTTTATCCAGAAGGGGTTGACGGTCAATCTGCATGACCTTGACAAAATCATCGTGACCGATAAGAAGTGGTTGTTGGTCGTCATTGAACAAATCCTCTCAAACAGCCTCAAATACACCAGGGAAGGCGGTTTGGAGATTTATATGGAGGGCCAGGAGCTTTGTATCAAGGATACGGGAATCGGGATAAAAAATAGCGATGTACTCCGAGTCTTTGAACGTGGCTTTTCAGGCTACAATGGGCGTTTGACCCAGCAGTCATCTGGACTGGGTCTCTACCTATCCAAGAAAATTTCTGAAGAACTTGGCCACCAGATTCGTATCGAGTCTGAGATCGGGACAGGAACAACTGTTCGCATCAAGTTTTCCAATATGAATCTGATGATTGAGTGAGCATAGTTGATGATAACCTTATCCATCTGTGGAATTTTTGTTCTAGTCTATATCTCTATTTTCATGATAACGTCTAGAAGTTACTATAAGATTGTCCAGATGTAAAAAATGTTACACTAGGAAACGACTAGAATATAGTCAAAAAATAAAAGAGGCAAAAATGAAAGAAAGTTATTTTGACGGAGGAATCCTAGATTATATTGGATATTCTATCTTAGTAGCCATAATTTTCGGGCATACCTTGGGGATCGCAACACCTTGGGCGGTTTGCATGATGCAAAATTGAAAACCAAACATACGGTAGTGGATGGTCAACGTCTATACTTTGACGGGACTGGAACACAACTGTTCGGTAACTGGATCAAGTGGTTTCTTCTAACTATCATCACATTTGGGATCTATGGCTTCTGGTTGAAAATAAAAATGGAGCAATGGATTGTCAAACAGACTCATCATGTTTAAACATTAAAACGGCATCTTCTTTCAGAGGAGATACCGTTTTTTTCTTTTTCGTATAAGGAAACAAAAATTTCTTCCTTTCTCTATCTTTTAAATTGATATATTTTTCCAGAGAAAGACTGTAAAATTTTTGATATAATGTTAAGGATAGACTGACGGAGGCTTAAAGGATAATTTTCAAAAAAATAACAGGTGAGAATTAAAAATATGTAAGATTGAACAGAAGTCTCTCTGCCGTCATCCAAGCAGAAACAAGATTATATGAAATAAAAGGAGTAACCAATGACCGGAAACTATTCAACACGTGAATACCGTGAGAAATTATATGATGATCTTCATGTTCGATTAAGAGATACAGTGATTTTGATGTGTGCGATTTTTATTGCCTCTATAGGTTTAAATATGAATTCAACAGCTGTCATTATTGGAGCCATGCTGATTTCCCCTCTTATGACATCGATTGTTGGACTCGGATTTGGTTTAGCTATTTTTGATACGCGTTTAATCAAGCAATCTCTAGAGGTTTTATTTACTCAAGTATTGGTCAGCTTGTTTGTCTCGACTTTGTATTTCTGGATTTCTCCCTTATCTTATGCAAGTAACGAACTGATTGCACGAACCTCTCCAACCATTTGGGATGTTCTCATTGCTATTGCTGGTGGGATAGCAGGTGTAATTGGGTCAAGGAAAAAAGAAGCAAACAATATCGTGCCAGGAGTAGCCATTGCAACAGCTCTGATGCCACCTATCTGTACTGCAGGATATGGTTTAGCTAACGGAAATGTACGATTTTTATTTGGGGCTCTCTATCTTTTCTTGATCAACTGTATCTTTATCATGCTAGCCAACATTGTTGGAACAAGAATTTTGATGAGAAAATCTCCCTTAAGTTCATTTAAAGAGCTAAACATTAAAATGAAAATTGGCTTGACATCCTTGATTGTATTATTGGTTCTTCCAGCCAGTTATTCAGCAGTCACTCTGACGATAGATCAAGCGCGAAAAGAAGGAATCAAACAGTTTGTAGCAAAAGAGTTCGCCAATCACACGGTCATTAATCAAGTCTACAAGTCAAGGAACAATGAATTGGTCTTGACGGTTGTTGGAGATCCGATTTCAGAAGAAGAATTAGAAACGCTCCATCAAAAACAAGCCTCTTACGGTATTCAATCTGTTCAATTAAAAGTCAATCAAGTTCATAATTCGACAAAATTAGATAGTGAGATGACCAAGGAATTTTATGAAAACATTAACAAGTATATCGATCAAAAACTCTCTGAAAAGGATTCGCAAAAAGATCTCGTAAAAGAAAATGAGGCAGACAAGGATTGAGGATATTGAACTTATCTAACTCATGGAAGCAAATTTTGGGAGGATATCCTATATCCAACAGTTAGTGGATAGAAAGGATTGTTTATGAGGATACCATTTATGGTGGTTTAACCAATCACTACTAGCTCAGGTTAAATAAAATATAAAAAAGCAACAACTATTTCAGTTGTTGCTTTTTCTTACTGAAAAATGTTTCTCAGACAGTGATCGTTTTATTTTTCTACACGAGATTTGTTGGCGATATCAGCAAGGATTGCTGATACAAACTCATCTACTGGGACAGTGTTTGTTTCTTTTTGGCCGTAGCGACGAACGTTGACAGTTCCGTCTTCCATTTCCTTGTCACCAACGATGAGCTGATAAGGAATTTTGCTAGTTTGTGAAGCACGAATTTTGAATTGCATTTTTTCATTGCGCTCATCCACATCGGAACGGACACCGCGGTCACGGAGTTTCTTAGCTACTTCCCAAGCGTAGTCCACGTGTTTTTCGTTAGATACTGGGATGAGGGTTACTTGGTGTGGTGCCAACCATGTTGGGAAGGCACCCTTGTAGTTCTCAATCAAGATAGCTGTGAAGCGTTCCATGGTTGAAATAACCCCACGGTGAATCATAACTGGACGGTGCTCTTCACCATCAGCTCCGATGTATTTGAGGTCGAAGCGTTCTGGAAGCAAGAAGTCAAGCTGGATAGTAGAAAGGGTTTCTTCTTTTCCGAGAGCTGTCTTAACTTGGATATCCAATTTTGGTCCGTAGAAGGCTGCTTCACCTTCAGCTTCAAAGTAGTCAACACCCATTTCATCAAGTGCTGCACGAAGCATGGTTTGGGCATTTTCCCACATCTCATCGTTGTCAAAGTACTTGTGAGTATCTTGAGGGTCACGAAGAGAGAGACGGAAGCGGTATTCAGTCAAGTTGAAGTCTTCATAAACATCGATAATCAACTGAAGGGCACGTTGGAATTCTTCTTGGATTTGTTCTGGAGTAACAAAGAGGTGTCCGTCGTTGAGAGACATTTCACGCACACGTTGAAGACCAGTGAGGGCACCAGATTTCTCGTAGCGGTGCATCATACCGATTTCAGCGATACGGATTGGCAATTCACGGTAAGAGTGAACATGGTGTTTGAAGACTTGGATGTGGTGAGGGCAGTTCATTGGACGAAGGACAAATTCTTCCCCATCACCCATGTCCATAGTTGGGAACATATCTTCACGGTAGTGATCCCAGTGACCAGAAGTTTTATAGAGTTCCACTGAGGCAATTGGTGGAGTGTAAACGTGTTGGTAGCCTGCAGCTATTTCCTTATCGACAATGTAGCGTTCCAATTCACGACGGATTGTCGCACCATTTGGCAACCAGAATGGCAAACCTTGTCCAACTTCTTGAGAAATCATGAAGAGGTCAAGCTCTTTACCAAGTTTACGGTGGTCACGTTCTTTGGCCTCTTCACGCATTTGAAGGTAGTTCTTCAAGTCTTTCTTGTCAAACCAAGCTGTACCGTAGATCCGTTGCATCATGGCATTGTCGCTATTTCCACGCCAGTAAGCACCAGCTACATGGAGAAGGTGGAAGATTTGGATGCGACCTGTTGACGGAACGTGTGGGCCACGGCAAAGGTCCACGTATTCGCCTTGACGGTAGATAGTTAAACCGCCTTCGTCTTCAGAGTGTTCTTCAATCAATTCCAACTTGTAAGGGTCGTTCTTAAAGATTTCACGCGCCTCGTCTTTCGTCACTTCTTCACGGATTGATGGGAAGTTTTCTTTGACGATTTTTTGCATTTCTTCTTCGATACGAGGAAGGTCTTCGTTAGAAATTTGACCAGCTTGATTATCCGTATCGTAGTAGAAACCATCCTCGATAGCTGGACCAACACCCAAGTGAATATCTGGGAAAAGGCGACGAGCTGCTTGGGCGAACAAGTGAGCCGCTGAGTGGCGCAAGATTGGAAGGGCATCTTCGTGATCAGGTGTCACGATTTCGATGCTTCCATCTTCAGTGATAGCACGAGTCGTGTCAATGAGTTTACCGTTGAATTTACCAGCCAAGGCTTTTTTAGCTAGGGAATTGCTGATAGATTGGGCAATTTCAAAAGTTGTCACGCCAGATTCGAATTCACGAACAGCGCCATCTGGGAAAGTAATCTTAATCATGGTTTTCTCCTTTGATATTTATTCTATTTTTGTTGGGCAATTTTAAGAGCCGAGCAACTTCTTCCGCAGTCTGCTTTTCTGACTGACTACCATCTGTTATGAGGCTAGGATAGCCTAATCTCACCGCTTCCTTCCGAACCATTTGGGCAAAAAGAATGTCTCGCTGCATCCAGTTTTCAAAAGCTTGCTCAGAGTTGGTTGTTCCCTCTAAGACAAAAGGAACCCATTCTCTCTGTCTATAATGCTTTTTTTGAAAATCAGCTGTCGGAGTCAAGCATAGATAGGAAGATGCTGGGCATTCAAGCTCCTTTACCAAGTGAGGCAAAAGTCCTGCCCCCTCCACCAAGAGAGGTCTATCTTGATTTTTTATCAAGTAATATCTTACATAAGGAAAAATCTCTTCATAAAAGCGCCATTCTTCATCTGCCATCTCTTCTGGACTTCTCATCCAGATTTGTTCTGGACTTCTATCCTGTCTAAGAAGGCAAATCGGCTGTGAGTCTGCACTTGCTTGACTCATCATCTCGTCTACCAAATCATCCAATTTGATATGAAGTAGCTGATACTGTCTAGCAAGAAGTGAAGCAACTGTTGACTTCCCACTACAAGGCGATCCGCCAATCATATAAAGCATCATTCTTCCTCCTTCTGACAAAATAAAAACGACATCCTCAAAAGGACGTCGTAACGTGGTTCCACCTTCATTTATGCAAGTCAAAAAGACCTACACCTCTGATTGGCTTTAACGTGGCCACCGTTTTATGTTTTCATAAAAGTCAGTAGAGTAGTATCAGTTTAGGCTCTCTATGCGTTTCCAGCAACCACGCACTCTCTAGTAGAAAGGGACTAAGTGACTTGTCTCTATGCATTATTATAGCATGATTGCGAGAATTTTCAAGGATTTTGTGAAAGTTTTTTATTTTTTCCTTGCTGGAGCATGTATTTGATACCTGAACCTGAAGCCATACCAAGTAGGGCAAAGAGTTCATAAGCTAGGAAATAAACGAGAATGAATTCATTGAAAGTGATGATGGTAAAGCAATAGAGAAGAGCAATACCGAGCAGCCACCACAGTGAGAATTGGAAACGGTAGCTATAAAGAAGGGACACGATGAAGGTTGCCAAAGGTGAAAAGAGGATGATGTTGTAAATGTAAAGCCCTTTCAGCGTATAAGGATCAGATATCAGCAGCAAAAGCAACTCATAGAGGGGCCAGTAAAAGAAGAATAGGACAAGGTAGTATGGAATATACTTAAGATATTTCCGCATGGCAATAGTCCTCCAATCTGAAAAAATAGAGAAATGTTGAAGACCACATGATCCTAAATGAAGGGGAACTCTCTACCTATATTATAGCACGATTTGCAACCCCTTACAAGGTGCTATGATAGGCAGAAATAATAAGCTTTATGAATTTTTTTGTTATAATACTAGCATAAGAAGTAAGAAAAATTGAGGAGAAAGAATGACCAAAATAGCAGTTCTTTCAGACATACATGGAAACACGACTGCCTTGGAAGCTGTACTGGCTGATGCTAAAGTGGCAAAGGTGGATGAGTACTGGCTTTTGGGGGATATTCTTATGCCTGGAACAGGACGTAGAAGGATTTTGGATCTCTTGGCTGATTTGCCCATCACTGCTAGAGTGCTGGGAAATTGGGAGGATAGTCTCTGGCGTGGTTTGCATCGCAAGCTAGATCTAACAAAAGCTAGTCATCGCTATCTCCTACGCCAATGCCAGTATATCTTAGAAGAGATTAGCCCTGAAGAAATCGAAGACCTCCACAATCAACCCATGCAAGTTCACCGTCGGTTCGGTAATTTGACGGTGGGAATCACTCACCATCTCCCTGATAAAAACTGGGGTAGAGAGTTGATTCATACGGGAAAACAAGAAGATTTTGATAGATTAGTGACGGAACCGCATGCCTCTATCGCAGTATATGGGCATATTCATCAACAGTTGCTTCGTTATGGAAGTGACGGACAGTTGATCCTTAATCCAGGATCCATTGGGCAACCCTTCTTTTTAGATGCGAAATTGCGTAAGGACCTGCGTGCCCAGTATATGATTTTAGAGTTTGATGAGACAGGTTTGGCTGATGTTGATTTTCGTCGAGTGGATTATGATGTAGAGGCTGAGTTGCAGCTGGCTAAGGATTTAAAGCTTCCTTATTTTCAGGTCTATTATGAAAGTTTGGTAAATGGGATTCACCACACTCATAACCAGGAACTTCTGTATGAAATTGCCCAAGAACAAGGGCATGATGCCGAGTTGGATGCATGGCTAGATAGTGGTAATAATTGACATTACAACGTAAAAGGGTATAATGAGTATCAGATAGGATGTGAAAGGAGAAGGAGATGCAAATTTCAAGTCGATTTACGATTGCAACGCATATGTTGATTATCATCGCTCTAGAAGGGAAGAAAACAAAAGTTACCAGTGATTTTTTGGCTGCTAGTGTTGGGGTCAATCCAGTTATTATCCGTAAAACCTTGTCCCAACTCAAAAATGCAGAGCTGATATCGGTTGCGCGTGGAACGGGCGGTACCGAGATTCTCAAAGACTTACAAGATATTAGTCTTTTTGATGTTTATCAGGCAGTTGAATGTTTAGGAAAATCTGGTAAACTCTTTAGTTTCCATGATAATCCCAACCCCAACTGTCCAGTAGGGGCCAATATTCATGAAGTTTTGGATCAAAAACTACTAGATATCCAAGAAGCGATGGAAAACCAACTCCGTCAGACGAGTCTGGCTCAGGTTGTGGCAGATGCAGAAGCAAGAATAGCAAAATAAGAGGACTAGGCTCCTCTTTTTCTATTACCATAATTATGGTACAATGTAGTCATCAAAGGAGGAGACTATGTACTTTATTACAGGATTTTTCGTCCTACTTTTTTTGATTTCATTTTTTAGGGACAATCGCAGTCTCTGGAATCCAGCTCTCTTGCTTTTATCTCTGCTCTTTTCTTACCTGTCTATTGCCAATCTTTTTTATGAAGCTGGACAGGAAGAAGTGCACATGATTTTCTTTGCAGTGATTTTTCTCTTGCTCCCTTTTTTAGTTTTTCTAAGTGGCTTTTTCCTGATTTATAATGGATTTGTGTTATTGAGAAAAGAAGGGAAATCCAAGGCAAATTATTTGTCTCTGGGGCTAGGGTGCGTGATTCTGTTCTTTTTTGTGATCATGGCGATTCGAATGAGCGATACCAATGGCTTGTTCTACACCAATCATCTAGTGAATATTTTCTTTTTCTTTCTGATCTACTCGTATTTGATTTTCGGCTTTGCCTTTGCAGGATTTCTACTTTATTCTATTCTGTATCTTTTTATTCCTAAGAAAAAACATTATGATTTTATTATTATTCACGGTGCAGGCTTATTGAATGGAGAAAAAGTAACTCCCTTACTTAAGAACCGTATTGACAAAGCCGTAGAGGCTTATCGTCAGTCGTCCAATCCCAACGTTAAACTCATTGCCAGTGGAGGTCGAGGTGGGGACGAGAAAATTTCTGAAGCTCAGGCAATTTGTAATTATTTGATGGAAGAGACGGATGTTCCGAGAGAAGCGATTCTCCTAGAGGAAGACTCAACGACGACTTATGAGAATCTTCTCTTCTCAAAAGAAATAGGAGAGAAACTGGTAGCAAATCCACGTTTTCTCTTTGTAACCAATGACTATCATGTTTTTCGGACCAGTACCTATGCTAGACAACTCCGTATGAAAGGAGATGGCTTGGCTTGTCGGACAGCTGGTTATTATATTCCCTCAGCCTTTATTCGTGAGTATGTAGCTCTTTGTGTAAAAATGAAATGGCTCTTTGTTGCCTTTTATATTTTATTAATTTTAGCTCTGATTTTCTCTTATAGAGGTGTTCTATGGTAATATGTGAAAAAAATCTCCGTTAGGAGATTTTTCGTAAAATTCATGTAGTCATTATTGTTCGATTTTGCTTATGGCAAAATGGCTTTTAGTTGTTTTAGAATAGTTTGTAAGGTTACGACCGCTTGCTTTTCTTGTTGTGGTTGGTAGAGTAGTTGGAAATACTTGCGAATAGTTTCTTCAAATTGCTTAGGGAGGAGTGTACAATTGGTCTTTGCGTACTCCAACATTCGTTTTTCACCAGGATGGGTTTGCTCATTGAGCGCAAATAACAAGTCAAAGTAGGAAGCAAAAAACTCACTCGTACGATGATTCATACTGAGAAGATCTTGGCGTTTGATAGCTTTTTCTATTTGGTGAGAGAAGGCAGGCATGGCTTGTTCTAGCAAAAGGAGTTGCCTTTCGATGATCTGTTTTTTGAGTTCCTGTGGATAGGGAATCTGGTAGGTTCTTTGGAGCGAAGCATAGTGTCCATTTGGGTCGTATAGAATCTTGCTGTGGAGTAGATTATGCCACATGCAAGTTGTATAGGCATTTTGAGCTTTGTGCTGAAAAACGGTTGAGTTCAATTCCTGTTCAAACGACTCCAGCGAACGATAAATCAACTCGATTTCGATACCGTTGTTTAGTACGCAGTCATCTTCTAATTCCCAAAACTGGTTTCCAATTTCCATATAGGAGCAATAGTTGCTAAGAATGATTTGACGAGTTTTTTCATCAATAGGTGAGTTAAGATAGACATAGACATCATAGTCAGAATTTTGATCATAGTTTTGTCCTGCACGAGAACCACCAAGAGCGATAGCTTCTACTTGTTCCAGTTGAGAGAATTCTTTGTAAAGGTCTTGGATCATTGTTTTTCTCCTTGCTTTATGGTTTTAAAGTCATTTTATCAAAAAGTAAAACGTTTGCATAGCATTAAGTTGCTGCTTTTTCATTTATAGCAAAAAATGTGAACCCTTGTTTTGAGTTCACATTTCTTTTTTTATTCTGCTGCTTGTTGCCAGCGTTTGGCTAGCATGCGGGATAAGCTTGAAATCGCTAGGTTAAAGCTGAAATAGATCAAGGCAATCAGGATATAAAGGCTGAAGACCTGCTCTGGCTCGAAATAGCGTCCCATGAGAATTTGGCTAGCCCCAAAGAGTTCTTGCAGCGCGATAACAGAGTAGAGGAGGCTGGTATCCTTAATCACGGTTACAAACTGAGAAATGATAGCTGGCAACATTTTACGGATCGCTTGTGGGAGAATGATGTAGTAGAGGATTTGCGCAGAGGTGAATCCTTGCGACATTCCTGCTTCATGCTGGCCCTTGTCCACGGCATTGAGGCCGCCTCGGATAATCTCAGCCAGGGCTGCTGAGGTAAAGAGGGTAAAGGCTGTAATACCAGCTGGCGTGGACTTCATCTTAAACACCAAAAAGATGGTGAAAATCCAGAGAAGGTTGGGAACGTTACGTACAAACTCGATATAAATGCTGGAGATGATCCGTAAGACAGGATTTTTCCCATTTCTCATGACGGCTAGTACTGTTCCGATAAGGGTCGAGAGGACGATAGCAATCAGAGAAATGTAGAGGGTCAAGCCGAATCCTTTAAAGATAAAGACTAGGTTATCTGGGGTCAAAACTTCTAAAATAGATTCCATAGTAACCTCCTAAAGTGAATAGGCTTTTTTGTTGGCTTGCTCCATCTTGCGGCCAAACTGGGCAACAGGGAAGCATAGGGCAAAGTAGAGAAGAGCAGCACCTAAAAAGGCTGGGATGTAGTTTCCGTTGAGAGCCGACCAAGACTTAGTCACAAACATCAAGTCCACTCCAGAGATGATGGCAACTGTAGAGGTATTCTTGATGAGGTTAACGATTTGATTGGTCAAAGGTGGGAGAATGATGCGGAAAGCCTGAGGCAAGATAATCAAGCGCATGGCACTGATATAGGTAAAACCTTGCGACAAGGCGGCCTCCATCTGACCACTAGGAATAGACTGAATCCCTGAACGAATAACCTCAGCGATATAAGCGCCGTGATAGAGTCCCACGCAGAGAACAGCTGTCCAATAAATGGGAATCATGATGGTATGGTCACTGATAAGAGGCAAACCATAGAAGACGATGACAAACTGTACCAAGAGGGGAGTATTTTGATAAAATTCGACAAAGATACGAGCCAAAACGCGCAAGAATGGGCGTTTACTGGTTGACATGGCCCCGAAGAAGATGCCTAAAACCATGGCGAGGATAAAGGAACCAATCGCTAGGGCAAGGGTGAAGAGGAAACCATTGAAAAATTGTCCAAAATCCTGAAAATAGGCTGTCCAAGATGATAAATTTGTCATGGGGTGTCCTCCTTAATCTGCGGTATGGCTAGATGGTTTGAGCTTGTAACGGTCATAGAGTTTCTGCAAACTACCGTCCTTGGTCCATTTAGTGACCAAGGTATCAAGATAGTTGTGTAGCTCGGTATTTGATTTCTTGGTGACGATACCGTAGTCAGATGGCTTGAAACTATCATCTAGTAGTTCTGTTCGTTTACTGGTGTAGCCAGACAGGATAGAGCGGTCCACGGAAAAGGCATCAATACGGTGAGCGTGAAGGGAAGTAATCAATTCTGGGTAGGAACCAAGTTCGACGAATTTAAAGGTTAGACCTTTCTTTTTACCCAGTTCAGTAATCAGGCGTTGGGTGATGGAGCCTTGAGCAACCCCAATGGTTTTACCGTTTAGGTCCTCAATGCTTTTAATGTTGGCAGATTTATTGACCAAAAAACCAGAAGCATCCGTATAGTAGGGACTGGTGAAGTTGTATAATTTTTTACGCTCGTCTGTGATAGTGAAGGTCGCGATATCCAAATCGACCTGTTCATTGTCTAGTAGTGGACCGCGGGTTTGAGCGGTAACCGGAACGTAGCGAATCTTGACCTTGAGTTCATCTGCAATCATCTTGGCCAAGTCGGTTTCGATACCAGAATAAGTCCCTGTCTTGGGATCCTTGTAGCCAAAATTCGGAACGTCTTGTTTGACACCGACAACTAATTCGCCTCTTTTTTGAATGTCTGCCACACTAGTATCGGCTTGGACTGGTTTGGCAGCAACAAGGCTGAAAAGGCTGATCAATAATGCTGATAAAAAGAATTTCTTTTTCATAGGCGCCTCCTTATTTGACTTTGTCACTTTCGTGGTTGATAATTTTGCTGAGGAATTGTTGGGCACGAGGTTCGCTTGGATTGTCGAAAAAGTCATCGACATCTGTCGTATCCACCAAAACTTCTCCGTCGGCCATAAAGATGATACGGTCAGCAACTTCACGGGCAAAGCCCATTTCGTGGGTAACGATGATCATGTTCATCCCGTCGTGTGCTAGTTTTTGCATAACTGCTAGTACATCACCGATAGTCTCAGGATCAAGAGCAGATGTTGGCTCATCAAAGAGGAGGAGTTCGGGATGCATAGCGAGTCCGCGTGCGATGGCAATCCGTTGTTTTTGTCCACCAGATAGCATGGCTGGATAGGAATCTTTCTTGTCCCACATATTTACAAATTCCAGATATTTTTGGGCTGTTTTTTCAGCTTCTTTTTTATCAATTCCTAGAACTTTAACGGGTGCAAGTGTCACATTTTCTAACACTGTTTTGTGTGGATAAAGGTTAAAATGTTGGAAAACCATGCCGACTTCCTTACGAAGAGGAACTAAATCTTTCTGACTAGCACCTGCTACTTGGTGTCCATTGACTAGGAGACTTCCTTTGTCAACAGCCTCTAAACCATTTATAGTACGGATAAGAGTGGACTTTCCAGAACCAGAAGGTCCAAGCAGGACAACAACTTGTCCTTTTTCAAAACGGAGATTGATGTCGCGGAGTGCGTGGTAGTCTCCGTAATATTTTTCGACGTGTTTAAATTCTACTAAAGCCATGAGAGATCTCCTTTGTGTTAGATTTTATAACATGATTCTACAACAAAAGAATGTTCTTGTCAAATCATATCTGAAAAAAATTCACTAAAATTTTATAAAAAAGCAATCTGAATAGAGAAAATGCCTAAATCATGTTATAATGAAACGATAGAATTCTTAGAAAGAGTGGATGTTTTTTTGATAACTCCTACTTATGAATGGCAGTTTGCCCCGCAGGTTGAAGATGCGGATTTTACAAAGATAGCCAAGAAGGCTGGACTGGGTCCTGAGGTGGCTCGATTATTATTTGAGAGAGGGATTCAGGATGAGGAAAGTCTGAAGAAGTTTTTAGAACCTTCTTTGGAAGACTTACATGATCCCTATCTGCTCCATGATATGGACAAGGCAGTAGAACGGATTCGTCAGGCCATTGAAGAAGGGGAAAATATTCTCATCTATGGAGACTACGATGCGGATGGTATGACTTCAGCGTCGATTGTGAAGGAAAGTTTGGAACAGCTTGGCGCCGAGTGCCGTGTTTATTTGCCAAATCGTTTTACCGATGGCTATGGACCAAATGCCAGTGTCTATAAATACTTTATCGAGCAAGAGGGAATTTCCTTGATTGTGACGGTGGATAATGGGGTTGCAGGTCATGAAGCTATTGAACTAGCTCAGTCTATGGGAGTGGATGTCATTGTGACTGACCACCATTCCATGCCGGAATCCCTTCCTGATGCCTATGCGATTGTTCATCCTGAGCATCCAGATTCGGACTATCCCTTCAGATATTTGGCTGGTTGTGGAGTGGCCTTTAAGCTAGCTTGTGCCCTTTTAGAGGAAGTACAAGTGGAGCTGCTCGATTTGGTCGCCATCGGAACTATTGCAGATATGGTGAGCTTGACAGATGAAAACCGTATCTTGGTCCAATATGGTCTGGAAATGTTGGGACATACTCAGCGCATCGGTCTGCAAGAAATGCTAGACATGGCTGGGATTGCTGCCAATGAAGTGACAGAAGAAACGGTTGGCTTTCAGATTGCCCCTCGTTTAAATGCCTTAGGCCGCTTGGATGATCCCAACCCTGCCATTGATTTGTTGACTGGCTTTGATGATGAGGAAGCGCATGAAATTGCCCTTATGATTCATCAGAAAAACGAAGAGCGCAAGGAAACCGTCCAATCTATCTATGAAGAAGCCAAGACCATGGTGGATCCTGAGAAGAAGGTCCAAGTTTTAGCCAAGGAAGGCTGGAATCCTGGCGTTCTGGGTATCGTTGCTGGTCGTTTGTTGGAAGAACTAGGGCAGACAGTCATCGTTCTTAATATAGAGGACGGTCGTGCCAAGGGCAGTGCTCGTAGCGTGGAAGCGGTCGATATTTTTGAGGCACTGGATCCCCATCGAGACCTCTTTATCGCCTTTGGCGGCCATGCTGGTGCAGCGGGAATGACGCTGGAAGTTGAGAAACTTTCAGATTTATCTCAGGTCTTGGAAGACTATGTCCGTGAAAAAGGCGCAGATGCTAGTGGTAAGAACAAGTTAAACCTAGATGAAGAGCTGGATTTGGAGACTTTGAGTCTTGAAACAGTCAAGAGTTTTGAGCGCTTGGCGCCTTTTGGAATGGACAATCAGAAACCTGTCTTTTATATCAAGGATTTTCAGGTCGAAAGTGCCCGTACTATGGGGGCCGGCAATGCCCACCTCAAACTAAAAATTTCCAAGGGTGAGGCGAGTTTTGAAGTAGTAGCCTTCGGACAAGGTAGATGGGCGACAGAGTTTGCTCAAACAAAAAACTTAGAATTGGCAGTCACCCTTTCTGTCAATCAATGGAATGGCCAAACTGCCCTCCAGTTGATGATGGTAGATGCGCGTGTGGAGGGTGTTCAACTCTTTAATATTCGCGGGAAGAATGCAGTCTTGCCAGAAGGGGTTCCAGCCTTGGATTTCTCTGAAGAGTTGCCAGATCTAGCGACCAGTGAAGCGGTTGTTGTAAAAACCATTCCTGAGGATATTACCTTGCTTAAGACTATATTTAAGGAACAGAATTTCTCTGCTGTCTATTTCAAAAACGACATTGACAAGGCCTACTATCTGACAGGTTATGGAACTAGAGAACAGTTTGCAAAATTGTACAAGACTATTTACCAGTTCCCAGAGTTTGATATTCGCTATAAACTCAAGGATTTGGCGGCTTATCTCAATATCCAACAAATCTTGCTGGTCAAGATGATTCAAGTCTTTGAGGAACTGGGCTTTGTAACTATCAAAGATGGTATCATGACAGTCAATAAAGAAGCACCAAAGCGAGAGATAGGAGAAAGTCAGATTTACCAAAATCTCAAACAAACCGTTAAAGACCAAGAAATCATGGCGCTGGGTACGGTGCAGGAAATGTATGATTTCTTAATGGCAGAAAACTAGAAGATAGGAAAGAGTTGGGCAACCAGCTCTTTTTTTGAAAACAAATCTTCATTTTGAAAATCATCAAAAAAATGATATAATGGTAGGAAAAGATTCGGCTGAAAGTTTTAGAACTTTTAGAATAAGAGGGTAAACCTACCCTATAATCATGATAAATTAAGTTTCGGAGGAAAAATGAGTAATATCAGTTTAACAACACTTGGTGGTGTACGAGAAAATGGGAAAAATATGTACATTGCTGAAATCGATGAATCTATCTTTATTTTGGATGCAGGACTTAAATACCCTGAAAATGAACAACTAGGGGTTGATGTCGTCATTCCAAATATGGACTACCTTTTTGAAAATAGCGACCGTATCGCAGGAGTCTTTTTGACCCACGGACACGCGGATGCCATTGGTGCCCTGCCTTATCTTTTGGCAGAGGCTAAGGTTCCTGTGTTTGGCTCTGAGTTGACCATTGAGTTGGCGAAACTTTTTGTCAAAGGAAATGATACGGTTAAGAAATTCAATGACTTCCATGTGATTGATGAAAATACGGAGATTGACTTTGGAGGAACTGTAGTTTCCTTCTTCCGTACAACTCACTCCATCCCAGAAAGTTTGGGAGTCGTCTTGAAAACTCCAAAGGGCAGCATTGTTTATACAGGTGACTTCAAGTTTGATCAGACGGCTAGTAAATCCTATGCGACGGATTTTGGCCGTTTGGCAGAAATTGGCCGTGATGGTGTCTTGGCGCTCCTCAGTGATTCTGCGAATGCAGACAGCAATATCCAGGTAGCGAGTGAGAGTGAAGTTGGGGATGAAATTACCCAGACCATTGCAGACTGGGAAGGTCGTATCATCGTTGCGGCAGTTGCCAGCAACCTCTCTCGTATCCAGCAGGTCTTTGATGCTGCTGCGGATACAGGTCGTCGAGTTGTTTTGACTGGTTTTGATGTTGAAAATATCGTCCGAACAGCGATTCGTCTCAAAAAATTGTCTTTGGCCAATGAAAGTCTGTTAATCAAACCAAAAGAAATGTCTCGTTTTGAAGACCATGAGTTGATTATCCTTGAGACTGGTCGTATGGGTGAGCCTATCAATGGACTTCGTAAGATGTCCATCGGCCGCCACCGCTATGTGGAAATCAAAGATGGGGACTTGGTTTATATCGTAACGACTCCATCTATCGCCAAAGAAGCTGTCATGGCGCGTGTGGAAAATATGATCTACCAAGCTGGTGGTGTGGTGAAACTCATTACCCAAAGCTTGCGAGTATCAGGACACGGGAATGCGCGTGATTTACAGTTGATGATCAATCTCTTGCAACCAAAATACCTCTTCCCTATCCAGGGGGAATACCGTGAGTTGGATGCGCATGCCAAGGCTGCCATGGCAGTTGGAATGTTGCCAGAACGCATTTTCATCCCTAAAAAGGGAACTACCATGTCTTACGAGCATGGAGACTTTGTCCCGGCTGGAGGAGTTTCTGCAGGTGATGTCTTGATTGATGGAAATGCCATCGGAGATGTTGGAAATGTCGTCCTTCGTGACCGTAAGGTCTTGTCAGAGGATGGAATCTTTATCGTGGCGATCACTGTCAACCGTCGTGAGAAGAAGATTGTGGCTAAGGCTCGCGTCCATACGCGTGGATTTGTCTATCTCAAGAAGAGTCGTGACATTCTCCGTGAAAGTTCTGAATTGATTAACCAAACGGTAGAAGAATATCTTCAAGGTGATGATTTTGACTGGGCAGATCTCAAAGGTAAGGTTCGTGATAATCTGACCAAGTACCTCTTTGATCAAACCAAGCGTCGCCCAGCAATCTTGCCAGTCGTGATGGAAGCAAAATAATAAGCAGAATACCTACAGAAAAAGTCGAAATTCGGCTTTTTCTTATAGAATAGTAAAAGGAGAAAATCATGGCAGTTATGAATATTGAGTATTACTCAGAAGTTTTGGATATGGAGTGGGGTGTTACCGTACTCTATCCGGATGCCAGTCGGGTGACTGAACCAGATTGTACAGATATTCCTGTCCTTTATCTTTTGCACGGAATGTCAGGAAATCAAAATAGCTGGCTCAAGCGTACCAATGTCGAACGCTTGTTGCGCGGAACCAATCTCATTGTTATCATGCCCAATACTAGCAATGGCTGGTACACAGATACCCAGTATGGTTTTGACTACTTTACTGCTCTAGCAGAAGAGTTGCCTCAGGTTATGAAACGTTTCTTCCCCAATATGACCAGCAAGCGAGAAAAGACCTTCATAGCAGGTCTATCCATGGGTGGTTACGGTTCCTTCAAACTTGCTCTATCGACAAATCGTTTTTCTCATGCGGCTAGTTTTTCTGGTGCGCTCAGTTTTCAGGAATTTTCTCCTGAAAGTCAGGATCTGGGGTCACTTGCCTACTGGCGAGGAGTTTTTGGAGAGATTAAAGACTGGACATCTAGTCCTCATTCGCTTGAAAGCATGGCTGCAAAATCCGATAAAAAGACCAAACTATGGGCTTGGTGTGGTGAGCAAGACTATCTATACTCTGCCAATAATCTCGCAGTGAAAAACCTCAAAAAGCTTGGTTTTGAAGTGACCTATAGTCATAGTCCAGGTAAGCACGAGTGGTACTACTGGGAAAAACAATTGGAACGTTTTTTAGCTACACTACCAATTGACTTTGTTTTGGAAGAACGTTTATCTTAGTTTTAGGTTTCTTTCAGCTTTTCTCAGTAAAATAGAGAATCTATCTTGATCAAGGAAAATGCGATTTCAAGATAGGTTCTTATTTTTATGAAAGGTGGAATGTCATGTTCTGGATTATTCGATTATTCTTCCGATTTCTGTTGGGAATTTGGCGTTTCTTCTGGCGTCTGGTTTGGACTGTGGTCATTCTACTGCTCATTGCCTTTGGAGTGGTTTGGTATCTGTCTGGTGATTTTCATTCTGCGGTCAATCAGGTTGAAAAAATGAGCCAGATTGGTCAAGATGGCTGGAATCAATGGCAGGAGACGGGAACGCTGGAAGTCTTATCTCAGACAGACAGTCACCAACATGCAGAAGGCAAGTGGGCTCAGGCCTCAGCTCGCATCTATATTGAGCCTCAAATGGATGAGACCTTCCAAGGTGCCTATGCAGAAGCCATAAAAAACTGGAATCAAACGGGAGCCTTTACCTTTGAGGTGGTTGCGGATCCTAGCCAGGCAGATATTGTGGCAAGTGAGATGAATGATGGATCGACCGCTGTAGCAGGTCAAGCCGAGAGTCAAACCAATTTGTTAACCAATCAATTTATATCTGTAACAGTTCGCCTGAATCACTATTATCTATCCAATCCAAGTTATGGTTATTCCTATGAACGGATCGTGCACACGGCGGAACATGAATTGGGGCATGCCATCGGATTGGATCATACCAACGAGATTTCTGTCATGCAGCCAGCAGGTTCCTACTATGGAATTCAGCCTCAGGATGTGACAGCTGTTCAAGAACTCTATACCAGTAGCGATTAGATGAAGTCGGTACAATCTAAAATGAAATCAAAGCTCCTCCATCAAGCGGCGGGTGGGGCTTTTTGTTCGTCCTGTTACGGCCTTTTTGCTATAATGGAACTATGAATAACTTAATCAAATCAAAACTGGAGCTCTTGCCGACCAGCCCTGGTTGTTACATTCACAAGGATAAAAATGGCACTATTATCTATGTAGGAAAGGCTAAAAATCTGCGTAACCGCGTGCGGTCTTATTTCCGTGGAAGTCATGATACCAAGACAGAGGCTCTGGTGTCTGAAATTGTGGATTTTGAATTTATCGTCACCGAGTCTAATATTGAGGCCCTCCTGCTGGAAATCAACCTCATCAAGGAAAACAAGCCCAAGTACAATATCATGCTCAAGGATGATAAGTCTTACCCTTTTATCAAAATCACCAATGAGCGCTATCCTCGCTTGATTATCACCCGTCAGGTCAAAAAGGATGGAGGTCTTTATTTTGGACCTTATCCCGATGTCGGTGCGGCCAATGAAATCAAGAGGCTTCTAGATAGGATTTTCCCTTTTCGTAAGTGTACCAATCCGCCGTCTAAGGTCTGTTTTTATTACCATATCGGTCAATGTATGGCTCACACTATCTGTAAAAAAGATGAGGCTTATTTCAAGTCCATGGCCCAGGAGGTTTCTGATTTCCTAAAAGGGCAGGATGACAAAATCATTGATGACCTCAAGGGAAAAATGGCTGCGGCAGCTCAGACTATGGAGTTTGAACGTGCGGCGGAATACCGTGACCTGATTCAGGCGATTGGAACGCTTCGGACCAAGCAAAGGGTCATGGCGAAAGATTTGCAAAATCGGGATGTCTTTGGTTACTATGTGGATAAGGGCTGGATGTGTGTTCAGGTTTTCTTTGTTCGTCAAGGAAAACTCATCGAGCGGGATGTTAATCTTTTCCCTTACTATAACGATCCGGATGAGGACTTCTTGACCTATGTGGGACAGTTTTATCAAGAAAAATCTCACCTGGTTCCCAATGAGGTACTGATTCCGCAGGATATCGATGAAGAAGCAGTCAAGGCTTTGGTGGATACCAAGATTCTCAAACCTCAGCGTGGTGAGAAAAAACAACTGGTCAATTTAGCTATAAAGAATGCCCGTGTTAGTCTGGAGCAGAAGTTCAATCTGCTAGAAAAATCTGTCGAAAAGACCCAAGGGGCTATTGAAAATCTAGGACGCTTGCTCCAAATCCCGACTCCGGTTCGCATCGAGTCCTTCGATAACTCTAATATCATGGGAACTAGCCCTGTTTCAGCTATGGTGGTCTTTGTTAATGGCAAACCAAGTAAGAAGGATTACCGTAAGTACAAGATAAAAACGGTTGTTGGCCCGGACGATTATGCTAGTATGAGAGAAGTCATTCGCAGACGCTATGGTCGAGTCCAGCGTGACGGTTTGACTCCTCCAGATTTGATTGTCCTAGATGGGGGACAAGGTCAAGTCAATATCGCTAAGCAAGTCATTCAAGAGGAGCTGGGCTTGGATATCCCAATTGCAGGCCTGCAAAAGAATGACAAGCACCAAACCCATGAATTGCTCTTTGGAGATCCGCTGGAAGTAGTGGAGTTATCTCGCAATTCTCAGGAATTTTTCCTCCTCCAACGCATCCAAGATGAGGTGCACCGCTTTGCCATCACCTTCCACCGTCAACTACGCTCCAAAAACTCCTTTTCATCACAACTGGATGGGATTGACGGTCTAGGACCTAAACGCAAGCAGAATCTTATGAAGCATTTCAAGTCTCTAACTAAAATCAAGGAAGCCAGTGTGGATGAGATTGTCGAAGTTGGGGTACCAAGAACAGTCGCAGAAGCTGTGCAGAGAAAGTTGAACCCTCAGGAAGAAGTGGAATTAGCTCAAGTAGCGGAAGAGAGAGTAGATTACCAAACGGAAGGAGATTATCATGAATCATAAAATCGTAATTTTATCAGATATTCATGGCAATGCGACGGCGCTAGAAGCGGTGATTGCAGATGCTAAAACTCAAGGAGCCAGTGAATATTGGCTTATGGGAGACATTTTCCTCCCTGGTCCAGGTGCAAATGACCTGGTCTCTCTGCTAAAAGACCTTCCTATCACGGCAAGTGTTCGAGGCAATTGGGATGATTGTGTCCTTGAGGCTTTAGATGGGCAATATGGCTTAGAAGACTCACAGGAAGTCCAGCTCTTGCGTATGACGCAGTATTTGATGGAGCGAATGGATCTTGAAACGATTGTCTGGCTACGAAGCTTACCTATGCTAGAAAAGAAAGAAGTTGATGGACTGCGCTTTTCTCTTTCTCATAATTTGCCTGATAAGAACTATGGAGGAGACTTGCTGGTTGACAATGATACGGAGAAGTTTGACCAACTCCTAGATGAGGAAACGGACGTGGCAGTCTATGGTCATGTCCACAAGCAGTTGCTTCGTTACGGTAGTCAAGGGCAACAAATCATCAATCCAGGTTCGATTGGTATGCCCTATTTTAACTGGGAGGCGTTAAAAAATCACCGTGCCCAGTATGCCGTGATAGAAGTGGAAGATGGGGAATTGGTAAATATTCTATTCCGAAAAGTTTCATATGATTATGAAGCAGAATTAGAATTGGCCAAGTCTAAGGACCTTCCCTTTATCGAAATGTATGAAGAGCTACGACGAGAAGACAACTATCGGGGGCACAATCTGGAACTTTTAGCTAGTTTAATTGAAAAGCATGGGTATATAGAGGATGTAAAGAATTATTTTGATTTCTTGCAAAGTGAGAAATAAAGCGGGCAGCCCTTATTTCGAAGTGAGGTTTATAGTCGAATTGCTTAGAAGAGAGTCAGACGATAAGGAAGAAAAGACAGCTTAGCTAAAGTTTGACATTGAAATTATTTTGTTATACAATGAACTTAATTCTTAATAAAAAGGAGAACATTATGAAGAAAATTATTACAGCCAGTATGGCTCTTTTATCTGTTGTTGTTTTAGCAGCATGTTCAGGGAAAACAACGTCTGATTCTTCGGCTAAAAATTCAAGCTCTGTAGGACAAACTTCTTCTTCAGAGACCTCATCAACAGCGTCTAGTTCAAAGACAGAAAATAATGAGGTTGTTTTGATCACCGATGAAGAAATTGACAATGCTAAAACTGTTGGAGATGTGAAGAAAGTCTTTGGTAAACTAGTCGACAATTATAAAAAGCATGCAGTTGAAATTGGGGAGAAAATTCCAGAGAGTGGAAAAGAAGCATATAACGCCCAAGTTGAGCCAGCGCTTAAGTCTATGGAGACTGTAAGAGAGTCATTTAACGAAAGCCTTTCAAGCATTGGTTCTGATGATACAGTAGTGCCAGAACAAACTCGTACTCTATTTGTTCAACAGTTGAAAACTGGACGTGACACAATGAAGAAAGCGCTGGAAGCGGCTTATAAAGCAATTGCTCCATACACATCTGGTCAATAATATAAGAAAGTAGGTGTTCGATCACCTGCTTTTTGATTGCTTCAAATCTAAAGCGATACCTACTTAAATAGCTCCAAATTAATAGCAGAGAGTTTGAAAGAAGTACTAACTCTATGAAAAATCCCTGCAAGCTCTTTCAAAATATGGTAGAATGGAAGCAGTAGAATTAGAAAAGGAAATCGATTATGAAATTTCTTGAATTAAACAAAAAACGCCATGCGACCAAGCATTTCACTGATAAACCGGTTGATCCCAAAGATGTGCGTACGGCTATCGAAATCGCAACCTTGGCCCCAAGCGCTCACAACAGCCAACCTTGGAAATTTGTGGTCGTTCGTGAGAAAAATGCTGAATTGGCAAAATTGGCTTATGGTTCGAACTTTGAGCAGGTGTCATCAGCACCTGTAACCATTGCCCTATTTACAGATACAGACCTAGCCAAACGCGCTCGCAAGATTGCCCGCGTTGGTGGTGCGAAGAACTTCTCTGAAGAGCAACTTCAATATTTTATGAAGAATTTGCCTGCCGAGTTTGCGCGTTACAGTGAGCAACAAGTCAGTGACTACCTAGCTCTCAATGCAGGTTTGGTTGCTATGAACTTGGTTCTGGCTCTGACAGACCAAGGAATCGGCTCTAACATTATCCTTGGATTTGATAAATCAAAAGCCAATGAAGTTTTGGACATTGAAGACCGTTTCCGCCCAGAACTCTTGATTACAGTGGGTTACACAGATGAAAAATTGGAGCCAAGCTACCGCTTGCCAGTTGATGAAATCATCGAGAAAAGATAGAAAGAAGAAAAAATGACAGCAATTGATTTTACAGCAGAAGTAGAAAAACGCAAAGAAGACCTCTTGGCTGACTTGTTTAGCCTTTTGGAAATCAACTCAGAACGTGATGACAGCAAGGTTGATGCTGAGCATCCATTTGGACCTGGGCCAGTAAAAGCCTTGGAAAAATTCCTTGAAATCGCAGACCGCGATGGCTATCCAACTAAAAATGTCGATAACTACGCAGGACATTTCGAATTTGGTGATGGAGAAGAAGTTCTCGGAATCTTTGCTCACATGGACGTGGTGCCAGCTGGTAGTGGTTGGGACACAGATCCTTACACACCAACTATCAAAGACGGTCGTCTTTATGCGCGTGGAGCTTCAGACGACAAGGGGCCTACAACAGCTTGTTACTATGGTTTGAAAATCATCAAAGAATTGGGCCTTCCAACTTCTAAGAAAGTTCGTTTCATCGTCGGAACAGACGAAGAATCAGGCTGGGCAGACATGGATTACTACTTTGAACATGTAGGACTAGCAAAACCAGACTTTGGTTTCTCTCCAGACGCTGAATTCCCTATCATCAATGGTGAAAAAGGAAACATCACTGAATACCTCCACTTTGCAGGTGAAAATACAGGTGCAGCTCGTCTTCACAGCTTCACAGGTGGTTTGCGTGAAAACATGGTACCTGAATCAGCAACAGCAGTCGTTTCAGGTGACTTGGTTGACTTGCAAGCTAAACTAGATGCCTTTGTTGCAGAGCACAAACTTAGAGGAGAACTCCAAGAAGAGGCTGGCAAATACAAGGTGACCATCATTGGTAAATCTGCTCATGGTGCTATGCCTGCTTCAGGTGTCAACGGTGCAACCTACCTTGCCCTCTTCCTCAGCCAGTTTGACTTTGCAGGACCTGCAAAAGACTACCTTGACATCGCTGGTAAGATTCTCTTGAATGACCATGAAGGTGAAAATCTCAAGGTGGCTCATGTGGATGAAAAGATGGGTTCCCTTTCTATGAATGCGGGTGTTTTCCGCTTTGACGAAGCAAGTGCTGACAATACCATTGCCCTCAACTTCCGTTATCCAAAAGGAACAAGTCCAGAGCAAATCAAGTCAATCCTTGAAAACTTGCCAGTTGCTTCTGTTAGCCTTTCTGAACACGGACACACGCCTCACTATGTACCGATGGAAGATCCACTTGTGCAAACCTTGTTGAATGTCTATGAAAAACAAACTGGACTTCAAGGTCATGAACAAGTCATCGGTGGTGGAACCTTCGGCCGTTTGCTAGAACGTGGTGTTGCCTACGGAGCTATGTTCCCAGATTCAATTGACACCATGCACCAAGCCAACGAATTTATCGCCTTGGACGATCTCTTCCGAGCAGCAGCAATCTATGCCGAAGCTATTTACGAATTGATCAAATAAAGCTATAGAAGTCTGAGATTTTATGCTTGGACTTCTTTTTGGAGGGAAAACAGATGTCTCAAATCGAAAGAATCAAGCAAGCCATTATGGCGGATCCGCAGAATGCCAGCTATACAGAACGTGGAATCGAACCTCTCTTTGCAGCGCCAGAGACTGCTCGCATTAATGTTATCGGACAAGCTCCGGGCTTTAAAACGCAAGAAGCTGGAATTTACTGGAAGGATAAGAGTGGTGATCGTCTGCGTGAGTGGTTAGGTGTTGATGAAGACACCTTTTACAATTCAGGGTTGTTTGCAGTTATTCCCATGGACTTTTATTTCCCAGGACATGGGAAATCGGGCGACCTTCCACCTCGTACAGGTTTCGCAGAAAAATGGCACCCACAACTCCTCAAGGAATGTCCAAATATTGAATTGACCCTCTTGATTGGCCAATATGCCCAAGCCTATTATTTACATGAGAAAGTTAGTGGCAAGGTAACAGAGCGGGTAAAACGCTACAAAGACTATCTACCAGAATTTTTCCCTCTGGTGCACCCGTCACCACGAAATCAAATCTGGATGGCTAAAAATCCTTGGTTTGAGGCAGAAGTGGTGCCAGAATTGAAAAAAAGAATTAAAACGATTTTAGGAGAAAAAGAATGAAAGAAATTTCCTTCGATGAATTTTACAAGCTTTATCAAAATGAGAAACTTTCTCTAGTGGACGTGAGAGAAGTAGAAGAGTTCGAGACGCTTCATTTAGAAGGTGCTCAGAACCTACCACTTAGTCAATTAGCTGATATCTATGATCAATTGGACAAGGACCAGTTGCATTATGTCATTTGCAAATCTGGGATGAGGTCAGCTCGTGCTTGCCAATTCTTAGAGGAACATGGATACAAGGCCATCAATGTCCAAGGTGGAATGACGGCCTTTGAAAATCTTTAAACCTATATGGTGATAGATCCTAATCTTCCCTTGCTCGGTTCCAACTGAGTGAGGGTTTTTTGTTTTTAGACAATTCTTATTTTTAAAAATATTGAAAACATTCAATGATTAATTTTGGATACTTTTTTCAGAGTCTTAATCATGGTATACTAGGTCAGTATTTTAGAAATATGAAGGAGATTTTTATGGCTAAAAAAGGTGCTCTAACAGGCTTGCTCCTGTTTGGAATATTTTTTGGTGCGGGAAACTTGATTTTTCCACCTTCTCTAGGTGCTTTATCTGGAGAACAGTTTCTTCCTGCCATCGCAGGTTTTGTCTTTTCAGGTGTCGGTATTGCTGTCTTGACACTTATTATTGGAACTCTAAACCCGAAAGGATACATTCACGAGATTTCTAAGAAAATCTCACCTTGGTTTGCGACGCTTTATCTTGCAGTCCTCTATCTATCGATTGGTCCCTTCTTTGCTATTCCGCGTACAGCTACAACAGCTTATGAAGTTGGGATTAGCCCCCTCTTGTCTGAAGCAAATAAAGGTCTAGGATTGATTATCTTTACTGTGCTGTATTTTGCAGCAGCCTATCTGATTTCACTCAACCCTTCAAAGATTTTGGATCGAATCGGACGTGTTTTAACGCCAGTCTTTGCGATTTTGATTGTTATCTTAGTTGTTCTAGGAGCTTTCAAATACGGTGGAACTAGTCCTCAAGTAGCTTCAGCAGCCTATCAATCTTCTGCTTTTGGGACAGGTTTCCTAGAAGGCTATAACACCTTGGATGCCCTAGCCTCAGTGGCCTTCAGTGTAATCGCTGTTCAAACCTTGAAACAACTTGGATTCTCAAGTAAGAAAGAGTACATTTCAACCATTTGGGTTGTTGGTATCGTTGTAGCTCTTGCCTTTAGCGCTCTTTACATTGGTTTAGGTTTCCTTGGAAATCATTTCCCAGTACCAGCAGAAGTGATGAAGGGTGGAACACCAGGTGTTTATATCTTGTCACAAGCAACTCAGGAAATCTTTGGTTCAACAGCTCAACTCTTCCTTGCTGTTATGGTAACTGTAACCTGCTTCACAACGACAGTTGGCTTGATTGTGTCGACAGCCGAGTTCTTTAACGGTCGTTTCCCACAAATCAGCTACAAGGTCTATGCCACTGCCTTTACCTTGATTGGATTTGCTATTGCAAATCTTGGTCTTGATGCAATCATTAAGTATTCAGTGCCAGTACTGGTAATCTTGTACCCAATCACCATCGCCATTGTGATGATCGTGATTGTTAATAAGTTTGTTGCCCTATCAAAACCGGGTATGCAGTTGACAATAGGAGTAGTTACAGCAATCGCTCTTGCAAGTGTTCTTGGAAGTTCCTTTAAGATTGAGTTTCTAGCAAATCTCGTCAATGCTCTTCCGTTTGCAGCTGCCTCTCTACCGTGGTTGGTGCCAGCTATTATTGGAATTTTGCTTTCCTTGGTTTTACCAAACAAGCAAGAAAGCGATGTTTTTGAAATGGAATAAAAAATAGAAATCACTTTTGTAAGTCAACTCTACAGGAGTGATTTTTCTTTTTTCCTCTCTACTGAAATGTGCTATAATAGGTAGCAAAAGAGGTGAAGAAATGAATCAAACTGTAAACTATATCAAAGAATTAACCGCTATTGCATCTCCGACGGGTTTTACTCGTGAGATTTCAGACTATCTAGTCCATACTTTAGAAGAGCTTGGTTACCAGCCTGTTCGCACAGCAAAGGGTGGTGTCAATGTAACTATCAAAGGTCAAAACGATGATCAACAGCGCTATGTGACTGCCCATGTGGACACACTCGGAGCTATTGTACGTGCTATCAAACCTGACGGTCGTCTCAAATTGGACCGTATCGGTGGTTTCCCTTGGAACATGATTGAGGGAGAAAACTGTACAGTCCATGTGGCTAGCACAGGTAAAAAGGTATCTGGAACCATCCTCATCCACCAGACTTCTTGTCATGTCTACAAGGATGCAGGAACTGCTGAACGCACTCAGGATAATATGGAAGTGCGTTTGGACGAAAAAGTGACCAATGAAAAAGAAACCCGCGCCTTGGGCATCGAGGTTGGCGACTTTATCAGTTTTGACCCGCGAACTGTTGTGACAGAGACTGGTTTTATCAAGTCCCGCCACTTGGATGACAAGGTCAGCGCAGCGATTTTGCTCAATCTTCTTCGTGTTTATAAGGAAGAGGGAATTGAGTTGCCAGTAACAACTCATTTTGCCTTTTCAGTCTTTGAAGAGGTAGGCCACGGTGCAAACTCCAATATTCCAGCTCAGGTAGTGGAATATCTAGCTGTAGATATGGGAGCTATGGGAGATGACCAGCAGACAGACGAATATACAGTGTCTATCTGTGTCAAGGATGCTTCAGGTCCCTATCACTATGACTTCCGTCAACACTTAGTAACTTTGGCGAAGGAGCAAGATATTCCATTTAAGCTCGACATTTATCCATTTTACGGTTCGGATGCTTCGGCAGCTATGTCAGCAGGAGCAGAGGTCAAACACGCCCTTCTTGGAGCTGGTATTGAATCAAGTCACTCTTACGAACGAACACACATTGATTCAGTCGTGGCGACCGAGCGTATGGTAGACGCCTATCTCAAGAGTGCATTGGTAGACTAATATGTGCTTGATTTGTCAAAGAATTGAATGGATCAAGGCAGGGGAAAATCCCTACTTTGTAAAAGAACTAGAAACAGGCTATGTGGTAATTGGAGACCACCAATACTTTAAGGGCTATACCTTATTTCTAGCAAAAAAGCATGTCACAGAACTCCACCAAATGGAAACCTCTGTAAAACTTCGTTTTCTAGAGGAAATGAGTTTGGTCCAAGAAGCTGTTGCCAAAGCGTTTAAGGCTGAAAAGATGAACATAGAACTTCTAGGAAATGGAGATGCCCACGCTCACTGGCACCTCTTTCCAAGACGGTCGGGTGATATGAAGGGTCATGGTCTTAATGACCGTGGTCCAGTCTGGTGGGTGCCCTGGGAAGAAATGGCGGCAGAAGATTACCAAGTGCAATCCCCTGAACTGGAACAAATGATAAGAGCCTTATCCGATGAACTAGAGAAGCACGTGGTTTAAGAGAGGAAGAAAAAATGAAAAAAAGATACATTGTTTTATCTGGTTTGCTGGCAGTAACCCTAGCAGCATGTTCTCAAGAAAAACCTAAAAATGAAGAAAATACTCAAAAAACGGAACAAACTAGTCAACCTGAAGGAACTGTAGGGAGCAAATCTCAAGCTTCTAGTCAGAAGAAGGCAGAAGTTGTCAATAAGGGAGACTACTATAGTATTCAAGGGAAGTACGATGAAATCGTCATAGCTAATAAGCACTATCCTTTGTCAAAAGACTATAATCCAGGAGAAAATCCAACAGCTAAAGCAGAGTTGCTGAAGCTCATTGCAGCAATGCAAGCAGCTGGCTACCCAATCAGCGATCACTACAGTGGTTTTAGAAGTTATGAAACTCAAACCAAACTTTATCAAGACTATGTGAATCAAGACGGGAAGGAAGCAGCAGATCGCTACTCAGCTCGCCCAGGTTATAGTGAACACCAAACAGGTCTTGCATTTGACCTTATTGGGACAGATGGAGATTTAGTTACTGAAGAAAAGGCGGCCCAGTGGCTCTTGGATCATGCGGCTGACTATGGCTTTGTTGTTCGCTATCTCAAAGGCAAGGAAAAAGAGACTGGCTACATGGCGGAAGAATGGCATCTTCGCTACGTCGGAAAAGAAGCCAAAGAAATTGCTGCAAGTGGTCTCAGTTTGGAAGAGTACTATGGCTTTGAAGGCGGAGATTACGTCGATTAAAAAAGTAATTTTTCTCTTGCTTTTTTAGATAAATAGTGTATAATGGAAAGGTATGTGTAAAGCATACTTGTGGGAGGTAAAAATCTTTAATTACCGCCAAAACCACAAAGGAGGATTTAAAAATGGCTAAAAAAGTCGAAAAACTTGTAAAATTGCAAATCCCTGCTGGTAAAGCTACACCAGCTCCACCAGTTGGACCTGCTCTTGGTCAAGCTGGTATCAACATCATGGGATTCACAA
This sequence comes from Streptococcus downii, assembly GCF_004353325.1. NCBI lineage: Bacteria > Bacillati > Bacillota > Bacilli > Lactobacillales > Streptococcaceae > Streptococcus > Streptococcus downii. Next base: position 161,353 of record NZ_MZNX01000009.1, read on the forward strand.
AAGAGTTCAACGCTCGTACAGCTGACCAAGCTGGTATGATCATTCCAGTTGTTATCTCAGTATACGAAGACAAATCATTTACTTTCGTTACAAAAACACCACCAGCTGCTGTTCTTTTGAAAAAAGCTGCAGGTGTTGAAAAAGGATCAGGTACACCTAACAAAACCAAAGTTGCTACAGTTACTCGTGCACAAGTACAAGAAATTGCAGAAACTAAGATGCCAGATTTGAACGCAGCAAACATTGAGTCTGCAATGCGTATGATCGAAGGTACTGCTCGTTCTATGGGATTCACTGTTGTTGACTAATCAATAACACCCCCAATATAACCCGCAAGACTTCATCATTTCGAGAAGTGACGTGGGAGATGAAAATCGATTGAACCACTTACAAGGAGAATAGAAAATGGCTAAAAAAAGCAAACAACTTCGTGCTGCTCTTGAAAAAATCGACAGCACAAAAGCATACAGTGTAGAAGAAGCTGTAGCACTTGCAAAAGAAACTAACTTTGCAAAATTTGACGCAACTGTAGAAGTTGCTTACAACTTGAACATCGACGTTAAAAAAGCTGACCAACAAATCCGTGGAGCAATGGTATTGCCAAACGGTACTGGTAAAACTTCACGCGTTCTTGTTTTCGCACGTGGTGCAAAAGCTGAAGAAGCAAAAGCTGCTGGTGCAGACTTTGTTGGTGAAGATGACCTTGTTGCAAAAATCAACGATGGTTGGTTGGACTTCGACGTAGTTATCGCTACACCTGACATGATGGCTCTTGTTGGACGTCTTGGACGTGTCCTTGGACCACGTAACTTGATGCCAAACCCTAAAACTGGTACTGTAACAATGGATGTTGCTAAAGCAGTTGAAGAGTCTAAAGGTGGTAAGATTACTTACCGTGCTGACCGTGCAGGTAACGTTCAAGCAATCATCGGTAAAGTATCATTTGAAGCTGAAAAATTGGTTGAAAACTTTAAAGCTTTCAACGAAACAATCCAAAAAGCAAAACCAGCTACAGCTAAAGGAACTTACGTAACAAACTTGACAATCACAACTACTCAAGGTGTTGGTATCAAGGTTGACGTAAACTCACTTTAATTAACAGATTTTTAAAAACGAGTACGAAAGTGCTCGTTTTTTTGATGATAAGTTCATTCCAGGGAAAATAACTCTATTAATAGCCTGATGGAGCAAGAGAATAGTGCTTTTCCTTTTTTCTTTCTTAAAAAATATGCTATAATATAGAGTAAAAAACTTTGAAAGAAAGAAAAAGATGAATTTAAAAGATTATATCGCAACGATTGAAAATTATCCTAAAGAAGGCATCACCTTCCGTGATATCAGCCCTTTGATGGCAGATGGTAATGCCTATAGCTACGCTGTTCGTGAAATTGTTCAGTATGCAACAGACAAGAAGATCGACATGATTGTGGGTCCAGAGGCTCGTGGATTTATTGTTGGCTGTCCCGTTGCCTTTGAGTTGGGAATTGGCTTTGCTCCTGTTCGTAAACCAGGGAAACTGCCACGTGAAGTCATTTCTGCTGATTATGAGAAAGAGTACGGTATTGATACCTTGACCATGCATGCTGATGCGATTAAACCAGGTCAACGCGTTCTCATCGTAGATGATCTCTTGGCAACAGGTGGAACTGTCAAGGCAACAATTGAGATGATCGAAAGACTTGGTGGAGTTGTGGCAGGTTGTGCTTTCTTGATTGAGTTGGATGAGCTTAAAGGCCGTGAAAAAATCGGAGATTACGATTACAAGGTACTTATGCATTATTAATGAAAAACAGTCCTTGGGGCTGTTTTGTCTTCATCTGCTATATAAATTAACTATAGCTAGTTAGAGAAAAACTATAATTGAAAACTATATCTTCTTGCAGTATAATAAAAGGACTAAGTGTTTGAGATTTGACTTCAAACACATTCAATTATTTCTAAAAGAGTACAGTTAGGAGAAGGTTATGCCGATTCGAATTGATAAAAAATTGCCAGCTGTTGAGATTTTACGGACAGAGAATATCTTTGTCATGGATGATCAACGTGCGGCCCACCAAGATATCCGTCCCTTGAAAATTTTGATTTTAAACCTAATGCCCAAAAAAGTGGTCACAGAGACCCAGTTGTTACGGCATTTAGCAAATACTCCTTTGCAATTGGACATAGACTTTCTCTATATGGAGAGCCACCGTTCCAAGACGACTCGTGCCGAACATATGGAAACCTTCTATAAGACCTTCCCAGAGGTCAAGGATGCCTTTTTTGATGGAATGATCATCACAGGAGCCCCAGTGGAGCACTTGCCTTTTGAGGAAGTGGACTATTGGGAGGAATTCAGTCAGGTGCTTGAGTGGTCCAAGACCCATGTCTATTCGACCCTTCATATCTGCTGGGGTGCCCAAGCAGGTCTTTATGCTCGCTATGGAGTTGATAAACACCAGATGGAGCAGAAATTGTCAGGCATTTACCTGCAGGATACCTTGAAAGAGGGCCATCTTCTCTTTCGTGGTTTTGATGATAGCTATGTAGCTCCCCATTCTCGTTATACAGAAATCTATAAGGAAGAGATATTAGGAAAAACCAATCTGGAAATCCTCTCTGAGGGAGAACAAGTCGGCGTTTCAATTTTAGCCAGTCGGGATCTTCGTGAGATTTATAGTTTTGGTCATTTAGAATATGACCGTGATACTCTAGCAAAAGAGTATTTTCGTGATTGTGAGGAAGGACTTAATCCTCACATTCCAGAAAATTACTTCAAAAATGATGATGTGAATGAGACACCGTGTCTCTGTTGGTCTTCATCAGCTGCCCTCTTTTTCAGTAACTGGGTTAACTATGCTGTCTATCAGGAAACTCCTTTTGACTGGAAAAAGGTAGAGGACGATGCGGCTTCATTTGGATATTTATAAGAGGAATTATGACATATTTTGACGCTTTTAAATCAGGGAACTTGGTTTTGCCAAGTGCCCTGCTCTTGCATTTTAAGGAACTCTTTCCTTCCAGCGAAGATTTTCTGGTCTGGCAATTTTTCTATTTACAAAATACCACAGCCTTAGGAGATGTTTCACCTAGCCAGATTGCTGAAATTATTGGCAAAGAGGTAGCAGATGTCAACCAATCCATTTCGAATTTGACTGAAAATGGTTTGCTACAATATCGGACCATTGAACTAAATGGGGAAATTGAGCTGATTTTTGATGCTAGTTTGGCTTTTGAACGCTTGGATAGCTTGCTAGACAACCAAACTCCAGATACAACTGCCCCCAACCCGCAGAATCAATTGAAGGATCTGGTTGAAACTTTTCAGCAAGAATTGGGACGCTTATTAACACCATTTGAAATCGAAGATCTTTCTAAGACTGTCAAAGAAGACGGAGTTAAGGCGGATTTGATCAAGGAAGCTCTCCGAGAGGCTGTTCTCAATGGCAAGCCAAACTGGAAATATATTCAGGCAATCCTACGAAACTGGCGCCATGAAGGTATTCAGTCTGTGGCTCAGGTAGAGGCCAAACGAGCAGAGCGAGAAGCTAACAATCCCAAACAAGTGCAAGCTTCGGCTGATTTCCTCGATGCTATGAATTTGTGGCAAGAGTAGCCGCTCGGAAAATCTTGTAAATTAGAGTAAGATTTGCAAGCTCCTTATAAATATGATAAAATAATAGAAAATAAAATGAAAAAAGAGGTATGTGAAATGTCACGTAAACCATTTATCGCTGGTAACTGGAAAATGAACAAAAATCCAGAAGAAGCAAAAGCATTCGTTGAAGCCGTTGCCTCAAAACTTCCTTCATCAGACCTTGTTGAAGCAGGTATCGCAGCTCCAGCTCTTGATTTGACAACTGTTCTTGCTGCTGCTAAAGGTTCAAACCTTAAAGTTGCTGCTCAAAACTGCTACTTTGAAAATGCAGGTGCTTTCACTGGTGAAACTAGCCCACAAGTTTTGAAAGAAATCGGTACTGACTACGTTGTTATCGGTCACTCAGAACGCCGTGACTACTTCCATGAAACTGACGAAGATATCAACAAAAAAGCAAAAGCGATCTTTGAAAACGGTATGCTTCCAATCATCTGTTGTGGTGAGTCACTTGAAACTTACGAAGCTGGTAAAGCTGCTGAATTCGTAGGTGCACAAGTATCTGCTGCATTGGCTGGATTGACAGCTGAACAAGTTGCTGCATCAGTTATCGCTTATGAGCCAATCTGGGCAATCGGTACTGGTAAATCAGCTTCACAAGACGACGCACAAAAAATGTGTAAAGTAGTTCGTGACGTTGTAGCGGCTGACTTTGGTCAAGAAGTTGCGGACAAAGTTCGTGTTCAATACGGTGGTTCTGTTAAACCTGAAAACGTTGCTTCATACATGGCTTGCCCAGACGTTGACGGTGCCCTTGTTGGTGGTGCGTCACTTGAAGCTGAAAGCTTCTTGGCATTGCTTGATTTTGTAAAATAATCTAACTTATTCCAGACAGACAGTCAAAAGTACCAGATGACTTTGACTGCCTGTCTTGTTTTTACTTGGAGTATTCTTGTGAAAGAGGAATTTTTCCGACTAGGAAAGTTCCTTAGGGAAGGAAAGGCGTGCGGATGCGCGCTCTTTTCTGTATCAAAAGGTTATGAAAGGGGGAGTTATGCTCTATATTTGGTCTTATTTGAAAAAATACCCCAAGTGGTTATTCATGGATTTCTTTGGAGCGGTTTTCTTTGTTGTCGTCAATCTTGGATTACCAACTGTTCTGGCTCGGATGATTGATGAAGGTGTGAACAAAGGGAATGAACAGCAATTGTATGTTTGGGCTGCCATCATGCTGGTGATTATCCTATGTGGAACCTTGGGGCGTATAGTCTTAGCCTACGCTGCTAGTAAGCTAACGACCAATATGGTCAAGGATATGAGGGATGATCTCTATGCCAAATTGCAAGAGTATTCTCATCATGAATATGAAAAGATTGGAGTATCTTCACTGGTTACTCGTATTACCAGTGATGCCTTTGTTCTCATGCAGTTTGCAGAACAGACCTTAAAACTGGGTGTCATCACTCCCATGATGATGCTGTCTAGCATCTTAATGATCTTTTTGACCAGCCCGTCATTAGCTTGGATAGTGGCTTTTGCAGTACCTTTCTTGGCTGTGGTGGTCATTTATGTTGCTGTTAAAACTCGTCCTTTATCAGAGAAACAGCAGAAAACTTTGGACAAAATCAATCAATACGCTCGTGAAAATCTGATGGGGCTTCGTGTCATTCGTGCCTTTGCCCGTGAGGAGTTTCAAGAGGAACGCTTTGCAGGACAAAATGCAGTCTATGCAGCTAATTCCAATCGTCTGTTTAAACTAACTGGTCTGACAGAACCCTTGTTTGTTCAGATTATCATTGCCATGATTGTAGCTATTGTCTGGTTCGCTCTGGGCCCTATCAAACAGGGTAGTTTGCAAATTGGAGATCTGGTGGCCTTTATCGAATATAGTTTCCACGCTCTCTTGTCCTTCCTTTTCCTATCCAATCTCTTCACCATGTACCCTCGTACAGCCGTTTCGAGTGAACGTTTGAAAGAAGTCATGGATATGCCGATTTCTATTGATCCCAATGAAGGAGGCGTTAGAGAGACAGCAACCCACGGCTATTTGGAATTTGAAAATGTCACCTTTGCTTATCCAGGGGAGACGGAAAATCCTGTTTTGCACAATATTTCATTCTGTGCCAAACCAGGCGAAACCATTGCCTTTATCGGTTCGACCGGATCTGGTAAGTCCTCTCTTGTGCAATTGATTCCTCGTTTTTACGATGTTACCCTTGGGAAAATCAAAGTTGATGGTGTCGATGTGAGGGATTACCGACTTAAGTCTCTTCGTCAAAAGATTGGATTTATCCCACAGAAGGCTTTACTCTTTACAGGAACCATCGCTGAGAATATTCGCTATGGGAAGGAAGATGCCAGTCACAAAGACCTACATCAGGCGGCAGATGTGGCGCAAGCTAAAGATTTTATTGAAAGTCGAGAAGAAGGATTTGCGACCCATCTAGCTGAAGGCGGAAGCAACCTTTCTGGGGGACAGAAACAGCGCCTTTCAATTGCCAGAGCGGTTATAAAGAATCCTGATATCTATATTTTTGATGATTCTTTCTCAGCCTTGGATTATCGCACAGATGCCATTCTACGCCGTCGTCTCAAGGAAGTCACTCAAAATGCTACAGTCTTAATCGTTGCCCAACGTGTTGGGACCATTATGGATGCGGACCAAATTATCGTTCTTGATAAGGGAGAAATCGTGGGTCGCGGTCGACATGAGGAATTGATGGAGACTAATGACATCTATCGTGAAATAGCTGAGTCGCAGTTGAAAAATGCATCTCTAACAGAAGAATAGGAGGAAATATGAAAGCACAATCTAGTTTGGCTCGTTTGTGGAGCTATTTAAAGGCCTACCGTTTTTCTGTCTTTTTTGCAGTCTTTCTAAAAGTTTTAAGTGTGGTCATGAGTGTCTTGGAGCCTTTTGTCTTGGGGCTGGCCATTACGGAGTTGACAAAAAACATCTTAGATATGGCTAAGGGCCTTTCAGGTGCTGGTATCAATACTGGCTACATCGGAACTGTTTTAATCATTTATCTCTTTAGAGGTTTCTTGTATGAACTTGGTTCTTATTATTCCAACTATTTCATGACCAATGCGGTCCAGTCCATGACCCAAGATCTGCGAAATGAAATGACTGAAAAGATCAATCGTATCCCTGTGTCTTTCTTTGACAAACACCAGTTTGGTGATTTATTGGGACGCTTTACCAGTGATGTTGAGACAGTTTCCAATGCCCTTCAGCAGTCTTTTCTTCAAATTGTAAATGCCCTTTTGACGATTGTCCTCGTCATGGGAATGGTATTATACTTAAACTTTCAGCTGGCTATAGTGGTGATTCTATCCATTCCAGTGACCTATTTTGGTGCAAGAAGTATCCTGAAACGTTCTCAGCCTTATTTTAAAGAGCAGGCGGCTATTTTAGGACGGATGAATGGCTACGTGCAGGAAAATCTCACAGGTTTTAATGTCTTGAAACTCTATGGTCGTGAGGAAACTTCTCATAAAGAATTTTCTGAGATTACGGACGACCTCCAACGTGTTGGCTTTAAAGCCAGCTTTATCTCTGGACTCATGATGCCAGCTCTCCATGCCGTATCAGACTTGACCTATCTGATCGTTGCAGTTCTTGGTGGTTTGCAGGTTATTGCGGGCCGTTTGACAGTGGGGAATATGCAGGCCTTTGTTCAGTATGTTTGGCAGGTCAGCCAGCCTATCCAAAACATCACTCAACTTGCGGGTCAAATGCAAAGTGCCAAGTCTTCGCTCGATCGTATCTTCGATATCTTGGATGAGACAGAGGAAGTCGAGGGAGAAGAACTCGAAATCCTTGAACCCTTAACAGGTCAGGTAACTTTTAAGCAGGTTGATTTCCAGTATGTCGAAAACAAACCATTGATTCGAGACTTTAATCTAGAAGTTCAACCGGGAGAGATGGTAGCGATTGTAGGTCCGACTGGAGCTGGTAAGACAACCTTGATTAATCTACTCATGCGTTTTTATGATGTTACAGCAGGTGCAATCTTGGTTGACGGGCAGGATATCCGTCAGTTGTCACGACAAGACTACCGCCGTCAGTTTGGGATGGTCTTGCAGGATGCTTGGCTTTATGAAGGTACTATCAAAGAAAACCTACGTTTTGGAAATCTTGACGCCAGTGATGAGGAAATAATAGAAGCTGCCAAAGCAGCAAATGTAGACCACTTTATTCGAACTCTTCCTGGTGGTTACAATATGGAGATGAACCAAGAGTCCAGCAATATTTCCCTCGGGCAAAAGCAACTCTTGACCATCGCGCGTGCTCTCCTAGCCAATCCTAAAATTCTCATTCTGGATGAAGCAACTTCCTCTGTTGACACCCGTTTGGAACTCTTGATTCAAAAAGCCATGAAACGGTTGATGAAGGGAAGAACCAGCTTTGTCATCGCCCACCGTCTTTCGACCATTCAAGAAGCAGATAAGATTCTCGTTCTTAAAGATGGACAGATTATTGAGCAGGGAAATCATGAAAGCTTGCTCCAAGAAAAAGGCTTCTATTACGACCTTTATCAAAGTCAATTTTCGAGTAAATCCGATCAAGTCAGCTAATAAAATAAGGCTAGATTTTTCTTAAATTATCAGTCTATTTCAACTTTTTTAATATGAGTTAATTCCCTTGCTTTTGTATACCAGGAGTAGTATACTTAGGTAGTAATCAATAAATTGGTTACAAAAATAATATTTACGAGGTAAGAAAAATGGTTGAATTGAAAAAAGAAGCAGTAAAAGACGTAACAACATTATCTAAAGCAGCGCCAGTAGCATTGGCAAAAACAAAGGAAGTATTGAACCAAGCAGTAGCGGACTTGTATGTGGCTCACATTGCCCTTCACCAAGTTCACTGGTATATGCGTGGTCGTGGTTTCCTCGTATGGCATCCAAAAATGGATGAATACATGGATAGCCTTGATGGTTATCTTGACGAAATCAGCGAACGTTTGATTACCCTTGGAGACAAACCTTACTCAACTTTGACAGAGTTCCTTCAACACAGTGAAATCGAAGAAGAAGAAGGAGAATTCCGCAACGTTGAAGAAAGCTTGGAACGTGTTCTAGCGATTTATCGCTACCTCATCGCTCTTTTCCAAAAAGCTTTGGATGTGACTGATGAAGAAGGCGATGATGTTACAAACGATATCTTTGTTGGTGCTAAGGCTGAACTTGAGAAAACAGTTTGGATGCTTGCAGCAGAACTTGGACAAGCTCCTGGTTTGTAAAATATAGTTGCTACCCCTTTTATCATGAGGTGCTTGATAAGTGCCCATGACCAATCATCTTTTAAAAGTCATGTAACTGTAAAAAGTTGCATGATTTTTTTGTTTGCTGGACTTAGGACACATTGTCAAAAGTAGGATTTTACGGTATAATAGTTGCTGTTCGAGAAATTTTGATTGTCAAAAAATAGTGAAATGTTATAAGGAGAACCCATGAACAACTTACCAAACTGCCCAAAATGTAATTCAGAATATGTCTACGAAGACGGAAGTCTCTTGGTCTGCCCAGAGTGTGCCTATGAGTGGAATCCTGCAGAAGTTGCAGAAGTAGAAGAAGGCGTTGTCGCTATCGATGCCAATGGATATAAATTGGCTGACGGAGATACTGTGACCCTTATTAAGGACTTGAAAGTAAAAGGTGCGCCAAAGGATTTGAAACAAGGAACTCGTGTCAAAAATATCCGTATCGTAGAAGGTGACCACAACATCGACTGTAAGATTGATGGCTTTGGAGCTATGAAACTCAAATCAGAATTTGTTAAGAAAATCTAGCCATGAAACTGAACTACAAATTTATCTTTTATAGTCGTGTACTTTTGTTCTTAGCGGCATTTACAGGAGTTTATTTAGAGATTACCAAGCACGGTGGTTTTGGTATGCTCCTTTACTACACAGTGTTGTCCAATCTTTTGGTAACGATTTTCACGGGCTATCTGCTCCGTGTGATGAGCCGTTCAGGTGAAAATTGGCAAAGTCCGACCTTGCTTCGTCTCAAGGGTGGCGTTACCATGAGTATCATGATTACCTGTGTGATTTACCATTTTATGCTTGCTCCGATAGCGACAGACTTTTATCGTGTGGAGAATTTCCTTTGCCACTATATCGTTCCACTCTGGTTTTTAGCCGATACCCTCTTCTTCGATAAACAGGGTCAATACAAGATCTGGGATCCAGTCTTGTGGACCATCTTGCCCTTGGTTTATATGATTTTTGCCTTGTTTAACGGCCTGGTCTTAAAACTCAATATTCCGAATTCCAAGGACAATCCCTTCCCTTATTTCTTCTTAAATGTGGCTAAGGGTTGGGACGTGGTCATAAAATGGTGTTTGATCATTTTTGTAGCCTATATGGTTGCAGGCTTTATCTTCTATCTGATCAAACAAATCAAGCGAAAATAGTCTTCCTATTAGGAAAGTTAGAACGGAGTCTCTAGTTCAAACAGGCTCCTTCTTTTCTTGCCATCTTCCTTTTAAAAGGATCAACAGTGAGAAATATATAGAAAGAAAATTCATGAAACAATATTTAGAACGGGCTAGTATCTTGGCCCTCTCCCTCGTTTTGATTACTTCCTTTTCCATCTCGAGTGCTTTGCCAGCCATGTTTGACTACTATCAGGGCTATCCCAAAGAACAAATCGAGCTCTTGGTCAGCCTTCCTTCTTTTGGAATCATGATCATGCTGATTTTAAATGGTTTTTTGGAACGTTTGTTTTCTGAGCGTCTTCAAATTAGTCTAGGGCTTCTCATCCTCTCTATTGGGGGAACAGCCCCCTTCTGGTATCAGGATTATAACTTTGTCTTTGCGATGCGGATTTTATTTGGTTTGGGTGTGGGGATGATCAATGCCAAGGCCATTTCTATTATCAGTGAACGCTATCATGGAAAGACACGAATCCAGATGCTGGGTCTCCGCGGATCAGCAGAAGTTGTCGGGGCATCGATTTTGACTCTAGTGGTAGGTCAACTCTTATCCCTGGGATGGACAGTGACCTTCTTGGCCTACAGTGCGGGATTTTTAGTATTGAGCCTTTATCTGCTCTTTGTCCCTTATGGCAAAGAAAAGAAAGAAACAAAGAAAAAAGAGGCCGAAACGACTCGTTTGACAGGACAGATGAAAGGATTAATTTTTCTATTGGCTGTCGAAGCAGCAGTCGTTGTCTGCACTAACACAGCTATCACCATTCGTATTCCTAGTCTGATGGTGGAAAGAGGCCTCGGGGATGCTCAATTATCTAGTTTTGTTCTTAGTGTCATGCAGCTGATTGGGATTGTGGCTGGTGTGAGTTTTTCTTTCTTGATTTCTCTCTTTAAAGAAAGATTGCTCCTTTGGTCAGGCATTACCTTTGGATTGGGGCAGATTGTGATTGCCTTGTCTCCGTCATTGGGTGTGATGGTAGTTGGAAGTATTGTGGCAGGTTTTTCCTACAGTGTGGCCTTGACCACTGTTTTTCAGCTTCTTTCTGAAAGAATACCAGCCAAGCTCCTTAATCAGGCAACATCATTTGCAGTGCTAGGATGTAGCTTTGGAGCCTTTACGACACCTTTCATTCTTGGGGCGATTGGCTTGGTAGCTCAAAACGGTATGTTGGTCTTCACCATTCTAGGATGCTGGTTAATAGTGACTTCCGTATTTGTCATGGTTGCACTTCAAAAGAAAGCTTAGGATTGATTTCCTAAGTTTTTCTTTTTTGTTTTTGTCCCCAGACAATTATTGTTTTTTAAACTTGTTTGTACTATTATTTCCTGATAAAATAGACACATGACAAGATATAAAGCAATTATTTCCTATGACGGCTATGCCTTTGCTGGCTTTCAGCGTCAGCCCCATGCGCGGAGCGTTCAGGAGGAAATCGAAAAAACCTTAACGAGGCTGAATAAAGGACAAGCGGTTACTGTTCACGGTGCTGGTAGGACAGATAGTGGGGTCCACGCTCTTGGTCAGGCCATTCATTTTGACCTCCCCTATCAAATGAATGAGGAAAAACTCCGTTTTGCTCTGGATACCCAGTCTCCTGAAGATATCGATGTGATTTCGATTGAGCTTGTGGCGGATGATTTTCATTGCCGTTATGCCAAGCATAGCAAGACCTATGAGTTTATAGTAGATAGGGGGCGTCCTAAGAATCCGATGCGTCGTCACTATGCCACTCACTTTCCCTATCCCCTCGATGTGGAGCGGATGCAGGAGGCTGTCAAGAAATTAGAAGGAACCCATGATTTTACCGGTTTTACAGCATCTGGGACTAGTGTAGAGGACAAGGTTCGGACCATCACAGAAGCAAGTCTAACAGTTGATGAGACAGGGCAGTTTTTGACCTTTAGCTTTTCAGGGAATGGTTTCTTGTATAAGCAGATTCGCAATATGGTGGGAACGCTGCTCAAAATCGGAAATAATCGAATGCCAGTTGAGCAGATTGACTTGATTTTGGAGAAGAAGGACAGGCAACTTGCAGGTCCAACGGCGGCACCAAATGGTTTGTATTTAAAGGAGATTCGTTATGAAGAATAATCGTATTTTAGCACTTTCTGGGAATGATATTTTTAGTGGTGGAGGTCTGTCAGCTGATTTGGCTACCTATACCTTGAACGGCTTGCATGGTTTCGTAGCAGTGACTTGTTTGACAGCTTTGACAGAAAAGGGGTTTGAAGTCTTTCCTACGGATGATACTATTTTCCAACATGAGTTGGATAGCTTGCGTGATGTGGACTTTGCAGGGATTAAGATTGGCCTTCTTCCTACTGTCAGTGTGGCTGAGAAAGCCTTAGACTTTATCAAGCAACGTCCGGGAGTGCCTGTGGTATTGGATCCCGTCTTGGTCTGCAAGGAAACGCATGATGTAGCGGTCAGCCAACTCTGTCAAGAGTTGATTCGTTTTTTTCCTCATGTTAGCGTGATTACACCTAATCTCCCAGAAGCAGAATTGCTAGCTGATCAGGAGATCAAAACCTTGGAAGATATGAAAGCTGCAGCGCAGAAATTGTATGATTTAGGAGCGCCGGCAGTTATTATCAAGGGAGGCAATCGCCTTAGTCAGGACAAGGCTGTGGATGTCTTTTATGATGGACAAACTTTCACTGTCCTAGAAAATCCCGTTATCCAAGGGCAGAATGCTGGTGCAGGATGCACCTTTGCCTCAAGCATTGCCAGTCACTTGGTTAAAGGTGATGAACTTTTAACAGCAGTGGAGAGCTCTAAAGCTTTCGTTTACCGTGCCATTGCACAAGCAGATCAATATGGAGTAAGACAATATGAAGCAAACAAAAACAACTAAAATCGCCCTTGTATCCCTTCTAACCGCCCTTTCTGTGGTTCTAGGTTATTACTTGAAAATTGGAACGCCAACAGGAATATTGACTCTCTTGGATGCAGGTATTTTCTTTACTGCCTTTTACTTTGGCAGTAAAGAAGGAGCTGTCGTTGGAGGACTAGCAGGATTCCTAATTGACCTTTTATCAGGCTATCCACAGTGGATGTTCTTTAGTTTAGTGAACCATGGCTTGCAAGGATTTTTTGCAGGTTTTAAAGGGAAGTGGCAATGGCTAGGCCTTGTCTTGGCTACTATCGTCATGGTAAGTGGCTACGCCCTAGGTTCTACCCTTATGAATGGCTGGTCAGCAGCCTTGCCAGAAATCCTTCCAAACTTCCTGCAAAATACCTTGGGAATGGTTGTGGGATTTGTAGTCTTTCAGAGTGTTAAGAAGATTAAGTAGAGAGGTTGAGTCAAAAGTCTTTAAAATCAAAAAACGCATAGTATCAGGTGTTGAATAAACTTGATACTATGCGTTTTATTATTTTGACTCTCAGTCTTCCTGTAGATAATAGGAAATTACAACAGAAGAATTACTATCAAAATAGGAATCTTTATCAAAATATTTGCAATTTTCTATTGTAATACTATGTATTTTGTAATTTTTAATAAAATGAGGTAATTTTTCATATTTTTCTTCAAGTAATGTTACATTATGAAATCCAATATTCTCAAAAAGCTCTTTTACTTCGAAAGGTTCTTTTGCAAGTAAAATCTCATAATCATCAGGTGGAAGAATATACTGATTCTTTAAAATATCATTAAGCCGCTCCGAAATTCGTAAACTAACATTTTTAGGCATACTTGAGTCAGTGTTTTCACTTGAGATTCTAACTTTTCCTGTTAAAATTCCATAATCATTATAATCTAAAGTAAAACACCAAGTTGAAATTCGACTATTTGAATATACCTCCAAATTAATTAAAGCTTGGCTAATTTCTACTTTTTTTATTCGAATAATTTTATCGGTTTCTTCGTGAATTATTCTATTGAACTCTTCTTGATTTAAGAATTCTGGAAATTGAATGGATAAAGATTGTCTAAGCTCCTCATCTTGTTTCTTTTCAAGACGCTCTTGACTATTCCATGAGTGTACTTCAAGAATAATATTTACAACTTTACCTGGAATACTTATAACATTAGAAATTCCTGTCATAGTATTATTGACTATATTCACAGCTCCATCTACAGTATTGCCAGTTATTTTTGAAGTTTCATCGACAACTATTTTTACGGCTTTTGAAGTCTCATTAGCAATATCATTAACAACCTTCGAGGATTCATTAACGATACCATTTACAACCTTAGAAGTTTCGTTAGTAACGTTGTCAACTAATTTAAAGAAATCATTTAACATAAAATAATACCATTAATCAAAATAAAGCAAGTCTTTGCTGGTGCTGGTGAAGAGGTCAAAGCCATCCTTAGTGACGACACCGCAGTCTTCGATACGGACACCGACTTTTCCAGGGATATAGATACCTGGTTCAACAGAGAAGCACATGCCTTCTTCGATGACCATGTCGTTTCCTTCCATGATAGATGGAAATTCGTGGACATCCATACCGATACCGTGACCGAGACGGTGGTTGAAGTACTCACCGTAGCCCGCTTTTTCGATGACTTCACGGGCGGCGCGGTCCACTTCATGGGCAGTCACACCTGGATTGATAAAGTCAAGGGCAGCTTGTTGGGCTTCAAGGGTCAAGTTGTAAATATCTTTTTTGAATTGGTCTGGTTTGCCGACAGCGATCGTACGAGTCATATCTGAGGCGTAGCCATTGACCATAACACCCAGGTCAAAGAGGAGAAGGGCATCCTTTTCGACCTTGTTTGCTCCAGGGATACCGTGTGGATTTGCAGCGTTATCACCAGTCAAGACCATGGTATCAAAGCTCATTTCATAGCCTTCATGCTTCATGGCAAAGTCGATTTGGGCAATGATATCTGTCTCAGTCTTATCAAGAGAAATATTATCAAAACCAACTTTAACCGCCTTATCAGCATAGAGACCAGCAACCATCATTTTTTGCACTTCATCAGCTGATTTGATGAGGCGCATGCGTTGGATGCGAGGAGTGAGGTTTTCAAACTCAGCAGTTTCAAAAACTGTTTTCAAACCATGGTATTTGGTTAAGATGAGATTGTCAAACTCGACTGCCACACGTCTGAAGTCTAACTGTGGCAAGGCATTTTGGATTTTCTTCCAAGGGTTTTCAGAGTCCACATAGCCCATAACTGGGAAGGAAACAGTGCTTGTTGCACGCTCTACTTCAAGGGCTGGAACGAAGAGAAGCGGTTCCTGATTTGCTAGGACAAAGAGGAACATTTGGCGTTCATGGGGATCACTGTAAAAGCCAGTGAGGTAATTGATAGTGACGGGGTCAGATACGACAGCGACGTCTAGTTTTTCTGATTCAAGATATGTTAGGATTTGTTGTAATTTAGACATATGCTACCTTCTTTCTACCCCTCTATTTTGGCAAAAAAAGAGAGAAAATGCAAGGGAGAAGGGTAAAAGAACAGGCAAAAAGAACTCCGACAAGATAGGGGAGTTCTTTGATATAATTTTCCTTAGTTTAAGAAAAGTCAGCCTTGCTTTTGACGTCGCTGTATTCTTCAGCGATTTCTTGACTGAGGATGTTCTCATAGGCAGGGAGTTGGATATCCTGACCGTATTTCTTCTTGAGAGCAGTAGTGACGAGGCGATAAGCCAGATTGGCATTACGAGAGAGGATAGGTCCGTGGAAGTAGGAACCAAAGACGTTCTTATAATGAACCCCTTCGCCGACCTTTTCTTCGTTGTTTCCATTTCCATAGACCACCTGTCCCAGTGGTTTTTGGTCATCTGAGAGGAAGGTGCGACCTTGATGATTTTCAAAGCCATAGTAGGTTTCATCGAAGTCTTCATTGTGAATCTTGATGTCACCGATAAAGCGGTTGTTGGTTTGGTTGAGGGTATAATGTCCCATGACACCGAGCCCTTCGATGCGTTTACCTGAAGCCTCAACATAATATTGGCCCAATAGTTGGAAACCACCACAGATAGCTAGAACCACTCCGTCGTTTTGGATGTAGTTGTCAATGCTTTCTTTTTTAGCAGGAAGGTCTCCAGCGATAATACTTTGTTCAAAGTCTTGACCACCACCGAAAAAGGCGATGTCGTAGTGATTTTCATCAAAGTCATCATGAAGTGAAACGATGTCAACCGTCACATGGGCCCCTAGTTTTTCAGCCACATACTTGAGCATGAGGATGTTTCCATTATCCCCGTAGGTATTCATAAGGTTTCCATAGAGGTGGGCGATGTTGAGCTGATAAGGGTAGTTGCCAGCTTTTGAGGAAAGTGAAGTATAAACCATCAGTTCATCTCCTTTCTAACAATCTGACGACTAGCCAGCAGTTCGCGGAATTCAAGCATAGCAGTATAGGTTGCTAGGATATAGGCATGCTTACAATCTTGGTTCTCAATGGTCTTGAGAACTTGTTCCAGACTACTTGTCTCAGTGATTTTATCAGCTGGGTAGCCCGTTACCCGTAGACGACGAGCGATTTCAGAATGACGAACACCGCCAGCGTTGATTTCAGGAATGTCCATGTCAGTGATTTGTTCAAAGTCAGCATCCCAAATCCAGCTAGTATCAATCCCATCAGCATAGTTGGCGTTGAGAAGGACAGATAGGCTAAATGGATAAGGAGCTAGTTTGATCATCTCGATAGCTTGGGTAGCACCGACTGGATTCTTAATCAAGACAAGAGTACATTCCTTATCACCGATATGGAAGGTCTCCTGGCGTCCAAAGACAGCACGGCTCTTGTCAAATCCTTGCTTGATCAGTTGTGAATCAGCACCGAGGAAACGGGCAATAGCAACCGCAGCAAGGGCATTGTAGATATTATAGAGTCCACCGATTTGGATGCCGTATTCTTGGCCGTCAATGACAAAGCGAGAGCGATTGTTGGTCAACTCAACCAGTTCTGTCAGACGGTAGTCCAAGTCAGGACGTTTGCAGCCACAATTTTCGCAGATATAGGCCCCCAAGTTGGCATAGGTATTGTGCTCATATTTGAGGATGCCTTGACAGTCAGGGCAGAGAATACCTTCAGTATTGTAGTGAGCAAGTTGGGCTGGCCCTTTCTCCAAGTCAAAACCAAAATACTCTACAGGATTTGGAATAGCTGGCTTGTAGAATAGGGGGCTATCACCATTTAGAAGAACAGTAGCCGTAGGCACCTTACGAATGGCATCCAAAATCATCTTATAAGTTGTGTAAATCTCACCATAGCGGTCCATCTGGTCACGGAAAATATTAGTGATAACAAAAAGGCTAGGATGGATATAGTCACAGATACGAGAAAGACTGGCCTCGTCGATTTCGAGAACGGCAATGTTTTTCCCAGTTTTAGACGATTTGGCAGTCAAGAAGGTTGTCGTTATCCCTGTGATCATGTTGGCACCACTTGGATTGGTCAGAACCTGACCATAAACCTCTTTTAAAATGCCGACAGTGAGGGCAGTTGTCAGGGTTTTTCCGTTGGTTCCAGTGACCACGACAATCTCGTAGTTCTTAGCTAGATTTTGTAAAATATCTTTATCAAATTGAAGGGCGAGTTTTCCTGGGAGCGTACTTCCACGGCCAAGACGGCTCAAGATGAAGTGAGATGAACGCCCAGCAAGAAGGCCCAAAGTAGTTTTTAATTTCATGTTTCTATTATATCATACTGCGCCCAGCAGTCCAATAACTAAAGTAACCTCTACGATCAACTAAAAAAGTAACCTCAAAGGCGCTTTTTAGGCTCTAATTAAACCAATCAAATACCAACCTTTGGATTTTTTAACTTTGGTAACTTTAAGAAATGAATCTTTCTCACTCTGAACATAAAAAAGTAGAGGACATCAATTATCCTCTACAGATTTTAAAATTTCATTAATCTACTACAGTTGACAAAGATATCTAACCTTTGGGATTTAGATTATTTTTGGGAAAGTCTCTTTTATAATAAATTACGAATTTTTTCTTTTATAAATGCGTTAAGAGGATAGTGTTTATCAAGATATTCTAGGAGTGCCTGAGCAGATTCAAAAATTCGTTCGTAACCTTGCAAGAAGTGAGGCAATTGTTTGGCCTCATTTGGATAACTTTTTTCAAATCTTCTATTGCTGTTAAAAATATCTATAAAATCAGATTTAGAAGTTTTTTCCAAATTGATTAGTTCGGTCCAAAGCTTGACGGATCTGTTTTGGATGAAATCATAAGCAGCCAATTTTTCGCCTCGTTGATAGCGACCTAGTCCTATATATAGATTGCATAAAATTTCTCCCAACAGCCATTCACGGTCTCTATTTTCTTTTGATGGCAATCTTTGTGGCCGGCAGATTGTTCCATCAAAACCGACCTCCTTCCAGATAATCTTGCCTTCAGCGAAGGGAATGTTTACTAGTTCATGAGCTTCAAAGACAGCAAATTCACAAAAAACATCATCTTCAAATAGAACTTTATGTCCGTCCACTGTATTTTGGTAGTGAAATGCAATTGGTTCTAGATTACTTAACCAAGTTAGATCCTGTATATAGGCCTGCTTGTAGCCATCTTTTACAATAACAAAAAAATCCAAATCTGAGTATTGATCCAATCGGTCTCTTTCTACTCCGCAAGAACCAAGTGCCAGCAAAGCTAGTGCTTGTCTAGAATCTTTTAGAGACTGACCAATATCATCTAGTCTTTGTAACAGTAATTCTGTTTTATTCATAATCGTTACCTCATTATTTCTTGTTTACAGACATTATATAGTTAATGTTTTCGAAAGTCAATTTCATCCCATACCAAATATATACTAATGTAATATGGGATTTCTTTCGATATTTTTTACAATGATAAAGTTTAAACATTTTGCAGAGTATTGCTCATATTATCAAGAATGAAGAAATTTGAAGTATCCTTTGATTGATTAGAAAGTGATTCTTATCTTTAAAAAGATTAAATGATTTGGAAAATATTTGAGAAGAAAAAATATATCGACTTAGCCATCAATTTGCAAACGGTAAAACCTTTCCACAAACGATGAAAATACACATACGACCCGCGCAAAGAGTGGATAATTTACTAATTAGGCATGAAACAATCATTGCAAAATATACTTTTTAAATTACCCATAAAACGATGAGCTGAAGCGAGTTATTCAAAGTCATATGTATTGCTGATATTTGAAAGAGTGACCTGAGACTCAATATATAATTAGGACTGCTAAGTAAAGTTTGGATATTATATCATAAAAGAGGGAAAAGACAGATTTGAGATTTCGCAGAAACAAAAACAGCCCGATGAGGGCTGTGAGATACCAAGAAGTCTCAACTTAAATCGCAAACAAGTCATTCAAGTTCTCAGCCAAGGTTGGGTGAGTGAAGATTTGTTTTGTGAAGTAAGTGTAAGGAATCTTGTTGTCCATGGCAACAGTGATAATGTTGATGATTTCTTGAGAACCTTCTGAGAAGATAGTTGCTCCAAGAATTTCTTTTGTTTCAGTATTGACAACAGCTTTGAAGGCTCCACGAAGGTCTCCGTTTACGTGACCACGAGGCATGGCAGCAACAGGAATTTCCTTCACTGCGTATGGAAGTTTCAAATTAGCTGCTTGGCTTTCCGTCAAACCAACTTGTGAAAGTGCAGGTGTGATGAACATGGTGTTTGGCACATTGAGACGGTCTTCAAGAGTGTAGCTGCCATCTCCAGCAAGGTAGCTGTAGACAACACGGAAGTCATCAAGTGAGATGTAGGTAAATTGAGGTCCACCGTTGACGTCTCCAACTGCGAAGACACCAGGAACGTTTGTTTGACAATGTTTGTCTACTTTAATAGCACCACGTTCAGTTAGTTCAATATCTGTATTTTCAAGTTGAAGTGGTTCTACATTCGGTTTACGTCCAGTTGCGTAGAGAAGGGCATCGAAGCGGTAAGTTTCGTTTTCAGTTACGACAAGGACTTGGTCACCGTCGTTTTTGATTTCAGTAGTACGGATGTTTTGAAGCAATTCAATGCCGTCTTCTTCCATGTATTGTTTAGCAAGAGCTGCGATGGAAGGTTCTGCACGAGGAAGGAAAGTATCCAAGGCATCTAGGACGGTAACCTTGCTTCCAAGTTTGTTGTAAAGACCAGCAAATTCAAGACCGATGTTTCCGCCACCAAGGACTCCAAGTTTTTCAGGCAATTTGTCCAAGTTTTGAATACCAGTCGAGTCAAAGACATTCTTACTTGTAGCAAGTCCAGGGATTGGCAAGACGTTTGAAACAGCACCAGTGTTGATAACGATGGTTTCAGCAGTCATTTCTTGTTTTTCGTCACCAGCCTGGATCTCGATCACCTTATTTGACACGAAATGTGCCTCTGCATCAATGACATCAACGCCATTATCGGACAACATTTTATAATTCTTAGCGTTAAGACGATCAGTCACTGCACCACGCTCTTTCATGGTATCGTCAAATGACCAGCCCTTTTCAGCCACTACAATCATAGTCTTGGTTGGGATACAAGCAATATTAATGCAAGTACCACCATACATCGCTTTACTGCGCTCGATGACAGCAACTTTTTTTCCAGCCGCATTCATCTTAGCAGCCAAAGTCTTACCGGCTTTACCAAATCCAATGACAATTAAATCGTATGTTAACATTTTTAAATCCTCCTATTTGATTTAATTCTAGCATAAGAAAACACTTTTTGCACAAATCTGCTACGGGAAATGGAGTGAGTTTGAAATGCTCCCTTCAAATCCTTTGAAAAACCAGTTTCAGGCCACTTTACTGTTAGAAAATCGTTTACATGATTTTCCTAATGGATTCTACTATCTTTTGCTTCTCTCTTGTGTTATACTAGATAGGTTGCAAAGAAACTAGTACTTTTCTTTCGTGGAAAAGAAGCAACACGGTATCTCTTTTTTGTAGAAGATACGTCATGAAAAGAAAAGTATATACTAAGCGCTATAGGATGGCTTCGCACCATCTTTAGAAAGAAGAAAAACGTGAAATTTAATGAATTTAACTTGTCTGCTGATTTGCTAGCAGAGATTGAAAAAGCTGGATTTGTAGAAGCAAGTCCCATCCAAGAACAGACCATTCCATTGGCTCTTGAGGGAAAAGACGTTATCGGTCAAGCCCAGACTGGTACAGGGAAAACCGCGGCCTTTGGCTTGCCAACCCTTGAAAAGATCCGTACAGAAGCAGCAACTATTCAAGCCTTGGTCATCGCTCCAACTCGTGAACTCGCTGTTCAAAGTCAAGAAGAACTCTTCCGCTTTGGTCGTAGCAAGGGAGTGAAAGTTCGATCAGTTTACGGTGGTTCAAGCATTGAAAAACAAATTAAAGCCCTTAAATCGGGTGCCCATATCGTGGTGGGAACTCCAGGTCGCCTCTTGGACTTGATCAAACGCAAGGCTTTGAAATTGCACGATATTGAAACCCTCATCCTTGATGAAGCGGACGAAATGCTCAACATGGGCTTTCTTGAAGACATCGAAGCTATTATCTCTCGTGTCCCTGAAAGTCGTCAAACCTTACTCTTTTCAGCAACCATGCCAGATGCTATCAAACGTATCGGTGTTCAGTTTATGAAAGAACCTGAGCATGTGAAGATTGCTGCCAAAGAATTGACAACAGAGCTGGTGGACCAGTACTATATCCGTGTCAAGGAACAAGAAAAATTCGATACCATGACCCGTCTCATGGATGTAGAACAACCAGAACTTGCTATCGTATTTGGTCGTACCAAACGCCGTGTGGATGAATTGACTCGTGGACTTAAAATCCGTGGCTTCCGTGCAGAAGGCATTCACGGGGATTTGGACCAAAACAAACGTCTTCGTGTCCTTCGTGATTTTAAAAATGGCAATCTTGATGTACTGGTTGCGACAGACGTTGCTGCGCGTGGTTTGGATATCTCAGGTGTGACCCATGTCTATAACTACGATATTCCACAAGATCCTGAAAGTTACGTTCACCGTATCGGTCGTACAGGTCGTGCTGGTAAGTCAGGTCAATCTATTACCTTTGTTTCTCCAAATGAAATGGGTTACCTTCAAATCATCGAAAACTTGACTAAGAAACGCATGAAAGGCTTGAAACCAGCGACAGCAGAAGAAGCCTTCCAAGCTAAGAAACAAGTAGCGCTCAAGAAAATCGAACGAGACTTCGCAGACGAAGCAATTCGTGGGAACTTTGAGAAATTTACTAAAGACGCTCGTAAGTTGGCTGCTGAATTTAGTCCAGAAGAATTGGCTATGTATATCTTGAGCCTGACAGTCCAAGATCCAGACAGCCTACCAGAGGTTGAGATCGCGCGTGAAAAACCACTGCCATTTAAACCATCAGGTAATGGCTTTGGTGGCAAAGGTAAGGGAGGTCGAGGAGACCGTCGAGATCGTGATCGCCGTGGTAATGGTCGCCGTGATGATTTCAAGAAAGGCAGTCGTGGGAACGATCGTTTTGATAAAGACAGACGTTACCGTAATAAAGACAATAAAAAACCTCGCAACACTTCAAGCGAAAAGAAAACCGGCTTTGTTATTCGTAACAAGGGCGATAAATAAGAAAAAGCGGTTCAAAATGAATCGCTTTTTTATATAAGGAGACCGATAGTAAAAGAAGATGTATAAAAGTAAAGGAAAGGTGAGATGGGAAGGGGAACTTTAATCCATCTTCTTATAATGTTATTATATAAAAACCGGAACAGAATGTCAATAAAAAATTGCTATTTTTATAAAATATTTTTGCTTTTAAAAATTGCAATTCAATAAGCAATTTTCAGATAATTATTGAAATAAAGACTTTTCTATGTTATAATGGAAGCGATTATATGCGAGGTGAAAAATGGCACATTTATTAGAAAAAACAAGAAAAATTACATCAATTTTAAAACGCTCAGAAGAGCAAATGCAGGATGAACTTCCATACAATGCCATTACACGTCAACTAGCAGACATTATTGATTGCAATGCCTGTATTGTCAATAGCAAGGGTCGTCTTTTGGGCTACTTTATGCGCTATAAAACTAATACAGACCGTGTAGAGCAGTTTTTCCAAACCAAGACTTTCCCAGATGACTATGTTCAAGGGGCAAACATGATCTATGATACGGAGGCCAATCTTCCTGTTGAACATGATTTGACCATTTTCCCTGTAGAGAGCCGTGCGGACTTTCCAGATGGTTTGACAACCATTGCTCCCATTCATGTATCAGGGATTCGCCTAGGTTCGTTGATCATTTGGCGTAATGATAAGAAATTTGAAGATGAGGATTTGATTCTTGTTGAGATTGCGAGCACGGTTGTGGGGATTCAACTCTTGAACTTCCAACGTGAAGAAGATGAGAAGAATATTCGCCGTCGTACGGCTGTTACCATGGCGGTCAACACCCTTTCCTATTCAGAACTTCGTGCCGTATCAGCTATTTTAGCTGAATTGGATGGAAATGAAGGGCAGCTGACGGCATCAGTTATTGCAGACCGTATTGGCATTACGCGCTCAGTGATTGTCAATGCGCTTCGTAAACTGGAATCAGCGGGAATTATTGAGAGTCGTTCACTAGGAATGAAGGGAACCTATCTCAAAGTATTGATTTCAGATATCTTTGAGGAAGTGAAAAAGAGGGACTACTAATGACAAAGGCTTTAATCTCGATTGACTATACAGAGGATTTTGTAGCAGATCAGGGAAAATTGACAGCAGGTGCTCCTGCTCAAGCCATATCAGAGGCGATTGATCAGGTGACCAGACTGGCTTTTGATCGTGGATACTATGTCTTTTTTACCATTGATGCTCATGAGGAAGGGGATGATTTTCATCCTGAGAGTAAACTTTTCCCACCTCACAACATCATTGGAACTAGTGGTCGCAACTTGTATGGAGAACTAGCAGATTTTTACCAAGCCCATGCTTCTGATAGTCGTGTCTTTTGGATGGACAAGCGTCACTATTCAGCATTTTCAGGTACGGACCTAGATATCCGCTTGCGAGAACGTCGAGTTGATACAGTCATCTTAACTGGTGTTTTGACAGATATTTGTGTTCTCCATACGGCTATTGATGCTTATAATTTAGGTTATCAAATCGAGGTTGTCAAGCCTGCGGTTGCTTCCATCTGGCCAGAAAATCATCAGTTTGCTCTTGGACATTTTAAGAATACTCTGGGAGCCAAATTGTTGGATGAAAATCTTGATGAAATTAAAGAATGATTCCCTTGGAAAAATGAAAAAAATCTGAAAAAAGTGTTGACAAAGATTTTGAAAGTTGATATACTAGTAAAGTAATCGACGCGGGGATGGCGGAATTGGCAGACGCGCAGGACTAAGGATCCTGTGACCGCTTTAGGTCGTGAGGGTTCAAGTCCCTCTCTCCGCATAGGATAAGAGTTAGCTTTGGCTAGCTCTTTTTATTTTTAAAAAGAAGGCTAGAGGACGCATTTTGGATATCGGAAGGTATTGGGCATCAAGAACTATTATTTTATGAGAAAGTTTGAACCGTTTTTTTCCATTTGGTCTTGTTCAGAATTTTCTCAGACACAAGTCAGAAAATGAAGAACTTAGGAGATGGGAAAATACTAAGCTGAAAGACGGTGCCAGCATTTATAAAATGGAGTATATTTTTGATTGATAAAATGCATTCTATATGAGAAAAGTTAGCGTTCGCTAGCTTTTTTGTTTTTTTCAAAAAAATTTTTCGATTTCATAAACATTTCATATTTGGATTTTATAATAGTCTTACAAATATGGAGGTGACAAATGAATCCAATCCAAAGAGCTTGGGCTTATGTCAGCAGAAAACGACTGAGAAGTTTTATTTTATTTCTGATTTTATTTGTCCTTTTGGCAGGAATTTCAGCCTGTTTGACTCTGATGAAGTCCAACAAAACAGTAGAAAGCAATCTTTACAAATCACTCAATACATCTTTTTCTATCAAAAAGATAGAAAATGGACAGACCTTCAAATTGTCTGACCTAGCATCCGTGAGCAAGATTAAGGGACTGGAAAATGTCTCTCCTGAACTCGAAACGGTCGCAAAACTGAAAGACAAGGAAGCGGTGAGTGGTGAGCAGAGTGTCGAACGCGATGATTTGTCAGCAGCGGACAAGAACTTGGTTAGCTTAACGGCTCTTGAAGATTCATCCAAGGATGTCACCTTTACCAGTTCGGCTTTCAATCTAAAAGAAGGGCGACACCTTCAAAAAGGAGACTCTAAGAAAATCCTTATTCACGAAGAGTTGGCTAAGAAGAACGGTCTTTCGCTTCATGACAAGATTGGCTTGGATGCTGGTCAGTCCGAAGCTGGAAAAGGGCAAACAGTAGAGTTTGAGATTGTCGGCATCTTTTCTGGTAAAAAACAAGAAAAGTTCACAGGCTTGTCTTCTGACTTCAGTGAAAACCAGGTCTTTACAGACTATGAAAGCAGCCAAACGCTTCTGGGAAATAGTGAACCGCAAGTCAGTGCAGCGCGCTTCTATGTAGAAAATCCTAAGGAAATGGACGGACTCATGAAGCAGGTGGAAAACTTGGCTTTAGAAAGTCAAGGTTACCAAGTTGAGAAGGAAAACAAAGCCTTTGAACAAATCAAAGACTCAGTTGCAACCTTCCAAACCTTCCTCACCATCTTCCTTTATGGGATGTTGATAGCTGGAACAGGAGCTTTGATTTTGGTCTTGTCTCTCTGGTTGAGAGAAAGAGTCTACGAAGTGGGGATTTTACTCGCACTTGGAAAAGGCAAGAGCTCGATCTTCCTACAGTTCTGTTTAGAGGTAGTTTTGGTATCTCTTGGAGCTTTGCTTCCAGCATTTGTTGCAGGAAACGCCATCACATCCTATCTGCTCCAAACTGTACTAGCCAGTGGAGATCAGGCAACCTTACAGGACACGCTGGCCAAAGCAAGCGGTCTATCAACCAGTCTCCTATCCTTTGCAGAATCTTATATTTTTCTGCTACTGATTGGTTGCTTGTCTGTAGCCCTTTGTTTCCTATTCTTATTTAGAAAATCGCCGAAAGAAATTTTATCATCTATTAGTTAAGAAGGAGAAATCATGACTTTATTACAATTGCAAGATGTTACCTACCGTTATAAGAACACTGCTGAGGCAGTTTTATATCAGATCAAGTATAATTTTGAACCCGGAAAATTTTATAGTATCATTGGTGAGTCAGGAGCAGGGAAATCCACTCTCTTGTCCCTACTGGCTGGTCTAGATAGTCCTGTCGAAGGTTCTATCCTTTTCCAAGGAGAGGACATTCGAAATAAGGGATATTCTTACCATCGCATGCACCATATTTCCCTGGTCTTTCAAAATTATAATTTGATTGATTACCTTTCTCCGCTGGAAAATATCCGCTTGGTCAACAAAAAGGCAAGTAAGGATACCTTGCTTGAGCTTGGTTTGGATGAAAGCCAGATCAAGCGGAATGTTCTCCAGTTATCAGGTGGGCAACAGCAACGTGTAGCCATCGCTCGCAGTTTGGTATCAGAAGCTCCAGTTATTCTAGCTGATGAGCCAACAGGAAATCTGGATCCTAAAACCGCTGGAGATATTATCGAACTGCTCAAATCACTTGCCGAGAAAACAGGTAAATGTGTGATTGTCGTCACCCACAGTAAAGAAGTGGCACAAGCATCAGATATTACACTTGAGTTGAAGGATAAGAAACTGACTGAAACTCGCAATACTACAAAATAAGATGAGCTTGTTTTGATAGAATTATAAAATCAAATCTAGAAAGGGAACCTATGTTACACAACGCATTTGCCTATGTTACAAGGAAGTTTTTCAAATCGATTGTTATCTTCCTGATTATTCTCCTCATGGCGAGCTTGAGTTTGGTCGGCTTGTCGATCAAGGGAGCTACTGCCAAGGCTTCTCAGGAGACTTTTAAAAATATTACCAATAGTTTCTCCATGCAAATCAATCGTCGCGTCAATCAAGGAACGCCACGTGGTGCTGGGAATATCAAGGGTGAGGATATCAAAAAAATCACTGAAAATAAGGCCATCGAGTCTTATGTTAAACGCATCAACGCTATCGGAGATTTGACTGGATATGACCTCATCGAAACTCCAGAAACCAAGAAAAATCTCACTGCAGACCGTGCCAAACGGTTTGGCAGCAGTTTGATGATAACAGGTGTCAATGACTCCTCTAAAGAAGATAAGTTTGTCTCTGGATCATATAAGCTGGTTGAAGGTGAGCACCTAACCAACGATGACAAAGACAAGATTCTCATGCACAAGGACTTGGCAGCCAAACACGGCTGGAAAGTTGGAGATAAGGTCAAATTGGACTCTAATGTCTATGATGCAGACAATGAAAAAGGAGCCAAGGAAACAGTCGAAGTGACAATCAAGGGGCTCTTTGATGGTCACAATAAGTCAGCAGTAACCTACTCACAAGAACTCTATGAAAATACAGCTATCACAGACATTCACACAGCTGCAAAACTTTATGGATACACAGAAGACACAGCTATTTATGGGGACGCAACCTTCTTTGTAACAGCGGACAAGAACTTGGATGACGTCATGAAAGAGTTGAATGGTATCAGCGGTATCAACTGGAAGAGCTACACACTTGTGAAGAGCTCCTCTAACTACCCAGCTCTAGAGCAATCCATCTCTGGTATGTACAAGATGGCCAACCTCCTCTTCTGGGGTAGCTTGAGCTTCTCAGTTCTTCTCCTTGCACTCTTGCTTAGTCTTTGGATTAACGCTCGCCGCAAGGAAGTGGGAATTCTCCTCTCTATCGGTCTCAAGCAGGCAAGTATCTTGGGGCAATTTATCACCGAATCTATCCTGATCGCCATCCCTGCTCTCGTTTCGGCTTACTTCCTAGCCAACTACACAGCTCGAGCAATCGGAAATACTGTTCTTGCCAATGTCACTTCAGGTGTTGCCAAGCAAGCCAGCAAGGCTGCTCAAGCCTCTAATCTTGGTGGTGGTGCTGAAGTAGATGGCTTTAGTAAGACCTTGTCGAGCCTAGACATTTCCATTCAGACATCAGACTTTATCATCGTCTTTGTCCTTGCTTTGGTTCTAGTGATTCTCGTTATGGCGCTTGCCTCAAGCAATCTCCTCAGAAAACAACCAAAAGAGCTCTTGCTCGATAGCGAATAAAAAACTTGCTACCTATTCTCCCCTAAATGGGGTATAATATAGGTAGCATTTTTATTTATTTCATCTTGATAATACTCTTCGAAAATCAAATTCAAACCACGTCAGCTTCACCTTGCCGTACTCAAGTACAGCCTGCGGCTAGCTTCCTAGTTTGCTCTTTGATTTTCATTGAGTATAAGGCCTCTTCCTTTCAGGGTGAAACCGAGATGATTTACAAGAAATTTAAAGGAATGTGAAACGTTTTTCTATGAAAATTTTAATTGTAGAAGATGAGGAGATGATCCGTGAGGGGATCAGTGACTATTTGACGGATTGTGGTTATGAAACCATTGAAGCAGCAGACGGTCAGGAAGCCTTAGAAAAATTTTCCAGCTATGAAGTAGCCCTAGTTTTACTGGATATCCAGATGCCCAAGCTGAATGGCCTAGAAGTCCTAGCTGAGATTCGTAAGACCAGTCAGGTTCCTGTCTTGATGTTGACCGCCTTTCAGGATGAAGAATACAAGATGAGTGCCTTTGCTTCGCTAGCAGATGGCTATCTGGAAAAACCCTTTTCCCTCTCCCTCTTAAAAGTGAGAGTAGACGCGATTTTCAAGCGTTACTACGATACGGGACGAACCTTTTCCTATAAGAATACTAAGGTGGACTTTGAAAGCTACAGTGCAAGCCTAGCAGGAGAAGAAGTGGCTATCAATGCCAAAGAGTTGGAAATTCTGGACTATCTGGTGAAAAATGAAGGACGGGCTTTGACTCGTTCTCAGATTATCGATGCTGTCTGGAAGGCGACAGATGAAGTCCCCTTTGACCGTGTCATTGATGTCTATATCAAGGAACTGCGGAAAAAGCTGGATTTGGATTGTATCCTCACTGTGCGCAATGTTGGTTATAAATTGGAGCGAAAATGAAACGAACAGGTTTATTTACAAAGATTTTTATCTATACCTTCTCAATTTTTAGTGTTCTGGTCGTCTGTCTTCATTTAGCCATTTATTTTCTCTTTCCCTCAACTTATCTGAGTCATCGTCAGGAAACCATTGGTCAGAAAGCGACAGCCATTTCCCAGTCCCTAGAAGGAAAGGATAGGCAAAGTATCGAGCAAGTATTAGACTTGTATTCCCAGACTAGTGATATCAAGGGGGCCGTCAAGGGAGAAATGACCGAGGACAAGTTAGAAGTCAAGGACAACCTTCCTCTGGACACGGATCGCCAGACTACCTCCCTCTTTATCGAGGAGCGTGAGGTGAAAACGCAAGATGGTAGCACTATGACTCTCCAGTTTCTGTCTTCCATGGATTTGCAAAAGGAAGCAGAGCAAATCAGTCTTCAGTTTCTTCCCTATACCTTGTTGGCATCCTTTCTGATTTCTCTTTTGGTTGCTTACATCTACGCTCGAACCATTGTTGCCCCAATCTTGGAAATCAAGCGGGTGACCCGTCGGATGATGGATTTGGATGGACAAGTGCGATTGCGCGTGGATTCTAAGGATGAGATAGGTGATCTCAAGGAACAAATCAATAGCCTTTACCAGCATCTCTTGACTGTCATTGCGGACTTGCATGACAAGAATGAAGCTATTCTCCAGCTGGAGAAGATGAAGGTTGAGTTCCTACGAGGGGCTTCTCATGAATTGAAAACACCTCTGGCCAGCTTGAAAATCCTAATCGAAAATATGAAAGAAAATGTCGGCCGTTATAAGGATAGAGACCACTATCTGGGAGTTGCCTTGGGGATTGTGGACGACCTCAGTCACCACGTTCTTCAGATTCTTTCTCTTTCTTCGGTTCAGGAATTGCGAGACGAGAAAGAAGAGGTTGACCTCCTTCAGATGACACAAAGTCTGGTCAAGGATTATGCTTTGCTTGCCAAGGAGAGAGAACTTCAGGTAGACATTAGCTTAACCCATCAGCAGGCTTACATAAATCCATCTGTGATGAAGTTGATCCTATCTAATCTCATCAGTAATGCTATCAAGCACTCCACTCCAGGTGGCCTGGTCCGCATTGGAGAAAGAGAAGGAGAACTCTTTATCGAGAATAGCTGTAGTCCTGAAGAACAAGAAAAACTGGCCCAGTCTTTTTCTGAAAATGCCAGTCGCAAGGCCAAGGGTTCAGGAATGGGACTCTTTGTGGTCAAAAGTTTATTAGAACATGAGAAATTACCTTATCATTTTGAGATGCAAGATGATCGCTTGACCTTTTTCATACGTTATCCTAAAGTCGTGCAAGACTAAGGGAAAGAAAGGGTTTACATTGATTGGATTGGAAGAAATTCAATCTAAAGTATGGGAAAAACTAGCTTTTTTTATCAAAAAGTGATAAAATGAACAATGTAAATGGGATGTCCCAAAAAATATATAGGAGGCCTGACAAATGGCAATCGTTTCAGCAGAAAAATTTGTCCAAGCAGCTCGTGACAACGGTTATGCAGTTGGTGGATTTAACACAAACAACCTTGAGTGGACTCAAGCTATCTTGCGTGCAGCAGAAGCTAAAAAAGCTCCAGTTTTGATCCAAACTTCAATGGGTGCTGCTAAATACATGGGTGGTTACAAAGTTGCTCGCAACTTGATCGCTAACCTTGTTGAATCAATGGGTATCACTGTACCAGTAGCTATCCACCTTGACCACGGTCACTACGAAGATGCACTTGAGTGTATTCAAGTTGGTTATACTTCAGTTATGTTTGACGGTTCACACCTTCCAGTTGAAGAAAACCTTGAAAAAGCTCGTAAAGTTGTAGAATTTGCTCACGCAAATGGTGTATCAGTAGAAGCTGAAGTTGGAACTATCGGTGGTGAAGAAGACGGAATCATCGGTGATGGTGAATTGGCTCCAATCGAAGATGCTAAAGCAATGGTTGCAACTGGTATTGACTTCTTGGCAGCTGGTATCGGTAACATCCACGGTCCTTACCCAGCAAACTGGAAAGGTCTTCACCTTGATCACTTGCAAAAATTGACAGAAGCAGTTCCAGGCTTCCCAATCGTATTGCATGGTGGTTCAGGTATTCCTGATGACCAAATCCAAGCAGCTATCAAACTTGGTGTTGCGAAAGTTAACGTTAACACTGAATGCCAAATCGCATTCGCTAACGCAACTCGTAAATTTGCTCGTGACTACGAAGCTAACGAAGCAGAATACGACAAGAAAAAACTCTTCGACCCACGTAAATTCTTGGCTGATGGTGTAAAAGCTATCCAAGCATCAGTTGAAGAACGTATCGACGTATTCGGTTCAGAAGGTAAAGCTTAATCTAGCTGAATAATACAGATAAAACCTGCCCATTGGGTGGGTTTTTTGGTGTGGAGAAAATAAATTATTTTTCAAGTTTAGGAGGTAGAATTTAATGTGATTCTAAGAAATTTTTTAATTTATGATAAAATAATAGTATGAGTATTATTAATTGAATTCAAGTTTTTATTTAGTTAGAATATAAAAATATTCTGGTATCATTGATTTTAATTACATTGTATAGAATATTCTATAATTCATTATTTTGAAAACTTTGTTTTATTCCAGTATAGTATGTAGGTGATATAAAATGAATAAATTGGCAAACAATATTAAAAGTTTAAGATTAAGCATGGGTGAAACTCAAGAAGATTTAGCTTATGCTCTAGATTTAAATAGTAAGAGTGCTGTTGCAAATTGGGAAAGTGGTGAAAATGTTCCTTCGTCAGAAAATTTACATAGAATCTCGAATAGATATGGAGTTACAATTGATCAATTAATGAATGATGATTTAACTTCCGAGTTTTCTTTTATAAAATATTTTTGTAATGTTAATAGTGCCGATGAATTAATAAAATTATTTATGAATTTATTTCCTGTTATACTTTTAGAGTCTGAGAAATCAAATTTAAAGTTAGTTGAGGCAATTGAGTGTCAAAAGAATTTAAAAATCTGTATGATTAGAGGAGATAATCAAGAGGAATTTGATTTCTATTATGATAAAACAAGTTATATTTATATGGAACTAATTGATAAGGAGGAATCGGTTTCAGCTAATGCTAACCTTGTGAGTATGTTTCTTTTATGTGCTTTTTACAATAGAATTGGAAAGGGATGGGATGGTATTCAAGATTGTTTTGAATTTAGTAATAAAAGTTTAAGAAAAAAAGAATTAAAACGTTTTATTTCGGAGATATACTTAAGTAGAAATTTAAATAAACTCAATAAGGAACGGTCAGAGTACCATCTTTTAAATGAAACTATTTTGGAATTAATAAAGGAATTAAAATATCAAAAAAAATTAATTCAATTAAGTGATTATTTCATGTGTTTACGTTACTTTTTAGGTTTAGTTGATAATAATCTTAATAATGCTATTAATCAACAAATAGGATTTGCTATCTTGAACGATTTATCTTTAATGAAAAATAAATATGTGGGGCGTATATATAATTATTTAGATGAACTGAAGAAAGTTCAGTAGAAGTGAACGACAAATTTTGTTTGATAAGATATAATTAAAAAATAAAAATTAAGGAGCTTAATGATGAATTTTATAATTATTTGTATTATGATATTGGTTTGTATATTGTTATTATCGATTATAAAACTAGAATATCTTAAAAGACTGTTAACTAGGTATATTGTAGATAATAGAAGTAGTGAGTTATCCTTTATAGAATCTAGTGACTTCAGTGTTTTAGAATGTGCAAAAATACTAAACAAAAAATACAAAATTGGACTGATTAACTCCTATATTGTAGTTAATTCAATAAAAATCAGATAAAATTGAAATAAAAAAGTGGGAAAGAAATGAAAATTAATACGCGAAGAATCAAAGATCAAGCAAATAGTGCATTAAACATTACCATGAAAGTATCAAAATCTGTTGGCAAAAGTATGTCAAAAGGTGGGAGGGAATGTCTAAATTTTGTTGTAAACAATCCTGAATTTATATTAATTATTTTAAGTTTGATAACTAACAAGAATAGCCTTAATCAAAGACGGATTAATGAATTGGAAGATACAGAGCAAGACAGATCACTAGATGATTCAACCTTTTCTGAACTGCTACAAGAAGAACAAGCTATTAATCATTTTTATCCTGATGAAAGAAAATCTCCTTGTGTACATTTATATCATCTAGGCGAAAATACTTTTGTAAGAGGAGGAACAGAACTAGAAAAAGAGGAATTCCGTAAAGAGAATAACTTGTAGTTTTACACTCTATATTTGATTGAAACATAATTTAAAAAGGACAAAGAGAGGTAATTATATGTCAAAATTATATACATGTGAAGAATGTGGTGGAGAGTTCACTAAGAGAGAGCTTAATTGGGATGGTAGCGATCATATTGATGGAGTTTACTATTGCAAAGACTGCTTTCATTTTTTAGAACAATGTGGGATTGATGCGATGGATCCTGATGGATTTGGATATGATGAGTATGGCAATTGGGATCAAGAACGTTTAGGTTTTTAGATTTTTGTGAGTTTTACTTTACTGTATTAGATATATTTTTAATTAATTTAATCAACCAACCTGCTCTAAGTGCAGGTTTTTGTGTGTTCTAAGGAAACGATTAAACCAGAATTTTTGATTAAAACTATTATTTTAAGAGTAAAATCTCTAATTTCATAATCTTCAGGCAAACGCTTGCATTCCGTTTTTTATTGGGCTATAATAGGTTGGTATAAAGCCTTCTGTAGTAATAAAATGTAGAAGTTGTAGAAAGTAAGGATTTAGATATTTGTAGTTAAAAATACAATGTTGCTATTCCTTGCTATAGGGAGAGATTTATGGCAATGATAGAAGTGGAACATCTTCAGAAAAATTTTGTGAAGACAGTCAAGGAACCGGGATTGAAAGGGGCTTTGCGCTCTTTTATTCATCCTGAAAAGCAGACCTTTGAAGCGGTCAAGGATTTGACTTTTGAAGTTCCAAAAGGGCAGATTTTAGGATTTATCGGGGCCAATGGTGCTGGGAAGTCGACAACCATCAAAATGCTGACTGGGATTTTGAAACCGACATCT
This sequence comes from Streptococcus downii, assembly GCF_004353325.1. Lineage (NCBI taxonomy): Bacteria > Bacillati > Bacillota > Bacilli > Lactobacillales > Streptococcaceae > Streptococcus > Streptococcus downii. The sequence continues at coordinate 195,383 of NZ_MZNX01000009.1, forward strand.
GGTTTTTGTCGGATTAACGGCAAGATTCCGCAAGACAATCGCCAAGATTATGTCAAGGATATTGGAGTGGTCTTTGGGCAACGTACCCAGCTATGGTGGGATTTGGCTCTGCAAGAGACTTACACGGTTTTGAAAGAGATATACGATGTGCCAGATTCGCTCTTCCACAAGAGAATGGATTTTTTAAATGAAGTCTTGGATTTGAAGGATTTTATCAAGGACCCCGTGCGAACTCTTTCACTTGGGCAACGGATGCGTGCGGACATTGCGGCTTCCTTGCTCCACAATCCTAAGGTTCTCTTTTTAGATGAGCCGACCATTGGTTTGGATGTGTCGGTCAAGGATAACATTCGTCGGGCCATTACTCAGATCAATCAGGAAGAAGAAACAACCATCCTCTTGACCACTCACGACCTGAGCGACATTGAGCAGCTCTGTGATCGGATTTTTATGATTGACAAGGGGCAGGAGATTTTTGATGGAACGGTTAGCCAACTCAAGGAGACCTTTGGCAAGATGAAGACTCTTTCTTTTGAACTGGTACCAGGTCAAAGTCATCTCGTTTCTCACTATGAAGGTTTTTCGGATATGACCATTGATAGACAAGGAAATAGCCTCAATATTGAATTTGATAGTTCCCGCTACCAGTCGGCTGATATTATCAAGCAAACCTTGTCTGATTTTGAGATTCGCGATTTGAAGATGATGGATACGGATATTGAGGATATTATCCGTCGCTTCTACCGAAAGGAGCTCTAAGATGGTCAAATTGTGGAGACGTTATAAACCCTTTATCAATGCAGGGATTCAGGAGTTGATTACTTATCGAGTCAACTTTATTCTCTATCGGATTGGCGATGTCATGGGGGCTTTTGTGGCCTTTTATCTCTGGAAGGCAGTCTTTGATTCGTCGCAAGAGTCTTTGATTCAGGGATTCAGTATGGCAGATATCACCCTCTACATCATCATGAGTTTTGTGACCAATCTTTTGACTAGGTCGGATTCTTCTTTTATGATTGGTGAGGAGGTCAAGGATGGCTCTATTATCATGCGCTTACTGAGACCGGTGCATTTTGCGGCCTCTTATCTTTTTACAGAGCTAGGTTCCAAGTGGTTGATTTTTATCTCTGTTGGACTTCCATTTTTAAGTGTTATTGTGTTGATGAAAATCTTATCTGGGCAAGGTATTGTAGAAGTGCTGGGACTAACTACCCTTTATCTATTTAGCTTGACGCTCGCCTACCTGATTAACTTTTTCTTTAATATCTGCTTTGGATTTTCAGCCTTTGTGTTTAAAAATCTATGGGGTTCCAATCTACTCAAGACTTCTATAGTGGCCTTTATGTCTGGAAGTCTGATTCCCTTGGCTTTCTTTCCAAAGATTGTTTCTGATATCTTGTCCTTCTTGCCTTTTTCATCCTTGATTTATACTCCAGTCATGATTATCGTTGGGAAATACGATGCCAGTCAAATTCTTCAAGCGCTTTTGCTACAGTTTTTCTGGCTCTTAGTGATGGTGGGCTTGTCTCAGTTGATTTGGAAACGGGTTCAGTCATTCATCACCATTCAAGGAGGTTAGTATGAAAAAATATCAACGCATGCATCTGATTTTTATCAGACAATACATCAAACAAATCATGGAATACAAGGTTGATTTTGTGGTTGGTGTTTTAGGTGTTTTCCTGACCCAAGGCTTGAACCTCTTGTTTCTCAATGTCATCTTTCAACATATTCCATCCCTAGAAGGCTGGACTTTTCAAGAGATAGCTTTTATTTATGGTTTTTCCTTGATTCCCAAGGGTCTGGACCATCTCTTTTTTGACAATCTCTGGGCACTGGGGCAACGATTGGTGAGAAAGGGAGAGTTTGATAAGTATCTGACTCGTCCTATCAATCCTCTTTTTCACATTCTGGTTGAGACCTTTCAGATTGATGCCTTGGGTGAACTTTTGGTCGGTGGCATTTTACTAGGGACAACAGTATCAAGTATTGCTTGGACTCTTCCAAAATTCCTGATTTTTCTAGTCTGCATTCCTTTTGCGACCTTGATCTATACTTCCTTGAAAATCGCGACTGCCAGCATCGCTTTTTGGACCAAGCAGTCAGGTGCCATGATTTATATTTTCTATATGTTTAATGATTTTGCCAAGTATCCGATTTCCATTTACAATTCGCTTCTTCGTTGGTTGATTAGCTTTATCGTGCCTTTCGCCTTTACGGCCTACTATCCTGCCAGCTATTTCTTGCAGGACAAAGACGGGCTCTTTAACATCGGTGGTTTGATGTTGATTTCCCTTGTTTTCTTTGTTATTTCTTTAAAACTCTGGGACAGGGGCTTGGACGCTTACGAAAGTGCGGGTTCGTAAGATATAAAATAGGATGAGATTTAAACATTAAATATGTTACAAACAACCGTTGAAAATTATAGCGGTTGTTTTTGCATGTTTATTAAGGCATAAATTCTATCCATACCCCTTTTTGCGATTTTGGTAATTATTCCAGTTGATTGCTACTATTTTTGATGGGAGGAATGAGTTTATATTGTACCCAGTTAACTATAATATTTATTGACTAATCTATTTGTTAACATGGATTAAAAAAAAAATTAACCTGGGTTAATTTTTCTTGACTTAAATTTTTTTAATTGATATACTATTTTTCAGAGAGCTAACAATTATATATAAATGTACTACTCTATCCCACTAGATAATACGTCATAAAACTTTTTATAACAAAGGCTAGCAAAGTTAAAGTTTTCTATCTATTGGGTTTAAAATAAAAAATGAAGGAATTATAATGAAAAAAAGTACGGTATTGTCATTAACTACTGCTGCAGTTATTTTAGCAGCATATGCCCCCAATGAGGTAATTTTAGCAGATGCACCTAGTTCTGAAGATGCTTTAAGAATTTCTGATAAAGAAAAAGTAGTAGCAGATGCACCTAGTTCTGAAGATGCTTTAAAAATTTCTGGTAAAGAAAAAGTAGTAGCAGATAAAGAAACAGAAAACAATGAACAATCTGAAGATATTCATAATGTTATAGAAACTTCAAAGGATACTGAGGAGAAGAAGACAACAGTTATTGAGGAAAAAGAAGTTGTTAGTAGAAAGCCTAAGATAGACAAAAAAACTAGTAACGAAGGAGCAAGTATCAAAGAAGACTCCAATCAATCCAAAGGAGATGATGCGAACTCATTTGTAAATAAAGATACAGAAAATCCTAAAAAAGAAGATAAACTTGTCTATATTGCTGAATTTAAAGATAAAGAATCTGGAGAAAAAGTAATTAAGGAACTATCCAATCTTGAGGATACAAAAGTTTTATATACCTATAATACGATTTTTAATGGCGCTGCCATTGAAACAACTCCAGATAATTTGGACAAAATTAAACAAATGGAAGGTGTTTCGTCGGTTGAACGATCACAAAAAGTCCAACCAATGATGAATCATGCCAGAAAGGAAATTGGAGTTGAGGAAGCTATTGATTACCTAAAGTCTATTAATGCTCCATTTGGGAAAAATTTTGATGGTAGAGGTATGGTCATTTCAAATATCGATACTGGAACAGATTATAGGCATAAGGCTATGAGGATCGATGATGATGCCAAAGACTCAATGAAATTTAAAAAAGAAGATTTAAAAGGCACTGATAAAAATTATTGGTTGAGTGATAAAATCCCTCATGCGTTCAATTATTATAATGGTGGTAAAATCACTGTAGAGAAATATGATGATGGTAGGGATTATTTTGACCCACATGGGATGCATATTGCAGGGATTCTTGCTGGAAATGATACTGAAAAAGATATCAAGAACTTTAATGGCATAGATGGAATTGCGCCTAATGCACAAATTTTCTCTTATAAAATGTACTCTGACGCAGGATCTGGGTTCGCGGGTGATGAAACAATGTTTCATGCTATTGAAGATTCGATCAAACACAATGTCGATGTTGTTTCGGTATCATCTGGCTTTACGGGAACAGGTCTTGTAGGCGAGAAATATTGGGAGGCTATTAGAGCATTAAGAAAAGCTGGAATCCCAATGGTTGTTGCTACAGGTAATTTTGCGACTTCTGCTTCAAGTTCTTCTTGGGATTTAGTAGCGAATAATAATCTGAAAATGACAGATACTGGAAATGTAACACGAACTGCCGCACATGAAGATGCGATAGCGGTCGCTTCTGCTAAAAATCAAACCATTGAGTTTGATAAGGTTAACATTGGAGGACAAAGTTTTAAATACAGAAATATAGGAGCTTTTTTCGATAAAAATAAAATCCTAACAAATGAGGATGGGTCAAAAACTCCAAATAAATTAAAATTTGTATATATAGGCAAAGGTCAAGACAAAGATTTGATAGGCTTGGATCTTAAGGGCAAAATTGCAGTAATGGATAGAATTTATACCAAGGATTTAAAAGATGCTTTTAAAAGAGCAACGGATAAAGGCGCACGTGCCATTATGGTTGTAAATACTGTAAATTACTACAATAGAGATAATTGGACAGACCTTCCAGCTATGGGATATGAAGCGGATGAAGGGACTACTAGTCAAGTATTTTCAATTTCAGGAGATGATGGTGTAAAATTATGGAACATGATTAACCCTGATAAAAAAACTGAAGTCAAAAGAAATAATAAGGAAGATTTTAAAGATAACTTAGAACAATACTATCCAATTGATATGGAAAGCTATAATTCTAATAAACCGAATGTAGGTGATGAAAAAGAAATTGACTTTAAATTTGCAGCTGACACAGACAAAGAACTTTATAAAGAAGATATTATAGTCCCAGCAGGGTCTACATCTTGGGGGCCAAGAACAGACTTGCTTTTAAAACCGGATGTTTCAGCACCTGGTAAAAATATTAAATCCACTCTAAATGTTATCAATGGTAAATCCACTTATGGTTATATGTCAGGAACTAGTATGGCAACTCCAATCGTAGCAGCTTCTACTGTTTTGATTCGACCAAAATTAAAGGAATTGCTTGAAAGACCTGTCTTGAAAAATCTTAAGGGAGATGACAAAATAGACCTTACAAGTCTTACAAAAATAGCTCTACAAAATACTGCAAGACCTATGATGGATGCAACCTCTTGGAAAGAAAAGAGTCAATACTTTGCATCACCTAGACAGCAGGGAGCGGGGCTAATTAATGTTGCCAACGCTTTGAGAAATGAAGTTGTAGCAACTTTCAAAAATACAGATTCTAAAGGTTTGGTAAATTCATATGGTTCCATTTCTCTTAAAGAAATAAAAGGTGATAAAAAATACTTTACAATTAAGCTTCACAATACCTCAAACAGACCTTTAACCTTTAAAGTTTCTGCATCAACTGTAACTACAGATGCTCTAACTGATAGGCTAAAACTCGATGAAACATATAAAGATGAAAAATCTCCGGACGGGAAGCAAATTGTTCCAGAAATTCACCCAGAAAAAGTCAAAGGAGCAAATATCACATTTGAGCATGATACTTTCACTATAGGTCCAAATTCCAGCTTTGATTTAAATGCGGTTATAAATGTTGGAGAAGCTAAAAACAAAAATAAATTTGTAGAATCATTTATTCATTTTGAGTCAGTGGAAGAAATGGAAGCTCTAAACTCCAACGGTAAGAAAAGAAACTTCCAACCTTCTTTGTCGATGCCTCTAATGGGATTTGCTGGGAATTGGAACCACGAACCAATCCTTGATAAATGGGCCTGGGAAGAAGGATCAAAATCAAAAGCAATGGAAGGTTATGATGATGATGGTAAACCAAAAATTCCAGGTACCTTAAATAAGGGGATTGGTGGAGAACATGGTATAGATAAATTTAATCCAGCAGGAGTTATCCAAAATAGAAAAGATAAAAATACAACATCCCTAGATCAAAATCCAGAATTATTTGCTTTCAATAACGAAGGAATCAACGCACCTTCATCAAGTGGCTCTAATATTGCTAAAATCTATCCTTTAGATTCAAATGGAAATCCTCAAGATGCTCAACTTGAGAGAGGATTAACGCCTTCTCCACTTGTATTAAGAAGTGCAGAAGAAGGGGTGATTTCAATAGTAAATACAAATAAAGAAGGAGAAAATCAAAAAGACTTAAAAGTCATTTCGAGAGAACACTTTATTAAAGGAATTTTAAACTCTAAAAGAAATGATGCAAAGGGCATTAAATCTTCTAAGCTAAAAGTTTGGGGTGACTTGAAATGGGATGGACTCATTTATAACCCTAGAGGTAGAGAAGAAAATGCCCCAGAAAGTAATGACAAAAAAGATCCTGCTACTAAGATACGAGGACAATTTGAACCGATTGCGGAAGGCCAATATTTCTATAAATTTAAATATAGATTAACCAAGGATTACCCATGGCAGGTTTCCTATATTCCTGTAAAAATTGATAACACCCCTCCAAAGATTGTTTCAATTGATTTTTCAAACCCTGGAAAAATTAAGTTAATTACAAAGGATACTTATCACAAGGTCAAAGAGCAATATAAGAATGAAACGCTATTTGCGAGAGATCAAAAAGAACATCCTGAAAAATTTGACGAGATTGCCAACGAAGTTTGGTATGCTGGGGCCGCTCTTGTTAATGAAGATGGAGAGGTTGAGAAAAATCTTGAAGTCACTTATGCAGGTGAGGGTCAAGGACGAAATAGAAAACTTGACAAAGACGGAAATACCATTTATGAAATTAAAGGTGCAGGAGATTTAAGAGGAAAAATCATTGAAGTGATTGCATTAGACGGTTCTAGCAATTTCACAAAGATTCATAGAATTAAATTTGCTGATCATGCTGATAAAAATGGGATGATTTCCTATTATCTAGTAGATCCTGATCAAGATTCATCTAAATACCAAAAGCTTGGCGAGATTTCCGAATCTAAATTTAAAAATTTAGAAAATAGAAAAGAGGATAGTCTTAAAAAAGATACAACTGAAGTAGAACATCATCAAGAAAATGAAGAGGCTACCGAAGAAAAATCTAGCTTGACTATTCATAAAACAATTTCAACAATTAGAGACTTTGAAAGCAAAGATTTAAAGAAACTCATTAAAAAGAAATTTAGAGAAGTTGATGACTTTACAAGTGAAACTGGTAAGAGAATAGAGGAATACGATTATAAATACGATGATAAGGGAAATATCATTGCTTATGACGATGGTAGTGCCTTAGAATATGAAACTGAAAAACTTGATGAAATCAAATCAAAAATTTATGGCATTCTAAACCCATCTAAAGATGGACACTTTGAAATTCTTGGAAAGATCAGTAATGTTTCTAAAAATGCCAAGGTATACTATGGAAATAACTATAAATCGATAGAAATCAAAACGACCAAGTATGATTCCCATTCAAAAACGATGACATTTGATTTATACGCTAATATTAATGATATTGTGGATGGATTAGCTTTTGCAGGAGATATGAGGTTTTTTGTCAAAGATGATGGTCAGATAAAAGCTGAAACTAAAATTAGAATGCCTGAAAAAAATAAGGAAACTAAAGCAGAATATCCGTATGCATCAAGTTATGGGAATGTAATAGAATTAGGAGAAGGAGATCTTTCAAAAAATAAACCAAATAATTTAACGGACATGGAATCTGGTAAAATCTATTCTGATTCAGAAAAACAACAATATCTATTAAAGGATAACATCATTCTGAGAAAAGGCTATGCACTAAAAGTGACTACCTATAATCCTGGAAAAACGGATATGTTAGAAGGGAATGGAGTCTATAACAAGGAAGATATAGCAAAAATCCAAAAGGCCAATCCTAATCTAAGAGTTTTATCAGAAACAACAATTTATGCTGATAGTAGAAATGTTGAAGATGGAAGAAGTACTCAATCAGTATTAATGTCGGCTTTGGACGGCTTTAACATTGTAAGGTATCAAGTGTTTACATTTAAAATGAATGATAAAGGGGAGGCAATCGATAACGATGGAAATCTTGTGACAGATCCTTCTAAACTTGTATTATTTGGTAAGGATGGTAAAGAGTACACAGGAGAGGATAAGTCCAATGTAGAAGCTATAAAAGAAGATGGCTCTACGTTATTTATTGATGCAAAACCAGTAAATCTTTCAATGGACAAGAACTACTTTAATCCATCTAAAACTAATAAAATTTATGTACGAAATCCAGAATTTTATTTAAGAGGTAAGATTTCTGATAAGGGTGGTTTTAACTGGGAGTTGAGAGTTAATGAATCGGTTGTAGATAATTATTTAATCTACGGAGATTTACACATTGATAACACTAGAGATTTTAACATTAAGCTTAATGTTAAAGACGGTGACATCATGGACTGGGGGATGAAAGACTATAAAGCAAACGGATTCCCAGATAAGGTAACAGATATGGATGGAAATGTTTATCTTCAAACTGGCTATAGCGATTTGAATGCGAAAGCGGTTGGAGTACATTATCAATTTTTATATGATAATGTCAAACCAGAAGTAAAGATTGATCCAAAAGGAAATACTAGTATCGAATATGCTAATGGAAAATCTGTAGTCTTTAACATCAATGATAAAAGAAATAATGGATTCGATGGTGAGATTCAAGAACAACATATTTATGTTAATGGAAAAGAATACAAATCATTTGATGATATTAAACAACTAACAGATAAGATACTAAACATTAAGATTGTTGTAAAAGATTTCGCAAGAAATACAACCGTAAAAGAATTCATTTTAAACAAAGATACGGGAGAGGTAAGCGAATTAAAACCTCATACGGTGACTGTGACAATTCAAAATGGAAAAGAAATGAGTTCAACGATAGTGTCGGAAGAAGATTTTATGTTACCTGTCTATATGGGTGAATTAGAAAAAGGATACCAATTTGATGGTTGGGAAATTTCTGGTTTCGAAGGGAAAAAAGACGCTGGCTATGTTCTTAATCTATCAAAAGATACCTTTATAAAACCTGTATTCAAGAAAATAGAGGAGAAAAAGGAGGAGGAAAATAAACCTACTTTTGATGTATCGAAAAAGAAAGAAAAAACACAATCTAATTCAACTAATGATGTCAACAGTATTGTTTCTGATGAAAATGATAAAAACTTTGAAATTAACAAGAACATTTATCTAAATGAACAAGGAAACTTAACTAATAAAAATACCAACATCAATAGTAAATCAACTAGTAACAATCCTAATGAGTTGCCAAAAACCGGAACAGCAAGCGGAGCCCAGACACTATTAGCTGCCGGAATCATGTTTATAGTAGGAGCTTTTCTTGGATTGAAGAGAAAAAATAAAGATTAAGACAAAAGCTATAGAAAAAATGGTTTATGTACTGAGATTAGATAGTGAGGTGATGACATAGTTTTGTGAAAGTATTGATTTATAAATATATTATTTAGATTTCTATGAAAATGGGAGATTTAATAGAGATATATGTAAAAGCCTTGTCTCAGGACAGGCTTTTTCTAATGGAGATAAAAATTTCTTGACATCTATTCTCAGAGTGCTATACTAAAAGGGTAATCGCCGATTTAGCTCAGTTGGTAGAGCAACGCACTCGTAACGCGTAGGTCACAGGTTCAAGCCCTGCAATCGGCAGAATCAAGAAGTCCAAACGGGCTTCTTTTTTTGTAAATATAGGAAAGGTGGAACGTTTGAGATAGGTTCTATTTAACGTCAGAAACTCCTACTTATAAATTAAAACTAAAATTTATATTTTGTGGTATAATATATTTTAATAAGCACTTGTTTTCGTTCCGTTTTAGAGGACTATAGGCTGTTAATCATTCTAGAATTTTTTGCATAGATTTTCTAAAAATTATAAAAATCCGTGGATAATAACGAATGAAGTCTAGCAAGCTAGGCTGAATATAAATCAAAAAGGAGAAAATTATGAATAAGAAAGAACGGGAAAGACAATTTGAAGAGATTAACGGACGTAAGCGGTCAGAATCAAAGTTGACTCCAAATAAAAAAATAAAAATCTATATTGGCATAGCACTCGCTGTTTTAGTCACTCTTATCTTGGTAAGTATTTTCTCATATTTTCTGATTGTAAAGAAAGAGTCAAATCAAGCATCGTCTGCTGTTTCAACTACAGAGTCAACAAGTCAATCGTCTACAAGCCAAGGAAAGACAGATGAGACTGATAAGGATAAACAAGAGGAAATTCAGAAACTCAAGGATCAACTGACTGCTTTAGATACCAAAATTACGGAAGCAGAAGCATTTGTTAGCAAGTTCAAGAAAGAAACTGCTGTTCCAAAATTAGATATTGAAGCAATTAAGAACAATGACTTGTCTAGTTTAGAAGGTACTTGGCGTAGTCAATCTGGTAATGAATACATTATTAATGATTCTGGAGAAGTACGTGCGACTTGGTTTACAAATGATCAAAAGTACGAATCTGTAGTTGGATTAAAGGTATCAAAAGGACAAGATAATCGTAACCCTGAGACAGCGTCTATCAGTGCATGGGTAAAAGATTCTGTTGCTGGAGGATTTGTAATAGTAGCTGTGCCAAGTGGAGTCGTTATGCAACCTGCTGATGACGGAAAGATTACGGATAAAAGCAATCATACTGAGGAAAGACTACTTTCAGGACAAGATTATGGGTCTATGTTAATGAAACCAGAAAATGTTTATTATCGTGTGAAACCAGATACCAGTAAACTTGAGGAAGCAGAAAAGAACTTAGCTCAACTACAAGCAGACCGTGAATCAATCAAATCTTCTCTAGAGCCAAAGGAAAAGAAAAACTAGATGGTATTCGTTCAAAAATATTGTTACAATCGGCAGAATCAAGAAGCCCATTAGTGCTTCTTTTTCTTTTGTTACAAATATTCAACCACTTAGACAGAGATATTGACCAGATAGGCAAAAGGGCTTGTTCTTGAAAAATTCCTCTGCTATAATGGTTCATGTAAGGGGCGTGAGGGGTCAGTATCAGACAACTCAAGAACCTAAAAAAGAAAATGGAGACAAAAAAATGAAAAAATTATTAGGACTTGTATTTTTAGTAGCAGCAGCGCTAGTATTGTATTTCGGTTCTGTTGGATGGCCAAGTTTGGATGTCAACCTCTGGTCACTCATTCCGGTAGGATTGTTCCTCTATTTCACACTAGAAAACTTTTTGAAAAAAGATTACAAGGCTAGTCTGATGTGCTTGATCATTGCCTTTATCATCGCAAATGCTATTTTTGATCTTTTGCCAATTTCAAGTGGTTTGGTGATTGGTGCTGGTGTGCTAGCTTGTGTAGGAATTGGCTACCTCTTTCCTGATAAGGATAAAAAAGAAGATAAATAAAAAGTCTCGAGATTTCTCGAGACTTTTTTTATCGACCAGCGTAATATTTTTGGATCCCCTTTACGATGCCTGCGACCAGTTTGTCTTGGTAGTGGCTATCTCTGATTTGTTGGTTTTCGGAGAAATTATCCATATATCCAAGCTCTAGGAGAACGGCTGGTTTGGCGGTTTCGCGTAGTACGGCATAGCTGCTCTCCAACAGGCCAGCATCCTTGGCTCCTGTTTCTGCTAGAAGAGAGGAGTGGATGGCAGCGGCGAGGCGTTTGCTTTCACTCATACGATCAGGGTGATTGTGCCAGTATTTATTAATCTTACTTGGATAATCAGGTTCATCGCTATAGGAGTAGGTTTGAATACCGCTCGCTTTTGAGTAGGTATTACCAGTAGCGTTGAAGTGAATACTGATAAAAATATCAGAGTTGGTCTTATTAACCATACGAGAACGTTCGGTAACAAAATCAACGTCAATATCACTATCACGAGAAGTGAGGACCTTGTAGCCTAGTTCTTCTAACTTAGTACGAAGCTTACGGTAAATCTGCATGTTGAGATCTTTTTCAGCTACATTGTAGTAAAAGGCACCTGAATCTCGACCACCGTGTCCAGGATCTAGGAAGATGGTATTGCTGTATAGTCCTTTTGTAAATCCACCTTCAGTTGAAACTTCAGAAATCCATTGGCCGTATTTTTGGAACAGGTGTTCCTTACCGTCTATCTTGTAAGTTCCTGAAACATAATGCCCATTATCATCTAGGTAGTAGCGTGCTTTGTCAGAGTTATCGTAAATCCATTCGCTCTTTGCCATGTAACCACCTGACTTGAGGTAGTATGCTCCAATCCACTCCTGATTTGCATAACGGCCATCCGCTTTTAGATAGAACCAGCTCTTGTAGGCTTTATCGAAGATCCACTCATTCTCCGCCATGGCTCCACTGGTTTTAAGGTAGTAGCTTTCTTTCCATTTGTCTGCTAGCATTCCACCATTCTGGTCAAATGAGTACCAGGAACCTTGAATCTTTTGCCAGTTGTCTTGGATATATCTCCCTGACCCGTTCGCATAGAACCAAGTATCCTTGATTTTGACCCAGTTGTTTTCTGCCATAGCTCCACTCTGGTTGAAGAGGTAGCCCTTGAAGGTTGTCGCACTCAGCATTCCACCGTCTTTGTCAAAGTAATACCAAGAACCGTTGACTTTCTCCCATTTATCCTGCGAGATCTTTCCAGAAGGAGCGACATAGTACCAAATTTGATCTAATTTTGTCCAGCCCTTTTCCGCCATAGCCCCGCTTTTTGTGAGCAGATAGCCGTCAACGGCAGTGTTGCTGAGCATGCTTCCAGTTTGGTCAAAATAGTACCAAGAACCATTGATTTTTTTCCAAGTGTTCAGAGCTAGTCGTCCAGAAGGATCAGCATAGTACCATTGATTGTCCAGTTTGGTCCAGCTATTTTCTATCATGACACCATCTTGGTCAAAGGCATAACCTTTGTAGATAGTAGAATGAAGACGATTACCATCTTGATCGAAGTAGTACCATTTGCCTTGGATTTGTTTCCAGTTCAAAGCAGGTTTATCATCTTGGTAAAAACGCCAGTGGTGATTTTCTTGGTACCATCCTTCTTTTTTGGGCTTGTCTTCTTGCACATTTACTTTCGGAAGAACTTCTGATTTAGAGTTTTCCTCAACACTCGATTCCTTCTTTTCTTCTTTGGCAATTGCTTCCTTGACAGCAGATGTGGATTGAGTAGTGTTTTCTTCTCCTAAGACGGATGCGGGTGCTAATCCTGCGATTGAAAGGATTAAAGCACTGGTCAGTAGTATCTTTTTCACTTTTTATTTCCTAACTTTTTCTTTTCTCTTTTTCATTTTTCCTATTAATTATCGAATTGAACTTCTTCTAGTAAGTATTCGATAAAGCGTTCGCCCATCTTAGACAGGCTGGTTTTTTCATGCTGGATATAGACTAGTTCAATCGGGTCGTCAATGTCCAGTGGAATGGAAACGATATTGTCTCCGTTGAGGTTGCTGTTCAATATCCCTGTTGCAATGGTGTAACCATCCAAACCAATCAAAAGATTAAAGAGGGTGGCACGGTCACTGACTACGATGGATTTCTTGTGGTGCTCTTGTGAAAGAATCTCCTCTGAAAAGTAGAAGGAGTTGTGCGTCCCCTGGTCGTAACTGAGGTAAGGAAAATCTTCTAAATCAGCCAGTTTGACCTTGTCTTTTTTAGCTAGAGGATTGGTCTTGCTAACAAAGATATGGGGTTGAGCGGTAAAGAGGTGGTGGGCTAAGAGGTGATTGTCATCTAGCATTTTCGTTAAAACATCGCGGTTGTAGCTGTTTAAAAAGAGGACACCGACCTCACTACGGAAGTTCTTGACATCGTCAATAATCTCCCAAGTCCGAGTTTCACGAAGGAAAAGTTCGTATTTTTCCATATCACTTTTCTTGAGCAAAGAGACAAAGGCATTGACTACAAAGGCATAGTGCTGGGAGGAAACGCTGAAAAGTTCGCGGTGGGCGATAGGATTTTTATAGCGTTCCTCCAAAAGCTGAGTTTGCTCAACGACCTGACGGGCATAGGAGAGAAACTCCATCCCATCACGAGTCAAGGTAATGCCCTTGGGATTGCGGATAAAGATTTCAATGCCCATTTCATTTTCCAAGTCTCGAACGGCATTAGAGAGACTGGGTTGGGTAATAAAGAGTTGCTTGGCTGCCTCATTCATAGAGCCAGTTTCGACGATTTTAATAATATAGTGTAGTTGTTGAATTCTCATGTTTTTATTGTACCATACTTGCGGAAGAATGGGCAATGAAGACGAAGAAAATAGGGGGAAAGAGCCGGTCCAGTATTGAAAAAAACTCCAAAATCTGTTAGAATGGAAGCTATGAAAACATTCTATGATGTGCAGCAATTTCTCAAACAGTTTGGCATTATTGTTTACATGGGGAAGCGTTTGTATGATATTGAACTGATGAAGCTCGAACTCTCTCGGATCTATGATGCAGGTCTGATGGACAAGCTAGACTATCTAGAGGCGGAAGCTGTTCTTCGTAGAGAGCACAAGATAGAATTAGACTACATAGAGAAAAATGGAGATAAGAACTTATGACAATTTGGTTTTTGTGGGGAATCGTACTAGCGATGGCAGCATGGATGGGGTATAACTACCTTCGTATTCGTCGTGCGGCTAAGATTGTGGATAATGCAGAATTTGAAGCCTTGATTCGGAAAGGGCAATTGATTGACATCCGTGAACCAGCAGAATTTCACAGAAAACATATCCTCGGAGCTCGCAATATTCCTTCAAATCAGTTGAAGTCAAGCCTTGCAGCCCTTCGTAAGGATAAACCTGTCCTTCTCTATGAAAACCAACGCGGACAAGGAGTGACCAATGCAGCACTTTATTTGAAAAAACAAGGTTTTTCTGAGATTTATATCCTTTCTTATGGATTGGATTCTTGGAACGGGAAAGTCAAGACTAGCTAACATTCTGTTAAAAACTGTCGAATGATAGATAAAGCTTGCATTTTATGGTATCATCATTTATATTAATTTTAAGGAGATTTTATAATATGAATTCACAACAAAAGAAAAAACCTTCACTTATTTTAGGTATCTTATCTATCGTCCTTGGTTTGCTATCGCCAATAGTGGGTCTGATTTTGGGGATCATAGGATTGGTCTTGGCTTTTTCATACCAAAAAGAATCTGGACTGGACTATAAAACAGAAAAAATTCTCAATATCGTAGGACTTGTAGTTTCTGTTCTTAACTGGATTCTAGCAATCGCAATAGTTTTTAGATAAGCAAAAAACAAAAAAGCTTTAAATATAAAGCTTTTTTGTTTTATCGACTCATCTCTAAATAGTTTTTAATGATTTCCAATTCCTCTGGATTCAAGGAACGGTATTGTCCTTCTGCTAGTTCTGGGTCTAATGTAAAGTCACCGAACTGGACTCGTTTTAGGGCAGTCACCTTGACACCAACTGAGAGGAACATTTTTTTAACCTGATGAAATTTGCCCTCAGAGATAGTGATGGAGGCCCGGCTCTCTGTTGGGCTTGCGGACAGGATTTCAAGCTGAGCAGGTTTACAAGTGGTCCCATCTAAAAAGACAATCCCATCTTTGAATTTTTGGATATGGTCTGACGTGAGCGGTCCGTTTACTACCACTTGATAGGATTTATCGACATGGTACTGGGGATGAAGGAGCTGAAAGCCAAGAGGTCCATTGTTTGTTAAAAGGAGCAGTCCCGTCGTATCGCGGTCTAATCTGCCGACAGCATAGAGCTGGTCAGACTGGATGTCAGGTGGGAGTAGGTCCATGACGGTTGGCAGTTTCTTATCCTTGCTAGCTGTAACGACTCCGTTTGGCTTATGAAGCATGAGATAGTTGTGCTCGTATCCTTGAATCTGCCGTCCTTGAAAGACTAGTTTTTGCAATCCTGTATCAACATTTTGGGCGAGGGAGCGAGCTGGATAATCATCCACTAGGATTTCTTTTTTTAACAGAGCGTGTTTCATAGCCTTGCGACTGACCATTTCTTGGGCTAATAATCTATCTAAACGCATACCAGCTTATCATATCATAAGTCTCTGACTTTGAAAAGAGTTGCCTTGACTAGAAAAGCAGAGTGAAAACATTTACACTTAGCTGAACTGTGATTTTTGAATGAGACTGTGGTATAATTGTTCAGTTAGAAATAAAAATTTAAATATTAGAGGAAATCATGACAAAATTAAGAGAAGATATCCGTAACATTGCGATTATCGCCCACGTTGACCACGGTAAAACAACCCTCGTTGATGAATTATTGAAGCAGTCTGAAACTCTTGATGCACGTACTGAATTGGCAGAGCGTGCTATGGACTCAAACGATATCGAAAAAGAGCGTGGAATTACTATCCTTGCGAAAAATACAGCCGTAGCCTACAACGGAACTCGTATCAATATAATGGACACACCAGGACACGCGGACTTCGGTGGAGAAGTTGAGCGTATCATGAAAATGGTTGATGGTGTTGTCTTGGTCGTAGATGCCTACGAAGGAACAATGCCACAGACTCGTTTCGTATTGAAAAAAGCCTTGGAACAAGACCTTGTCCCAATCGTGGTTGTCAACAAAATCGATAAACCATCAGCTCGTCCAGCAGAAGTAGTAGACGAAGTATTGGAGCTCTTCATTGAGCTTGGTGCAGACGATGACCAGCTTGATTTCCCAGTGGTGTATGCTTCAGCTATCAACGGGACTTCTTCATTGTCAGATGATCCAGCTGATCAAGAAAAAACAATGGCGCCAATCTTTGACACCATCATCGACCATATCCCAGCTCCAGTGGACAACTCAGATGAACCGTTACAGTTCCAAGTCTCACTCTTGGACTACAATGACTTCGTAGGACGTATCGGTATTGGTCGTGTCTTCCGTGGTAGTGTGAAAGTTGGGGACCAAGTTACCCTTTCTAAACTAGATGGTACAACGAAGAACTTCCGTGTTACAAAACTCTTCGGTTTCTTTGGTTTGGAACGTCGTGAAATCCAAGAAGCTAAAGCAGGTGACTTGATTGCCGTTTCAGGTATGGAAGATATCTTTGTTGGTGAGACGATTACACCGACAGATGCAGTTGAGCCTCTTCCAATCCTTCACATCGATGAGCCAACGCTTCAAATGACCTTCTTGGTCAACAACTCACCATTTGCTGGTAAAGAAGGTAAATGGGTGACTTCTCGTAAGGTGGAAGAACGCTTGCAAGCAGAATTGCAAACAGACGTTTCCCTACGAGTTGACCCAACGGACTCACCAGATAAATGGACTGTCTCAGGTCGTGGAGAATTG
The DNA here is from genome assembly GCF_004353325.1 of Streptococcus downii. Classification (NCBI taxonomy): domain Bacteria; kingdom Bacillati; phylum Bacillota; class Bacilli; order Lactobacillales; family Streptococcaceae; genus Streptococcus; species Streptococcus downii. The sequence continues at coordinate 212,518 of NZ_MZNX01000009.1, forward strand.
CACTTGTCAATCCTGATTGAAACCATGCGTCGTGAGGGTTATGAACTTCAAGTATCTCGTCCAGAAGTTATCGTAAAAGAGATTGATGGTGTTAAATGTGAGCCATTTGAACGTGTTCAAATCGATACTCCAGAAGAATACCAAGGATCTGTTATCCACAGCCTTTCTGAACGTAAGGGTGAAATGTTGGATATGATTTCAACTGGTAATGGTCAAACTCGTTTGGTCTTCCTTGTTCCAGCGCGTGGTTTGATCGGATATTCAACTGAGTTCTTGTCAATGACTCGTGGTTACGGTATTATGAACCATACCTTTGACCAATATTTGCCATTGATTCCAGGTGAAATTGGGGGACGTCACCGTGGTGCCCTTGTTTCCATCGATGCTGGTAAGGCTACAACTTACTCAATCATGTCTATCGAAGAACGTGGAACCATCTTTGTCAACCCAGGTACTGAGGTTTACGAAGGAATGATCATCGGTGAAAACTCTCGTGAAAACGACTTGACAGTGAATATCACCAAGGCCAAACAAATGACCAACGTCCGTTCAGCTACTAAGGACCAAACAGCTGTTATCAAGACACCTCGTATCTTGACACTTGAAGAGTCTCTTGAGTTCTTGAACGACGATGAGTACATGGAAGTAACGCCTGAGTCTATCCGTTTGCGTAAGCAAATCCTTAACAAGGCAGAGCGCGAGAAAGCCAACAAAAAGAAAAAATCAGCTGAATAAGAGCTAGAAAGAGATAAAGATGGTCTATTTAATCATAGGGATACTCTTATTACTACTCTATGTATTTGCGACACCCCAAAGCATCAAAGGAACAGTCAACATCGTTATCTTGGTCTTTGTAGTTGTTGCACTCTTGATTTTGCTGATGTTGTCCATCTTGCAGATCTTCCAATTACCGACAGAATTCTTTGTCACAATCGCCATGCTGGCTCTAGCCTACTTTAGCTTGAGAGACATTACGCTCATGCCTGTAAAAAAGGGTAAGAGAAGATAATAGAAGAGGCTGGGTAATGACTCAATTTGAGGAGAAAATCTAGCAAATTTTTCCCTGATAAAACGCATAATATCAAGGTTTTTGAATGCCTGATATTATGCGTTTTTATGATTTTTAAAACTTTTTGAGCGACCTATTAGAAAGTGGATACTCTTACAATTATTTTGGAAATAATTTAATTTCTGATTTAACGTATATTTTCTCAGAAGGACTATTATTCCAACTTTTTCAAGGGTAGTCTTATTTTGGACCGAAAGAAAAAGATTGAAGAAATCGTCCAAAATGAACTTTTCTTCAATCTGGAGGTTCGTACCTCTTTTTTTATTTCTTTTTCCGATTTAATACTGCATTGAGGACAATGGCGAGGAGGCTTGCCACGACGATTCCGTTTGAGAAGAACATTTGGAAGGCTGTTGGCATGCTGACAAAGAGATTGCTATTGTTGAGTCCGACACCTGCAGCGATTGATACAGCTGCGATAAGGAAGTTGTGTTCATTGTTAGCAAAGTCAACGCGGGCGAGGATTTGCATTCCTTGAAGGGAAACAAAACCAAACATCACCAGCATGGCCCCTCCAAGGACAGGACTCGGAATGATTTGGGCGAGGGCACCAAACTTAGGAAGGAGTCCAAGGAGGACTAGGAAACCAGCTGCGTAGTAGATTGGCAGGCGGGTCTTGATACCAGATAATTTAACCAAACCAACGTTTTGTGAAAATCCTGTGTAAGGGAAGGTGTTAAAGATTCCTCCGAGAAGTACAGCCAAACCTTCTGCTCGGTAACCGTTGCGAAGGCGCGTGCTGTCGATTGGGTCATTGGTGATATCAGACAAGGCTAGGTAAACACCAGTGGACTCAACCATAGACACCGTTGCGATGATACACATCATGACGATGGATGAGATTTCAAAGGTTGGGATACCAAAGTAGAGTGGAGTTGGGACATGGACAAGCGGTGCTGCCGCAACAGGGGAGAAATCTACCAATCCCATGGTAGCAGCAATGGCAGTTCCGACAACCAGACCAATCAAAATAGAGATAGACTTGATAAATCCTTTGGTAAAGATGTTAATCAAGAGGATAATCAGAACAGTGATAGCTGCAAGCAAGAGGCTTTGACCAGTTGGCTCTGGAACATTATTTCCCATATTTCCAATAGCAACAGGAATCAAGGTCAATCCAATCGTGGTAATGACAGAGCCCGTTACGATAGATGGGAAAAGATTGGCAACTTTTGAGAAAATGCCTGAAATCAGAACTACATAAATCCCTGAAACGATAAGGGCACCAAACATAGCACCGCTACCGTGGCTTTGCCCAATCATAATTAAAGGAGCGACGGATTGGAAGGCAACTCCAAGAACGACTGGTAGCCCAACACCAAAGTATTTGTTGAGTTGGAGTTGGAGGAAGGTGGCCACCCCACACATGAATATATCTGTAGAAATCAGGTAGGTCAACTGCTCAGCTGAATAGCCAAGAGCTGTCGCAATCATGATGGGAACTAGGATAGAACCTGAGTACATGGCTAGTAAGTGCTGTAAGCCAAGAACGGCTGCTTGCGAGTGTTTTTCTTGTTGTTGCATTAGAGATCTGCCTCCTTAAATACGACCTGACCATTTTCAAAACGATCCAAACGAGCGAGTGATAGAACTGGATAGCCAGCTTTCTCGAGCAAATCACGACCATCCTGGAAGGATTTTTCGATAACAATACCGATGGCTTCGATTTTAGCTCCGGCCTGTTCAATAATTTGGATCAAGCCTTTGGCAGCTTGTCCATTGGCTAGGAAATCATCGATAATCAAGACCTTGTCCTCAGGTGAGAGGAATTTTCCAGCGATGGAAACCGTGCTCGTCACCTGCTTGGTAAAGGAGTAAACCTCAGCAGTTAAGATGCCTTCGTTCATAGTGATGTTTTTAGCTTTCTTTGCGAAAATCATGGGAACATCTAAGGCTTCAGCTGTAAAAACAGCTGGGGCGATCCCTGAAGCTTCAATCGTTACAACCTTGGTAATGCCAGCAGATGCGAATTTTTCCGCAAAAACCTTACCAATCTCCCGCATCAAACGATAGTCAACTTGGTGGGTTAAAAAGGAATCTACCTTGAGGATGTTGTCACCCAAGATCTGCCCATCCTCAAGGATGCGCTCTTCTAATAATTTCATAAGACCTCCTAAAGTCTAAACTCTTTTGTGTTTTTCTATCGCCTTTATCATCTCAAAAAGGGCTAGAAAAAAGGACCTACTTAACAGATAAGCAAGCCCTCAAAATAGGTATGTCTAAAAACATACCCTCAACAGACTTACTCATTGTTAGGTGTTCCGGCACCTTGTAGAAACGTCGTGCCAATTCACGACATAAACAAGTAAAATGATATTCAATTTTAAATAGGCTACTGCCAATGTTTTTATTTTACACCAATTAGCTTTATAAATCAAATATTTTGTTAGCAAATAGATCATAAAAGCGAACGAAAAAGCCTACAAGGCTAGATAGTATTGTAGACTTCGATTATTCTATTCGCTAAATCTTAGAAAATAACCATCTGGATCCAAAATCGCAAATTCATGAGGGTAAATAAAGCTATCTCCCACTCGAAATTCTCTTTTTGTCAGCGGACGATGGATAGGATGGTCAGCTTCCAGCAGTTTTTGGTGGAGCTGAGGGACATCTTCAATACCAAAGGAAATATTGACACCGCGCCCGAAAGGATAGGTTAGTTGGGCTAATTCTTCTGTGCTGCCTTCTTCTAGCATAAGTTGGCAGTCTTCAAGCGAGAGGAAGAGAAATTTCTCCTCTGGACGCTCGTATTCGACAGAAAATCCCAGCAAGTCGCAGTAGAAGTGGCGTGACTTTTCGAGGTCAGATACTACAAATTCAGGAATGACAGCTTGATAGTCCATTAGCTTTCTCCTTAGAGTTCAATTTCCAATACAATCGGCGTATGGTCTTGACGCGCACCTGAGTCAATCATGTCAGACTTAGTCACCTTGTCAGCCACGCGATTGCTGGTAAGCCAGTAGTCTATTCTCCATCCTGTATTGTTGATTTTAGAAGTCTTGCTGCGTTGTGCCCACCAAGTATAGCGCTCTGGGACATCACCGTGAATGTGGCGGAAGGTATCGGTAAATCCAGTTGCTAAGAGGTTGGTAAACCCAGCACGTTCCTCGTCTGTAAATCCAGGTGAACGGCGGTTGCTGGCAGGATTTGCAAGGTCGATTTCCTTGTGGGCTACGTTGTAGTCTCCGGTCGCAAGTACTGGTTTTTCTTTGTCTAGTTCAGCCAAGTACTCCGCATATTTGACATCCCAGACCTGACGTTCTTCCAAGCGTTTGAGGCCGTCGCCAGCGTTTGGAGTGTAAACTTGGGTCACGAAAAATTCATCAAATTCTAGAGTGATGATACGGCCTTCCAAGTCCATGGTAGAAGGGGCACCGATTTCTGGGAAAGTGACAGTGGGTGTGAGTTCTTTCTTATAAAGGAACATGGTTCCAGCATAGCCTTTGCGGGCAGGTTCCTGAGAAGAGCGCCACGTGTTTTCGTAGCCTGGGAAGAGTTCTTCTAAAATTTCCAAGTGTTTCTTTGTAGGACCCTTGGCAGAAAGCTTGGTTTCTTGGATAGCGATGATATCAGCATTTTCAGCGACCAAGGTTTGTAGTACTTCTTGGGACAATTTGGCACGAGTTGAGTCACTAGTTAGGGCAGCATTGAGGGAATCAATATTCCATGATATGAGTTTCATAAACTTACCTTTTTCATTCAGATTACAGACTATATTATACCAAAAAAAGGCGTATTTCCCCAACGTATGGTTTGAAAAATCACCCTCTTTCGTTTATAATTAAGAATGATTTTATGAAAGGGAGTGAAAATAAATGAAATTTTACTCATATGACTATGTACTTAGCCAAATCAGTCAGCAAAATGGCATCATGATTGGCTTTGGAATTGTTCTCCTAGCTATCACAGGATTTTTTGCTTTTAAAGCCTATCGAGATAAAAAGGGGACTAAGTTTCGGGAATTGGTCATGATTTTGGCCTTGACCTTGGTGGCCATGCTTTTGGTGACAATCTCAAAATACCAGACCAATCAAGCCTCTAACAACCAATTTCAAACCTCCCTTCATTTCATCGAGCTTGTTTCCAAAGACTTGGGAGTGGATAAATCAGAAGTTTATGTCAATACTTCTGCAGCCACTGATGGAGCGCTTGTCAAGGTAGGTCCAAATTTCTACCGCGCCATGAACGGGAGCCAACCAGACAAGTATCTTTTAGAGAAATTAGAATTGCATCAAACAGACGCTATTGAATTGGTGGAGGTAAACAAATGACACTCAATTATATGGAAATTTTAATCAAACTGGCCTTGGGGCTCTTCTCGCTTGTTTTTGTTATCAATGTGACAGGAAAGGGGAACCTAGCACCTAACTCTGCGACAGACCAAATTCAGAACTATGTACTCGGGGGTATCATCGGTGGGGTGATTTACAATAGTGCCATCAGTATCCTTCAGTATGCAGTTATCCTGATTATGTGGACCATTCTGGTCTTGACCCTCAAGTGGCTCAATAACAATGTTCGTTTTGTCAAACGCTTGATTGATGGAAAACCAACTCTCCTTATCAAAAATGGGCAGATTGACCCAGAAGCCTGTCGTTCAGTTGGTTTGTCTGCAGCAGAAGTTGCTCTCAAACTTCGTAGCCAAGGGATTTTCCAGATGAAACAGGTCAAATGCGCTGTGCAGGAGCAAAATGGCCAACTCATCGTGGTCCAAATGGGGGATGAAAATCCTAAGTATCCAGTTGTGACTGACGGTGTGATCCAAGTAGATGTTTTGGAATCGATTGGTCGTAGCGAAGAGTGGTTGCTTGATAACCTCAGCAAACAAGGGCATGACAATGTAGCCAATATCTTTATCGCTGAGTATGACAAGGGTGTCGTCTCAGTCGTAACCTATGAATAAGAAAAACCTGGGGTCTTGGCCTCAGGTTTCAATTTGCAATCAGAAAGGGATTTTATGTCCATTATTCAAAAACTTTGGTGGTTTTTCAAGTTAGAAAAACGCCGTTATCTAGTCGGGATTGTGGCCTTGGTCTTGGTTTCCGTCCTCAATCTCATTCCCCCCATGGTCATGGGACGGGTAATTGACGCCATAACGTCGGGGCAATTAACCCAGCAGGACCTCCTTCTTAATCTATTTTATCTACTGCTGGCAGCCTTTGGGATGTACTATCTGCGCTATGTTTGGCGCATGTATATCCTTGGGACTTCCTACCGTTTGGGGCAGATTATGCGGTCTCGCTTGTTTGAGCATTTTACCAAGATGTCGCCAGCCTTTTATCAAGCATATCGGACAGGGGACCTGATGGCACACGCCACCAATGATATCAATGCCTTAACCCGTTTAGCAGGTGGAGGAGTCATGTCAGCAGTGGATGCCTCTATCACGGCACTGGTGACTTTGCTGACCATGCTCTTTAGCATTTCTTGGCAGATGACTCTGGTTGCCATTCTTCCCTTGCCTTTTATGGCTTATGCGACCAGTCGTTTAGGGAGAAAGACCCACAAGGCCTTTGGCGAGTCACAAGCTGCCTTTTCCGAACTCAATAACAAGGTGCAGGAGTCTGTATCAGGTAGCAAGGTGACCAAGTCTTTCGGTTATCAGGCGGATGAGTTGAAGTCCTTTCAAGCGGTCAATGAATTGACCTTCCAAAAGAATCTCCAAACCATGAAATACGACAGTCTCTTTGACCCCATGGTTCTCTTGTTTGTTGGTTCGTCCTATGTTTTAACTCTCTTGGTCGGTTCTTTGATGGTTCAGAAAGGGCAAATCACGGTTGGGAATCTGGTCACCTTTATTAGCTACTTGGATATGCTAGTTTGGCCTCTTATGGCTATCGGTTTCCTCTTTAATATTACTCAGCGAGGGAAGGTTTCTTACCAACGGATTGAGGATCTTTTATCTCAGGAATCACCTGTAAAAGACCCTGAGTTTCCTCTGGATAGTATTGAAAATGGACGCTTGGAGTATGCCGTTGAAAGCTTTGCCTTTGAAAATGAAGAAACACTGACTGATATTCACTTTAGCTTGGCAAAAGGGCAAACTCTGGGCTTGGTTGGTCAGACAGGCTCTGGGAAAACGTCCTTGATCAAACTTCTCTTGCGTGAGTACGATGTGGATAAGGGTGCCATTTACCTAAACGATCACGATATTCGCGATTATCGTCTGACAGACCTTCGCAGTCTAATAGGCTATGTCCCTCAAGATCAGTTCCTCTTTGCGACTTCAATCATAGACAATATCCGCTTTGGCAATCCTAATTTACCCCTTTCAACGGTCGAGGAAGCGACTAAGCTAGCCCAAGTTTATCAAGATATTGTAGCCATGCCCCAAGGATTTGATGCCCTCATCGGTGAAAAGGGGGTCAGTCTTTCTGGTGGTCAAAAGCAACGTCTGGCCATGAGTCGGGCAATGATTTTAGACCCTGATATCTTGATTCTAGATGATTCCTTGTCCGCCGTGGATGCTAAGACAGAGTATGCGATTATCGACAATCTCAAGGAGACACGGAAGGACAAGACAACCATTATCACAGCCCATCGCCTCAGTGCGGTTGTCCATGCAGATCTAATCTTGGTTCTGCAAAATGGTCAAATTATCGAACGGGGTAGACACGAAGACCTGCTAGCTATGGATGGCTGGTATGCCCAAACCTATCAGTCTCAGCAGTTGGAAATGAAAGGAGAAGAAGATGCAGAATAAACAAGAACAGTGGACTGTGTTAAAACGCTTGCTGTCCTATCTCAAGCCTTATGGTCTCCTGACTTTTTTTGCCCTTACCTTTCTTCTAGCGACTACGGTCATTAAAAGTGTGATTCCCCTGGTTGCTTCCCACTTTATCGACCAGTATCTCAGCAATCTCAACCAACTTGCTGTGACCGTTTTGCTGGTCTACTATGGTCTTTACATCCTACAAACTCTAGTTCAGTATGTTGGCAATCTTCTCTTTGCGCGGGTCTCCTACAGTATTGTTAGGGATATTCGTCGCGATGCCTTTGCCAATATGGAGAAACTGGGCATGTCCTATTTTGACAAGACGCCAGCTGGTTCGATCGTCTCTCGTTTGACCAATGATACCGAGACCATCAGCGATATGTTTTCAGGGATTTTGTCCAGTTTTATCTCAGCAGTTTTTATCTTTCTGACAACCCTGTATACCATGTTGGTGTTGGATTTTCGTTTGACAGCTTTGGTCTTGCTCTTTCTTCCTTTGATTGTCCTTTTGGTCAATCTCTATCGGAAAAAGTCAGTTAAAATCATCGAAAAAACTAGAAGTCTCTTGTCGGATATCAATAGTAAGCTAGCAGAGAATATCGAGGGAATTAGGATTATCCAGGCTTTTAATCAAGAGAAGCGTCTGCAGGCAGAATTTGATGAGATTAATCAAGAACATTTGGTCTATGCCAACCGTTCTGTAGCCTTGGACGCCCTCTTTTTACGTCCTGCCATGAGTTTACTGAAACTCCTAGGCTACGCTGTTTTGATGGCTTATTTTGGCTACCGTGGGCTTTATCTGGGAATAACAGCAGGAACCATGTATGCCTTTATCCAGTACATCAACCGTCTCTTTGATCCCCTGATTGAGGTGACGCAAAACTTTTCAACCCTTCAAACTTCTATGGTTTCTGCAGGCCGTGTTTTTGCCTTGATTGATGAGAGGACCTATGAGCCTCTTCAAGAAGATGGGCAAGCTAAAGTCAAAGAAGGCAATATTCGGTTTGAGCACGTGTGTTTCTCATATGATGGCAAACACCAGATTCTGGATGATATTTCCTTTTCAGTTAACAAGGGCGAAACCATTGCCTTTGTAGGCCATACAGGTTCGGGGAAATCATCTATTATCAATGTCCTCATGCGTTTTTATGAATTTCAGTCAGGTCGAGTTCTCTTGGATGATGTGGATATCAGGAACTACAGTCAGGAAGAGCTGAGAAAGAACATCGGTCTGGTCTTGCAGGATCCCTTCCTCTATCATGGGACCATTAAGTCCAATATCGCCATGTACCAAGAGATCAGTGATGACCAGGTCCAGGCTGCAGCAGCCTTCGTGAATGCAGATTCCTTTATCCAAGAACTTCCTCAGGGTTATGATTCCCCTGTTTCTGAGCGTGGCTCCAGTTTTTCAACAGGTCAGCGTCAGCTTCTTGCCTTTGCCAGAACAGTCGCCAGTCAGCCTAAAATCCTGATTTTGGATGAAGCGACAGCCAATATTGACTCTGAAACAGAAAGTTTGGTTCAAGCTTCTCTGGCTAAGATGAGACAGGGACGGACAACCATTGCCATTGCTCATCGCCTTTCTACCATCCAAGACGCCAACTGTATCTATGTTTTGGACAAGGGGCGCATCATCGAGAGTGGAACCCATGAGGAACTCTTGGTCTTGGGAGGAACCTATCACAAGATGTATAGTTTGCAGGCAGGGGCTCTTACCTAAAGAAGAATTCCTCTAAATTACAGATTTCTTGCACCGCCTTTTCCATTTTGTGGTATAATGAAAAATGTTGACAAATAGTATAATAAAAACAAAGGAGAAACAGCATGCTGAAATGGGAAGACTTGCCCGTGGAAATGCAATCAAGCGAGGTTGAGTCTTACTACCAGCTTGTCTCTAAAAGGAAAGGTTCGCTGATCTTCAAGCGTTGTCTGGACTGGGTTCTGGCCTTGGTTTTACTGATTTTGACTTCCCCAATCTTTCTCATCTTGAGTATTTGGATCAAGTTGGATAGCAAGGGACCTGTCATTTACAAGCAAGAGCGCGTGACCCAGTACAACCGTTCGTTCAAGATTTGGAAGTTCCGTACTATGGTAACGGATGCGGATAAAAAAGGAAGTCTAGTGACTTCTGCTAACGATAGCCGTATTACCAAAGTGGGAAATTTCATTCGCCGTGTGCGCTTGGACGAACTACCTCAGCTAGTCAATGTCCTTAAAGGCGAGATGTCCTTTGTTGGGACACGACCTGAGGTGCCACGCTACACGGAGCAGTATAGTCCTGAAATGATGGCGACCTTGCTCTTGCCAGCAGGAATCACCTCTCCAGCTAGTATCAACTACAAGGATGAGGACACGATCATCAGTCAAATGACGGAGAAAGGTCTGTCAGTTGACCAGGCCTATGTCGAACATGTCCTTCCTGAAAAGATGCGCTATAACCTCGCCTATCTCCGAGAGTTTAGTTTCCTTGGAGACATCAAAATCATGTTTCAAACCGTGTTTGAGGTACTAAAATAAAGTAGTCATGAGAAAATGAGTACAGATAAAAGGAGCAAATCAATGCCAAATTACAATATTCCATTTTCACCACCCGATATTACAGAAGCAGAAATTGCTGAAGTAGCGGATACCCTTCGTTCTGGTTGGATCACAACAGGTCCGAAGACAAAAGAACTGGAGCGTCGCTTGTCTCTTTACACACAGACACCTAAGACTGTCTGTCTCAACTCTGCGACTGCGGCTCTTGAGTTGATTTTACGTGTTTTGGAAGTGGGACCAGGTGATGAAGTCATCGTTCCAGCCATGACCTATACAGCTTCATGTAGTGTCATCACTCACGTAGGAGCAACACCTGTCATGGTGGATATTCAAGCAGATACGTTTGAGATGGATTATGACTTGCTTGAGCAAGCTATTACTGAGAAAACTAAGGTGATCATCCCAGTAGACCTTGCAGGGATTGTTTGCAACTATGATCGTTTGTTCCAAATTGTGGAGAAGAAACGCGATCTCTTTACTGCTTCAAGTAAGTGGCAAAAGGTCTTTAACCGTATTGTGCTTGTCTCTGATAGTGCCCATGCTTTGGGATCAACTTATAAAGGACACCCTGCGGGCTCTATCGCTGACTTTACTTCCTTCTCATTCCATGCCGTTAAAAACTTTACAACGGCTGAGGGAGGAAGTGCGACTTGGAAGGCCAATCCAGCGATTGACGACGAAGAAATGTACAAGGAATTCCAAATCCTTTCCCTTCATGGTCAGACTAAGGATGCTCTTGCTAAGATGCAATTGGGTTCATGGGAGTACGATATCGTAACACCAGCCTATAAGTGCAACATGACGGATATCATGGCTTCGATAGGTTTGGTACAATTGGATCGTTACCCTGGTTTGCTACAACGTCGTAAGGACATCGTGGATCGCTATAATCGTGGCTTTGCGGGTACTCGTATTCACCCACTGGCACACAAGACTGATACTGTCGAATCTTGTCGTCACCTCTACATCACCCATGTAGAAGGTGCTAGTCTAGAAGAGCGTAACCAAATCATCCAAGAATTGGCCAAAGCAGGAATTGCAAGTAATGTACACTACAAACCGCTTCCTCTCTTGACAGCTTATAAGAATCTTGGCTTTGATATGGCAGATTATCCAAGAGCCTATGCCTTCTTTGAAAATGAAATTACGCTCCCTCTTCATACAAAATTAAGTGATGATGAGGTTGATTATATCGTTCAGACTTTGGTGAGAATTTCCGAAGAAATACTCGGTTCAGGAAAAAAATCATAAAAAAATCTTGACAAAGATAGAACAATAACATATAATATTCTCAATAAATCAGAAAAGTAACTATATTCGATCTTCAGGGAGCCTGTGGTGATTGTGAACAGGTGGTTGGAAGTAGTGAAAGTGGGCTGATTTTAAAAATGAATTTGAAACAATGAAAATTCGGTGCGCACACCTTACAGTGCAACTTGTTGTTAGACAAGGCAGAGATGTAAGGGGGGATAGTCCCTTTATAATTGAGGTGGCACCGCGTTACCAACGCCCTCACACGGAAGTAGATTCTGTGTGTGGGCTTTTTTCATATCTTTAAATTAATACTGAAAGAGGAAAATTTTATGACAACTAAAGGATATTTTGGACAATTTGGTGGTAGTTTTGTACCGGAGCCGATTCAGGCTTTGTTGGATGAGTTGGAAGTGACATTTGACAAATACAAGGATGATCCAGAATTTTTGGCAGAATTTCGCCATTACTTGAAGGATTATTCAGGTCGCGAAACACCGCTTTATTTTGCGGAAAGTTTGACAGATCACTTAGGTGGCGCTAAGATTTATCTCAAGCGCGAAGACCTGAACCATCTGGGTTCTCACAAGCTTAACAACGTTTTAGGGCAAATCCTTCTTGCCAAACGTATGGGCAAAAAACGAGTGATCGCGGAAACAGGAGCTGGTCAACACGGTGTTGCGACAGCAGCGGCTGCAGCCAAGTTTGGTATGGCCTGTGATGTCTACATGGGGGCAGAAGATGTGGAACGTCAACGCCTCAATGTTTTCCGCATGGAGATGATGGGAGCAACTGTTCACGCGGTTGAAACGGGAACTCGAACTCTCAAGGACGCGGTTGATGCAGCCTTTGGAGCATGGATGAATGATCTTGAAGCCTTCTACGTTTTGGGATCTGCTGTAGGTCCTCATCCTTATCCTACAATTGTTCATGAATTCCAAAAGGTCATCAGTGAAGAATCTCGTCGTCAAATCTTAGAAAAAGAAGGCCGTTTACCAGACTACGTCATTGCCTGTGTAGGTGGTGGTTCCAATGCCATCGGTGCTTTTTCACAGTATGTAGCTGATGAAGAAGTCAAATTGATTGGGGTAGAAGCCGCTGGTCACGGACTTGACACAGACAAGCACGCAGCCACTATGACAAAAGGTAGTGTCGGAATTGTCGACGGTATGAAGACTTATGCAGTCTTTAAGGAAGATGGAGAGCTGGCGCCAGTTTACTCTATCTCAGCTGGTTTGGACTATCCAGGGGTTGGTCCAGAACACGCCTACTTTAAAGATTCTGGCCGCGTAGAATATGTGGCAGCGACAGATGAAGAAGCGGTTCAAGCCTTGCTCCTTCTTAGTAAGACAGAAGGGATTATCCCAGCGATTGAAAGTTCGCACGCGATCGCAGAAGCAGTTAAACGTGCACCGAAACTAAGTAAAGATGAGATTATCATCATCAATGTCTCTGGGCGTGGAGACAAGGACGTAGCTGCGATTGCAGACTACCTAGAAGCTAAAAAATAAGAGATGGAAAAATTACAGTCTTTTCTCTCCCAGAGAGCTTGTGGTTGCTGGAAACAAGCAGAGAAAACTGTAAGGTTGGGTCTATCTGAAACGAGAGAAGAAAACATAATTCTCAAGGGAGTGCCCTTTATCGCACAGCCTGTTACAGAATCTTTCTAAGACAGGAATGAGAGATAGGAGAAATCCTATAATTGAGGTGGCACCGCGAATTTCGTCCTCACGCAAGTTATTTTGCGTGGGGATTTTTCATACAGTCGCCACGGACTAGAATTAGAACTGAAAGGGAAATTACAATGGAACGAATCATTCATGGAGATGTCTTATCACCAATATTGGCTTATATGCGTCTAAAGGGGCAACACAAGGTTATCTTAGAGAGTATTCCGAGAGACAAGGAAACCGCTCGTTTTTCTATCCTAGCCTATAATCCAGTTTTTGAGATTCAGTTTGAAAATGGAGTCCTTTATCAAAATGGTCAAGTGATTGATCGGGATCCTTTGGATTTCCTTTATGAAGTGACTCATAAGAGCCAGCACCATTCAGACCTACCTTTTGGTGGGGGAGCTATTGGCTTTGTGGGGTACGATATGATTTCTCTTTATGAAGAAATTGGACAAATCCCTGAGGATACCATTGGGACGCCAGACATGCATTTCTTTGTCTATGAGAGCTATATGGTCTTTGACCACAAGAAGGAAAAAATTCATGTCATAGAGGATGCTCTCTATAGCGAGCGCAGTCAAGAAGACTTGAAAGAATCCTTGAACCAAGTGCTTGTGGAATTACGCATCCCTGCTCCAAATGAATTTGAAGATTTGGATTTATCTCCGCTCGACTTCAAACCGCATATCGCTCCTCAGAAGTTTGAGCAAATGGTCGAAACAGCTCGTGACTTGATTCGTAATGGTGATATGTTCCAATGCGTGCTCAGTCAGCGTTTCTCAGCAGAAGTTACTGGAAATCCATTTGATTTCTATAGGAATCTTCGAGTGACCAATCCATCTAATTACCTCTATTTCTATGATTTTGGGGATTATCAAATCATCGGTGCCAGTCCTGAAAGTTTGGTTTCTGTCAAAAACGGTATCGTGACAACCAATCCGATTGCAGGTACGCGACCAAGAGGCACAGCGGATGAAGAGGACAAGGCCTTGGCGACAGACCTGCTTTCTGATGAGAAGGAAACAGCAGAGCATCGGATGTTGGTAGACTTGGGGCGTAACGATATTGGTCGCATCTCTGAAACAGCCAGTGTCCAAGTCACCAAGTATATGGAAGTGGAGCTCTTCCGCTATGTCATGCATTTGACCAGCGTGGTCAAGGGACGTTTGCTTCCAGAACTCACTGCCATGGATGCCTTGAAAGCTACACTTCCAGCTGGAACAGTTTCAGGAGCTCCAAAGATTCGGGCCATGAGACGGATCTATGAACTGGAAACAGAAAAACGCGGTGTATACGCAGGAGCAATCGGCTACTTGTCTGCGACGGGTGATATGGACTTCGCTATCGCCATCCGAACCATGATTCTTAAGAATCAAACAGCTTATGTGCAGGCTGGGGCAGGGATTGTCTATGACTCCATCGCCCAAAACGAATACCAAGAAACCATTAACAAGGCTAAATCTATGACTAGAATTGGAGAACTAAGACCATGATTTTATTGATTGACAACTATGATTCTTTTACCTATAACTTGGCCCAGTACATTGGGAGTTTTGCAGAAGTGCAGGTCTTGAGAAATGATGATCCCAAGCTGTATGAAGAAGCTGAAAAAGCAGATGGTCTGGTCTTTTCTCCTGGTCCCGGTTGGCCAGTTGATGCTGGAAAGATGGAAGACATGATTCGTGACTTTGCCGGCAAGAAGCCGATTCTAGGGATTTGTTTGGGTCATCAAGCTATCGCAGAAGTCTTTGGTGGGAAGTTAGGTTTGGCTCCCAAAGTCATGCATGGGAAACAGAGCCATATCAGCTTTGAAGCGCCATCTGTTCTCTATCAAGGCATTGAGGATGGTCGTCCAGTCATGCGCTATCACAGCATTTTGATTGAAGAAATGCCAGAAGGCTTTGAAGTGACAGCTCGTTCGACTGATGACCAGGCCATTATGGGAATTCAACACAAAACCCTGCCGATTTATGGCTTCCAGTACCATCCAGAAAGTATCGGAACGCCAGATGGCTTGTCTTCTATTCGAAATTTTATCGAGAAGGTTGTAAAGTGAGGAAACTAGGATGAAAGAAATTATTGAAAAACTAGCGAAATTTGAAAATTTATCAGGTGTGGAAATGACGGATGTCATTGAGCGTATCGTAACTGGGCGTGTAACCGAAGCTCAGATTGCTTCTCTTCTCTTGGCCCTTAAGATGAAGGGGGAAACACCTGAAGAACGCACAGCCATTGCACAAGTCATGAGAGGCCATGCCCAACACATTCCAACTGAGATACATGATGCCATGGACAACTGTGGTACAGGTGGGGACAAGTCTTTCAGCTTTAACATTTCCACAACTGCAGCCTTTGTCTTGGCTGGTGGCGGCATTCATATGGCTAAGCACGGTAACCGTTCGATTTCTTCTAAATCGGGTTCTGCAGATGTCCTTCAAGCATTGGGCATCAATCTTGACCTCAAACCAGCTGAACTAGGTAAGGTTTTTGATAAAACTGGCATCGTCTTTCTCTTTGCTAAAAATATGCACCCAGCTATGAAATACATCATGCCAGCACGTTTGGAATTGGGAATTCCAACAATCATGAACTTGACTGGTCCACTGATTCACCCAATGGCCTTGGAAACACAGCTTCTTGGGATTAGTCGTCCAGAACTGCTAGAAAGTACCGCTCAGGTTTTGAAAAATATGGGCCGCAAGCGTGCCATCGTGGTTGCTGGACCAGAAGGGCTGGATGAAGCTGGCTTGAACGGAACAACCAATATTGCTCTTCTTGAAAATGGCGAAATCACCTTGTCAAGCTTCACTCCAGAGGATTTGGGGATGGAACGCTACGCTATCGAAGATATCCGTGGTGGCAATGCTCAGGAAAATGCAGAAATTTTGCTCAGCGTTCTTCAAAACGAACCAAGTCCATTCTTGGAAACGACAGTCTTGAATGCTGGTCTTGGTTTCTATGCTAATGGTAAGGTAGCTAGTATCAAGGAAGGAGTTGCCTTGGCTCGTCAAGTGATTGCTAGTGGCAAGGCCCTTGAAAAACTCAGACTGTTACAGGAGTACCAAAAATGAGTCAGGAATTTTTATCACGAATCTTAGAACAGAAGGCGCGTGAAGTCGAGCAAATGGAGCTGGAGGAAATCCAGCCCTTGCGCCAGACCTATCGCTTGGCTGACTATTTAAAACAACATCAAGACCGTTTGCAGGTAATCGCTGAGGTCAAGAAGGCTAGCCCTAGTCTGGGAGATATCAATCTCGATGTGGATATTGTGCAACAGGCCCAGACTTATGAAGCGAACGGAGCAGTGATGATTTCGGTTTTGACAGATGAAGTTTTCTTTAAAGGGCATTTGGATTATTTGCGTGAGATTTCCAGTCAGGTAAACATTCCGACGCTTAATAAGGACTTTATCATCGATGAAAAGCAAATCATCCGTGCTCGCAATGCGGGTGCGACAGTCATCTTGCTCATTGTGGCAGCCTTGTCAGAAGAACGCCTTAAGGAACTTTACGACTATGCGACAGAGCTTGGTCTAGAAGTTTTGGTGGAGACTCACAATCTTGCTGAACTAGAGGTGGCCCACAGACTGGGTGCTGAGATTATTGGGGTTAACAACCGTAACTTGACCACCTTTGAAGTCGACTTGCAGACCAGTGTAGACTTGGCTCAGCACTTTAAGAAAGGTCACTATTACATTTCTGAATCTGCCATTTTCACAGGACAGGATGCGGAACGAGTAGCATCATCCTTTAACGGAATTTTGGTGGGAACAGCTCTCATGCAGGCAGAGGATGTGGCTCAAAGAATCAAGGAGTTGCAGATTGACAAAGGTTAAGATTTGTGGATTATCGACCAAAGAAGCGGTAGAGACAGCCGTATCAGCAGGGGCAGACTACATTGGTTTTGTCTTTGCGCTTAGTAAAAGACAGGTGAGCTTGGAAGAGGCTGCTGAGCTCGCAAAGCACATTCCTTCCGATGTAAAAAAGGTTGGCGTATTTGTTTCACCAAGTAGGGCAGAACTGCTAGAAGCGATTGAAAAAGTTGGCTTGGACTTGGTCCAAGTTCATGGTCAGGTGGCGGATGATTTGTTTGAGGATTTACCTTGTGCCAGCATTCAGGCTGTGCAGGTGGATGGAAATGGGCATGTGCCTAATTCTCGGGCAGACTATCTACTCTTTGATGCCCCTGTGGCTGGGAGTGGCCAGACCTTTGACTGGGGCCAACTGGATACGACGGAATTAGCTCAGCCCTTCTTTATCGCAGGTGGGCTTAATGAAGACAATGTAGCAAAAGCAATTCAACACTTTACTCCCTATGCAGTAGATGTATCGAGTGGGGTGGAGACAGATGGACAAAAAGATCATGAAAAGATTAGAAGATTTATAGAGAGGGCAAAGAATGGCATATCAAGAACCAAATAAAGATGGATTTTACGGAAAATTCGGCGGACGTTTCGTCCCAGAAACATTGATGACAGCAGTTTTGGAGTTGGAGAAGGCCTACCGTGAAAGTCAAGCAGACCCAAGTTTCCAAGAGGAATTAAATCAGCTCTTACGCCAGTATGTAGGACGTGAAACGCCTCTTTACTACGCAAAAAACCTGACCCAGCATATCGGTGGCGCCAAGATTTACCTCAAACGTGAAGACCTTAACCATACAGGGGCTCACAAGATTAACAATGCCTTGGGACAGGTTCTTCTGGCTAAACGCATGGGCAAAAATAAAATTATCGCTGAAACAGGTGCTGGTCAGCACGGTGTGGCAACTGCAACAGCTGCGGCCCTCTTCAACATGGAATGTACCATCTACATGGGTGAGGAAGATGTCAAACGACAAGCCCTCAATGTCTTCCGTATGGAGCTTTTGGGAGCCAAGGTTGAGGCAGTAACAGATGGTTCGCGCGTGCTCAAGGATGCGGTCAATGCAGCCCTCCGTTCATGGGTGGCAAATATCGACGATACCCACTATATCCTTGGTTCTGCCTTAGGACCTCATCCATTCCCAGAAATCGTTCGTGACTTCCAAAGTGTCATCGGTCGAGAAGCCAAACAACAGTACCGTGACTTGACAGGGCAAGATTTGCCAGATGCCCTAGTAGCCTGTGTTGGTGGTGGTTCTAATGCTATCGGTCTCTTCCATCCATTTGTGGAAGATGAATCTGTAGCTATGTATGGAGCTGAAGCGGCAGGACTTGGTGTAGATACAGAGCACCATGCAGCTACCCTGACCAAGGGTCGTCCAGGTGTCCTCCACGGTTCCCTCATGGATGTGCTCCAAGATGCCCATGGTCAAATTCTTGAAGCCTTCTCTATCTCAGCAGGTTTGGACTATCCTGGTATCGGTCCAGAGCATTCACATTACCACGATATCAAACGCGCGTCCTATGTGCCTGTGACAGATGAAGAGGCCTTGGAAGGATTCCAACTCTTGTCTCGTGTGGAAGGAATTATCCCTGCCTTGGAGTCTAGTCACGCTATCGCTTTCGCAGTGAAATTGGCCAAAGAACTTGGACCAGACAAGTCTATGATTGTCTGCCTATCAGGCCGTGGGGACAAGGATGTAGTTCAAGTTAAAGACCGATTGGAAGCAGACGCAGCAAAGAAGGGAGAAGCTAATGCCTAAGACTCTAACAGAAAAATTGAACGCTATCAAAGCAACTGGAAAAGGAATTTTTGTTCCCTATATCATGGCTGGAGACCATGAGAAAGGTTTGGATGGTCTCTGTGAAACAATCCACTTTTTAGAAGATTTGGGTGTTTCAGCCATTGAAGTGGGTATTCCCTTTTCGGACCCTGTTGCAGATGGACCTGTGATCGAAGAAGCAGGCTTGCGTAGTCTAGCTCACGGAACTTCTACCCAGGCTTTGGTTGAAACCTTGAAAACCATTCAAACAGAGGTTCCACTGGTCATCATGACCTACTTCAACCCCCTCTTTCAGTACGGTGTGGAGAAATTTGTCAAAAATCTTTCAGATACAGCAGTTAAGGGAGTGATTATCCCAGACCTGCCTCATGAGCATGCCAACTTTGTAGAGCCATTTTTGGCAGATACAGACATTGCCTTGATTCCCCTAGTTAGCTTGACAACAGGACTCGACCGTCAAAAAGAGTTGATCAAGGGAGCTGAAGGCTTCGTTTATGCTGTTGCCATCAATGGGGTGACAGGGAAATCAGGAAATTACCGTGCAGACTTGGACAAGCACCTGGCACAATTGCATCAAGTAGCTGACATCCCAGTCTTGACAGGTTTTGGTGTATCTAGTCAAGCTGATGTAGAACGTTTCAATGCAGTGTCAGATGGCGTTATCGTCGGTTCGAAAATTGTAAAAGCTCTCTACCAAGGAGAGCCGATTGAGGACTTTATTAAACAAGCAGTAGCTTACCAAAAATAATCACGCAAGCAGCAAGTAAGAGGAAAGGCACAAAAGGAAGTCTTTCCTTTTTCTTTTGCAGTAGAAAGGCCAGGATGCCCGTCGCAGAAGCAAACTGGATCAAGATGAGTAATTCGGTCGCGCTAAAGACGAGAGCACAAGAAGCCAGAAAGAGAAAATCCCCTGCGCCCATGCGGATATCAATAAAGTGGGCCATGATTCCAAGGACAAGGAAGAAGAACATAATCAGATTCCAGTCAGAACAGGCCATTAGAAATAGATGGAAAGTCATCCAGACCAGTAAGGGATATTCCTGATGGCGAAAGTCGTAGATGCCCAAGGTCAAGCCAGCAGTGATCAGGATGACTTGACCCAAGGAAAGCCAGCCCCAAGACCAAGCTAGAAAGAGTAACCCCAAGCCCAATTCAAAGAGGGCATACCAGAATGGATAGCGAGCCTTGCAGTAGCGACAGCGAAAGCGACCAATTACTTGAGAGATAATCGGAATCAAATCTAAGGGACGCAAGCGAGTCTGACAGGAATCGCAGTGGCTAGCTGGTCGAATAATGGATTGCTCAGGAAAACGGTCAATGACCAAACCTAGAAAGGAAGCGAGAATGCTCCCGACAAGAAAAAAATAAAGATCAATCATACTTATCTATTCGTAAAAAATAGGAGAAGTGGTATAATGGAGAAACATAGATAAGATAGTGAGGTCAAGATGACAATTCGTTTTGAAGAAAATGTGAGCACAGAAAATGCTCAGCTCGTATGCCAATGGTCCAACTCCCTTGGCAAATCTTTTCAAGAACAATGGATGGGACCAATGATTCCTTTTCCCTTGACAATTCAAGTCTTGCAAGATTTGGAAGGAATCTTTTCAATCTTTGATGGACAAGAGTTTGTGGGGCTTATCCAGAAAATCAGGCTAGAAGACAAGACTCTTCATATCGGGAGATTTTTTATCAACCCCCAGAAACAGGGGCAAGGCTTAGGTAGCCAGGTTTTAAGGAAATTTGTTAGTTTGGCCTTTGAAAATGAAGACATAGATACTATTTCTCTAAATGTCTACGAGGCAAATCAAACAGCTTACAATCTTTACCAAAAAGAAGGATTCGAAATCGTTCAAATGGTTGAAACACCTATACGGAAATACATTATGAAGAAGGGGAGATAGCAGATTGACTTTGTAGTAAAAACTCCTTTTTCGTTGTGAAGAAGGCAATACTATTTTAAAGGTAGAAGGAATGGCTCGTATGAAAAAAACAGATATTTTTAAAGACATTGTTTGGATTATGACACATGATTCATCTACAGTAAAAGATTGCAAAGGGTGCAACCCTCAGCCTTTTCTAGAAAAGATTACAGATGATATGACTGAGCAAGAATTTCTTTATCAAGTCAGGACTTATCTTGCTAGTTTTGGGATTATTGGGCATATTTCTTTCCATGATAAAAAATCAGGTCCGAAAGGTTTTCTTTTGAGGATAAGTGAGCAGGAAATGTTTGTTGAGGAAGCAAACCAAGATACAGGTCTCCAAGTGGGGGATCGAATCCTCAGTCTGGACGGGATGAGTTTGGAGCAAGTAGCTTTGCAACACCCAAATTACTTTATTAGTCTGACTCCAGAAAGACGATACCGAGAATGGGCAGATTTGCTACTGATGGCAGAGCAAGTGACCGTCTTGCGAGATGGGCAGGAGATGTCTATTACAGTTCGTGCTAGCCAGCAAGCTCAAAAAGCTCAGATTTTTTGGAAAGAGTTGGAGTCAGATATCCTCTATCTACGTTTAGATAATTTTATGGATGAAGAAGCGATTAACCGTTTATACCAAGAGTGTTTGCAGAAGATTACTGAGACAGAAACTCTTATTATAGATGTCCGTTACAACAATGGGGGCACGGATTCTTTGTATTTTCCGCTCTTACATCTTGGCTTGGAGGAAGGGAAAGGCTATGACACTCTTGATTTACAGGATGATGGAATGGAAATTCTCTATACAGAAGGAAATGTCGATCGACGCTTAAAAGACTTTGAAACATGGCTTCAACAAGAAAATATCAGTCCTGATACGGTGAAACTGATTGAAGATTTTCGTAATAATTTACTCCAAAATCGAGGGAAAGGCTATGTTCGGTATCAGGATGATCAAGACGAACTTTTCCCAGGTGTTAAGGGTGGTCACTATCCAGAGCAGATTTTTGTTTTGTCAGATATTTATTGTGCATCATCAGGAGATAATTTTGTCAAGATGATGAAGAATTTTAAGAAAGTAACAATTATCGGCCGTCCAACGCTTGGTATTTTAGACTACTCAAATTGTTGCAAGGTGGATTATGATGATTACTTTTTGATGTTCCCAACTTCTCGCTGGTTGGCTATAGATAAAGGCAAAGGGATGACGGACAAAGGTGTTCTTCCTGATATAGAAGTCCCTTGGACTCCTGCACATTTTGAACGAGATGTAGATCTAGATAAATGTCTGGAGTTGATTGAGATGAAGAGGAAACATTAGATTGTTTAAATAAAAGACTTAGTTCTGTATGAAATAGAGCTAAGTCTTTTGCTTTTGATTTATTTGTAATTGAGTAAAATGATTGTATCACTGAGGGGCAAAAGAATTTTTTTACACACAAAATATATCTTGAGCATCCGTTGATGGAATAAAAGTAGGGAGGATACAAAAAAGCCTTGATTTCAAGGCTTTTCCTGTTGTATTTAGATGCCCCCTGCATGAATTTGTAAGAACTTTTCATATTGAAAATAAACAAAAATGTTGAAATATAGCTGATTTTAGGGAAATACTTTTAGGTATTTTCAATGTCAGGATTTAAAAATGGGGCAAAAGTGGGGTAAAAACAAATTAACGAAAAAAATATCGAGTTCGTGCATCAAGTAAATGATAAATTGCAAGAATAAGTGCAACATTTACTCGAACTCATCCTCTAGAGCTTCACTAGCAGTTCTGTAAGCTAAACATTTTCGTGGTCGGTGATTGATATCATATAAAGCCTTGGTTCCCAAAGCTTTTTTATGTTATAAACTCATTAAAAGAACCCCCAGTTAGATTTGGAATATTTTTTATTCTGTGTCATATAAAAATAAATAAAATGAATGGCTATAGCTAGAGCTAAAATGGTTGTTATACTCACTACTATTATAGGATTAGAAGCAAAGATTAAAGAGAGAATCAAGGCAGCCAGATAGAGTGTCGCTTGGACACAGTAGTAACTTTTCGAATAGCGAAGATAGTGTTTGTTATAGGGCCCATTTACTAGGACAGCAGCTTGAAAGAGGCCAAATCCGATATAAGAGAAGCTGGTTGCAAAGAGACGATTAGCTTCAGGATTCAGAAGAAAACTCATCGATACAGTCATCATCATAAGCCCAATGAAAATAGGATAGTGACTGTAAATTAGAAATAGCCCCTTTTGATTAGATTTTTCATCAATAGCATGGTCGAATTGACCAAAATAAAACAAGAACAGAGAAAGCATAATAATGAAATAAAGAACCGAATAAATCGAGAAATTCTCGATTGTAAAGAAGTTAGCTAGCTCCATAATCATCTCTCCAAACGTAATAATGACAAGAAGGGAGATGCGCTCGATTAAATGGGGGAGATTTACCTGGTAATGCTTATCTTTATTAAGCAAGATACTTGGCATAATAAATGTTAGCAGAATACTAGCAAATAAGATATAGACTCTAAGGTAAATAGGAAGAAGAGCTGCTAGATAGAATCCTAAACTTCCTAGACCTGTTATCCATAGAAAACCTTTGATACTTTCCCGATTAGCATCATCGGTTGATTTTCTAAAAAATTCAACCAAATATTGAAAAAATAAGGTAAGGGTTAATGTACCAATAGCCCAACAGAGATAATGAAAATATTGTTGCCAATCAGGTCCAATCATATTGGCTATAAAGAGTAAAATTCCCATTTTGATAAACATGATTACTATGTTAAATAAAGAGTTCTTTCCATAGCGATTGGTATAATCGGTTTGAATCATCCAGGAATCGATGAGAAACAAAGTAGCAATGAAAAAATCAAGGAAAGAATTCCAAGTCAAAATACCGTTATGAAGATGGTCAATTAAAGTAGTTACTTTTGAAATTGCAAAAACAAAAACTAGGTCATAAAAAAGTTCTGAAAATTCTACACGTTTATGTTTAATAAGAGTTGTCATCTTAAGACCTTT
Organism: Streptococcus downii; assembly: GCF_004353325.1. Taxonomy (NCBI): domain Bacteria; kingdom Bacillati; phylum Bacillota; class Bacilli; order Lactobacillales; family Streptococcaceae; genus Streptococcus; species Streptococcus downii. The sequence goes on from NZ_MZNX01000009.1 coordinate 236,340, forward strand.
CTATTTTAGAAGTACAATTTATTATAACAGAAAATGGTAATAAAAAAAAATGAGATGCTTAAATAACTTCATGTGACGCGAATGAACTGCGCCACAAAAGTTAGGTTTTTTCTGTCTAACTTTTGGGGTGCAGTTCAGAAGGGGTGTTTTTTCTATCGTTTTTTAGTGCTAAGACTACACAAAAAAGCCTTGATTCCAAGGCTTTTTCCTGTTGATTTAGATGCCCCCTACAGGGATTTGGAAAGGACTTTCATATTGAGAGCAATTAAAAATATTGAAATATAAGTGATTTTAGGTATTTTCAATGTCATGATTTAAAAATGGGACAAAAGTGGGGCAAAAACCATACAGATTCTAAACTGTATGGTTCTTTTTTTATCTAACCAAGAAAGGTTAAAACTTATTAAAACAAATGCAATCAACTGTTGAAAACTTTTTAGTCCGTGTAATATAAAAACAAGTAAAAAGTTGAACTATAGGGAATATTGTGTCATAATAGGTAATAGATGAATAATTAATAGATTGGAAATAATGCTTTCTTACCTTAACAAGTTGAATTGGTTATACATTTTTTCGTCGCAATTGTGTCTATCTCTCGAGTTTAGCTAGTTTTTATAAGCTCTGGTTTCTAATCAATATAACAAATTTTAGAAGTGCATAAGACAAGATGGTGACATTACTACAGTCATTTCTAGTCACCATATGTTGCTGGCACAGGCTGTTTGTAGTGTTGGCTATTTACTAGTCAGTTTAATCGGAGTGTTTAATTTTTATTGTTGAAAGGTTTTTATATGGCGAAAATTCTATCTTTAGGTCTGACAGGTAAGAAATTACTTGCTCAGGGGTTCTTGTTTGTTCTGCTAGGTCTTATCTTGATGGTCACGGGGACTTGGTTGCCAGTAAAGGTTATTCAACTGGTTCTGTTTTTAGCTTGGATAGCAACGGTCTTAGATTTAGTATTACGTATTTTCAAAAAAAGTCAGTCAACGGACACCTTGGGAGTTGCACTGGTTAAATTGTTAGTGCTGGGATATTTGCTTGGCTCCAATCTTGCGACGGATGTGCCGATTTATATTTTGGCTCTTGTGATTGGAATTTATCAGATTTTTCATGCTAGTATCAACCTTGTCACCTATCTTCTCTACCGCAAAAACAAAATTCGACCTCGTTTTCGTTTCTTACTAGATGGTCTCGTACTAGTTTTTCTTGGTGGGACTAGTCTTTTGTCCTCTACGGGAAATTCTGTCTTTCAACTCTTTGTTTTAGGGGCTTATTTTTTCCTTTATGGTCTGTCCAATATCCGTGACGGTTTCTTATTTGAAGGGGAAATTGGGAAAAACCATCTCAAACGTCGCATTAGAATTAGCTTACCTATTGTCCTAGCCGCTCTCATCCCTGCAAGAACTTTAGCAAAAATTAACAAATTTATGCTGGAAAATGCTGATGAGGAAGAAGATATCCATCTTGGAATAGTGAAGTCTGGTAAGACAGCAGAGCTAGAAATTTTTGTTCATACAGCTGAGACCTCCCTGTTTTCAGCTATTGGTCATGTGGATATCTGCTATCAGGGCCGTGTTATTTCTTATGGCAACTATGATCCGTCATCTGAGACCTTATTTGGCATGGTAGGAGATGGTGTCTTATATTTCTGTGATCGTGACAAGTACATTGACCTATGTAAACGTGAGAGTCAAAAAACGCTTTTTGGTTATGGGATAGATTTGACGCCTGAAATGGAAAAAGCAGTTCAGAAAAAGTTGGCTGAATTGAAACAACTGACGATTCCATGGGAGCCAAGTGCGGATAAAATCACGACAGGTGATGGTAAGGAAGACTACACCTACGCTTATAAAATCAGACATGAGACAGATGGGGAACTTTATAAATTTATCAAATCTAAGTTTAAATCCTACTTTGTCTTATCTACAAACTGTGTGCTCTTGGCTGATACCATAGTCGGTCAGGCTGGCACCGATATCCTCTCACCCAAAGGATTTATCGCTCCAGGAACTTACCAAGCCTACCTTAATCGAGAGTTTGAAAAACCAAATAGTATAGTCGTATCTAAACATGTTTATTAAGGAGAATTTATGAACTTAGTAAAAAAATACACCCCGTTAATACTTTTTATAGGGCTGGTTGCTCTTGTAATTCTGAATGCATCGAGCTTTATATCAGGAGCAATCTCTCTCTTTGATGTAATATCAACCTTGATTTATGGTGCTGTTATTGCTTTTGTGCTTAATGTTCCTATGAAAAAAATTGAACAGTACTTAGTTAAATTGAAGGTAAAGGCAGAGTTGCGTCGTCCGATTGCCATGGTACTTGTTTTCCTAGCTCTTATCTTAATCGTGATTGCTCTTTTGGTTTTGGTGCTGCCAACCCTAGCCCAGACTATTAGTCAGCTGGGAACAGTCCTTTCAACAGTCCTTACTCAACTTGGGAAATTGCTAGGCAGCTCGGAATTTGTAACCAAAGACATGTTGTCAACTATCGTATCAGGCATACAGGGACAATCTAGTTCTATTAGCCAAGCTTTGATAGGTTTTTTATCAGGTCTGACTAGTAATATCGGCAATATTTTTTCAAGTTTGATGAATGCCTTTTTGATTATAGTCTTCACCTTTTCATTTTTATCCAGTAAGGAACATTTGGCAGCGATGACGAGTCGACTTCTAAAAGTTTTTCTTCCAGAGAAGGTGGTGATAAAGTTGACTTACATTGGACAAGTAGCACTAGAGACTTATGACCAATTTTTGATGAGTCAGCTGATTGAAGCAGTTATCATAGGAGTTATGATAGCGGTTGGTTACAGCGTGTTTGGGATACCCTATGGAGTAATGACAGGTATCTTTGCAGGAGTGCTATCGTTCATTCCTTATGTAGGGCCTATGATTGCTTGTGTTGTGGGAGCGATTTTTATCTTCACAGTGAGTCCTACTCAAGCCTTACTTTCTCTTCTTCTATATCAAGTTATACAGCTGATTGAAGGAAACCTTATTTATCCTAGAGTTGTAGGTCAGTCTATTAGCTTACCAGCCCTTTTCACGCTTGCGGCTGCTAGTATCGGAGGCAATCTCTTTGGCTTACTTGGGATGATATTCTTTACACCGATATTTGCTGTTATCTATCGATTGGTTAAGGAATTTGTCGTTGCAAAGGAAAATCAGCTAGATTAAGAAAAACTAAATTTAATAAGATATACTGAGAAGAGAGTGAGAGATTCTCTTCTCTTTTATTTTTAAATACTTTTCTACAAAAAGCTATTAGACGTTAAAAAAAGCCTTGGTTTCAAGGCTTATTTCTGTTGATTTAGATGTGCCCCCTGCAGGGCTCGAACCTGCGCCCCATAGCTTAAGAGTCTACTGCTCTACCAACTGAGCTAAGGAGGCAACAGAAAAAGCTGAGAATGTAACTTCCCAGCTATTTTAATATGCCCAAAATGGCAGCTAGATTATTTACGAAAGGCATCAAGGATATAGGTGAAACCAACAATTAAAAATGCAAAGGCAACGACATAAACGACAAAGACACTTGTAGCTACTGGATTGAACAAAATCACTAGACCTAGTAAAAATGCAAGCAACGCTATCCACATGATATGGTTGCCAATAATAGGGAAAATCAATCCCAGACGATTGCCTTTAAAGAAAGCTATAATGGCTTCTACAATTAACCAAATTCCTAAAATAGTTGGAATGACAACTGGCAGCGTCACAAAGCCATAGGCAACGAGGTAAAGAGCTAAGAGAAGATTAACAATCCCTTGGAAAAGATGAGCTGGTGAGCGAAGCTCTTTTGGTACAGAGAAATAGCCTAAAATAGCTGCTATAGAAGAAACCAGTAAACCAAATGCAATCCACCAGCTGTAAGCAACAAGATTAGCTACTGGGTTTGTAAATAGGAAAAGTCCTAAAAGGACAAAAACAACTCCTGCAAGGAATAGCAGTAAACGATTAGAAAATTTCATTTCAATACCCCCTATATAGTATAGTCTGATAATAAAACTATTATACTTATTTTTATAGAAAATGTCAATAAAATAAATAAACAATTTGGAAGTTTCAGTCTGACTTACAAAAAGAAAAGGAGTTTCCACTCCTTTTCACAGATTGAAGACAAAGTCCTTATAAAAGTGTCTTCTAAAGATTTTAACTTCAATCTGAAGCGAGGTTATCCTCGCTTTTTCTATTTATCAAACAATTCCTTATTTTCAATTAAGAGTTCTAGTGGAGATTTATCCCTTGCTACAATAAAACCAGGTTCATATTGGTTATGAAGTGTTCTTTTCTGAGAAGTTGGATCAATATACAACTCATCTCCATCTTCTGTGTATAGTTGGTTGCCTCTTGTTAAGTAAAGTAAATCCTCTAAGTACTGTCCATCAGTTTCTAGAAAATCTTCGATGTATTTGACAGCTTTTAAAATCTCACTTACTTTATCAGAGTATTCATTAGATTCAAGAACACTCTTTTCTAACTCAATCTCTTTACTAGTTCCAAAGAGTTGGGTTGGAGTTGCATTAAAATATTCTGCTATCTTATCCAAATTTGCAAAGGTAGGATAGCTTTTTTGTTTTTCGTAGAGGAGCAAAAGAATTTTTTTACACACAAAATATATCTTGAGCATCTGTTGATGGGACATAAGTAGGGAGGACACAAAAAAAGCCCTGATTCCAAGGCTTTTCCTGTTGTATTTAGATGCCCCCTGCAGGGCTCGAACCTGCGACCCATAGATTAAGAGTCTACTGCTCTACCAACTGAGCTAAGGAGGCAAAGAAAAAGCTGTATTGGTGCCGAAACTTCACGGTTTGTATTGAACCCGCGCAATTAAGCAGGTGGGCAACTCGCTCTAACTGAAGCTGTTTCCGTGTGAGACGGCCTACATGCTGTTAGAAGACTTTTGTTTCCCTAATAATACAAAAAATAGTCGGTCAACACTTAAGTGTGAAGTCGTACACCACAGCGTTTCTATGTTTATATGATACCACTTTTTCAAAAAAAATCAAGAGGAAAATTTATTTTTTTGAAAAGGATTTCACAAGTCCCGTAATTTATCAATGGTTTCCTTGCGTTGCGCCAAGGCCCGTTCGTACTTGCCAGTATCTTCTGGAGAGAAGTAGTGATGATCTCGAATTTTTTCTGGCAAGTAATCTTGTTTGACCCAGTGTCCAGGATAGTTGTGCGGATAGAGATAGTTTTGCGCATTCCCTAGTTCCTTGCTTCCACTGTAGTGGCCATCGCGCAGGTGTCGAGGGATAGGCAAATGCCCTGATGTTTTGAGATCAGCAAGGGCCTTGTCCATGGCCACATAGGCTGAGTTGGATTTTGGAGAGAGGGCCAAATCAATCACGACATTGGCAATGAGAATGCGAGCTTCTGGAAAGCCAATCTTTTGAGCAGCATCTAGAGCAGTTACGGTATGAATCTGAGCTTCAGGATTGGCCAAACCGATATCTTCATAAGCAATAACAGTCAAGCGACGAGCGAGACTAGGCAGATCCCCAGCCTCAATCAAGCGGGCCGCGTAGTGGAGACTGGCATCAACATCCGAGCCACGGATGGACTTTTGCAGTGCTGAAAGGACATCGTAGTGACCGTCCCCATCCTTATCCATGGTAATGTAACTCCTCTGCAGGCTGTTTTCCATGATATCAAGAGTGATATGACGGATGCCCTTGTCATTTTCGGGAGTAGAAAGAACAGCCAAGTCAAGTGAGTTGAAGGCAGAGCGAAGATCTCCGTTTGTAGAAGTTGCGATGAAATCCAGCGCATCCTCATCTAGCTCAACTGGAAAATCAAAACCACGCTCAGGGTCAGTTAGAGCTATCTGAAGAGCCTCTTTGACGTCTTGGTTAGACAGAGGTTCCAACTCAAAAATTTGAACACGGCTACGGATGGCAGGAGTGACAGAAAAGAAGGGATTTTCAGTCGTAGCACCAATCATGATGACCAGACCACTTTCTAAGAGTGGTAGAAGAAAGTCTTGCTTAGTCTTGTCAAGACGATGAATCTCGTCTAGTAGCAGTACAAGGCCACCTGAGAATTTAGCCTCTTCAGCGATTTCTTGGAGACGTTTTTTACTATCAACAGTGGCATTGAAGGTCCGAAAGGCATACTTGGTCGTTCCAGCGATGGCAGAGGCGATACTGGTCTTTCCGATACCCGGAGGTCCGTAGAGAATCATGGAGGACAGGCGGTTGGCCTCCACCATGCGGCGGATGATTTTTCCTGATCCGACTAGATGCTTCTGACCGATGACCTGGTCGATGGTTTTTGGGCGCATGCGAAGCGCGAGATTGTCTGGCATAGCAGTCCTTTCTAACATGGATTTTCTGATGTATATGTGGTAAGATGGTAGTATCTATTTTAGCATATTTCCGAGCAATCGGGGCGATTAAAGAGTCGCATAGAAAGAGGACAAAATGGCAACATACGGATTTTTAGATGTTTTAGAGGAAGAGTTGGACAAGAACTTTCCATTTGACTATGAGATTAGCTGGGACAAGCGCAATCATGCAGTTGAAGTGAGTTTTTTATTGGAAGCACAAAATGCTGCTGGAGTGGAGATGCTGGATGAGGATGGAGAGGTCTCATCAGACGACATTCTTTTTGAAGAAGCGGTACTCTTTTACAATCCTGCCAAGTCAACAGTCAATGAGGAAGACTATTTGACAGTTATCCCTTATCTACCCAAGAAAGGTTTCTCTCGCGAGTTTTTAGCTTATTTTGCGCTATTCCTCAAAGACACTGCCGAGGTTGGGCTGGATGCGCTCATGGACTTTTTGGAAGACCCAGAAGCAGAGGAATTTTTCATGGAATGGAACCAAGAAGTCTTTGAAGAAGGAAAAGTTGGCTTGGAAGAGGGAGAGTTTTATCCTTATCCGAGATACTAGGAGTATGATATGGAAATAGAAATTTCTGATTTTACAGGTTGCAAAATTGCTTTGTTTTGTGGAGATAAGCTCTTGACTATCCTACGTGATGATAAATCAAACATTCCATACCCTAATACCTGGGAATTGCCAGGTGGCGGACGAGAGGGTGATGAGAGTCCCTTTGAGTGCGTGGCGCGTGAAGTTTATGAAGAGCTGGGAATTCATTTGATTGAAGAGTGTCTGCTTTGGAGTAAGGTGTACCCAAGTATGCTTTTTGAGGGGAAGGAGTCGGTCTTTCTAGTTGGCAAGTTAAGGCAGGAACAGTTTGATAGTATCGTCTTTGGTGACGAAGGGCAGGGCTACAAACTGATGAGTATTGAGGAATTTCTTGGCTCAGATAAGGTTGTACCCCAGTTGCAGGGGAGAGTGAGGGATTATTTGGAGGAAGTAAAATGATTTTTGCAATTGCAACAACGACACTAAATAAGGAAGTTAAACGCAAACTAAAAGCTGGACAATACTCTAGGGAAGAAGCTACATTCATCTATTTGGAATATTTAAAGTTAAAGAAGCAGAGAGAAAGTGGTACGAAAGTAGCTGGGATTTCTATGGCTGTTATTTGGGTATTAATGCTTGCTATACCCTTACTGAGTGGTAGAGGTCTCGTACTGCCCCTTCCAGTATATTTTTTATTTTTGATACTGTTTGCAGGAATTGTTCTATTTGTTTATTATCTTATGTTTGGTATTTTTAAACAGCAGATTCATAACGCAATGAAAGAACACTACACGGATGTGATTGAAGAATTTGAGGGTCAGTAAAACAGCGTGTGGAAGAGCATAGGAAGCGAGTTGAGAGAGTGAATTTGGAGGTATTAGTATGATTCAGATTATCCGAGCAGGAGCAGAGGATTTAGAAACCGTAATTGCAATTCAAAGAGCTAGCTTTAAGGCTGTCTATGAGAAATATCAAGATGAGTATGATCCTTATCTGGAGGACCGTGAACGAATCAAGTGGAAATTGGTTGAGCGTCCCAATAGCTATTACTACTTTGTGAAAGAAAAGGACGAAAATATCGGATTTTTACGAGTTCAGACCAATGAAGAGTTGACGGAGGCTTGGTTGGGAACGGCAGCGATTTTGCCTCAGCATCAAGGAAAAGGTTATGGTTCTGAGGGATTGAGATTGCTGGAAAAGGAATTTCCAACGATTAAACAGTGGGATTTGTGTACGGTATTACAGGATGCGGGCATGGTCGCCTTTTATGAGAAAAATGGCTACCGTCAAACCCATATCGAGCCTGAAAAAGAAGGTATGGATATGGTTTACATGAAAAAATGTATAGAGAAATAGAAAGGATGGTTCGGTTACATTTCTAAACTGAACCCGCCCTAAACAGTGTGCCAAAAAGATAAACTTCTCTTAGACCCAAGTGTCTTCAGAGAATTTTCTATTTTGGCTTTGTGTTTTACGGGCTTGGTATCTTAATGATGGAAACATGGCAAGAGTTAAAAGTTACAGTTAAGCGTGAGGGAGAGGAATTGGTTTCCAATCTCCTGATTGAGCTTGGGGCGCAGGGTGTTGCGATCGAAGACAGCATGGACTATGTGGGAAATGTAGATCGTTTTGGTGAGATTTTCCCAGAGGTTGAACAGCAGGAAGAAATCGTGGTGACAGCCTACTATCCTGAAACGGTGGATGTGACAGCGGTTGAGGCAGACTTGCAGGCACGTCTGGCAGACTTGACTGATTTTATGGATCTAGGAGAGGTCAAGATGGGCACGACTGCCTTGGCTGAGGAAGACTGGGCTGACAACTGGAAGAAATACTATGAGCCAGCTCGTATCACTCATGATTTGACCATCGTGCCATCTTGGACAGACTATGAGGCGACTGCTGGAGAAAAGATTATCAAGCTGGATCCCGGCATGGCCTTTGGGACTGGGACGCATCCAACGACCAAGATGAGCCTCTTCGCCTTGGAGCAGGTTCTTCGTGGTGGCGAAACGGTGCTAGATGTGGGGACTGGTTCAGGTGTCCTTTCTATTGCCAGCTCACTTCTTGGCGCTAAGGAAATTTTCGCCTATGATCTGGATGATGTGGCGGTTCGGGTGGCTCAGGAAAATATCGAGCTCAACCCTGGCATGGAAAACATCCATGTTGCTGCTGGAGATTTGCTCAAGGGTGTGGAGATTGAAGCAGATGTCATCGTGGCTAATATCTTGGCGGATATTCTCATTCATCTGACAGAGGATGCTTTTCGCTTGGTCAAGGACGAAGGCTACCTGATCATGAGTGGGATTATCAAGGACAAGTGGGACATGGTACGCGAGTCAGCTGAGTCAGCTGGATTTTTCCTTGAAACCCACATGATTCAAGGGGAATGGAATGCCTGTGTCTTTAAGAAGACTAAGGATATTTCAGGAGTGATTGGAGGCTAGCATGCAGCAGTATTTTGTCAAAGGCAGTCCTATCTCTCCTGTCACCATTGAGGACAAGGAAACCAGCAAGCACATGTTTCAGGTCATGCGGCTGAAAGAAGATGATGAAGTAATCTTGGTCTTCAATGATGGTATCAAGCGCTTGGCGCGCGTGCTGGATGTGGAAAAACGTCAGTTTGAGTTGGTTGAAGAATTAGTTGACAATGTGGAACTACCAGTCCAGGTGACTATCGCATCTGGATTTCCCAAGGGAGACAAGCTGGAGTTTATTACTCAGAAAGTAACAGAACTAGGTGCTAGCCAAATCTGGGCCTTTCCTGCCGATTGGTCAGTCGCCAAGTGGGACGGCAAGAAATTGGGTAAAAAAGTTGAAAAGCTAGAAAAAATTGCCCTTGGAGCAGCCGAACAAAGCAAGCGTAATATTGTCCCAAGTATCCAGCTCTTCGAGAAAAAAGCAGATTTTCTAGCCCAGTTGGACCAGTTTGACTCTATCGTAGTGGCCTATGAAGAATCAGCAAAAGAAGGAGAAACCGCTGCGCTCTTACAAGTAGTTGCTGGTCTTGAAAAGGGAGCCAAATTGCTCTTTATCTTTGGTCCAGAAGGTGGTCTCTCACCTGCAGAAATCGAAAATTTTGAAGCCAAAGGAGCCGTCTTGGCAGGACTTGGTCCAAGGATTCTTCGAGCGGAAACAGCCCCGCTTTATGCCTTATCAGCCCTTAGTGTTTTAGTAGAATTAGAGAAATAAGAGGAAAAAAATGGAACAAAAACACCGTTCAGAATTTCCAGAGAAGGAACTTTGGGACTTAACTGCCCTATACCAAGACCGTGAGGATTTCTTGCGTGCAATCGAGAAAACGCGCGAAGACATCAATCAATTTAGCCGTGATTACAAGGGCAATCTTCATACTTTTGAGGATTTTGAGAAGGCCTTTGCGGAATTGGAACAAATCTATATCCAGATGAGCCATATCGGCAATTACGCCTTTATGCCTCAGACGACAGACTATAGCAATGAAGAGTTTGCTAATATCGCCCAAGCTGGGATGGAATTTGAAACTGATGCCAGCGTAGCCTTGACCTTCTTTGACGACGCCTTGGTGGCTGCAGACGAGGAGGTCTTGGACCGTTTGGGTGAACTGCCTCACTTGACGGCAGCCATTCGTCAGGCCAAAATCAAAAAAGCCCACTATCTTGGGGCTGATGTGGAGAAGGCTTTGACCAATCTTGGTGAAGTTTTCTACAGCCCACAGGACATTTACACTAAGATGCGAGCTGGGGACTTTGAAATGGCTGACTTTGAAGCCCATGGCAAGACCTATAAAAACAGCTTTGTTACCTATGAGAATTTCTACCAAAACCACGAGGACGCTGAGGTTCGTGAGAAATCTTTCCGCTCCTTCTCAGAGGGACTTCGTAAGCACCAGAATACAGCTGCAGCAGCCTATCTAGCTCAGGTAAAGTCTGAAAAACTCTTGGCCGATATGAAGGGCTACGACTCAGTCTTTGATTATCTCCTAGCTGAGCAAGAAGTGGACCGTGCCATGTTTGACCGTCAGATTGACCTCATTATGCAGGAATTTGCGCCAGTTGCTCAGAGATACCTCAAGCATGTTGCCAAGGTTAATGGTCTTGAAAAGATGACCTTTGCAGACTGGAAATTGGACTTGGATAGCGCCCTCAATCCTGAAGTGACTATTGATGATGCCTATGATTTGGTCATGAAGTCAGTAGAACCTTTGGGGCAAGAATATTGTCAGGAAGTTGCGCGTTATCAAGAGGAACGATGGGTGGACTTTGCTGCTAATAGAGGCAAGGATTCTGGTGGTTATGCGGCGGATCCATATCGCGTGCACCCTTATGTCCTCATGAGCTGGACTGGTCGTTTGAGTGATGTCTATACCTTGATTCATGAAATTGGGCATTCTGGTCAATTTATCTTTTCAGACAATCACCAAAGCTACTTCAATGCCCACATGTCTACTTACTATGTCGAAGCTCCATCAACCTTCAATGAATTGCTTTTAAGTGATTACTTGGAGCACCAGTCTGATGATCCACGTCAAAAACGCTTTGCCCTTGCCCATCGTTTGACCGACACCTACTTCCATAATTTCATCACCCACCTCTTGGAAGCAGCCTTCCAGCGTAAGGTTTATACATTGATTGAAGAAGGGGAGACCTTTGGAGCAAACAAGCTCAACAGCATTATGAAGGAAGTTTTGACAGATTTCTGGGGAGATGCCATTGAAATTGACGACGATGCGGCACTCACTTGGATGCGCCAAGCTCACTACTACATGGGCTTGTATAGTTACACTTACTCAGCTGGACTTGTTATCTCGACTGCGGGTTACCTCCATCTGAAACATTCAGCAACCGGAGCTGAAGATTGGCTCAATCTTCTTAAATCAGGTGGCAGCAAGACACCGCTTGAGTCAGCCATGATTATCGGAGCGGATATCTCAACAGACAAACCACTCCGTGATACCATCCAATTCCTGTCAGACACAGTTGACCAGATTATCGCCTACAGTGCTGAGTTGGGAGAGTAAAGGACGGATTTAAGACATTTTAATGACAAGATGAATACACAAAAATCACCTGTTTGAGGTGATTTTTTCATGCATTGAAGACTTATTCAAATTTTCCTTTATTGGCCTCGTTTGAAGCCTTCATGCTAATTTGTAAAAGGTTGGCGAGATTTTCATTATCAAGGCTAGCTTCACCATTATTATCCACTTTTATGGCGAGGTAATGAGTGTTGCGATCAAGATAATCCATTCCCTCTAAGTCGACATAGTTATTTGCTTTAAAATCAAGCGCGGCTAATTGATAAACAAATCGAATATTTAGAGCTTTAGCATAGTCTGTTTCAAGAACCTTCTGTTGTTCTTCCACCAGTCCTTGAAAGAATTCGAGATTGTCTGTGTGATAGGATGCTTTGACTTCGTATTGGTAAGTATCTACAGCTGGGGACATAAATTTCAAATAAACCATGTCGCCATCTACCTTATAGTCCTCAAGAGTATAGGCACCTGCTTTTCCTAATGCATTGGTGTTGACCTTGAAAAACATAGGCGCATAAATTTTGAGAGGATATTTTTCTCCTTTATATTCAAAGATGGTATCATTTGAAAAATTCGGACGGATTTTAGTTAACTCAGGGACTAAATATTCGTTCCAAATCTTATCAAATAACTCTTCTTGATTGCTAGCACCCGCTGATTTCACAACTAGGTCAAGATTTTCTTGATTGACAAAGACGGCATCCACTAATTTGAGGGCTGTTTGAACCTTAGGATCCGAAATTTCCTTTTTCTTTTTTTCAAGATTCTCAGCCGCCTCTTTCGTGCGATCTAGAGTTTTATTAAATTGACTGCCACTGTTTGTTTCAACAAAGGTTCTCTCATAGTTGGTAGGTTCAACTTTGGCATTCCAGTCAAATGAAGCAGCAGGACCAGTTACATCTTTCTTATGGTAGGTAGAAACCTGATTGTTTGAATTATTTGTAGAACTAGTAGATGGCTTTGATGAGCAAGCACCAAGGGCTAAGGCTAGTGTTGTCACACAAGCTAGGCAACAAAGTCTGAACGATTTTTTCATACATTTCTCCTTCAAGTAATGCTTGTTATTCATTGTCTATTATATCATGACCTTTAGAATTACAGTGTTTTAAAATGTATTAGACAGGATTTTAACATCATAGATGAAACAGTCATATCAGCCTTTTATGATATACTATAAGGGAAATATGATTAGTTGTTTTATTAATTATCATAAGTAAGGAGAAGGTTATGAAAAAACGTGCGTTTTTCACAACATTACTTTTAGGAGGATTGATCATGATAGGATTGGCAGGATGTGGAGAAAATAAAAACAGTCGAGAATGGATTGAAAATAAAGTTTCTGAGGTTAGTCGAGTTTATCCAACTGAAAATCTGTTTGATTTGTTTAAGCAATTTCCAGAAGGGTTCAAAGTAAATCAAGTGTATATAAAACGTGGAACCTATATTATAGAGATAACTTTACAAGGAGATAGTAGTAACCAAACAATTTCTGGAGTACTAACTAAGACACGTGCTTCTGATGATATTACTGAAAAGCCAGAAGAAACAATAAAAGTAGATTATATCGATAGGAAATTGACCTTTTCTGATGAGGAGAAGGCGAAAGAAATATGGCCTTTTGATGGATTTTTATTTCAAAAGTTAACAATTAATCACTCTTTTCTATCTTCATTGTCTATGAAATCTAAAAATTATAATGGTAATAATGGGGCGTTTGATATTGATTATTCGATTCAAAATCAAACTATCAATCAGTATTTTAAAAAACATGAAAACGAACAGGCAACATTAGGTTTTGGAAGCTCATATCGAAACGACGATTATTACTATTATTCAGTAACTGTCAACTACGATAGTGTTTATACATTTAGAGAAACGGTATCAAATTAAAAGGAAATAAAATGGTAGATAAAAATTTGTGAATAGTGGAATTCCGACTCTGGATGCAGCGAACCTGACTTATGAATTTGAGTAAGATGCAAGGAAATGTTACTTTTTGATATACTATAAATGAATTAAAGTTAACTGTTATATGGAATATTATTAAAAAGGAGAAGGTTATGAAAAAATGTAGATTTCTCACAATGGTACTTTTAGGAGGATTTTTAATGATGGGATTGGCAGGATGCGGAGAAAATAAGAACAGTCGAGAATGGATTGAGAACAAAGTCGCTGAGGTCAGTCGAGTTTATCCAACTGAAAATCTCTTTGATTTGTTTAAGCAATTTCCAGAAGGATTTGAGATTGAGCAGGTCTATTTTAAAAAGAAAAGTGATGGACCCGATAATTATATTACAGAAATTAAGCTGAAAGGTGACGCAACATCGAATACAATAACGGGTACTCTTGCTAAAATTCCAGCGAAGGATGATGCGCCAAAGAGCGACGAAGTGGTAGTAAGTGTTCAATATGTAGACAACAAATTTATTTTTTCTGATAAAGAAACCGCTAAAAAAATATGGAAGTTTGATGGTTTCTTGTTTCAAAAACTAGTTCTAAATAAAACTGAATTGTCTAAGTTAAGATTAAAAGAGAAATCGTATAATAGTATAACTAATGGTTTTAGTATTTCATATTTTATGGAAAATAAAATAAATAATAATTATTTTCATAAAAACGATTCTGAAAAATCTACACTTGAAATTGGAAGTTCTCTACAAAATGAGGGTTATTACTATTACTCAATTTTAGTAGATTATAAAGACGGTTATTATTTTAGAGAAACAGTATCAAATGCGGGGGTATATAATGGCCAATAGTGGAATTCCGACTCTGGATGTAACGAATCTAACTTATGAATTTGAAAAATATGCAAGGAAATGTTGCTTTTGTTGGATACTATAAGGGAACTACGGTTAGATATTTTGTTGAATATCATAAATAAGGAGAAGGTTATGAAAAAATGTAGATTTCTCACAATGGTACTTTTAGGAGGATTGATAATGATAGGATTAACAGGATGCGGAGAAAATAAGAACAGTCGAGAATGGATTGAGAACAAAGTCTCTGAGGTTAGTCGAGTCTATCCGACTGAGAATCTGTTTGATTTGTTTAAGCAATTTCCGGAAGGGTTTGAGGTCTATCAAGTATATATGAATGATAAAGTTAGCACAAAAATATATTTAACTGGAAATAGTCAGTTCAAGACGATAACTGGTAAATTAATTCGAAAAGATTTGAAGTTAGAAAAAAAGACAGATATTATAGATGTTCATTACATAGAACAGCAATTTATTTTTTCAGATGAAGAAAGAGCAAAGGAAATTTGGGATTTTAAAGGTTTTCTGTTTCAAGAATTAACGATTAATAAAAGAATTTTATCTGAGTTTAAATTAGAAAGTAAGAGTTATAACAGTGTAACTAATGGTTTTGACATATCTTATAGTGTGAATAATCCAATAATAAACAAATTTTTTAAAAAGGATGATCTTGAAAATGGCGTATTAGAATTTGGGAGCTCTTTGCAGAGTAATGATTATTATTACTATTCTGTAAATGTTGATTACAAAGACGGTTATTATTTTAGAGAAACAGTGTCAAATGGAGAATTGAATAATGGTGAGTAGTGAAATTCTAACTTTAGACGTGGCGAATATGACTTACGAATTTGAATAAGATAGTAAGGAATTGTTGCTTTTAAGATATACTATAAGTGAACTATGGTTAGCTATTTTATTGAATATCATAAATAAGGAGAAGGTTATGAAAAAAAGCGCGTTTTTCGCAATATTACTTTTAGGAGGATTGATGATGATAGGATTGGCGGGATGTGGAGAAAATAAAAACAGTCGAGAATGGATTGAAAACAAAGTCTCTGAGGTTAGTCGAGTTTATCCAACTGAAAATCTCTTTGACTTGTTTAAGCAATTTCCGGAAGGGTTTGAGATTAGAAGTATTGATACTTACGATGAGACGAAGGACTATTCTCGTTATCAGAAGATTGAACTCGTAGGAAATGCAGAAACAAAAGAAATAACTGGTAATTTTAAAAGAATAGAAGCTCGAGGTAATCCTTATGAAGAAAAAGTGCTTTTAGAAAGTCGTATTGTGTACACTGAAAAAGGATTAGAATTTTTGAATCCAGAAGTTTCTAAAGATGATTTGTTTTATGATGGTTTTTTATTTCAAAAGTTAGAACTAAATAAAGCAGTTCTATCTCGATTTGAACTCAAAAAAACGTACTATAATTGGGAGACTGGTGATGCTTCTATTACATATAAAAATGTAAATAGTAAAATTATTCAGGACTACTTCCATATACAATCAAGTGAGTCGTTAGACCTTTTTATTAGTGCAGACCACTCTGCAACTATTGGCTATGAATACGGTTATCCTGTGGCTTTTGACGGAGAAAATATATCTCATTCAGAACTTATAACAGGAAAAGGTAAGAGTATGGAGAAGATAGATGCCAAATAGTAATGTGCCGACCTTAGATGCTTCTAATTTAACTTATGAATTTGAGAATGTGCGAGTTAATCAGGGAGCAACTGACAATAATGTGCTTCAATATGTAGAAAAGTACTCTAAGAAAAAACTCCCTCCCAACCTCCAATATCTAGATGATTTTCATGACGAATTTACTGGGACGAGTGGTACAGCCTTCCTAGATAAGGATAGTGGAGAGGTGATCATAGCGTATACGGGAACGAATCCTAATGCGGACATAGCGACAGATGTCGCGACAGATGTCGGTGGTATAATCATGGCGTTCGGTTACCATTATGATGAAGCTTTCAAATTTTATGAAAGGATTCGACAGAGATACGGTGATAACATTACTCTAACAGGACATTCTTTAGGAGGGAATATCGCTCAGAGGGTGGCCTTAGAGTATAACGCTCCGCGTACTGTGGTATATAACGCAGCGCCTCTCTACTTAGAAGGCCTTATCGACTCTAAAGATAGAATCATAGATTATCTAACTCCCTGGGATTCGGCGAGGGAGAAAATAATCAATAAAGAAAAGACATTCACAGGTCAAGTGGTAAGAATTCGAACACAGGACGACTTTCTTAACAATATCTCAATGCCTTTTTTGGGTGTCTACTTGGGAGAAGATTATCTGCTTGAAAATTCTGGTGGGCACAATATTGACCCAGATATTACGGGTGATAAAAATCAAATTAACCAAATCAAGGATATTTTGGAAAAACAGAGTCCAGAGAAAATGACTGGACTTGAAAAGAAGAACTATGAGACCCTGAAGAAATTACAAGGTGTCAAAAATGGACTTCTAAAACAGTTGAATACTAAATTTTTATCAGATGGTAGTATAAGTAGCCATGAGATGTTTTTCTTGGATAGTGTCCAAGCAACAGCTGTTGCGACGGCAATGACAGAGAGTGTCAGTAACGGACACAGCGAGATTGAGGCAGTGGCTAAAAAAGCAGTTACAGATGCTGAAACACTCTACGATAAAAGTAAGGAAGTTCCCTGGTTTGTAACAGAGTTAACTAATGATGAGATAGAGGATGTCTATGTAGAAGCTGGGGTAACGTATGATAATATTGTGGGTGAGACTCAGAGACATTTTGATAAAAAAGTAAGTAAATCAGCTGCGATTGTAAAAGCCTTTACGGATTTGGAAACCAACATTCAGAAAGGTGTTGAACAGGCGGTTGAAGGAGACGAAAGCTTGGCAAGGGATATTAATCAATGGACAAACTAGAAGAAATCCAAGTGAAAATAAAAAAGCAAGAAGAGGGACTTTGGTCTTTGGAGGATGATTATAGAACTGCTAAGAAGAAAATAGAAGAATCCTATGAAAGTTTAGATCATAATCGTTCTCAGTTGACCAGATTATATGAGGAGTTTGAGAACATTGCTTATGATTTTGGTAGACAGAAATCTGGAGACGATGGGGAGCACCATCAATTTCTGATGTTATTGGAATCTTATTCAAGTGAGACGAGTAGTGAGTATCTTCGGCAGTATGCTAAAATAGAGGCAAAAGATGAAGAGTTGCAGACTCAGTACCGAAAAGAGCGCTCTCGCTTAGAAAAAGAGTTAGAAGAGAGTTATAGTCAAAGAAAAGACTTATATGAGTTAGAAAGGGGGCAGAAGAAATGCTAGTGGATTTAGTCATAGATGCTTTGATTGGACCTATGTCAGAATCAGCCAGACGAGAAATCAAAAAAACATTAGAAAAAGCAGCTATCAAAGCATTTTGTGCTCCTCCTATAAAATCAGGTAGAAAAGGTATTGTAGTTAAGTACGATGAGGAGATAGGGGTTCTTGCTATGACAAATAAAACTGCTGTAACGACTTTAGCAGCTCAAATGGATAGCTCAATTAATGGGTTGGGACAAAAAGCCATTAGCGAGACTATTAGTAAAAATAGTACATCTTTTGAAGATTTAACACCAAAAAAGAAAAAATAGTGCTTTAACTATGCCATGTTCCTTTCCAATTTTTCCAAATATTCCTATTCAAAGTCATCTTTGGATGGCTTTTTGATAAGTTACTAGAAATGTAGAGGTACTTGAGATGCGTAAAAAATTACAAAGAAAAGTGACAGAAGAAAAACCAAGTTATAGTCGAGAAGAAATTCAGTGGTTGCTCGAACATTTGGGAGATCCCTCTCCAGAAATTCGAGACGAACTTGTTTTTACGAGTTTGGCTAGAGGGATTCAAGAAGAACTGTTTTCCCTTGAACAGTTTCAGTTTATCTCAGAAGAGGTCTCCTCTGATGAAGGTCTATACAAAGAGATTGATAGTAGAGGAGTTTCGGCTCTTAAACGTTCTTTTAGGGCGCTTATTTATGCCAATCTTTTGTCTGCAGATGGTAACGAGCACTCTCTTTTCTATAAAGGATTAAAAGCTGATATAAGAAATGCTATGCTATCTCAAGGTTTGTATTACTTAAAAAAAGAAAAGGATACGACAGGTTTTTCAAGTCAGTATGGTTGGGTTCACGCTTTTGCGCATGGAGCGGATCTCTTGACGGAAGTCGTTTGTCATCCAGATTTTCCTAGTAACAGAGTTTCTGAAGTATTTGATGTACTGGGTCAACTATTTAAAAGAATTACCATTCGTTTTACAAATGATGAGGATTGGCGCTTAGCGAGAGTACTTTATGAACCCATTTTGCAAGGGAAATTAGAGCAGGAACAAGTAGCTTCTTGGGTAAAAACTATTGACTTTCCGATAGAAGAGAGGGAAGATTTTTATAAATTTTCCAACTTCAGATCCTGTCTGTTGGAAGTCTATATCCAACTTGACCAGAGAAATAGTTTGCAAAATGACTTGAAAGAAGCCATTCAATCCTTTCAGTACTAAGGATAAGCGAGTCGTTTCATAATTTTCAAATAACTTTCCAGTCAATTTTCTTGAAACCCTTTCCTTCTTTTGATAGACTAATACATAGTTTGAAAAAAGGAGACTTATCATGAAAAAATTTGTTGCTGAATTAATCGGTACATTTATGCTTGTGTTCATCGGAACAGGAGCCGTTGTTTTTGGAAATGGTCTTAATGGTCTTGGACACCTTGGAATTGCTTTTGCCTTTGGTTTAGCAATTGTGGTTGCAGCTTTCTCAATCGGAACTGTTTCAGGTGCTCACTTGAACCCAGCCGTTTCGATCGCTATGTTTGTAAACAAACGCTTGTCATCTTCAGAACTTGTAAACTACATCCTTGGACAAGTAGTTGGAGCTTTCCTTGCGTCAGCTGCAGTATTCTTCCTCTTGTCTAACTCAGGCATGTCAACTGCTAGCCTTGGTGAAAATGCCTTGGCAAACGGTGTCACTGTCTTTGGTGGATTCTTGTTTGAAGTCATCGCAACTTTCTTGTTTGTCCTAGTTATCATGACTGTCACTTCAGCAAGCAAGGGCAATGGCGCAATCGCTGGTTTGGTAATCGGTTTGTCCTTGATGGCGATGATCCTTGTTGGATTGAACATTACTGGCCTTTCAGTAAACCCAGCTCGTAGCTTGGCACCTGCTGTCTTTGTAGGTGGCGCAGCTCTTCAACAAGTTTGGATTTTCATCCTTGCCCCAATCGTTGGTGGCGTTCTTGCAGCACTTGTTGCGAAAAATTTCCTTGGAACAGAAGAATAAGAAACGAAAAAAGAGTCCTGTTCTCAGTTTGAGGAACAGGGCTTTTTCGTATTATACTCTTTGAAAATCTCTTTAAACCACGTCAGCTTCCATCTGCAACCTCAAAACACTGTTTTGAGCTGACTTCTTCAGTCTTATCTATAACCTCAAAGCAGTGCTTTGAGCAACCTGCGGCTAGCTTCCTAGTTTGCTCTTTGATTTTCATTGAGTATGAGTTTAACGGTTGTCAATTTTCTCTGGGTAGAGGTCGTGTTGGAAGAGACGCTGTTCTGCCAAGCCTTCATACTTAGTTCCAGGTCTACCGTAGTTGTAGTAAGGGTCGATTGAGATACCACCACGCGGAGTGAATTTTCCCCATACCTCTAAATAGCGAGGGTCTAGCAAGTTGACCAAATCTTTCCCGATAGTGTTGATACAGTTTTCATGAAAATCTCCATGATTTCGATAGCTAAAGAGGTAGAGTTTGAGGGATTTTGATTCGATGCAGAGCTTGTCAGGAATGTAGGAAATATAAATGGTCGCAAAGTCTGGCTGAGCGGTGATTGGGCAAAGCGAGGTAAATTCAGGACAGTTGAATTTGATGAAATAGTCATTTTCAACATGACGATTGTCAAAAGATTCAAGGACTTCTGGTTGATAGTCAAAAATGTAGTTGGTTTCTTTGTTGCCCAGTAGGCTTAGGTTTTTCATTTCTTCTTGTTGTGACATGATTTTTTCTTTCTAATTTAAACACCACGTTGGTTGTCGTAGAGGAGGGTATGGAGTTGAGGAAGGACGCGGACATTGCCCCAGCTATCGTCAGCAGCGACGCGTTCCCAGAGTTCTTTGAGACGGTCTAGTTGGTCTTGAACAATATTACCTGTAGCCTTGGGCTCAGGATTTCCAGCCGATAAGAAGAGGACATCTGGTTGGTAACGTTCTTGAATCCCTTTAGCAAAGGCCAAATCGGCATCATCAAAGACAGGGATTTTAAAGGTGACCTTGTCTGGATCCAATTGGGAAACGATAAAGTCTAAAGTCTCGAAGTTGACTTCCATCTTGGATGAGGGAGGTTTGGGGCTCAGAGTGACTTGGTCAATATCTTTTAACCAATTTTGCCAGCGAGAACCTTGGGTCTCAACAGCAAGGGTGACCCCACGTTCTTTGAGCTTGGTGACGAGTTCGGCCATATTGGCTGCTAGGATAGCGGGATTTCCCCCAGACAGGGTGACGTAGTCGTAGCTTCCTAGCTTATCTAAGGCAGCAATGACTTCATCAGCGGTCATGCGAGTTGGCTTTTCA
Source organism: Streptococcus downii (assembly GCF_004353325.1). Lineage (NCBI taxonomy): Bacteria > Bacillati > Bacillota > Bacilli > Lactobacillales > Streptococcaceae > Streptococcus > Streptococcus downii. Next base: position 257,565 of record NZ_MZNX01000009.1, read on the forward strand.
GAACCATCCCAAGTAAAGGCAGAGTCGCACCAGTCGCAATGGTAGTCGCAACCAGTAGTACGGACAAACATGGTTTTCTGCCCGATAGCACGACCTTCACCTTGAAAGGTAGGGCCAAAAATTTCCAGAACTGGTAGTTTGAGGACACGTTCCCTAGTCATCTAACCACTCCCGTCTAAACTCTGCAAAGGCAGTCGGAGTTTCATAGAGGCGAACGTATTCCAAACGGAGACCGCGCTCGTCGGGCAACTCTTGACTCATGGTTTGGAAAATCCAGTAAACCATATTTTCAGCGGTTGTATTCATATAAGGCAAGGTTTCATTGAGATAGCGATGATCCAAGTGGGGTTCTAAGTAGTTCTTGTAGATCGCTTTGATATCTCCAAAATCGTAGGTCATACCACGTTCATCTAAAAATCCACTGACAGCAACTTGCAGATGATAGGTGTGGCCATGCAGGGATTTGCATTTTCCCTCATAGTGAAAGAGGTGGTGGGCAGCGTCGAAGGTGAACTCTTTTGATACCAAGGTTCTGTGAGGATTGTAGACAAGAGACTCCCCAGTTTCCTGTTTGATTTCTTTGGGTGCAAAAAACATTAACCCTCTCCTTTCTGTGAGAGATAAACATCAAGGCCATGCTGACGCAGGTGGCAGGCTGGGCAATCTCCACAGCCACTTCCGATAATCCCATTGTAGCAGGTCAAGGTCTTTTCACGAACATAGTCAAAGGCACCGAGTTGGTCGGCTAATTCCCAAGTTTCAGCCTTGTCTAGCCACATGAGAGGCGTTTGGATAACGAAGTCGTAATCCATGGCAAGGTTGAGAGTAACATTGAGAGATTTTACAAAGACATCTCGACAGTCAGGGTAGCCTGAGAAGTCTGTCTCGCAGACACCTGTGACGATGTCTTTAATGCCTCGTTGCTTGGCAAGAACTGCCGCAAAGGACAAAAAGAGATGATTGCGGCCGTCAACAAAGGTATTGGGAACCTCTCCCTCTTTTTGCTTGATTTCCATATCAGAGGTTAGGGCATTTTCAGTAATTTGTCCCAGCAGAGACATATCTAAGATGTGATGACGAATGCCTTGTTCCTTAGCGATTTCTCTAGCAACTTGAATTTCGAGATGATGGCGTTGGCCGTAGGAAAAGGTGACGGCTTCGACTGTTTCATAGTGTTCTTTAGCCCAAAAGAGGCAGGTTGTGGAATCTTGACCGCCACTAAAGACGACCAAGGCTGATTGACGTTTCATAGTACTCCTTCCAAAGTGGAAAATGTTCAGAGCACGCAAAAAGCTCCCTTGAGGGGAGCTAAAAAATACCAAGTAGAGGTTTTTTTTAGCGATGGCATGTCCCAAACATCGTAATATTCTATCTACAGTCTAGCATATTTTTTGAAAAATGGCAAAGGGCAAGAAAAAAGAGACCAAATGAAGCACTTGGTCTCTCGTGTGATTAGCTCAATTCAGCAACGATAGCCTTGATTTGTTCTGCTGTGTGAACACCAGCAACTTGTTTCACCACTTGGCCGTCTTTTTTGAAGAGAAGAGTTGGGATAGACATGATTCCAAAAGCACGAGCTGTGTTTGGATTTTCATCAACGTCCATTTTGACGATTTTCAAGACATCTTCTGAAAGTTCTTCAGACAATTTATCCAAGATTGGACCTTGCATACGACATGGACCACACCAAGTTGCCCAGAAGTCTACTAAGACCAAACCGTCTTTTGTTTCTTGTTCGAATGTTGCATCTGTAATTGCTTTTGCCATTGTATTTCTCCTTTTTTAGTTATATTGGCTTAAATCTTGTTTCATGAGATAGAAGAAGACATCTCCATAAGTCCCATGGTAGTCCAAATCATGACCGTTGTAAGTTAATTTTTGGACTGGGTAGTAGTCTGCGACGCCGATAAGGCAAGCTTGTTGTGAACGATCAAAGTCGTCATAAGATTCGAACGTTATAGTTCTTTCGTTCTTGCTGGCATCTAGATAGGTAATTTCAATCATTTTAAAAACTCCTTTGTTTAATGATGACTTTATTTTACTCCTTGTAAAAGAGAATGTCAAGAAAAATGATTGCGCACGCAACTTTTTTCTAAAATCATCTTAAATCAAGAAATCCAAACCTGTTTCCAAGCTTTCTTCGACAGCCTTCTGTAGAGAGGCCAGTGTCTTTTGCCCATCACTTGTCAGGCAGATAAAGCTAGAACGTCTATCTTGATCACAACACATGCGACTAAGTAGACCGCAATTTTTGGCTTCCAAGCGAGCCACCATCCGAGAAACAGCGCTCGGGCTCAGATGAAGTTTATCTGGCAGGTCAATCTGGCGTAGAGATTTTTCTTGGGCCAAGTCCAGATAGTAGAGCAGGTAAAACTCTTTCAAGGTCAGACTTTGGTCACTCTGCTGGGCAATGGTCTCTTCCAAGAGACCTTCAATTTCTTTCTGACGACGATTGAAATCAAACCATTTTTCCAAATAGGTCATAGTATCTCCTTTCTTTTCAAAGTAAAATCACAAAGTCATTACTGACTGTCTCCACAACACAAGATGATTGCGCATGCAATGATTATACTACTTTTAACTAATCCTTGCAAGAGATAAGAATTGCGATATTTCCTTGAAATTTTCTGAAAAAAGAGTAAACTGGTATGCAAGAAGTCTATTTCATGGAGTTTAGGATGAAATTATATGTTCAATTAATGATTCTCTTTGTGATTTCTCTAATCGGAGAGGGAATTTCTAGTTTCTTTCATCTGCCCATCCCAGGCAGTATTATCGGGTTGATTATTCTCTTTCTAGCCCTACAATTCAAGTGGTTGAGAACCAGGCATGTCAACATGGTGGGGAATTTCTTGCTGGCCAATATGACCATTCTCTTTTTGCCGCCAGCAGTGGGAATCATGGAAAAGTTTGATGTCATTGCTCCTTATCTTTTGCCTATCGTCTTGATTGTCTTTTTTGCGGCTGTCATTAACATTGTCCTCATAGCTCTAGTGGTACAGTTTATCAAGCGACGATTTGAGGGTGACTATGGGAAAGGAGGAGCCAAATGAGTGAATTTGTTTCCAATCCTCTATTTGGGATTGCATTATCTATCTTAGCTTATCTAGTAGGGATCTTGATTTACAGACGTTTTCCCCATCCTTTGACAACGCCCTTACTTTTGTCAGCTGTTTTTATCATTATTTTTCTCAAGGTGACTGGTATTTCTTACCAAGACTACTATCAAGGTGGGGTTTATCTGAACAACTTGATAGTCCCTTCGACGGTGGCTCTAGGGATTCCGCTTTACAAGAGTTTTCACCTGATGAAGCACCATGCACGGAGTATTCTCTTTGGTAGTCTGCTAGCAGTGATTGTCAATACTAGTTTTACGGCCTTAGTTGCGAAAATATTTGGTATGGACTTTTTCCTAGCCATTTCTCTCTTTCCTAAGTCAGTAACAACCGCCATGGCAGTGGGGATTACAGAAAAATTGCAAGGCTTGACGACCGTGACCTTGGTGGTTGTAGTAGCAACTGGGATTTTGACCAGTGTTATTGGACCAACCCTTTTGAAGTGGTTGAAGATTGATGATCCAGTTGCAGTGGGACTTTCCCTCGGTGGGACAGGTCATGCTGTCGGAACAGGAACTGCCCTTCGCTACGGCTCTGTAGCAGGAGCCATGGGTGGCTTGGCTATCGGAGTCACCGGTATTCTTTATGTTTTTGTCAGCCCCATCGTAGCCAGTTTGATATTGAGTTAAAGAAAAACCCAGCTTTCTAGCTGGGCATTTTTTATTGCAAATTAACCTTGTTTTTCAAGATATAGTAGGTACCGAGATAGTAGATAGCTGATAAAAAGAGATCGCGCAGAATTTCTGTACCAACCATCACGTTATAGTCATTGTCAACTCTTAAGAAGAAAGTGATATAACCAATAACGATGGAAATGACGATATAGGCTAAAATCCCCATGGCTGTTCGATACTCGTTAAAGAGTTGCCCGATAGAGATGGAGAGGTAAATGGATAAAATCCATGCGATTGACCCGACAAATAGTGATAGGGCATACAGCCAGCCGTAGCTGAGATAAGGGGAGATGAAGTTATAGAGGGCAGTGAAGTCTTTTTCAATTGGTGTTAAGAAGATGATAATCAATATACTCAAGATAAAGACGATATAGCCTAAGATGGACCAGACAAGACCACCTAAAAGTTTTGCGGTGATGATTTGGTGCTCGGAGACAGGCAAGGTCAAGGTCAAGTACCCTTGGCGGTCATAAACACTTCCCTTGAATCTTCGGATGATTAAAAAGATTGTTGCAATCCAAAGAGTGACGCTGAGTCCTCCAAAGACTAGCACTAAAAAGAAGATGAAATAAGCAGCATTGTTAGGATTGTAACTCTGGCTAAGACTGCTAATAAAAGCTCCAATCAAAACTGAAATTGCAAGTACAGCTCCGTAGAGTGCCAGATACCATTTATTGACATTTTTAAATTCATAACGAACTAGATTCCAAAACATAATAATCTCCTTTGCTTAGGCTTTAAATTCCTGGCGGAAGAGTTGGTCAATTGATTCACCTGACTCGTAACGAATATCATCAACATTTCCTTGGCGGACGACTTTTCCGTCTTTGAGGAAGATGATCTCATCCAAGATTGGCTCAATATCTGAAATCAAGTGGGTTGAAATCAGTACCGTAGAGGTTGGTGAGTAGTTGTTGATGATGGTATTGAGGATATAATCACGGGCAGCTGGATCCACGCCTCCGATAGGTTCGTCCAGAACGTAGAGGCGGGCTTCACGGCTCATAACCAAGATGAGTTGGACCTTTTCCTTGTTCCCTTTTGATAGTTTCTTGAGGCGACTGTTTTCATCAATACCGAGATCGGCTAAAAGGTGTTGGGCTTTTTCGAGATTGAAATCCTGGTAGAAGGTTTTAAAATAGGTTAGAGCATCCTTAACCTTCATCTCTTCATTGAGGTAGGTTGTGTCTGGCAGATAGGAAACGATCGCCTTGGTAGCAGGACTTGGATCCTGTCCGTTAATGAGGACACGTCCTTTATTTGGTTGAAGGAGGCCATTGATTAGTTTGATTAGAGTTGTTTTTCCGGATCCGTTTGGTCCAAGGAGCCCGACAATCTTTCCAGCTGAGATCTCTAGTGAGATATTGTCAAGTGCCGCAGTTGCTCCATATGATTTTGTTACATTTTCAAGTGCTAGTAGTGTCATAGTCTTAAACTCCTTTAATATAGTCGCTTAATACATTTGGCAGTTCTTCTTTTTTGTAGCCAAATTGAAGCATGCAAGAGACGAATTGTTGCAGTTGCTCCTCGGAAAGTTGTTTGCGGGACTGAACGATGAGGTCCAAATCCTCGGTGACAAAACGACCAGTTGTCCGCTTGCTGTATACAAATCCTTCACGTTCGAGGTCAGACAAGGCGCGCTGAATGGTATTGGGATTGACCCCGGCCTCGCTCGCCAAATCTCTCACGGTAGGGAGCTGTTGATTGGGTTCCAGTTCATGGGAAACAATCTGTAATTTGATTTTTTCCATAATCTGTAAATAAATCGGTTTTGTATTATCAAATGACCAGGACATCATAGTCTCCTTTCTTTGCCTTTATTGTTCTAATCAAATAATACAATAAAACAAAAAACTTGTCAAGTAAAAATAAGAATTGTTTTGGGAATTGCTCAAAAAATGGTATAATGAAAAGAAAACGACAAGGAGGGAAATGCATGCGTTGTCCAAAATGTGGGGCTACCAAGTCTAGTGTTGTTGATAGTCGACAAGCCGAAGAAGGAAATACCATCCGTCGAAGACGTGAGTGCGACGAGTGTCAGCATCGTTTTACAACCTATGAACGAGTAGAAGAAAGAACGCTGGTTGTCGTCAAAAAAGACGGTACGCGAGAGCAGTTTTCGAGAGATAAAATCTTTAATGGGATTATCCGCTCAGCCCAGAAACGCCCTGTTTCGAGTGATGAAATCGGCATGGTGGTCAATCGCATCGAGCAAAAACTCCGTAGTCGCAGTGAGAATGAGATCCAAAGTGAATATATTGGTTCTTTAGTCATGGAAGAATTGGCGGAGCTGGATGAGATTACCTATGTTCGTTTTGCCAGTGTTTATCGTAGCTTTAAGGATGTGAGTGAGTTGGAGAGTCTGCTCCAGCAGATCACCCAGTCCTCAAAAAAGAAAAAGGAAAAATAGATGAAGCCAAATGACCGTTTTTCTTTTCTAAAGAATAATCGGGTGTCGCAAGATACCTCTTCTCTGGTGCAGTGCTACCTCCCGATTATCGGTCAGGAGGCGCTGAGCCTCTATCTATATGCCATTACCTTTTGGGATGGTGGACAAAAGGAACACCTCTTTTCCCATATCCTCAACCACTTAAACTTTGGCATGCCGACCTTACTCCAATCCTTTAAAGTCTTATCTGCCTTCGATCTGTTGACCCTTTATCAGAAGGAGAATGTCTATGAATTACAGCTTCATTCTCCCCTCTCCAGTCAAGAATTTCTAAGTCATTCTGTCTATAGCAGATTATTAGAGAAAAAGATTGGGGATACAGCTGTTTCTGCTATGAAGCAGGCTCCAAGTGAGGGAGAAGCTTTCTCTGTTTCTTTGAGCCAAGTCTTTCCAACCCTGACCGAAGAAGTGACACCAAGCGAGTCTAAAAGCAAGTTAAAAAACGATTTTGATTTGGAACATTTCCAGCGCCTGATGGTTCGAGATGGCTTGCGTTTTGAAAACGAGCAGGCAGATGTTTTGGAATTGTTTGCCATCGCAGATGAAAAAAAATGGACCTGGTTTGAAACCTATCAATTAGCCAAGGCGACAGCGCTGGCTCAGGTTATTTCAGTCAAACGCATGCGTGAAAAGCTTGCGCAAAAGCAGGTTCCTTCTGACTTTAGCCCCAAAGAAATGACCATTATCAGGGAAGCCAAAAATAAAACTCCCCTACATTTTTTAGCGGAAATCAAGCAAACGCGTAAGGGGAACATCACCCAGAGCGAACGAGAACTCCTTCACCAGATGGCGTCTTTAGGCTTGTTGGATGAAGTCATCAATATCGTCTTGCTTCTAACCTTTAACAAGGTTGATTCGGCTAATGTTAATGAAAAATATGCCATGAAGGTCGCAAATGACTATGCTTATCAAAAAATTCGGACAGCAGAAGAAGCTGTGCTTCGGATTCGAGAGCGTCAGCAAAAAGGGCAAGAAGACCAGAAATCGAAAACTAGCTCGACTAAGACCAATGTTCCTAAGTGGAGTAATCCAGAATATAAAAATCAAACCAGCGAGGAGACTCGTCTGGAACTAGAACGTAAAAAACAAGAAATGTTAGCCCGATTAGAAGAAGGAGGAGACTAGATGGAAAGTGTTGGCGACGTTATCAAGCGTCAGACAAGTCGTTTTCAGTATCAGGACCTAGTCCAGCAGATTATGAAAGACCCAGATGTGGCGGCTTTTATCCAGAAAAAGTCCCTCAGTCCAGAGGAGTTGAATCGTAGCATCTCCAAGTTCAACCAATATATCACAGAACGGGACAAGTTTCTTCGTGGGGATGCGGACTATATAGCGCGTGGCTACAAGCCCATCTTGGTTATGAATCACGGATATGCGGATGTGTCTTATGAAGAAACACCAGAACTAATCGCGGCAGAAAAAGAGGCTGCAATTAAGAATCGTCTTAAGTTGATCAATCTACCAGCCAGTCTCAAGAAAGCGAAATTGGCTCAGATTGACCTGGATGATCTAGGACGCTTGCCGATTTTTGAGAGACTCTATTCCTTTGTTGACCTTTACCCAAACATCCGAAAAGGCCTCTATCTTTACGGAGATTTTGGTGTTGGTAAGAGTTTTATGATGGCGGCCTTAGCTCACGACCTATCTGAAAAACGTGGGGCATCAACGACGATTCTCCACTATCCAAGCTTTGTCATTGATGTGAAAAATGCCATCGGTGAAGGATCTGTGAAGACCTTGGTGGATGACATCAAGTTAGCAGAAGTCTTGGTCTTGGATGATATTGGTGCAGAGCAGTCAACACCTTGGGTGCGTGATGAGATTCTCCAAGTTATTCTCCAGTATCGTATGCAGGAAGATTTGCCAACCTTCTTTACTTCCAACTTTAATTTCCAAGATTTGGAAAAACATTTTGCCAAAGGAAAGAATGGAAATGATGAGACTTGGGAAGCTAGACGGGTCATGGAAAGGATCCGCTATTTAGCAGAGGAGACAAGACTAGAAGGAGAAAATCGCCGATGACAGAAACCATTAAACTGATGAAAGCTCATACTTCAGTTCGTCGCTTTAAGGAGCAAGAAATTCCTCAAGCAGACTTGGAAGAGATTCTGACTGCTGGGCAAATGGCGTCATCTTGGAAAAATTTCCAATCCTATTCTGTGATTCTTGTGCGCAGTCAAGAGAAGAAAGATGCTCTTTATGAATTGGTTCCCCAGGAAGCCATTCGCCAGTCAGCAGCCTTTTTGCTCTTTGTTGGTGACTTGAATCGAGCGGAAAAGGGAGCAAGCCTTCATACGGACACTTTCCAACCTCACGGGGTAGAAGGTCTCCTTATCACGTCTGTGGACGCGGCTCTTGCTGGCCAAAATACCTTGCTTGCGGCGGAGAGTCTGGGATATGGTGGTGTTATCATCGGTTTGGTCCGTTATAAGTCAGAAGAAGTGGCAGCGCTTTTTAACCTGCCTGACTATACCTACCCTGTTTTTGGGATTGCCCTTGGCGTGCCAGATCAACAACACGAGGTCAAACCAAGACTGCCTTTGAACCAAGTGGTATTTGAAGAAGAATACCAAGAACAGCCTGTAGCGGCGATTTTGGACTATGACAAAGTACAGGCAGACTATGCTGGTGCGCGTGCGACAACCTCTTGGAGTCAGCGTTTGGCAGAGCAGTTTGGTCAAGCCGAACCTAGTTCAACTCGGAAAAATCTAGAACAGAAAAAGTTATTGTAGAAAGTGAGAAAACATGGCCTTACCAACTGTTGCCATTGTAGGGCGTCCCAATGTTGGGAAATCGACCCTCTTTAACCGAATCGCTGGTGAGCGAATCTCAATCGTAGAAGATGTCGAGGGTGTGACACGTGACCGTATCTATGCAACGGGTGAGTGGCTCAACCGTTCCTTTAGTATGATTGATACGGGAGGGATTGACGATGTCGATGCTCCCTTCATGGAGCAAATCAAACACCAGGCAGAAATTGCTATGGAAGAAGCAGATGTCATCGTCTTTGTCGTTTCTGGTAAAGAAGGGATTACAGATGCAGATGAGTACGTAGCTCGCAAACTCTATAAAACCCATAAGCCTGTTATCCTAGCAGTTAACAAGGTTGACAATCCTGAGATGCGAAATGATATCTTTGATTTCTATGCACTAGGCTTAGGTGAACCGTTGCCAATTTCATCTATCCACGGTATTGGTACGGGTGATGTACTGGATGCCATCGTGGAAAATCTACCACATGAAGTCGAAGAAGAAAATCCGGATGTCATTAAATTCAGCTTAATTGGACGTCCAAATGTCGGAAAATCTAGCTTGATCAATGCTATTTTGGGAGAAGATCGTGTGATTGCTAGTCCCGTAGCTGGTACAACTCGTGACGCTATCGACACGCATTTTACAGATGAAGATGGTCAAGAGTTTACCATGATTGATACGGCAGGTATGCGTAAGTCTGGTAAAGTCTATGAAAACACAGAGAAATACTCAGTCATGCGTGCCATGCGAGCTATTGACCGTTCTGACGTAGTCTTGATGGTCCTCAATGCCGAGGAAGGTATTCGTGAATACGACAAGCGTATCGCAGGTTTTGCCCACGAAGCAGGTAAAGGAATGATTATCGTGGTCAACAAGTGGGATACACTTGAGAAAGACAATCATACCATGAAGAACTGGGAAGAAGATATCCGTGAGCAGTTCCAATACCTGCCTTATGCACCGATTGTCTTTGTTTCAGCTTTGACCAAGCAACGTCTCCACAAACTGCCTGAGATGATCAAGCAAATCAGTGAAAGCCAAAACACCCGTATCCCATCAGCTGTATTGAACGATGTGATTATGGATGCCATTGCTATCAATCCAACACCGACAGACAAAGGCAAACGCCTCAAAATCTTCTACGCGACTCAAGTGGCAACCAAGCCACCAACCTTTGTCATCTTTGTCAATGAAGAAGAACTCATGCACTTCTCTTACCTGCGTTTCTTGGAAAATCAAATTCGCAAGGCCTTTGTCTTTGAAGGAACACCGATTCATCTCATCGCAAGAAAGCGGAAATAAACAAGCAAGATCTGGGATGACATTTCCAGATCTTTTTGATAGAATGAAATCAAAGAAAACGTTATTAAAAAGAGGTGTGTGATGGAGAAATTTTTTATATTATTGCTATTATCACCTTACTTTTATTTTTTTCATTGGATTGAGAAGACGGACAAAAATAGTAAATATTTCGCGTTTTTCTATTACTTTTACTGGATTTATCTTTCCCTTTTTGCTGTATTTAGTCTAGCTTTTACCGTTTTTTCATTCTTGATTTTCAATATTGTCTTGAAAAATCCTGCTGATTTAACAATTTGGGGGATAGAGATTCTTTTAGTCTTTTTGTCTCTTGTGAATGACTGGAAAGTCTATGTCTGCCTGAAGAGAATGTTCAAGCTGAGACAGGTCAATAACAGAGGTTCATCACTGAATAGCTAAGTTTTAGAGGAGGTTTGAGATGTCAAAGGTAAGGCAGTTTATGAAGAGCTATTACAAAGTCTATATTCTTGCGATTTGCTTCCTCTGGTTACTAGTATTTTTTCTTCCTTGGGGATTTCAAATAGGAGGAGTTTCAGTTTATTTCTTCATCATGAAAAAACTCTTTGTCGTCTTTGGTGTATTGGCAATCTTTTTCTCAGTACTGACTAAAAAGATGAGTCTCTTCCTCTTTGGAGTGATCTTTTGTATGGCCTTCTGGATCAATCTTTTCCTGATTTTTGGAATTTTGCCAGCTCTGCTTGGCAATTAAATTTTTGTGTGAAATGTAGTCCATAAAAAGCTAAGAGGCTGACCTAGAAGTCAGCCTCTTTTCCCTGTTAAAACGCGGATTCTTTCTTGAAAATTAAGAGTAAATGTGCTAGAATTAAAAGAACATTCTAAAATATTCAGAATCTAAAGTAAGGAAAATAATGGCTAATATTTTAAAAACGATTATCGAAAATGATAAAGGAGAACTTCGTCGTCTGGAAAAGATGGCAGACAAGGTTCTCAAATATGAAGAGCAGATGGCAGCCTTGACGGATGACCAGCTAAAAGCAAAAACAGATGAATTTAAGGAACGTTACAATAAGGGTGAATCGCTGGATTCATTGCTCTATGAGGCTTTTGCGGTAGTACGTGAAGCTGCCAAGCGTGTTCTTGGACTTTTCCCATATAAAGTGCAGGTCATGGGTGGGATTGTCCTCCACCATGGAGATGTGCCAGAAATGCGTACTGGTGAAGGGAAAACCTTGACAGCGACGATGCCTGTATACCTCAACGCTCTAGCAGGTGAAGGGGTTCACGTAGTAACGGTCAACGAGTATCTAACCGAACGTGATGCAACTGAGATGGGTGAATTGTACTCATGGCTTGGTTTGTCAGTAGGGATTAATTTGGCTGCGAAGTCACCAATGGAGAAGAAAGAAGCCTATCTCTGTGATATTACCTATTCGACTAACTCAGAAATTGGTTTCGACTACCTTCGTGACAACATGGTTGTTCGGGCAGAAAACATGGTACAGCGTCCGCTCAACTATGCTTTGGTCGATGAGGTTGACTCGATCTTGATTGATGAAGCTCGTACTCCTTTGATCGTTTCAGGAGCCAATGCTGTGGAAACTAGTCAGCTTTATCATATGGCGGATCACTTTGTCAAATCTTTGGACAAAGATGACTATATCATTGACATTCAGTCTAAGACTATTGGTTTGTCTGATTCAGGGATTGACAAGGCTGAAGAATACTTCAAACTGGAAAATCTCTACGACATCGAAAATGTAGCTCTTACTCACTTTATCGACAATGCCCTTCGTGCCAACTATATCATGATTCTCGATATCGACTATGTGGTCAGCGAAGAGCAGGAAATCCTGATCGTCGATCAATTTACAGGTCGTACCATGGAAGGTCGTCGTTACTCTGATGGTTTGCACCAAGCGATTGAAGCAAAAGAAGGTGTGCCAATCCAAGACGAGACCAAGACTTCAGCTTCTATTACCTACCAAAACCTCTTCCGTATGTATAAGAAATTGGCAGGTATGACAGGTACTGGTAAAACAGAAGAAGAAGAATTCCGCGAAATTTACAACATTCGTGTTATTCCAATCCCAACTAACCGTCCAATTCAACGTATCGACCACTCAGACCTTCTCTATGCAAGTCTTGATGCGAAATTTAAGGCTGTAGTTGAAGATGTAAAAGCTCGTTACCAAAAAGGTCAGCCGGTCTTGGTAGGTACAGTTGCCGTTGAAACGAGTGACTTCCTTTCTAAGAAATTGGTAGCAGCAGGTGTTCCTCACGAAGTCTTGAATGCGAAAAACCACTACAGAGAAGCGCAAATCATCATGAATGCTGGTCAACGTGGCGCAGTTACCATCGCTACCAACATGGCCGGTCGTGGTACTGACATCAAGCTTGGTGAAGGGGTTCGTGAACTTGGTGGACTTTGCGTCATTGGTACAGAACGTCACGAAAGTCGCCGTATTGATAATCAGCTTCGTGGACGTTCAGGACGTCAAGGAGACCCAGGTGAGTCACAATTCTACTTGTCTCTTGAAGATGATTTGATGAAACGTTTCGGTTCAGAACGTTTGAAAGGTGTTTTTGAACGTCTCAATATGTCTGACGAAGCCATCGAATCTCGCATGTTAACGCGTCAAGTGGAATCAGCTCAAAAACGTGTCGAAGGAAACAACTACGACACTCGTAAACAAGTCCTTCAATACGATGATGTCATGCGTGAACAACGTGAAATCATCTATGCACAACGTTATGATGTCATTACTGCAGATCGTGACTTGGCCCCAGAAATCCATGCTATGATCCGTCGTACCATTGGACGTATCGTGGATGCACATGCACGTTCTAAGGAAGATGAAAAACTGGAAGCAATCCTGAACTTTGCTAAGTATAACCTGCTTCCAGAAGATTCAATCAGCCGTTCAGATCTTGCAGGTCTGTCAGATCAAGCCATCAAAGATGAGCTGTATCAACGTGCATTGAAGGTTTATGATAACCAAGTTGCCAAACTTCGTGATGAAGATGCAGTGAAAGAGTTCCAAAAGGTTCTGATTCTACGTGTTGTAGACAACAAGTGGACAGATCATATTGATGCCCTTGACCAGTTGCGAAATGCTGTTGGTCTTCGTGGATATGCCCAAAACAACCCTGTTGTAGAATATCAGGCAGAAGGTTTCCGCATGTTTAACGACATGATTGGGTCAATTGAATTTGACGTCACTCGTTTGATGATGAAAGCGCAAATCCACGAACAGGAAAGACCACAAACGGAACACAATATCAGTACGACTGCAACTCGTAATATCGCAGCGCAACAGACTCATCTTCCAGAAGATGTGGACTTGAGCCAAATCGGACGCAATGACCAATGTCCATGTGGATCTGGTAAGAAATTCAAGAACTGTCATGGTAAGAGACAATAATATGAGATAAGATACAGGCGGATACCTGGTGAAAATACATTTTTACTTGGTGTCCGTTTGCTTTATAAGGAGATGAATCATGGTATTTACAGCTAAAAGTCCTAAAATTAACATTGAAGAAGTTCGCGCCTTGTCTAAATTAGAGGGAGCTGCTCTTGCGAGAAAAAACCAACGTGATCAGGAATTGGAAGCCATCATCCGTGGGGAAGACCAGCGTATTCTCTTGGTGATTGGACCATGTTCATCTGATAATGAAGAGGCAGTCCTCGAGTATGCTAAGCGTCTATCTGCTTTGCAAGAAGAGGTCAAAGACCGTATTTTTATGGTCATGCGTGTCTATACAGCTAAACCTCGTACCAATGGAGATGGCTATAAGGGTTTGATTCATCAACCAAATGCGACAGAAGCCCCTAGCTTGATCAATGGGATCAAGGCTGTTCGTCAGCTCCACTACCGTGTGATTACCGAGACTGGTATGACAACAGCGGATGAGATGCTTTATCCTGAAAATCTTCCGCTGGTGGATGATTTGATTTCTTATATGGCTGTTGGAGCTCGTTCTGTAGAAGATCAACAGCACCGTTTTGTAGCGAGTGGAGCAGATTTCTCAACAGGATTTAAAAATCCAACATCTGGAAATCTCAATGTTATGTTTAACGGGATTTACGCAGCGCAAAATAAGCAGAGTTTCCTTTTCCTCGGTAAAGAGGTGGAAACGACCGGAAATCCATTGTCCCACGCCATTCTTCGCGGTGCCTTGAATGAATACGGGAAAAATATTCCTAACTACTACTATGACAATTTGATGGATACCATTGCCCAATATGAAAAGATGGGCTTGGAAAATCCATTTATCATCATCGATACCAATCATGACAATTCAGGCAAGCAGTACATGGATCAAATCCGTATCGTTCGTCAGACCTTGATTAACCGTGACTGGAATGAGAAAATCAAGAAATATGTTCGTGGTTTCATGATTGAGTCTTATCTAGAAGATGGACGTCAAAATGAACCAGAAGTTTTTGGTAAGTCCATTACAGATCCGTGTCTCGGATGGGACAACACAGAAGCACTTGTTCGCGAAATTTACCAAACGCTAGGAGAGTAAGATGGCATTTATCGAAAAAGGTCAAGAAATAGATATTGAAGCAATCAAGGCTGCGACCCAGTTGTCACCTGAAGCCTTGCGAAAGAAAGAAGCCCGCGATAGAGAGTTGGCAGCCATCATCTCGAGTGAGGACGACCGAATCCTTTTGGTGATGGGACCTTGCTCTTCAGACAATGAAGAAGCTGTTTTGGAATATGCTCATCGCTTAGCAGACTTGCAGAAAAAAGTTGCGGATAAAATTTTTATCGTGATGCGTGTCTATACGGCTAAACCTCGTACTAATGGAGATGGTTATAAGGGCTTGATTCATCAACCAAATACCAGCGAAGCGCCTAGTCTCATCAATGGTTTGCAGGCTGTTCGTCAGCTGCACTATCGTGTGATTACGGAGACGGGCTTGACAACAGCTGATGAGATGCTTTATCCGTCAAATCTCGTTTTGGTTGATGATCTGGTCAGCTACCATGCTGTAGGGGCTCGTTCAGTGGAAGATCAAGAACACCGCTTTGTAGCCTCTGGGATTGATTCTCCAGTTGGGATGAAAAATCCAACATCTGGAAATCTTGGGGTCATGTTTAATGCTATCTATGCAGCTCAAAACAAGCAAACCTTCCTTTACCATGGGCAAGAAGTGGAAACTTCAGGAAATCCCTTGGCCCACGTTATCCTTCGTGGTGCCATGAACGAATATGGTAAAAATGAACCCAATTTCTACTATGAAACCCTCTTGAATGCCATCAATCGCTATGAGACTATGGGACTTGAAAATCCCTTCATTATCATCGATACCAATCATGACAATTCTGGCAAGCAGTATATGGAACAAATTCGCATTGTTCGCCAAGCCTTGCTGAATCGTGATTGGAATGAAAAGATTAAGAAGACGGTTCGAGGCTTTATGATCGAATCATACCTAGCAGATGGTCGCCAAAATCAACCAGAGATCTTTGGTTGCTCCATAACTGACCCTTGTCTAGGTTGGGAAAATACAGTAGCTTTGGTAGAAGAAATTTATACTACCTTAACAAAATAAGTGAAAAGGATGGAGTTGGGGGAATCTCAACTCCTTTTGTGAGTATGATAGTTGGACATGGAATTGACATCGAAGAATTGGCTTCGATAGAAAACGCAGTTACGCGACGTGAGGGCTTTGCCAAGCGCGTGCTAACCGCTAAAGAAATGGAGCGCTTTACCAGTCTCAAAGGGCGCAGACAGATCGAATACTTGGCAGGGCGCTGGTCGGCTAAGGAGGCCTTTTCCAAGGCTTTGGGGACAGGAATTGGCAAACTGACCTTTCAGGATTTGGAAGTCCTGAACAATGAACGAGGGGCTCCCTATTTTAGTCAGGCGCCATTTTCAGGGAAAATTTGGCTGTCGATCAGCCATACAGATCAGTTTGTGACAGCCAGTGTCATTTTGGAGGAAAATCATGAAAGCTAGTCCACATAGACCAACTAAGGCTCTGATATATCTGGGAGCCATTCGACAAAATATACAACAAATGGGAAGTCATATCCCTAATGGTACGCTCAAATTTGCAGTAGTCAAGGCTAATGCTTATGGACATGGGGCGGTAGCTGTTGCCACTGCTATCCAAGCTGATGTCGACGGCTTTTGCGTTTCCAATATCGATGAAGCTATCGAGTTGCGTCAAGCAGGTATAAACAAGAAAATCCTCATCTTAGGAGTTTCTGAGCTAGAAGCTGTTTCCCTAGCTAAAGAATACGACATCACCTTGACTGTGGCTGGACTGGAGTGGATTCAAGCGCTCTTAGCTAGGGAGATAGATTTAACTGGCTTGACTGTCCACCTCAAGATTGACTCAGGAATGGGACGGATTGGTTTTAGAGATGCCAGTGAAGCTGATCTGGCTCAAGACTTGCTCAAGCAAGAGGGTGCTCGCATTGAAGGGATTTTTACCCACTTTGCTACTGCAGATGAGGAATCAGATACTTATTTTAATGCCCAGTTAGAACGATTTAAAGCTATTTTGGCAAGTATGAAGGAAGTCCCAGAACTGGTTCATGCCAGCAACTCGGCAACGACCCTCTGGCATGCAGATACTATTTTCAATGCGGTTCGTATGGGAGATGCCATGTATGGTCTCAATCCAAGTGAAGAGGTCTTGGACTTGCCCTATGATTTGACACCAGCCTTGAGTTTGGAGTCTGCCCTTATTCATGTCAAGAGAGTTCCAGCTGGAGCTTGCATGGGCTATGGAGCGACCTATCAGGCAGATAGTGAGCAAGTCATTGCGACCGTGCCAATCGGCTATGCGGATGGTTGGACACGAGATATGCAAAATTTCTCTGTCTTGGTAGATGGACAAGCTTGCCCAATCGTCGGTCGGGTTTCTATGGACCAAATTACCATTCGTTTGCCTAAGGTTTACCCGCTAGGAACAAAAGTAACCCTGATCGGCACCGACGGTGACAAGGAAATCACAGCAACTCAGGTAGCGACCTACCGTGGAACTATTAACTATGAGGTGGTTTGTCTCCTCAGCGACCGCATTCCGAGAGAATATCATTAAAAAAGAAAGGAGTGGAGCATGAATCTACATCAACCCTTGCATGTCTTACCTGGCGTGGGACCAAAGTCAGCAGAGAAATACGCCAAACTAGGAATTGAAAACTTGCAAGATCTCTTGCTCTACTTTCCTTTCCGTTATGAAGACTTCAAGACCAAGCAGGTGCTAGAGTTGGAAGACGGAGAAAAGGCGGTTCTGTCTGGTCAAGTCGTGACTCCTGCCAGTGTCCAGTATTATGGTTTCAAGCGCAATCGCCTGCGTTTTAGTCTCAAGCAGGGAGAAGTCGTTTTTTCGGTGAATTTCTTTAACCAGCCCTATCTAGCAGATAAGATAGAGTTGGGAGCAACCCTTGCTGTCTTTGGAAAATGGGACCGTGCCAAGGCCAGTCTGACTGGGATGAAGGTCCTAGCTCAGGTGGAAGATGACCTCCAGCCTGTCTATCGTCTAGCTCAAGGAATCAGTCAAGCCAGTCTGGTCAAGGTCATCAAGACGGCCTTTGATCAGGGGCTGGACCTCTTGATAGAGGAAAATCTTCCTCAGTCTTTACTTGATAAATACAAACTTATGTCCCGTTGCCAGGCTGTCCGTGCCATGCATTTTCCTAAGGATTTGGCAGAATACAAGCAGGCCCTTCGCCGTATCAAGTTTGAGGAACTCTTTTATTTTCAAATGCAGTTGCAGACGCTCAAATCTGAAAATAGAGTTCAGGGAAGTGGTCTGGTTCTGAATTGGTCTCAGGAAAAAGTGTCGGTGGTTAAAGAAAGTCTGCCATTTGCCCTGACACAAGCTCAGGAAAAGAGTTTGCAGGAAATTTTGTCCGACATGAAGTCCGACCACCACATGAATCGTCTCTTACAAGGGGACGTGGGGAGCGGAAAAACAGTAGTCGCTGGTTTGGCCATGTTTGCGGCGGTGACAGCTGGCTATCAGGCAGCCCTCATGGTGCCAACAGAAATCTTGGCAGAGCAGCATTTTGAGAGTTTGAAGGGTCTTTTTCCGGACTTGAAACTGGCTCTCTTGACAGGTTCCTTAAAAGCTGCAGAAAAAAGAGAAGTTTTAGAGACCATTGCCAAGGGTGAGGCTGATTTGATTATTGGAACCCACGCTCTGATTCAGGACGGGGTGGATTATGCTCGTCTTGGCTTGATTATCATCGATGAGCAGCACCGTTTTGGTGTGGGGCAAAGGCGTATTCTGCGAGAAAAGGGAGATAATCCTGACGTTCTCATGATGACAGCGACACCGATTCCTCGGACGCTGGCTATCACAGCCTTTGGTGATATGGATGTTTCCATTATTGACCAGATGCCAGCAGGACGAAGACCTATTGTGACGCGCTGGATTAAGCATGAGCAACTGCCTCAGGTCTTGACTTGGTTAGAGGGGGAAATTCAAAAGGGTTCGCAAGCCTATGTCATCTCTCCCCTGATCGAAGAATCAGAAGCTCTGGATCTGAAAAATGTCATTGCCTTATCTGAGGAGTTGACAGTTCATTTTGCAGGCAAGGCAAAGGTGGCTCTTCTACATGGTAAGATGAAGAGTGATGAAAAAGACCAGATCATGCAGGAGTTCAAAGAGCGAAAAATGGATATTCTGGTTTCGACGACGGTTATTGAGGTTGGGGTCAATGTTCCCAATGCGACCGTCATGATTATCATGGATGCCGATCGGTTTGGTCTCAGCCAGCTTCACCAGCTCAGAGGTCGTGTTGGTCGGGGGGACAAGCAGTCCTATGCTGTTCTCGTTGCCAATCCCAAGACTGAGTCAGGGAAAGACCGCATGCGCATCATGACAGAAACGACTAATGGATTTGTCCTTGCAGAGGAAGATTTGAAAATGAGGGGTTCTGGTGAGATTTTTGGAACCAGACAGTCAGGACTGCCAGAGTTCCAAGTGGCTGATATTATCGAAGATTTTCCGATTTTAGAAGAAGCCAGAAAGGTTGCTAGCTACATTAGTTCGATAGAAGGCTGGCAAGAGGATCCAGAATGGCGCATGATTGCTCTCCATCTAGAAAAAAGAGAACATCTGGATTAAGCCTTCTCTAAGAAATCTATAAGCTAGTTTTTAGGTTTGGGTCTTATACTAGAGTCATCAAAAAGAAACGAGGACCCTCACATGACTATTAAAGTAACCTACCAAAAGAAATTCCAAACCGTCAAACTAGAGAAAGGAGCTAGCACCTATTGATACACAGAGAGCGGAAACGCTCTTTTTATTTTTAAAACTACTTTCAGATGATAGGTTTGAAGTTAGAGAATCTAAAATCACTTTCTATTTGCCATTCTTTCTTGCATTGCTTTCCTAGATATGCTACAGTTGTGATAGCGATTACAAAATTAAAGGAGCATGCTATGAAACATCCAGCTTTGTTAGAAGAAATTAAGACTTATAAAGGACGGGATGAGGTTCCAGAAGACTTTGATGCTTTCTGGGATGAGGAATTAAAAAAAGTTTCCACTCTTCCAGCCTACCAGTTGGAGGAAAGAGATTTCCACATTCCTCAAGTCAAGTGTTATGAGCTGACCTTTGAAGGAACCAATGAAGGCAAGGTCTACGCACGCGTCGTCCTTCCAAAGAGTGAGGGTAAAGTTCCCCTAATCTTCCACTTTCATGGTTATATGGGACGTGGTTGGGACTGGGCTGACATGCTGGCCTATACTGTGGCTGGTTACGGTGTTGTTTCCATGGATGTGCGGGGCCAGTCGGGCTATTCGCAAGACGGCTTGCGTTCTCCTCTTGGAAATACTGTGAAGGGGCATATCATCCGTGGTGCTGTGGAAGGTCGGGACCACCTCTTTTATAAGGATGTCTATCTGGATATTTACCAGTTGGTTGAAATTGTTGCCAGTCTGCCTCAGGTGGATGAGAAGCGACTTTCTAGCTATGGTGCCTCACAAGGAGGAGCTTTAGCTCTGGTTGCATCAGCGCTCAATCCTCGGATTCAGCGAACAGTTGCCATCTATCCTTTCTTGTCAGACTTTAGACGAGTGCTTGAGATTGGCAATACCAGTGAAGCCTATGATGAACTCTTCCGTTATTTCAAGTTCCACGATCCCTTCCATGAAACAGAGGAAGAAATCATGGCGACTCTTGCCTATATCGATGTGAAAAATCTTGCCCATCGTATCAAGGGTGAGGTCAGGATGATTACGGGCTTGGATGACGATGTTTGCTATCCCATTACCCAGTTTGCGATTTACAACCGTCTGACCTGTGACAAGTCCTATCGCATCATGCCTGAGTATGCTCACGAAGCCATGAATGTTTTTGTCAATGACCAAGTCTACAACTGGCTCTGTGGCAGTGAGATTCCTTTTTCCTATGTAAAAAAATAACTTTGAGAGGGCACTAGCTCTCTTTTTTATCACAAAACCCTGAAAGTACTTTTTGTAAATTTAAAATATTAAATTATTCTTGAAAGTAGAATCTATTCTATATCATTTAGCTATAAAGTTCAGAGTTTATTGTATAATAAGGGAAAGACATTGTGCGAAAGGAGGAAACTTTCCGCTGTTTGGTCAGAGAGTAAGAGCAGTGGACGTTTGAAGAATGGGAGGTCTCATTCAGTCGGTTACTTTCTTTTTACTTGTTTAGTTGGAGGAACTAAAAATTTTAAGAAAAAAAGAAAGCGCTTTATTTTTATGAAAAATGAAAGGACAAACATGAATTATAAATCTTCACATCGGAAACAGCGATATGGCATTCGGAAATTTGCGGTTGGGGCGGCATCTGTAGTGATTGGTACAGTAGTATTTGGAGCAAATCCAGTATTAGCTCAAGAGCAAGCCAATGCAGCAGGAGCCAATACAGAAACTGTCGAACCTGGTCAAGGTTTATCAGAATTGCCAAAAGAAGCGTCCTCGGGAGATCTTACTCATTTGGATAAGGATTTGGCTGGTAAATTGGCAGCAGCACAAGACAACGGCGTTGAGGTGGACCAAGATCACTTGAAAAAAAATGAGAGTGCAGAATCAGAAACCCCATCCTCTACGGAGACCCCTGCAGAAGAAGCAAATAAGGAAGAGGAATCAGAGGATCAGGGTGCTATTCCTCGTGACTATTACTCAAGAGATTTAAAAAATGCTAATCCTGTCCTTGAAAAAGAAGATGTTGAAACCAATGCAGCAAATGGTCAGAGAGTTGATTTATCAAGTGAACTAGATAAACTAAAGCAACTAAAAAATGCTACAGTTCACATGGAGTTCAAACCAGATGCATCAGCTCCACGCTTTTACAATCTCTTCTCTGTATCCAGTGACACCAAGGAAAATGAGTACTTTACTATGTCGGTCCTTGATAATACAGCTCTTATTGAAGGGCGTGGCGCTAACGGAGAGCAGTTCTATGATAAGTATACAGATGCTCCTTTGAAAGTTCGCCCAGGACAATGGAATTCCGTGACTTTTACTGTCGAACAACCGACAGCGGAGTTACCTCATGGTCGAGTTCGTCTCTATGTGAACGGTGTCTTATCTCGAACAAGTCTAAAATCTGGGAACTTTATCAAAGATATGCCAAATGTTAATCAAGCTCAACTTGGAGCAACCAAACGGGGCAAGAAAACAGTTTGGTCCTCAAATCTACAAGTTCGAAACCTAACCGTTTATGATCGTGCTCTAAGCCCAGATGAAGTTCAAACACGGAGTCAATTATTTGAAAGAGGTGAATTGGAACAGAAACTTCCTGAGGGAGCAAAAGTTACTGAGAAAGAAGACGTCTTTGAAGGTGGTAGGAACAATCAACCAAATAAAGATGGTATCAAGAGTTATCGTATCCCAGCTCTTCTCAAGACTGATAAAGGAACGCTGATTGCTGGAACGGATGAAAGACGTTTGCACCATTCTGACTGGGGAGATATTGGGATGGTTGTTCGTCGTAGCTCAGATAATGGAAAAACATGGGGAGACCGAATTGTAATCTCAAATCCTCGTGACAATGAGCACGCTAAACATGCAGATTGGCCATCTCCAGTCAATATTGATATGGCCTTGGTACAAGACCCTGAAACAAAGAGAATTTTTGCAATTTACGACATGTTCCTTGAAAGTAAGGCAGTATTTTCATTGCCGGGACAAGCTCCGAAAGCTTATGAACAAGTGGGAGATAAAGTTTATCAAGTTTTATATAAGCAAGGAGAATCAGGTCGCTATACGATTCGAGAAAACGGAGAGGTTTTCGACCCTCAAAATAGAAAGACAGATTATCGCGTCGTCGTTGACCCTAAAAAACCAGCCTACAGCGATAAGGGGGATTTGTATAAAGGGAATGAGCTAATCGGAAATATTTATTTTGAGTATAGCGAGAAGAATATTTTTAGAGTTTCCAATACCAACTACCTATGGATGTCCTACAGTGATGACGATGGGAAGACTTGGTCTGCACCAAAAGATATTACACATGGGATTCGGAAAGATTGGATGCACTTCCTAGGAACTGGACCTGGTACTGGGATTGCCTTGCGTACAGGACCTCATAAGGGAAGACTGGTGATTCCAGTTTATACAACAAACAACGTTTCCTACCTAAGTGGTTCTCAATCATCTCGTGTAATTTATTCAGATGATCATGGTGAAACATGGCAAGCAGGTGAAGCAGTTAATGATAACCGTCCAGTAGGAAACCAAACCATTCACTCTTCAACCATGAATAATCCAGGTGCCCAAAATACGGAGTCAACTGTTGTTCAGTTGAATAATGGGGATCTCAAGCTCTTTATGCGTGGGTTGACTGGCGATCTTCAGGTTGCGACCAGTCATGATGGGGGAGCAACGTGGGATAAGGAAATCAAACGTTATCCTCAAGTAAAAGACGTTTATGTTCAAATGTCCGCTATTCACACCATGCATGAAGGAAAGGAATACATTCTACTCAGCAATGCTGGTGGTCCTGGACGCAACAATGGTCTGGTTCACCTGGCTCGTGTTGAGGAGAATGGTGAGTTGACATGGTTGAAACACAATCCTATACAAAGTGGTAAGTTTGCTTACAACTCACTCCAAGAACTCGGAAATGGCGAATATGGTTTGCTTTATGAGCATGCGGATGGTAATCAAAACGATTATACTTTATCCTATAAGAAATTCAACTGGGATTTCTTAAGCAAAGACAGAATTTCTCCTAAAGAAGCAAAAGTGAAATACGCGATTGAAAAATGGCCAGGCATTCTTGCTATGGAGTTTGATTCGGAAGTATTGGTCAACAAGGCACCAACCCTTCAATTGGCAAACGGTAAAACAGCACGCTTCATGACCCAGTATGACACAAAAACCCTCCTATTTACGGTGGATTCAGAGGATATGGGTCAAAAAGTTACAGGTCTGGCAGAAGGTGCTATTGAAAGTATGCATAATTTACCAGTCTCTGTAGCGGGCACTAAGCTTTCGAATGGAATGAACGGAAGTGAAGCTGCTGTTCATGAAGTGCCAGAATATACAGGCCCACTAGGGACAGCGGGTGAGGAACCAGCACCAACAGTTGAAAAACCAGAATTTACAGGCGGTGTGAATGGTGAAGAGGCCGCAGTTCATGAAGTGCCAGAATATACAGGTCCATTAGGCACAGCGGGTGAAGAGGCAGCTCCGACAGTCGAGAAGCCAGAATACACAGGCGGAGTTAATGCTGTTGAGGCCGCAGTCCATGAAGTCCCAGAGCACACGGGCCCACTAGGGACAGCGGGTGAGGAACCAGCACCAACAGTTGAAAAACCAGAATTTACAGGCGGGGTTAATGCTGTTGAGGCCGCAGTCCATGAAGTCCCAGAGCACACAGGCCCACTAGGGACATCCGGCGAAGAGCCAGCCCCAACAGTCGAGAAGCCAGAATACACAGGCGGAGTTAATGCTGTTGAGGCAGCTGTCCATGAACTTCCAGAGTACACAGACCCATTAGGCACAGCGGGTGAAGAGGCCGCTCCGACAGTTGAAAAGCCAGAATTTACAGGCGGGGTTAATGCTGTTGAAGCCGCAGTCCATGAAGTACCAGAGTACAAAGGTGGTGTGAATGGCGCTGAGGCAGCTGTGCATGAAATCGCAGAATACAAGGAAATTGATTCACTTGTAACTCTTACTAAAAAAGAAGATTATACTTACAAAGCTCCTCTTGCTCAGCAGACACTTCCTGATACAGGGAACAAGGAGAGTGGCTTCCTAGCTTCACTAGGATTAACAGCTTTCTTCCTTGGTTTGTTTGCAATGGGGAAAAAGAGAGAAAAGTAAGAGAATAATTCTAATCATTTGACTTTGTAAAAATAGAAGGAGATAGCAGGTTTTTCAGTCTGTTATCTTTTTCTTTCGGCTCAAGGTGTGCTAATAAGAAATTCTAAGATGCCTGAAACTACTTTCAGGATAGTCTGTTCTATAAAATAGTTTTGAAACTGAAATCTATTCCACTACAAACTATTGAAAGCGCTTAACAAATGATATATAATAAGCCCATAAGAACAAGAAAGGGAGGAAATGGGATGCCACAGATTAGCAAAGAAGCCTTGATTGAACAAATCAAAGATGGAATCATTGTTTCTTGTCAGGCACTTCCTCATGAACCGCTTTATACAGAAGCGGGAGGAGTCATTCCCTTGCTAGTCAAAGCGGCTGAGCAAGGTGGAGCAGTCGGTATCCGAGCAAACAGTGTTCGCGATATCAAGGAGATTAAGGAGGTTACGAAACTCCCGATTATCGGGATTATCAAACGTGACTATCCGCCGCAGGAACCGTTCATTACAGCTACTATGAAAGAAGTTGATGAACTGGCTGAACTAGACATTGAGGTCATTGCTCTGGATTGTACCAAACGTGAACGTTACGATGGTTTGGAAATCCAAGACTTTATCCGACAAGTCAAAGAAAAATATCCGCATCAACTCTTGATGGCTGATACCAGTACTTTTGAAGAAGGAATTGCAGCAGTTGAAGCAGGTGTTGATTTTGTCGGAACAACCCTATCAGGTTATACCTCTTATAGTCCGAAAGTGGATGATCCAGACTTTGAACTGATCAAAAAACTGTGTGAAGCAGGTGTGGATGTCATCGCTGAAGGGAAAATTCATACACCAGAACAAGCTAAGCAAATCCTTGAATATGGGGTGCGAGGCATCGTTGTTGGTGGAGCTATTACTAGACCAAAAGAGATTACGGAACGCTTTGTTGCCGGTCTTAAATAATACAATCTCAAAACAGAGGAGAGTGGTCGATGCGTCAAATGAAATGAAAACGTATACAAATAGAAGGTTACTCACTATCCAATATGGACACGCTTAACAATTAGGAGAATACAAATGAAATTTAGAAAACTAGCTTGTACAGTACTTGCAGGTGCTGCGATTCTTGGCCTTGCTGCTTGTGGTAACTCTGGTGGAAGTAAAGATGTTGGAAAATCAGGAAGCGATAGCGGAAAAACAGAAATCACTTGGTGGGCATTCCCAGTATTTACACAAGAAAAAACGGGCGATGGTGTTGGAACTTATGAAAAATCAATCATCGAAGCTTTCGAAAAAGCAAATCCAGATGTAAAAGTGAAATTGGAAACCATCGACTTCAAGTCAGGTCCAGAAAAGATCACAACAGCCATCGAAGCAGGAACAGCGCCAGACGTACTCTTTGACGCACCAGGGCGTATCATCCAATACGGTAAAAATGGTAAATTGGCTGAGTTGAACGACCTCTTCACAGACGAATTCGTCAAAGATGTCAACAACGAAAACATCGTACAAGCAAGTAAGGCTGGAGACAAAGCTTACATGTATCCAATCAGTTCTGCTCCATTCTATATGGCTATGAACAAGAAAATGTTGGAAGATGCTGGAGTTGCGAACCTTGTAAAAGAAGGTTGGACAACTGATGACTTTGAAAAAGTTTTGAAAGCGCTTAAAGATAAAGGATATACACCGGGTTCATTGTTCAGTTCTGGTCAAGGGGGAGACCAAGGAACACGTGCCTTCATCGCAAACCTTTATGGCGGTTCTGTAACAGATAAAGATGTAACAAAATATACAACTGACGATCCTAAATTCGTCAAAGGTCTTGAAAAAGCTGCTAGCTGGATTAAAGACGGTCTATTGAACAACGGTTCACAATTTGACGGTGGAGCAGACATCCAAAACTTTGCGAACGGTCAAACATCATACACAATCCTTTGGGCACCAGCTCAAAACGGTATCCAAGCGAAACTCTTGGAAGCAAGTAAGGTAGACGTGGTAGAAGTACCATTCCCATCAGACTCTGGTAAACCATCTCTTGAATACCTTGTAAATGGATTTGCAGTATTTAACAACAAAGACGATAAGAAAGTCGCAGCTGCTAAGAAATTCGTTCAATTCATCGCAGATGACAAAGAATGGGGTCCTAAAGACGTAGTTCGTACAGGTGCCTTCCCAGTTCGTACTTCATTTGGCAAACTTTATGAAGACAAACGTATGGAAACAATCAGTGGCTGGACTAAATACTACTCACCATACTACAATACTATCGATGGATTTGCTGAAATGAGAACACTTTGGTTCCCAATGTTGCAATCTGTATCAAATGGTGACGAAAAACCAGCGGATGCTTTGAAAGCCTTCACTAATAAAGCTAACGAAACCATCAAAAAAGCTACAAAACAATAAGCACTAAGTCAGATTGATTCCCCCCTTTTCCCTGAGCACTACGGTGTAAGAAAAGGGGGACTTTTGTTTGAAATGGTAGGAACTGTCACGAAATTAAAATGAAGTTCTTACATAAGCGAATCTTAAAAAATTTCATTTTGGTTTTAAAACAGTTCAAGAAAATCAAAAACTATTCTATTTGAAAGAGAGGTGCCGACTGTGAAAGTCAATAAAATTCGTATGCGGGAAACAGTGATTTCCTATGCTTTCCTAGCACCAGTATTGTTCTTCTTTGTTATCTTTGTCTTGGCTCCTATGATTATGGGATTCATTACAAGTTTCTTTAACTACTCCATGACCAGCTTTGAGTTTGTTGGCTTGGACAACTACATTCGTATGTTTAAAGACCCTGTCTTTACTAAGTCTTTGATCAATACCGTTATCCTAGTTATTGGATCAGTACCGATTGTGGTTCTCTTCTCGCTCTTTGTAGCATCTCAAACCTATCATCAAAATGCCATTGCCCGTTCTTTCTATCGTTTCGTCTTCTTCCTTCCTGTAGTTACAGGTAGTGTTGCCGTAACGGTTGTATGGAAATGGATCTATGACCCCCTATCAGGGATTCTAAACTTTGTCCTTAAGTCAAGCCACATCATCAGCCAAAACATTTCTTGGCTGGGTGACAAAAACTGGGCCTTGCTAGCGATTATGATTATCCTTTTGACAACATCTGTTGGTCAACCGATTATCCTTTATATCGCTGCCATGGGGAATATTGACAACTCACTTGTTGAAGCAGCGCGTGTAGACGGTGCGACTGAGTTTCAAGTCTTCTGGAAGATCAAATGGCCTAGCCTTCTTCCAACAACTCTTTACATCGCAATCATCACAACCATCAACTCATTCCAATGTTTCGCCTTGATTCAGCTCTTGACATCTGGTGGCCCAAACTACTCAACAAGTACCTTGATGTACTACCTTTACGAAAAAGCCTTCCAATTGACAGAGTACGGCTATGCAAATACCATCGGTGTCTTCTTGGCAGTGATGATTGCCATTGTCAGCTTTGCTCAATTCAAGATCCTCGGAAACGACGTAGAATACTAAAGAAAGGAGACAGTTATGCAATCTACACAAAAGAAACCTTTAACAGCTTTCACTGTTATTTCAACGATTATCTTGCTCTTGTTGACCGTACTGTTCATCTTTCCATTCTACTGGATCTTGACAGGGGCTTTCAAATCACAGCCTGATACCATTATGATTCCGCCACAGTGGTTCCCTAAAATGCCAACCATGGAGAACTTCCAACAACTCATGGTGCAAAACCCTGCTATGCAGTGGATGTGGAACTCTGTATTTATCTCACTAGTAACCATGTTCCTAGTCTGTGCAACCTCTTCTCTAGCAGGTTATGTATTGGCTAAAAAACGTTTCTATGGTCAACGCATCCTCTTTGCAGTCTTTATCGCTGCCATGGCACTTCCAAAACAAGTTGTCCTTGTACCATTGGTACGTATCGTCAACTTCATGGGAATTCACGATACTCTCTGGGCAGTGATCTTGCCTTTGATCGGATGGCCATTTGGGGTCTTCCTTATGAAACAATTCAGCGAAAATATCCCGACAGAATTGCTTGAATCAGCTAAAATCGACGGTTGTGGTGAGATTCGTACTTTCTGGAGCGTAGCCTTCCCTATCGTGAAACCAGGATTTGCAGCTCTTGCGATTTTTACCTTTATCAATACTTGGAACGACTACTTTATGCAGTTGGTTATGTTGACTTCACGTCAAAACTTGACCATCTCACTCGGGGTTGCGACCATGCAGGCCGAAATGGCAACCAACTATGGTTTGATTATGGCGGGTGCAGCTCTTGCAGCCGTGCCAATCGTAACAGTCTTCCTTGTCTTCCAAAAATCCTTCACACAGGGTATTACTATGGGAGCTGTTAAAGGATAATACTTGCGAAAATCGAGTTTAAACTACACCAGCACCACCTTGCCATACTTAAGTATTGCCTGCGGTTAGCTTTCTAGTTTGTTCTTCGATTTTCGTTGAGTATAAGAGAATATAGAGTTATAAGTGTCTACAAAATGGAGAGTATGCAGTTACTTCGTGAAGTTTTGTCAGACACTTATCAACTTAATTTATGATTTTAGTTATCTATCAGAAACGAAGGAAACAGTATGATTTTTGACGATTTGAAAAACATCGCCTTTTACAAGGGAATCCATCACAATCTAGACAAGGCTATCGACTATCTCTATCAGCACCGTAAGGATTCTTTTGAACTCGGTAAGTATGAGATTGACGGGGATAAGGTCTTTCTAGTTGTTCAGGAAAATGTCCTTAATCAAGCTGAAAATGATCAATTTGAGCACCATAAGAACTATGCAGACTTGCATTTGCTGGTAGAAGGACATGAATATTCGAGCTACGGTTCACGTATCAAAGATGAGGCAGTAGCATTCGACGAAGCGAGTGACATTGGCTTTGTCCATTGTCATGAAAAATACCCACTCTTGTTGGGCTATCACAATTTTGCGATTTTCTTCCCAGGAGAACCGCATCAGCCAAATGGCTATGCAGGGATGGAAGAGAAGGTTCGCAAATATCTCTTTAAAATTTTGATTGATTAAAAGAATCAGGAGGAGCAAACATGGCACAAAAAGGAGTAAGCCTTATCAAGGCAGCATTTGATACAGATAATTTTCTCATGCGTTTCAGTGAGAAGGTCTTGGATATCGTGACAGTCAATCTTCTTTTTGTCGTCTCTTGTTTGCCCATTGTGACGATTGGAGTGGCGAAAATCAGCCTCTATGAAACCATGTTTGAGATTAAGAGAAGCAGACGAGTTCCAGTTTTCAGAACCTATCTAAGAGC
Organism: Streptococcus downii; assembly: GCF_004353325.1. Lineage (NCBI taxonomy): Bacteria > Bacillati > Bacillota > Bacilli > Lactobacillales > Streptococcaceae > Streptococcus > Streptococcus downii. The sequence goes on from NZ_MZNX01000009.1 coordinate 287,371, forward strand.
TTTCAAGCAAAATCTGAAACTGGGGCTTCAGTTAGGTCTGTTAGAGTTGGGCATTGTGTTATTAAGCCTTCTAGACCTCTATCTTTTCTGGGGCCAGACAGCTTTGCCTTTCCAGATTGTGAAAGCAATTTGTTTGGGGATTCTCATCTTCCTCACTCTGGTGATGCTAGCTAGTTATCCCATCGCTGCGCGCTATGATTTGTCTTGGAAAGAAGTGCTGCAAAAAGGGCTTATCTTGGCAAGTTTTAACTTTCCTTGGTTCTTCCTCATGCTAGCCATTCTCTTTCTCATAGTGATGGTTCTCTATCTGTCCGCCTTCACTCTCCTTTTGGGTGGGTCAGCCTTTATCCTCTTTGGTTTTGGTTTGCTAGTCTTTCTCCAAGCAGGATTGATGGAGAAAATTTTCGCCAAATACCAGTAGGATGAGGTGTTTCTGAAACTACTTTCAATCGTTACAGTTTCTAAAATACAGGTAGAAACTAAAATCTAAGTGTATACAAGATATTGAAAGCGATTTTCACAAGGTGTATACTAAACTTGTAAAAAAATAGAACTGCTCTCAGCAGAAAAAAGAAATCTTAGGAGAAAATCTATGTCAGATTTGAAAAAATACGAAGGTGTCATTCCAGCCTTCTACGCATGTTATGATGATCAAGGAGAAGTCAGTCCAGAGCGTACGCGTGCCTTGGTTCAATACTTTATTGATAAGGGAGTTCAAGGTCTCTATGTCAATGGTTCTTCTGGTGAATGTATCTACCAAAGTGTGGCAGACCGCAAGTTGATTTTGGAAGAAGTCATGGCAGTTGCCAAAGGGAAATTGACTATCATCGCTCACGTAGCTTGCAACAATACCAAAGACAGTATGGAACTTGCTCGCCACGCGGAAAGCTTGGGTGTAGATGCCATTGCAACAATCCCACCGATTTACTTCCGCTTGCCAGAATACTCAGTTGCCAAATACTGGAATGATATCAGTGCTGCAGCTCCAAACACAGACTACGTGATTTACAATATTCCTCAATTGGCAGGTGTTGCTTTGACTCCAAGTCTCTACACTGAAATGTTGAAGAATCCTCGTGTTATCGGTGTTAAGAACTCTTCTATGCCAGTTCAAGATATCCAAACCTTTGTCAGCCTTGGTGGAGAAGACCATATCGTCTTTAATGGTCCAGATGAACAATTCCTAGGTGGTCGCCTCATGGGTGCCAAAGCTGGTATTGGTGGTACTTATGGTGCTATGCCAGAACTCTTCTTGAAACTTAATGAGTTGATTGCTAAGAAAGATTTGGAAACAGCGCGTGAATTGCAATACGCTATCAACGCAATCATTGGTAAATTGACTGCTGCACATGGAAATATGTACGGTGTCATCAAAGAAGTCTTGAAGATCAATGAAGGACTTAACATTGGATCAGTTCGTTCACCATTGACACCAGTGACTGAAGAAGATCGACCAGTTGTAGAAGCAGCAGCAGCCTTGATTCGTGAAACCAAGGAGCGCTTCCTCTAATCCATAAGGAGGTATTTATGACACACTACGTTGCAATTGATATCGGTGGAACCAACATCAAATATGGTTTGATTGACCAAGAAGGCCAACTTGTTGAATCGCATGAAATGCCAACCGAGGCGCATAAGGGTGGACCTCATATCTTACAAAAGACAAAAGATATCGTAGCCAGCTATTTAGAAAAAGGCCCAGTAGCAGGTGTTGCCATTTCTTCTGCAGGAATGGTGGATCCTGATAAGGGGGAAATTTTCTATGCGGGACCTCAAATCCCTAACTATGCAGGAACCCAGTTCAAGAAGGAAATCGAGACTAGCTTTAATATTCCTTGCGAAATTGAAAATGATGTCAACTGTGCAGGTCTTGCTGAGGCAGTATCTGGTTCAGGCAAGGGAGCGAGTGTGACACTTTGTTTGACCATTGGAACAGGTATCGGTGGTTGCTTGATTATGGATGAGAAAGTTTTCCATGGATTTAGCAATTCAGCCTGCGAAGTCGGTTACATGCATATGCAGGATGGGACTTTCCAAGATTTGGCTTCTACGACAGCTTTGGTGGAGTATGTAGCAGCAGCTCATGGTGATTCAGTTGATCAGTGGAATGGCCGACGCATTTTCAAGGAAGCTACCGAAGGAAACAAGATCTGTATGGCAGGTATTGACCGCATGGTAGATTACCTTGGAAAAGGTCTGGCAAATATTTGCTATGTTGCCAATCCAGAAGTGGTCATTCTCGGTGGCGGTATCATGGGGCAAGAGGCTATCCTCAAACCAAAGATCCGCACAGCCTTGAAGGCGGCCTTGGTACCAAGCCTAGCTGAAAAGACGAGATTAGAATTTGCCCATCACCAAAACACAGCAGGGATGTTGGGAGCCTATTATCATTTCAAAACAAAACAATCCTAGTTTGGAGCTATAGAATTAAGAAAAACACTTAGTCACTACTTGAGTGAAAACTGTTTTGCTTAATTCTTTTTTTGATGAAAAATTTGAGCCAAAGGAGGTAATCGTGAGAAACTAGGAGAAAATAACCGACTTGCATGAGAAGTTAAGGAGAGAGCAATTCTATCATCCATTGAATTGATATTTAGCTTGAGTAAATGAGAAAATGTGGAAAAGTGATATAATGAGATGGATGAGAATTGACAAATTAGAATTTGTAGAGGTGATAAAACTGTAATGGCAACCTATTCACCTGAAGTCGAAATCATATAAAATTACGAGGAGATTGTAAGATGAGTAATTATATAAAATTAAATGAAGATAGATGGAATAATGTAAAAAATGACTACACTGAGCCGTTGACACATGAAGAATTAGAAGAAGCTAGAAAACATCCAATTTCTGTTGCCTTAACTGTTGGAAAAAAAGTTCCAACAGAATGGTTTGAAAAAGCCAAGGGAAAAAAGATATTAGGTTTAGCTTGTGGTGGTGGTCAGCAGGGTCCCGTTTTTGCTGCAAAAGGTTATGATGTCACCATCATGGATTTTTCTACATCACAATTAGAAAGAGACGAGATGGTTGCTAAAAGAGAAGGCTTAAAGATCAATACCGTTCAAGGCGATATGACAAAACCTTTTCCATTTGAAGATGAAACTTTTGATATTGTTTTTAATCCAGTTTCAAATGTATATATAGAAGATTTAGAAAACATGTATAAAGAAGCCGCTCGAGTATTGAAAAAGGGTGGACTGTTAATGGTCGGATTTATGAATCCTTGGATATATATGTATAATGCTGACATTGTATGGGACAAACCCGATGAGGAATTACTTTTAAAGTTTTCACTACCTTTTAATTCAAGAGAGCTTGAAGAGGAAGGCGAAATCACCATCAATCCAGAATATGGATATGAATTTAGCCATACCTTAGAAAATCAGATTAGAGGACAACTAAAAAATGGTCTCGCTATGATCGATTTTTATGAATCATGTGACAAAAGACATCGATTATCACGGTATGGAAATGACTATATCGCTACACTTTGTATTAAACTATGATATTATAGAACGTACCTCAGGAGAATAGCTCATTTATGTTCCTGAAGGGTTAAAATTTAAATCTCAGTTTGTCGAAGCAAAACAATTAAATAAAATTAAAGAGAGGAAGTAAAAGCAAATAGCCGATACTTCCTTTTTGTTGTCAAACATTCAAAAACAGAAAGGAGAATTTAAGGAAGAATTGAAAAACGCAGATAAAAAAGCATCAGCACAAAGGGAAAAATAGGAAAGACCACCTATTAGCCAATTATCATTTTATACTCAATGAAAATCAAAGAGCAAAGTAGGAAGCTAGTCGTAGGCAGTACTTGAGTACGGTAAGGCGACGCTGACGTGGTTTGAAGAGATTTTCGAAGAGTATTAAAACAAAAGAATCCTAGTTTGGTTGAGCCAAACTAGGATTTTCTAACGCGTTTTTGTCTACAATAGCCGTTGAGTTTTTTATTTTCCCAATAGCTGTTAAAGATTTTTTCCTTGCTCTCGCGATTGATTTCTAAAAAGTAGGCATAAATCAAATCTATTAAAATGAGCATAGGGAGCTGAGCGGAAATACGCTGGATGTAAGAAGATTGGCTATGATTTGCGACGAGGACTGTTTCGGTATAAGCCTGACTATTTTTGTTTGGAGCGCTGGTAAAGAGAACGGTCTTAGCCCCCATTTCCTTGGCATCCAACAAACTATCGAGGACGGATTGGGTAGTGCCTGATAGGGAAAAGCCAAGTACCAAACAGTTTTCATCCATGATACTGGTCGTCCATGCAAAGCCATCCTGATCGGTCAAAGCTTCACAGACAACACCTAGACGCATAAAACGGAGTTTCATCTCACGGGCAATCAGACCAGAACTTCCCGTTCCAAAAAAGTAAACTCGTTCAGCGTCATCGATTAGCTGGGCAACTCGTTCCAGTTGTTCTTCGTCGATCAAATCCTGTGTTTGTTCTCGCATGGTACTGTAGCTTCGTAAAACACGTTTGGTCAAAGGACTGTGTTTGTGCGAATGAGTGTCCGGTTTACTAGCCTGGTGCTGGTATTGAAAGACAAATTCTCGATAGCCAGTAAAGCCACATTTTTTTGCAAAACGGGTAAGAGCAGCTTGGGAAACATGCAGTTTTTGAGTAACCTGTTGCGATGATAGATCATCCACAATCGTATCTACCTGCAAAAAATAGCGAGCGATTTCCTGCTCTAACTCTGTTAATTCTTCAAAATGAAGATCAATAATAGTTGCGATATCCTGCTTTTTCATGGAGCTCCTTTTCATGAGTCAAACTCTTAAAAGTTGACGATTGCCTGCTTATTAACATCATTATATCATAGAAGTTAGGATAACTAAATAAAAAGGCATTTTCAGTTAAAAGTCAAAAAATGCTTCGACTTTTCCAAGAGTTTCTCCGTAAAATATGGTACAATGAAATGTACTGAGCTTCACCCGTTTGCTCTATTATTTTAGCTGAAAATGAAGGTGAAAATCGGAAATTTTTCTAGAAAAGAGTCTTAGTTGTATGAGAAAATTTAATAGCCATTCGATTCCGATTCGGCTTAATTTACTGTTTGCCATTGTTATCCTGCTGTTTATGACCATTATCGGTCGATTGTTATACATGCAGGTACTGAATAAAGATTTCTATGAAGCAAAGTTGGCATCAGCCAGCCAGACTAGGGTGACAACCAGTTCAGCTCGAGGGCAGATTTATGATGCAGCAGGGAAACCCTTGGTAGAAAACACTGTCAAGCAAGTTGTTTCTTTCACCCGAAACAACAAAATGACAGCAGCAGAATTGAAGGAGACAGCCAAGAAACTTCTCACATATGTGAATGTAACCTCCCCTAATCTGACAGACCGTCAGATTGCAGACTACTACTTAGCGGACCAGGACGTTTACAAAAAAACAGTCGAATCCTTGCCAAGTGATAAACGTCTAGATTCAGATGGAAATCGCTTATCAGAAGCGACTCTCTACAATAATGCGGTTGAAAGTATTGATGCGAGTCAACTCAATTATACAGATGACCAGAAAAAGGAGATCTATCTCTTTAGTCAGCTCAATGCCGTTGAAAATTTTGCGACGGGAACCATTTCTACGGATGCCTTAGATGATACCCAAGTTGCTCTCGTTGCATCAGCGTCCAAGGAATTACCAGGTATCAGTATTTCAACCTCATGGGATAGAAAAGTCCTAGACACTTCTTTGTCTTCAATTGTAGGTAGTGTATCAAGTGAAAAATCAGGTCTTCCAGCAGAGGAAGTCGATGCCTATCTTAAAAAAGGGTATTCTCTCAATGACCGAGTGGGAACTTCCTATCTTGAAAAGCAATATGAAGATGTTCTCCAAGGCAAACGCTCCGTCAAAGAAATCCACCTCGACAAACACGGAAATATGGAAAGTGTAGAAAATGTCGAAGAAGGAAGCAAAGGAAACAATATCAAGTTAACGGTTGACCTAGCGTTCCAGAATGGTGTGGATGATCTACTCAAGAGCTACTTCAACTCGGAGTTGGGTAACGGTGGAGCCAAATACTCTGAAGGAGTCTACGCTGTAGCCCTCAATCCTAAAACCGGTGCAGTTCTAGCTATGTCAGGTGTCAAGCATGATGTTGAATCAGGCAAACTGAGCTCAGACTCTCTAGGTACAGTCACTAACGTCTTTGTGCCAGGTTCTGTTGTCAAGGCGGCAACCCTTAGCTCTGGTTGGGAAAATGGGGTCTTGTCAGGAAATCAAACTTTGACAGATCAGCCGATTGTTTTCCAAGGTTCGGCTCCGATCAATTCATGGTATACCTTGTCCTACGGTTCTTTTCCTATCACAGCGGTTGAAGCCTTGGAATATTCTTCAAATACATACATGGTGCAAACAGCTCTGGGAATAATGGGACAGACCTATAAACCCAATATGATGGTAGCGACGGGTCAACTAGAGACAGCAATGGGCAAATTGCGATCAACCTTCGGGGAATATGGACTCGGAGCTTCAACAGGGATTGATCTTCCAGATGAATCAACAGGATTTATACCAAAAGAATTTGATTTGGCCAACTATCTAAATAATGCCTTTGGTCAGTTTGACAACTACACACCTATGCAGTTAGCCCAGTATGTCGCGACCATTGCAAACAACGGCGTACGATTGGCTCCCCACATCGTTGAAGGGGTTTATGGAAACAATGACCAAGGTGGCTTAGGTAGTCTAGTTCAAGAAACAGCTACCAAGGAAATGAACAAGGTTAATATCTCAGAAGCAGATATGGCTATCTTGCAACAAGGTTTCTATCAAGTTTCTCATGGAACGAGCGCTCTGACAACTGGTCGTGCCTTTTCAAATGGCGCAGCCGTTTCCATCAGTGGAAAGACAGGTACTGCCGAAAGTTATGTTAATGGCGGTCAAAAAGCCAACAATACCAACGCAGTTGCCTATGCACCAACCGAAAATCCACAGATTGCGGTTGCAGTCGTCTTTCCTCATAACACCAACCTTACAAACGGTGTCGGACCTTCGATTGCACGCGACATTATCAATCTTTATAACAAACACCATCCAATGAATTAGAAAGGAACATATGCTGTATCCAACACCTATTGCCAAGCTGATTGATAGCTATTCAAAGTTACCAGGTATCGGGATCAAAACGGCTACCCGTCTAGCCTTCTATACCATTGGGATGTCTGATGACGATGTCAATGAATTTGCCAAAAACCTACTGTCTGCCAAACGGGAATTGACCTATTGTTCCATCTGTGGTCGTTTGACCGATGATGATCCTTGCTCGATCTGTACGGACCCGACTCGAGACCAGACAACCATCTTAGTGCTAGAAGATAGTCGCGATGTTGCAGCTATGGAAAACATCCAAGAATACCACGGACTCTATCATGTCTTGCATGGCCTCATTTCTCCGATGAATGGCATCAGTCCAGATGATATCAATCTCAAGAGTCTCATGACCCGTCTCATGGATAGTGAGGTTTCAGAGGTGATCGTGGCAACCAATGCGACGGCTGATGGGGAAGCGACATCTATGTACCTCTCTCGTCTCCTCAAGCCAGCTGGTATCAAGGTGACTCGCCTAGCACGAGGCCTGGCCGTGGGAGCAGATATCGAGTATGCGGATGAAGTCACACTCTTACGAGCTATTGAAAATCGAACAGAGTTGTAGGAGTAAAAAAATTTACGAACTCAATTCATTTATGCAAGAACGGAGAGACCGAGTTTGTCGTTATCGGTCTCTTTTTATATTTCTTTACTACCAGTACCATGTTCAAGTTTCAAAAAAGAAGCAAATATGATATACTAAGGTGCGAGTATTCTATTAGAAAATAGGACAGTAATATGAAACAAACGATTATTCTTTTATACGGTGGGCGGAGTGCAGAGCGTGAAGTCTCTGTCCTTTCAGCTGAAAGTGTTATGCGTGCGGTCAACTACGACCGTTTCACAGTCAAGACTTTCTTTATTAGTCAGTCAGGTGACTTTATCAAAACGCAAGAATTTAGCCAGACTCCAGGTCAAGAGGATCGTCTCATGACCAATGCGACTATTGACTGGGACAAGAAAATAGCGCCAAGTGCCATCTATGAAGAAGGTGCAGTAGTCTTTCCAGTTCTTCACGGTCCGATGGGAGAGGATGGCTCTGTTCAAGGATTCTTGGAAATCTTGAAAATGCCTTATGTCGGCTGTAATATCTTGTCATCCAGCCTTGCTATGGACAAAATCACGACCAAGCGGGTTTTGGAATCTGTAGGGATTGCCCAAGTTCCTTATGTGGCCATCGTTGAAGGCGATGATGTAACCTCTAAAATCGTTGAAGTTGAGGAAAAATTGACTTATCCAGTCTTTACTAAGCCATCAAACATGGGTTCTAGTGTCGGTATTTCTAAGTCTGAAAATCAAGAGGAACTCCGTCAAGCATTGAAACTTGCCTTCCAATATGACAGCCGTGTCTTGGTTGAGCAAGGGGTGAATGCGCGCGAAATTGAGGTTGGTCTCTTGGGCAACTACGATGTCAAGAGCACTTTGCCAGGTGAAGTGGTCAAGGATGTTGCCTTTTATGACTATGATGCCAAATATATCGATAACAAGATTACCATGGACATCCCAGCCAAGATTAGTGATGATGTGGTAGTTGTCATGCGTCGAAATGCTGAAACAGCCTTCCGTGCGATTGGTGGTCTTGGTCTGTCTCGTTGCGATTTCTTCTATACAGATCAGGGCGAGATTTTCCTAAACGAGCTTAATACCATGCCAGGTTTCACCCAGTGGTCTATGTATCCACTACTTTGGGACAATATGGGAATCAGCTACCCAGAACTAATTGAGCGTTTGGTTGACCTTGCAAAGGAAAGCTTTGACAAGCGCGAAGCCCATTTGCTATAAAAATGAAAGAGAGGGTAGGAGTCAGAACCATCACTGCTAGGTGATTAGAGTTCTCGGACTTCAACCCTTTTTAAAGGAGTAGAAATGAAATTAACAATACATGAAGTCGCCCAAGCTGTTGGAGCTAAAAATGATGTTAGTCTCTTTGCAGATGTTCAGTTAGAAAAGGCTGAGTTTGACAGTCGTTTAATCACTGCTGGAGATTTGTTTGTTCCGCTCAAGGGTGCGCGTGATGGCCATGATTTTATCGAAACAGCTTTTGAAAATGGTGCAGCAGTAACCTTGTCTGAGAAAGAGGTTGCAAATCATCCCTACATTCTAGTAGACGATGTGTTGTCTGCCTTTCAAACCCTCGCAGCCTACTATCTTGAAAAAACGGCAGTTGATGTATTTGCTGTTACGGGTTCAAATGGCAAGACAACGACCAAGGATATGTTAGCGCACTTGCTATCAACAACCTACAAGACCTACAAAACTCAGGGCAATTACAATAACGAGATTGGCCTTCCCTACACAGTTCTCCACATGCCTGAGGGAACAGAAAAGTTGGTCTTGGAGATGGGGCAGGACCACTTGGGAGATATTCATCTCTTGTCTGAATTGGCTCATCCTAAGACAGCCATCGTGACCTTGGTTGGAGAAGCTCATTTGGCCTTTTTCAAAGACCGTTCAGAGATTGCCAAAGGAAAAATGCAAATTGCAGATGGTATGGCTTCAGGTTCTTTGCTTTTGGCACCAGCCGACTCCATTGTAGAGGACTACTTGCCAGCTGATAAAAAGGTGGTTCGTTTTGGGCAAGGGGCAGAATTGGAAATCACAGACTTGGTCGAACGCAAGGATAGTCTGACCTTTAAGGCCAATTTCTTGGAACAAGCCCTCGATTTGCCAGTGACAGGTAAGTACAATGCCACCAATGCTATGATTGCATCTTATGTTGCCCTACAAGAAGGAGTTTCAGAGGAACAGATTCATCAGGCCTTTCAGAACCTAGAATTGACCCGTAATCGTACCGAGTGGAAGAAAGCTGCCAACGGAGCAGATATTCTGTCAGATGTTTACAATGCCAATCCAACTGCTATGAAGCTAATTTTAGAGACTTTCTCTGCTATTCCAGCTAATGAAGGTGGCAAGAAAATTGCGGTTTTGGCAGATATGAAAGAACTTGGAGACCAGTCTGTCCAACTCCATAACCAGATGATTTTGAGCCTCTCGCCCGATGTGCTTGATACGGTTATTTTCTACGGGGAAGACATTGCTGAATTGGCCCAACTGGCCAGTCAAATGTTCCCAATCGGCCACGTTTATTACTTCAAAAAAACAGCCGACGAGGACCAATTTGAAGGTCTTGTCAAGCAGGTTAAGGCAAGCCTTGGTACGAACGACCAAATTCTGCTCAAAGGCTCTAACTCCATGAATCTAGCTAAGTTGGTAGAAAGTTTAGAAAATGAATGCAAGTGATTTTACCAAGTATCTGCAAAGAATGCTAGCCATTACGGATACTGGATTAACCTTCACAAAAGATCCTTTTGACTGTGAGCGATACGAGGACTTACGTGCGATCTTATCTGATATTTTGAGAGAAACTACAGAACTAAAGCAAGAGGAAGTAACAGAGCTCCTGAGACCAACTGGTGCTTATGCAACTCCTCTGATGGACGTCCGTGCTTGGATTGTTGAGGATGAAAAGATTTGTCTGGTTAGGGGACAAGGAGAGGATAGCTGGTCTTTGCCAGGTGGCTTTGGTGAGGTCGGCTATTCTCCAACCGAAAATATTCTTAAGGAAATTGAAGAAGAAACCGGTTTTACAGCAAAAGCTGAAAGGTTACTTGCAGTTTTTGACACCAATCGTTTCCAACTACAGAGCAAACAATATGCAAAGTTTGTGTTTGAATGCCAACTCATTGAGGGACGATTTCAAGAGAATCAAGAAATTGCTGAGCTTCAATTTTTTGCCATTAACCAATTGCCAGCCTTATCTGAAAAACGCATTACCAAGGAACAAATGGAGATTCTTTGGCAGGTTTATAAAGGACAAAGAGACCAATATATTGATTAGGTTATGCTAGAGAAATCTGCAAATCAAAAAAGGGTGTTTGTAAGATGCATTTCTGCGATACAAATGATATAATAGGTTGCGAATTTAAGACGCAAGTGTTCTATGCATGTCATAGAATCAAGTTTTTTCAAAAAATAAAAACTAGGGCAGTGAACTTTCTACTGCTCTGGCTAGATGAACGAGGAATAGAATATGAATTTGTGGGAACAATTATTTACCACACAGATATCAGAACCGCCCCAGTTTGAACTCCACTGGTATATTGGTTTGTTATGTTTACTGGCTATTACTTTCTATATTTCTTATCGTTACCGCGACAAGGTGGCTTACCAGCGCTTCATTCAGATCCTTCAGTCTCTTCAACTGATTGTTCTGTATAGCTGGTATTGGGGCAATCAAATGCCCTTATCAGAAAGTTTGCCTTTCTATCATTGCCGTATCGCCATGTTTGTTATGCTCTTGATTCCAGGGACTTCCAAGTACAAGCAATACTTTGCACTTCTAGGAACCTTTGGAGCAACTGCAGCTCTGGCATACCCACTCTTTGACCCTTATCCGTTTCCACACGTGACCATCCTGTCCTTTATCATCGGGCATGTGGCACTTTTGGGGAATGCGCTCCTATACTTGTTTAAGAATTATGAAGCTTCCCTGCTCAATTTGAAGAATGTGACAGTGATTACATTTTCTCTAAATGCCTTGATAGGAGTTGTCAACTTGGTTGTAGGTGGGGATTATGGTTTTTTAAATAAACCACCACTAGTGGGGAATCACGGACTATTGGCGAATTACATCATCGTGTCCAGTGTGTTGGTAGCAGCTATCAGCTTGACTGCAAAAGTACTAGAGGTCTTTTTGCAACAAAGAGCAGAAAAAATGATTCAAGAGAAAGCTTAAAAAGGCCTTCTCTTTTTTTGATTAAATATGCAAAATATAGCTGTAAGGATATAAAAATAATGATTGCTCCTGAGAAAAATTGTTTAAAAGACTTTTACAAAAAACCTAGAGGAAATTTATGAAAAACTAAGCACGATTGGATTTTTTGTGTTATAATATTTTGTGAATAGCTGTGTCTCGTCACAGTTATTGAAAATAGAAGTGAGAAACTTGGAAGACAGAGAGGACGCAATGTAATGACTAGAGATGGTTTTTTTACAGGCTTAGATATCGGAACTAGCTCCATCAAAGTGCTGGTTGCCGAACATAGAGATGGTGAAGTAAATGTAATTGGCGTTAGCAATGCCAAGAGTAAAGGTGTCAAAGACGGGATTATCGTTGATATTGAGGCTGCTGCTTCAGCAATTAAATCCGCAATTTCCCAGGCAGAAGAGAAGGCAGGAATTTCAATCAAGTCTGTCAATGTTGGTTTACCAGCAAATCTCTTGCAGGTTGAACCAACTCAAGGAATGATTCCTGTAACATCAGATACAAAAGAAATTACAGATCAAGACGTAGAGAATGTTGTCAAATCAGCTTTGACTAAGAGCATGACGCCTGATCGTGAAGTGATTACTTTCATTCCAGAAGAATTTATCGTAGATGGCTTCCAAGGTATTCGTGACCCTCGTGGGATGATGGGGGTGCGTTTGGAAATGCGTGGTTTGCTTTACACAGGACCTCGCACTATCCTTCATAATCTTCGTAAAACCGTGGAGCGTGTGGGAATTCATGTTGACAACGTCATCATCTCACCATTAGCGATTGTAAATTCAGTTCTTAATGAGGGAGAACGTGAGTTTGGCGCGACAGTGATTGATATGGGTGGTGGACAGACTACAGTTGCAACCATTCGCAATCAAGAATTGCAATTTACAAATATTTATCAAGAAGGTGGAGAATATGTCACTAAAGACATTTCCAAAGTCTTAAAAACTTCCCAAAAAATCGCAGAAAGTTTGAAACTCAACTATGGTGAAGCTTATGTTCCACTAGCAAGTAACGAGACTTTCCAAGTTGAAGTCATTGGTGAAGTAGAGCCCGTTGAAGTGACAGAAAGTTACTTAGCAGAAATTATTTCAGCACGTATCAAACATATTTTTGATCAAATTAAACAGGAGTTAGACAGAAGACACTTGTTGGATCTACCAGGTGGTATCGTTCTGATCGGCGGAAATGCGATTTTACCAGGAGTTGTCGAATTGGCGCAAGAGGTGTTTGGTGTTCGAGTGAAACTCTATGTGCCAAATCAAGTGGGAATTCGCAACCCTGCTTTTGCCCATGTGATCAGCTTGTCTGAGTTCGCAGGTAAATTGACAGAAGTGAATCTTCTGGCTCAAAAGGCAGTCAGAGGAGATGAATTCCTTCGTCAAAAACCAATTAATTTTGGTGTTTCAAATCAAAGTGTGACACCGATTATACAATCAACTCCAGTGCAACCAGCTACTGCAGCAACTGAAATCACACCTGACAGTGGCCTTGCTCCAAGAGACGAATTCCAAGCAAGTTCTCAAGATAAACCGAAATTAACAGACCGTTTCCGTAGCTTGATCGGAAGCATGTTTGATGAATAAAAGAGGAAAAGAAATTATGACATTTTCATTTGATACAGCAGCTGCTCAAGGTGCAGTTATTAAAGTAATTGGTGTCGGTGGAGGCGGTGGTAATGCTATTAACCGCATGATCGACGAAGGTGTTTCAGGCGTAGAATTCATTGCGGCGAACACAGACGTACAAGCCTTAAGCAGTACAAAAGCTGAAACAGTTATCCAACTCGGACCAAAGTTGACTCGTGGCTTGGGTGCTGGAGGTCGACCTGAGGTTGGTCGTAAGGCTGCTGAAGAAAGCGAAGAAGCATTGACAGCAGCGATTAGCGGGGCAGACATGGTCTTTATCACTGCTGGTATGGGTGGTGGATCTGGTACAGGAGCTGCCCCTGTTATTGCACGTATTGCTAAAGATCTTGGTGCCCTTACAGTTGGTGTTGTGACACGTCCTTTTGGCTTTGAAGGAAGCAAACGTGGTCAGTACGCTGTAGAAGGAATCAACGAACTTCGTGAACATGTAGATACCCTATTGATCATTTCAAACAACAACTTGCTTGAAATTGTTGACAAGAAGACACCGCTTCTTGAAGCTCTTAGTGAAGCAGATAACGTTCTTCGCCAAGGTGTTCAAGGGATTACAGACTTGATTACCAACCCTGGTTTGATCAACCTTGACTTTGCTGACGTGAAAACTGTAATGGCAAACAAAGGAAATGCCCTTATGGGTATCGGTATCGGTAGTGGTGAAGAACGCGTTGTTGAAGCGGCTCGTAAAGCAATTTACTCTCCACTTCTTGAAACAACTATCGATGGTGCAGAGGATGTCATCGTCAACGTTACTGGTGGTCTTGATTTAACATTGATTGAAGCAGAAGAAGCTTCAGAAATCGTCAACCAAGCAGCTGGCCAAGGTGTAAACATCTGGCTTGGAACATCAATTGACGAAAGCATGAAGGATGAAATCCGTGTTACTGTTGTAGCGACTGGTGTTCGTCAAGAACGTGTAGAAAAAGTTGTTGGTTCTTCAGTAAAACAAGCGGCTCGTCGTGAAGCTTCAAGACAATCGCACCCTCAAAATTTTGATCGTCATTTTGACCTAGAAGATACAGCAGAATTACCAAAACAAAGCCAACGACGCTTTGAAACAAGTCAATCTTCTGCTTTTGGTGATTGGGACTTGCGTCGTGAATCAATCGTTCGTCAAACTGATTCAGTCGTATCACCTGTAGAACGTTTCGAAGCACCGACTTATCAGGACGAAGATGAGTTGGACACACCTCCATTCTTCAAGAATCGTTAATCAATGGATTTGAAAAAAAATACAGAGTTCGTTTTTCAGCAGGTTGCTGAAGCTAGCCGAGAAGCCAATCGTGATCCAGCTTCTGTTTCAATTATTGCAGTGACGAAATATGTGAACGTAAAAACAGCGGAAGCCCTGCTTCCCCTAGGTGTTCATCATATTGGTGAAAATCGTGTTGATAAATTTTTAGAAAAATATCAGACGTTAAAAGAATTCCCCGTCACTTGGCATTTGATTGGAACGCTACAAAGACGGAAGGTCAAAGAAGTAATCCCTTTTGTGGATTACTTTCATGCTTTAGATTCCTTGAAATTGGCACAGGAGATTCAAAAGAGGACAGATCATGTTATCAAGTGTTTCCTACAGGTCAATATTTCAGGAGAAGAAAGCAAGCACGGTTTTTCCAAAGAAGAATTACTAGAACTTTTGCCGGACTTGGCTCAGCTAGATCAGATTGAGTATGTTGGTTTGATGACCATGGCTCCTTTTGAGGCAGATTCTGATGAATTGAAACAAATTTTCAAGAAAACTCAGGAACTGCAAGCAGAAATTAGAGAAAAACAAATTCCTAATATGCCGATGACAGAGTTGAGCATGGGCATGAGTCGTGACTATAAGGAAGCGATTCAATTTGGTTCGACCTTTGTTCGAATTGGCACAGCATTTTTTAAATAGGAGAGATCTATGTCTTTAAAAGATAGATTTGATAAATTTATAGATTATTTTACAGAAGATGGGGAAGAAACAACTGCGACTTATCAACCTCAGGATGAGCAGATGATTGCTTCATCGAGTTTAGCTTCTAAAGAACTGCCAGCGCAGTTTCAATCAACCACTTCAAAAGATGCCAACATCACTCGCTTACATGCTCGCCAACAAGAATTGGCTATGCAAAGTCATCGTACAGATGAAAAAGTAACGATTGATGTTCGTTATCCTAGAAAATATGAGGATGCAACAGAGATTGTGGATTTATTGGCTGGAAATGAAAGTATCTTGATTGACTTCCAGTACATGACAGAGGTTCAGGCTCGTCGTTGTCTAGACTATCTGGACGGTGCCCGTCATGTTTTGGCAGGTAATTTGAAAAAAGTTGCGAGTACAATGTATTTGTTGACACCAGTCAATGTGGTTGTGAATATTGAAGATATCAAGTTGCCTGATGATTCTCAAAGTGCGGAATTTGGTTTTGATATTAAACGAAGTAGAGCGAAATAATGATTTTTCTGATTCGTCTGATCCAAAATGCAGTGAATATCTATTCCCTGCTTTTGTTAATCTATGCACTCCTCTCTTGGTTTCCAAATTCTTACGGTAGTTCACTAGAACGTTTACTGGAAAAGCTGATTAGACCGATTGTTGATCCACTTCGCCGTTTACCTTTACAATTTGGAGGTTTGGATTTATCCATTTGGCTGGCAATCTTAATCGTCCGTTTTTTGGGTGACAGCTTGATTCGTTTCTTGTTGATACTATGATGACAAATAAAGCGATTTACCAGCACTTTTCCCTTGATGATGCTCCCTTTATTGATAAGGGATTAGAGTGGATCAAGCGAGTGGAAGATACTTATGCTCCTGTCCTCACTGCTTTTGTCAACCCGCATCAGGAACAGATACTGAGGGTTTTGGCTGGGACCTATGAACTGGGCTGTGTGAGTAGCGGAGAATGTATCCATACGGAATTTGTCCGTGTCCTTCTGTATCCGGACTATTTTAGTCCGACACTGTCAGATTTTGAAATGGCATTGCTAGAGATCCATTATCCAAGTAGGTTTGAACAGCTAACACATTCAAAGATTTTGGGGACAATCATCAATCAACTAGGAATTGATCGTAAGCTCTTTGGTGATATCTTGGTAGATGAAAAGAGAGCACAGATTTTTGTCAATCGTGATTTTATCCCTCTGTTTCAGGATGGGATACAAAAGATTGCTAGGCTACCTGTGTCGCTGGAGGAATGTCCTTTCACCGATAAAATCATATCTGAGATCAATTATCAAGAACAAGAGATTTTGATTTCCAGTTTTCGTTTGGATGCCCTCTTATCAAGTGCCTTGAAATTATCCAGAAAGCAGGCTAGTCAACTCATAGAGAAAAAATCTGTTCAGGTAAACTACCACCCCGTTGAAAAATTAGATTATCTAGTAGCTGTAGGGGATTTGATTAGTGTGAGAAAGTTTGGTCGTCTGAAGATTGTCAAAGAAAATGGGCAAACTAAAAGGGATAAGATAAAACTGACTATCCAATTATTATTAAGTAAGTGAGGAAAAGTATGCCAATTACATCATTAGAAATTAAAGATAAAACCTTTTCTACGAAATTCAGAGGGTTTGATCCAGAAGAAGTAGATGAATTTCTTGATATTGTTGTTCGTGATTACGAGGACTTAGTCCGCAATAATCACGAAATGGAAAGACACATTAGAAGTTTAGAAGAGCGCTTATCTTACTTTGATGAGATGAAGGATTCGTTGAGCCAGTCTGTTTTGATTGCTCAAGATACGGCTGAACGTGTAAAGCAAGCTGCTCAAGAGCGCTCAAACAATATTATTCAACAGGCTGAGCAAGATGCCCAGCGTCTCCTTGAAGAGGCGAAATACAAGGCTAATGAAATCCTCCGTCAGGCAACAGATAATGCTAAGAAAGTAGCTGTTGAGACAGAAGAGTTGAAGAACAAGAGTCGTGTATTCCATCAACGCCTCAAGTCTACGATTGAGAGCCAGTTGGCAATTGTCGAATCTTCAGATTGGGAAGACATTCTTCGTCCGACTGCGACTTATCTCCAAACAAGTGATGAAGCCTTCAAGGAAGTCGTAGGTGAGGTCTTGGGAGAAGCTGTTCCTTCGCAACCAGAAGAAGAGCCGATTGATGTGACTCGCCAATTTTCACCTGAAGAAATGGCTGAGTTACAAGCCCGCATCGAAGCAGGTAACAAAGAATTAGCTGAGTTTGAAGCTCAGCAGGCTAACAGTCAAGAGGAAAGTCATGTGTTAGACATCAATACGGTTGTAGAAGAGATACAGTCTCATTCAGTTGAGCCACAACATGAGGATTCAGAAATCGTGACAGAGTATTTCTCAGTATCGCCATCAGCAACTGGAACTGCTTCTTCAACTACTAGCCATGGAGCACAACAAGAATCCGTTACAATATTATAAGAAATAAATGTGAGAACAAGATCTGACTAACTATATTTCCAGCGAGTAGGAGACGGTGTGAGTCCTGCAATCCCTAGTGGTCAGATTATCCTCTCAAGCAATCCAGTCTGAAAAGAGTAAGATTGGACGTTCCCCACGTTACGGGAAAAGAGGGGAAAAGACAAAGTCTTTTTCCGAACAAAGGTGGTACCACGATTTTCGTCCTTTTTAGCGATTCGTGGTTTTTAATTTGTCTATATAATAAAGGAGATATAATGAAACTCAAAGATACCCTAAATCTTGGAAAAACTGAATTTCCAATGCGTGCTGGACTTCCTACTAAAGAACCACTATGGCAAAAAGAGTGGGACGAAGCGAAACTTTACCAACGTCGTCAAGAATTGAACCAAGGAAAACCGCATTTCACCTTGCATGATGGACCTCCTTATGCAAACGGAAATATCCACGTTGGACACGCTATGAACAAGATTTCTAAAGATATTATTGTTCGTTCTAAGTCTATGTCAGGATTTTACGCACCTTATATTCCAGGTTGGGATACACATGGTCTGCCAATCGAGCAAGTCTTGGCAAAACAAGGCGTGAAACGCAAAGAAATGGATTTGGTTGAGTACTTGAAACTTTGCCGTGAGTATGCTCTTTCTCAAGTTGATAAACAACGCGAAGACTTTAAACGTTTGGGTGTTTCTGGTGACTGGGAAAATCCTTATGTGACCTTGACTCCAGACTATGAAGCAGCTCAAATCCGTGTCTTCGGTGAAATGGCTAAGAAAGGCTATATCTACCGTGGTGCCAAGCCAGTTTACTGGTCATGGTCATCTGAGTCAGCCCTTGCAGAAGCTGAAATTGAATACCATGACTTGGTTTCAACTTCCCTTTACTATGCTAACCGCGTCAAAGATGGAAAAGGTGTGTTAGATACAGATACGTATATTGTTGTTTGGACAACAACTCCATTCACCATCACTGCTTCTCGTGGTTTGACTGTTGGAGCTGATATTGATTACGTGGTCGTTCAACCAGCTGGTGAAGATCGTAAGTTTGTGGTTGCTTCAGAATTGTTGAACAGCCTGTCTGAGAAATTTGGTTGGACTGATGTCCAAGTCTTGGCGACTTATCGTGGTCAAGAACTCAACCACATCGTGACAGTTCACCCATGGGATACAGCAGTAGATGAACTGGTGATCCTTGGTGACCACGTTACAACAGACTCTGGTACAGGTATCGTCCATACAGCCCCTGGTTTTGGTGAGGACGACTACAATGTCGGTGTTGCCAATGGTCTTGAAGTTGCAGTAACGGTTAATGAACGCGGTATCATGATGGAAAATGCTGGTCCTGACTTTGAAGGCCAGTTCTATGATAAGGTTGTGCCAACGGTTATCGAGAAACTTGGTAATCTTCTCCTTGCCCAAGAAGAAATTTCTCACTCATACCCATTTGACTGGCGTACCAAGAAACCAATCATCTGGCGTGCAGTGCCACAATGGTTTGCCTCTGTATCTAAATTCCGCCAAGAAATCTTGGATGAAATTGAAAAAGTGAAGTTCCACTCAGAATGGGGTAAGGTTCGCCTTTACAACATGATTCGTGACCGTGGGGACTGGGTCATCTCTCGTCAACGTGCTTGGGGAGTTCCACTTCCTATCTTCTATGCTGAAGATGGAACGCCAATCATGACAGCTGAAACGATTGAGCACGTGGCTCAACTCTTTGAGGAACATGGTTCTATCATCTGGTGGGAACGTGATGCTAAGGACCTCTTGCCAGAAGGATTTACTCATCCAGGTTCACCAAATGGCGAGTTCAAGAAAGAAACAGATATCATGGACGTATGGTTTGACTCAGGTTCATCATGGAATGGAGTAGTGGTCAACCGTCCAGAACTCAAATATCCAGCAGATCTTTACCTTGAAGGTTCTGACCAGTACCGTGGTTGGTTCAACTCATCACTTATCACATCTGTTGCTAACCATGGCGTTGCTCCTTACAAACAAATCTTGTCACAAGGTTTTGCCCTTGATGGTAAAGGTGAGAAGATGTCTAAATCTCTTGGAAATACCATTGCTCCAAGTGATGTTGAAAAACAATTTGGTGCGGAAATCTTGCGTCTCTGGGTAACAAGTGTGGACTCAAGCAACGACGTGCGTATCTCTATGGATATCTTAAGTCAAGTCTCTGAAACTTACCGTAAGATTCGTAACACCCTTCGTTTCTTGATTGCTAACACTTCTGACTTTAACCCAGCTCAGGACGCAGTCGCTTACGATGAACTACGTTCCGTTGATAAGTACATGACCATCCGCTTTAACCAACTTGTTAAAACCATTCGTGATGCTTACGCAAACTTTGAATTCTTGACAATCTACAAGGCCTTGGTGAACTTTATCAACGTTGATTTGTCAGCCTTCTACCTTGACTTCGCTAAAGACGTTGTTTACATCGAAGGTGCCAAATCACTCGAACGCCGTCAAATGCAGACTGTCTTCTATGACGTACTTGTTAAAATCACCAAACTCTTGACGCCAATCCTTCCTCACACTGCGGAAGAAATCTGGTCATATCTTGAGTTTGAATCTGAAGACTTCGTTCAATTGTCAGAATTGCCAGAAGCTCAAACCTTTGCCAACCAAGAAGAGATCTTGGATACATGGGCAGCCTTCATGGACTTCCGTGGACAAGCTCAAAAAGCCTTGGAAGAAGCTCGTAATGTAAAAGTAATCGGTAAATCACTCGAAGCTCACTTAACGGTTTATCCTAATGAAGTGGTGAAAACTCTTCTTGGTGCAGTGGACAGCAATGTAGCTCAACTTTTGATCGTGTCAGAATTAACCATCGCAGAAGGTGCAGCTCCAGAAGGTGCAGTAAGCTTTGAAGATGTTGCCTTTACAGTTGAACGCGCTTCAGGTGAAGTATGTGACCGTTGCCGTCGTATTGACCCAACAACAGCAGAACGCAGCTACCATGCAGTCATCTGTGACCACTGTGCAAGCATCGTAGAAGAAAACTTTGCGGACGCAGTCGCAGAAGGATTTGAAGCGAAATAATCAGAATGGACTGAGAAAGGTCGCTAAAATCATAAAAACGCATAATATCAAGAGTTCAAGTGCTTTGATATTATGCGTTTTATCATGGGAAAATTTACTAGTCCATTTCCTAAAATGAAGTTCTTTTTAGCTTGTCCGTGTAGATAATTAACCTAATCAACTATTCAGTTTTCTCATAATTTTATATTTCTACTAATTATAAAGAGACTTTAGAACTTAAAATTTTTTTTTGAAAATCAATATTTATTACAAGATTTTATAAGACTGTTTAATTTTTAGAGAAATTATTATGAAAACAAATACACTTGCTCGTGTTAACGCTATTTTTGGTCTTGTTTCAGGAATTGTATTGCTCTTAGCGCCAGCTATCATGTTTATGATGGCTGTTGGAGCTGCTGCAGCGACTGAAGACGCAGATGTAACAGTTGGGACATTGACAGGGCTCTCAATTATTTTGTCATTGGTTAAAATTGCTGTTTTAGTATTGGGAATTGTGGCTATAGTTTATTATAAAGATGATGAACGTGTTACGAATGCACCTTCTGTTTTGCTCATTGTAGGTGGTGCGGTCGGTTTGATTCCACTTTTGGGATGGGTAGGTGGAATTCTAACCATTATTGGTGGTTCACTCTACTTTGGAACATTGAAAAAATTTGTAATTGAAGAGTAGTAGTTTTCCAATTATTTTTTGGGGACTATTTCATCCTTTATTGAGAACAATTATAATAGTGCGATAAAGAGAAGACTGATAAGCTCTTCTCTTTTTCGTTGATTTTAACTAGCTTTTTTGTGAAAAATTGTGTAAAATAGAATAGATAAACGAGGGCAACCTCGAAAAATTAAAGGAGAATCCATCTAATGGTAAAATTGGTTTTTGCTCGCCACGGTGAGTCTGAATGGAACAAAGCTAACCTTTTCACTGGTTGGGCTGATGTTGATTTGTCTGAAAAAGGTACACAACAAGCGATTGACGCTGGTAAATTGATCAAAGAAGCTGGTATCGAATTTGACCAAGCTTACACTTCAGTATTGAAACGTGCGATCAAAACAACAAACTTGGCTCTTGAAGCTGCTGATCAACTCTGGGTTCCAGTTGAAAAATCATGGCGCTTGAACGAACGTCACTACGGTGGTTTGACTGGTAAAAACAAGGCTGAAGCTGCTGAACAGTTTGGTGATGAGCAAGTACACATCTGGCGTCGTTCATACGATGTATTGCCTCCTGCAATGCCTCGTGATGATGAATACTCAGCTCATACTGACCGTCGTTACGCTTCACTTGACGACTCAGTCATTCCAGATGCTGAAAACTTGAAAGTAACTTTGGAACGTGCCCTTCCATTCTGGGAAGATAAAATCGCTCCAGCACTTAAAGATGGTAAAAATGTATTCGTAGGAGCTCACGGTAACTCAATCCGTGCCCTTGTAAAACACATCAAACAATTGTCAGATGACGAAATCATGGATGTGGAAATCCCTAACTTCCCACCATTGGTATTCGAATTCGACGAAAAATTGAACGTAGTTGCTGAATACTACCTTGGAAAATAATCTATAAACAGAAAGCCTAGGAATTCCTAGGCTTTTTGTTTTTGCTTCTGGTTTCCAACTAGTTGAAAAAGCGTTATAATGATAATAGGAAGTAATTTGTTTGAGAGAAGGTGTGTCTGATGGCTTATATTGAAATGAAACACAGTTACAAGCGTTACCAGGTTGGGGATACGGAGATTGTGGCTAATCGAGATGTGAATTTTGAAATTGAAAAGGGGGAGCTGGTTATCATACTTGGCGCTTCAGGTGCTGGAAAATCAACCGTTCTCAATCTCCTAGGAGGTATGGATACCAATGATGAGGGGGAGATTTGGATTGATGGTGCCAATATTGCCAACTATAGTTCGCACCAACGAACAAACTATCGTCGTGAAGATGTAGGTTTTGTTTTTCAATTTTACAATCTGGTTTCCAATCTGACAGCCAAGGAAAATGTGGAACTGGCCTCAGAAATCGTGACAGATGCCTTGGATCCAGAGCGAGTGCTCAAAGACGTAGGGCTAGGTCATCGCCTCAATAACTTTCCAGCCCAGCTTTCTGGAGGGGAGCAACAGCGAGTCTCCATTGCACGCGCTGTAGCCAAAAATCCTAAAATTCTCCTCTGTGATGAACCGACAGGTGCCTTGGATTACCAGACAGGGAAGCAAGTTTTGAAGATTCTCCAAGACATGTCTCGTCAAAAAGGAGCAACAGTGATTATCGTGACTCATAATAGCGTGCTAGCTCCTATCGCAGATCGGGTGATTCACATGCGCGATGCCACGGTTAAGAGCATGACGATCAATGAGCGTCCACAGGATATTGATACGTTGGAGTATTAGCATGAAAAAAACATACCGAAAAGACTTGCTCCAGTCAGTGACGACTTCAAAGGGACGCTTTGTTTCTATCTTGACCTTGATGATGCTCGGTTCTTTAGCACTAGTAGGCCTCAAAGTGACTAGTCCAAATATGGAACGTACGGCAGGGGATTATCTCCGTAAAGCCAATACTCTGGATCTGGCAGTGATAGCAGATTATGGCTTGGACAAAGAAGACCAAGACGAACTAAAGACACTTCAAAGAGCAAGTGTTGAGTTTGGCTATATGGCAGACCTAACCGTTGAAAATAGTGAAGAAGCGGTTCGACTTTATTCCAAACCAGAGAGCATTTCAACCTTCCAACTGACAGAAGGGCGACTGCCAGAGGCTGATGGGGAAATTGCCTTGGCTGATTTCTGGAAAGACCGCTATCAGATTGGGCAGACCATTACCTTTACTAAGAAAGAAGAAAAGTCCGTCGTAAAATCCCAAACTTTCACAATTACTGGATTTGTTCAGTCGGGTGAAATTCTTTCTAAGGAAGATTTAGGAAGTGCTAGTAGTGGAAATGGAAGCTTGGCTGGCTATGGAGTGATTTTACCCAGTCAGTTTGATTCAGATGTTTATAGTATTGCGCGTGTGCGCTATGATGATTTAAAAAAACTGGATACTTTTTCATCAGACTATAAGACCAAACGAGCTCAACATCAGGAAGAATTGCAAGACTTGCTGGCCGATAATGGTCAAAAAAGATTGGCAAGTATCAAATCAAATGGGCAAAAGAGCTTGGAAGAGGGCAAAGAACAGCTCCAAACAGCTGAAAGTAACCTTCAAAAAGGCAAGAGTCAGTTAGAACAGGCTGAAAGTCGCTTGAAAACGCAAGAAGAACAAGCGACCGCTTTACCAGAACCGCAAAAGAGTCAAACCAAGGTACAGTTGACAAAAGCTAAGGAAGAACTGGCGACTCAAAAAGAAAAACTGGCTCAGACAGAGAGTGACTTAACTAAGGAAAAAGAGAAGCTTGAACAGCGTCAGAAAGAGCTTGATGAACTGGCAGAGCCGAAATACCACGTATACAACCGCCAAACCATGCCAGGTGGACAAGGCTACCTCATGTACAGCAATGCATCGTCAAGCATTCGTTCAGTCGGGAATATCTTCCCAGTGGTGCTTTATATGGTCGCTGCAATGGTGACCTTTACAACAATGACTCGCTTTGTGGATGAAGAGCGTACCAATGCTGGTATTTTCAAGGCCCTAGGTTACCGGAATCAAGATATAGTTGCCAAGTTTGCCCTCTATGGTTTTCTTGCAGGAACTGTGGGAACCATTATAGGAACACTTCTAGGACATTATCTCCTTGCAGGCGTGATTTCGGATGTTATAACAGCTGGGATGGTTGTTGGAAAAAGTCACGAGTATTTCTATTGGTCTTATAGCCTCCTTGCCCTAGCTTTAAGTTGGGTATCCAGCGTTTTGCCGGCTTATCTGGTAGCGCGGAGGGAATTACACGATGAAGCAGCCCAACTCTTACTTCCCAAACCTCCCGTTAAAGGATCAAAGATTTTGCTGGAACGCCTGAGCTTTATTTGGAGTCGTCTGAGCTTCACTCATAAGGTTACGGCGCGAAATATTTTCCGATATAAGCAACGGATGTTGATGACCATTTTTGGAGTTACAGGTTCAGTTGCTCTCTTATTTGCAGGTCTTGGCATTCAGTCTTCTGTAGGAGGAGTTGTGGAGCGCCAATTTGAACAAATCCAGCAATACCAGATGATTGTAGCGGAAAAGAGCAGTGCCAGTGAGCAAGAAAAAGCAGATTTAGAAAGTGCCTTGCAAGCTGAATCGATCCATGCTTATCAAAAGATTTACTCAAAATCCATTGAAAAAGATTTTAAAGGAAAAGCAGGACTTCAAACGATCACCATGATGGTCACAAACAGAGAAGATTTCAAACCCTTTATCGCATTAGAGGAGAATGGGCGAGAGGTGCAGGTCACTGATGGAGCGGTCGTGAGTCAAAAATTAGCCCAACTAGCAGGTGTTACGGTTGGGGACGAGTTGGAGCTTGATGGGAAGGAAATCAAGGTCGCGGCTATTTCTGAAAACTATGTTGGACACTTTGTTTATCTCAACCGAGCGACTTACGAACAAGTCTATGGCACTCGTCCACAAGACAATACCTACCTAGTAAAATTAAAAGAGCCAACACCTTCCAATACGGAGAAAGAAGCTGCTACCTTCATGGAAAAAGCTGCTGTTTCTGGGGTCGTCCAAAATGCGACGGCCATCCATCTCTTTGAATCTGTAGCTAGTTCGCTCAATAAAACTATGGCCATCCTTGTCCTTGTTTCGGTTTTACTAGCCATTGTCATTCTCTACAATCTCACTAACATCAATGTGGCAGAACGTATTCGTGAACTTTCCACTATTAAGGTTCTTGGTTTCCACAATAAAGAAGTGACCCTCTATATCTACCGTGAGACCATGGTGCTGTCCCTTGTGGGAATTGCTCTCGGTTTGGTAGCTGGCCACTATTTACATCAATTTTTGATTCAAATGATTTCACCTGCCACCATACTTTTTTATCCTCAGGTCAGCTGGGAAGTCTATGCTCTTCCAATCGTCGCAGTGACTGTAATCTTAACCTTACTGGGCGTCTTTGTCAATCACCACTTGAGAAAAGTGGATATGCTTGAAGCTCTGAAATCAGTAGAGTAATTCATGGTTTTAAACAGTAAATGAGTTGACAAAGTCCCTGCTTCTTGGTAGAATAAGAACTGTCGTAAAGACAAATAACTTCTTCTTGGTTACAGGCATGCCAACCTGTCACTCGGATGAAGCCAAATAAAAAGGAGAAACATCATGGCAATCTCAAAAGAGAAAAAAAATGAAATCATCGCACAATATGCACGTCACGAAGGTGATACAGGTTCAGTAGAGGTTCAAGTTGCTGTCCTTACTTGGGAAATCAACCACCTTAACGAACACATCAAACAACACAAAAAAGACCACGCTACTTACCGTGGATTGATGAAGAAAATCGGTCGCCGTCGTAACTTGCTTGCATACTTGCGTAAAAACGACGTTAACCGTTACCGTGAGTTGATCAACTCTCTAGGACTTCGTCGCTAATCATGATGCTAAGGGCGTAAGAAATCCGTATGAAAATAGGGAAAGGACACAGTGTTCGATGAACACAAGGAGTTTCATCTTTTTCACTAGGATTTTAGCCCGAGCTCAAATCAGCTCTCTGATTTTCAGAGGGCTTTTTTACTTTTGTCACCTTACCTTGATATACTCAAGTATAATCTTCGGTTACGGTTCCTAGCACTGTAAGGTAAAATAAACCAGAATGATCTCCCTTCGGGGAGATTTTTTGTTTCACTAACATTTTCGTACAATATTCGGCTTGTCGCCTAGTCTACAAACGTTTTATCCAGCAAGAATTATGATGCTAAGGGCGCCAAAAATCCGTATGAAAATAGGGAAAGGACACAGTGTTCGATGAACACAAGGAGTTTTATCTTTTTCACTAGGATTTTAGCCCGAGCTCAAATCAGCTCTCTGATATTCAGAGGGCTTTTTTTATTGAGGTTTTATCGGTCACAATTTTGGAGACTACAAAAACAGTCGAATTCTTCAGCATCTTTGCGAAGCAGTTTTATCGGTCACAATTTTGGAGACTACAAAAACCTCAAATAGTATCAGCTAATTACACCATAAAGGTGCGCATCTACTCGGCTTGAAAAGTCGAGTAGCTGTCTGCAAGCCCCCTCGGAGAGCCCACACTTTACGAAGTAAAGTATAGTATGTTATACTTTACATGGAAGTAGTCACCGAATTTCAGTTAGAAATTACTTTGTAACTACGTTTTGAGGAGGAGTAAAATGCTTTCCTACGTTCGACATTACCCACTAGCGATAGCTAAATTAATGTGTCTGTGCTCTCCTAAAATCTGCTGATTTATTACTGACTAATACAGGAGGTTTTTATGGGACAGACAATCATATCTGCTATTGGTGTTTATATTTCCACCAGTATCGATTATTTAATTATTTTAATTATTTTATTTGCACAGCTATCACAGAATAAACAGAAATGGCATATTTATGCGGGGCAATATCTAGGAACAGGCTTACTTGTAGGGGCGAGTTTAGTTGCTGCTTATGTCGTTAATTTCGTGCCTGAAGCATGGATGGTTGGATTGCTTGGTTTAATCCCTATCTATTTAGGGATTCGCTTTGCAATTGTTGGAGAAGGTGAGGAAGAAGAAGAGGAAGAAATTATTGAGAGATTAGAACAAAGCAAGGCAAATCAACTGTTTTGGACAGTTACATTGCTGACAATTGCGTCTGGCGGAGATAATTTAGGTATCTATATACCTTATTTTGCTTCGTTAGATTGGTCAAAGACCCTCGTGGCGTTGCTTGTGTTTGTAATCGGCATAATTATCTTTTGCGAGATTAGTCGGGTGTTATCCTCTATTCCGTTAATATTCGAGACAATTGAAAAATACGAGCGAATCATTGTGCCCTTAGTATTCATTCTACTTGGACTATACATTATGTATGAAAATGGCACGATAGAGACTTTTCTGATCGTGTAGATTTTTTTGTTTCACTAGGATTTTAGCCCGAGCTCAAATCAAGCTCTCTGATATTCAGAGGGCTTTTTCTATATATGTCTCCATCCTTGTTCATCTAATAGAAATATGGTATACTTTTTATGAGAATTTTCTAAATTTTTAATTTTGTCTAAGGAGGTTTTCATGCTTTCCAAATTTTCTGGAAGCCGACGGGACCTGCAATTTGTGTTGTTTTTAGGTATTTTGTTAGCTGTTTTAGGGATTTCCCTCTTTCTAGCTGTTTCTATGGGATCCGTTGCGATTGATCTAGGCGATACCTATCGGATTATTTTGAGCAGGTTGGGTTTTCCTCTTGAGATGGGAGAGGTTTCTAAGTCCACTCTTGCCATTGTATGGAACATGAGGTTCCCCCGAGTATTGTTAGGCCTGATAGTAGGGGTTGGTCTTTCTATGTGTGGTAGCGTGATGCAGTCTACAGTGAACAATCCCATTGCTGAGCCCTATGTCTTAGGAATATCTGCGGGTGCGACTCTGGGTGCAACCTTGAGCATTATTCTTGGTTTAAAAGTGGTGATTAGCCTTGGAGCTTTTCTTGGAGCTATTTTGGCAACCATTGCTGTCCTCATCATTGCCTCTATGCAGGGAAGGATGACGACTTCTAGTCTGATCTTATCAGGAACGGTGGTCAATGCTCTCTTTCTGGCATTTTCCAACTTTATTATCTCAGTCGGCGCTAATGCGGACAGTGTGATGACCATTAAGTTTTGGACCATGGGTTCGCTTGCTGGAACTACCTGGGCAGACTTGGTCCTGCCAACTATAGTAGTAGGAATGGCCTTTCTATTTTTCTCTACTCAGTATCGTGTTTTTAATGCGATGATGATGGGAGATGAGGCTGCTTTAACTTTAGGGATTCCCTTACGCTTTTATTGGTATCTTTATGTGACCATGGTAGCTGTGCTGACAGCAGTCTTAGTAGCAACTTGTGGGATTATTGGATTTGTTGGTCTAATTACTCCTCACTTAGCTCGAGGTTTAGTAGGAACGAATTACAGGAGACTTTTTCCCGTTGCGACCTTACTGGGTGCCCTCTTTGTCGTCTGGGCAGATGTACTCTCTCGTGTCGTCATTCCAAATGCCGAGTTGCCAATTGGTATTTTCACAGCCTTGGTAGGTGCTCCCTTCTTTATCTATATTGTTGGTGGTAGGCGAAGGGAGGTGAGGGTCTGATATGGACTTGATTTGTCAGGATATCCACTTTGGACTAGGAGAGAAAAAAATCCTCAAAGGAGTTTCTCTTAAGGTTGAGGGGCATCAATTTCATACGATACTTGGGCCAAATGGAAGTGGAAAAACCAGCCTGCTTAAACTCCTCTATCGTCAGGAAAAGGCGGACAAAGGCTTGATAAGTTTAGATGGAAAGCCACTGGAGCATTGGTCACTCAAAGAAACAGCCAAGCAAATGGCAGTTGTCACCCAGTTTAATCAATTGCAGTTTGATTGTACAGTTGAGGAAATCGTCTTGCTGGGAAGAACGCCCCACCTCTCTTTTCTACAGAAGGAAAGGGAAAGGGATTATGCACTCGTTCAAGATGCTCTCGTCAAGGTGGATATGCTTGAGAAGAAAACTCGTCTCTATTCGTCTCTTTCAGGGGGAGAGAAACAACGAGTCTTATTAGCCCGCGCCTTGGCGCAAGAACCAACTCTCTTGCTCCTGGATGAACCAACCAATCACCTGGATATCAAGTATCAGCTAGACTTGTTGGCCATTGTGAAAAATCTCAAGGTCAATGTTCTAGCTGTCCTACATGATATTCAACTTGCTTGTCGCTATTCGGATTATCTCTATCTGATGAAAGAGGGAGAAATCCTTTACCAAGGGACTCCAAAGGAGACCATCACCCCTGAGTCATTGAAAACTGTATACGGAGTTCAAAGTCAGGTTACTTGGACAGAGGATCAGCAAGCCATGATTCACTATTTATAAGAATGAAAAGGAAAACAAGATGAAAAAAACACTAAGCATTTTACTGGTAACAGTAGCTACCCTAACCATGGCAGCTTGTGGTAATACTACTACAGAAAAAGCTACCACACAGTCTAGCACAGAAACAAGTCAGAAGGCCAGCACAGAGACGACTTATCCGTTAACGGTCAAGACCTATGACGCTAAGGGAAATGAAGTCGAACAAGTTTTTGAGAAGGCACCTGAAAAAGTTATCACCAACAATCTGTCAACCACTGAAATCTTATTGGAGTTAGGCTTGAAGGATAAAATTGCTGGTATGCTCAACCCAGACAATGCCTTAACAGGTAAATACAAGGACGCGATTGCAACGATTCCTCAAATTGGGGACAAAAAAACAGTCTCACAAGAGACAGTCCTTTCTTATGAGCCAGATGCTGTGATGGGTCGAAACATGATGTTTTCTGAAAAATCCTTGGGGACAGTTAGCACTTGGAATGAAAACAAAATCCCAGTCTATACGCAAAAAGCTTCTCTCTCAACGATTCAGCAAGATTTGGGGAATATCGTAGAAGATGTCAAAAATCTTGGAATGATTTTCAATGTTCAGGACAAGGCCAATGAATACGCAGCCCAATTACAAGCTAAAATTGACGCTGTTAAGAAAGCAAATCCAACAAACCAAGGTGAAAAGAAAAAGGCTTTGATTATGGTTGCTTATAATGATGAAACCTTCGGTGCTTACAAGTCTGCTTTGCAAGAGAGCTTGTTGAATCAACTTGGTTATACCAACGTTGCAACGGGAACATCAGGCTTGACCTTGGAAAATCTCGTGTCAATGGATCCTGAGTTGATTATCTATGTGACCAGCGACCGCAATAAAAAATTGGATGCCAACGCAGTAGAGTTGATGAAGGCAAATGAAGTTTTGGAAAACGTTCCTGCAATTAAGAATCAAAAAATCATGACCATTTCTTACGATGAGTTGATGGATTATGGTCCAGCAGTGATTGATTCCCTTGAGAAAATCAATGACTTTATCAATAAATAATGAGTTTGATTGGGAAGGGATTCAAGTTAAGATCAGCCTTCCTTCGACCTATGATCCTAACCAAACCTATCCAGCTATTCTCTTGAATGATGGAAACTTGGATTTCCTATCTTCCCTTTCAGAATCTGTGATTTTAGTGGGCTTGACCTCTAAAAATCGCCTAGATGACTACACTCCATGGAAGGCATCTGCTCTGAGAGATGGAGCTCCAGATTTTGGGGGTCAGGCAAATGCCTATCATGATCATTTATTTGATAGTCTTTTAGACAAGCTGCAGTCGCTTTATTGCCTGGACGAAGATCGCCTTGCCTATGGAGGATACTCACTAGGTGGTTTGGCGGCAGTATACAGTCTTTTCCATTTTGATAAGGTCTCCTGTACCTTCTCTATCTGCGGTTCCTTTTGGTATCCTGATTTTGTGACTTATTGTAAGGAAGAAAAGGTGAAAAATTTGGACTGTTTACTGTATTTACAGAATGGACAAACAGAAGGAGCCCATCATAGTAATCGTCTGGCTCAAGCGCCAGTTTATGCTGAGGAAATCCATACTAGTCTTCAGCAATGCTATCCGACTGGTCGGTTTGTCTTTGATCCCTATGGGCATCATGAGCAAGTGGCTGAGCGATTTCTAGCCTTTTCCAGTTGGTTGGTCCAAAAATGGAAAATCAAATAAAAGAATTATCCCTTGGCAAAAGCCAAGGGATAATTGTATTTTTTAACCAAGAGCCTCTCTCTTCTTATCTGGATTCCAGATAAAGCTTGCGATAAAGCTAAAGATAATCGTTAGGATACCAACAAACACTGCAAGGATAAGGGCAGGGATGCGGATAAACCACCAGAGTGGATTTGGTTTTTTATCATTGTGCCATTGCTTGGTTTCTTCGTCCAAACGTTGGAATTCTGCTTGGATACGATCTGCAACCATTTCGATTCCTTCATCATTCATTTTCTTGATGTCCGAGATATCGATAGGATTTCCAAAGTTCATATCGACACGTTCACGGCTAATCAAGCCTTTCAAGTTCATGGGACCGGTGTAGGTAACAGGCATGATACGAACCTTGGCCATTTTGGCAATCAAGGCAACTCCACCCTTGACATCGTTTGAGTGACGGCTCCCACTTGGAAACATGATGAGAGAGCGGTCGCTTTTTTTGAGGACGTTGATAGGGTACTTGATGGCAGAGGCGTTAGGTTTTTCCCGGTCGATAGGAAAGGCGCCACACATACGGATCCACCAGCCAAAGATACGGTTGTTAAACAGCTCTTTTTTGGCCATAAAGATGAACTGTTTTGGCTTGGTCGCAAAGGCCATGTAAACAGGATCCCACCAGGTACGGTGAGGTGCGACGAGGATATAGTTTTCGTCTCGGCTAGGGATTTTATCAGTATTGTGATAGTGGGCATTGCCATTGATGGACCACAAGATCAGCATGACTAGTCCACGCAAATAAGTATAAAACATGAGATCTCCTTCGATTGTATTGCTTTTATTATTATACATTATCAAAAGACTACTGGCAAACTTTTTCAGTTATCAACCCACAGTTTTAGATGGGATTAGAATTCTTTTAAAAAAAATGATATGATAGAGTTTATGGATAAAAATAAGATAATGGGATTAACCCAAAGAGAAGTCAAGGAAAGACAGGCTCAAGGTTTGGTCAATGACTTTACCGCTTCGGCCAGTACCAGTACTTGGCAAATCATCAAACGAAATGTTTTTACACTTTTTAACGCATTAAACTTTGTTATTGCCCTAGCGCTTGCCTTTGTACAGGCTTGGAGCAATTTGGTTTTCTTTGCCGTTATTTGCTTTAACGCTTTTTCTGGGATTGTGACTGAGCTGCGAGCCAAACACATGGTGGACAAGCTCAATCTCATGACCAAGGAAAAGGTCAAAACCATTCGTGATGGTCAAGAAGTTGCTCTCAATCCAGAAGAGTTGGTTCTAGGAGATGTTATTCGTTTGTCTGCGGGAGAGCAGATTCCTAGTGATGCGCGGGTTTTAGAAGGATTTGCGGAAGTCAATGAAGCTATGTTGACGGGTGAGAGTGATTTGGTGCAAAAAGAAGTGGATGCCTTGCTTTTATCAGGGAGTTTCCTAGCCAGTGGCGCAGTTTTGGCTCAAGTTCACCATGTCGGGGCAGACAACTATGCTTCCAAACTCATGCTGGAAGCTAAGACAGTGAAACCGATCAACTCCCGTATCATGAAATCGCTAGACAAGCTAGCTGGTTTTACTGGGAAGATTATTATTCCCTTTGGTCTAGCTCTCCTGCTAGAAGCCTTGATGTTAAAAGGTTTGCCCCTCAAGTCATCCGTTGTAAATTCGTCGACTGCCCTTTTGGGAATGTTACCCAAGGGAATCGCCCTTTTGACCATTACTTCACTCTTGACTGCGGTGATCAAGCTGGGCTTGAAAAAGGTCTTGGTGCAGGAGATGTACTCTGTCGAGACCTTGGCGCGCGTGGATATGCTCTGTCTGGACAAGACGGGCACCATCACCCAAGGAAAGATGCAGGTGGAGGCTGTTCTCCCTCTGACGGAAACTTATAGTGAAGAGGCTATTGCCAGCATTTTGACTAGCTATATCGCTCATAGTGAGGATAAAAATCCAACAGCCCAAGCCATTCGCCAGCGTTTCCAAGGTCAGGTTTCCTATCCTATGCTTTCGAATCTTCCTTTCTCAAGCGATCGCAAGTGGGGAGCTATGGAGTTAGAAGGGCTAGGAACGGTTTTCTTAGGGGCGCCTGAGATGTTGTTGAACTCTGAAGTCCCAGAAGCCAGAGAGGCTTTAGAGAGAGGTTCACGTGTCTTGGTCTTAGTCCTTAGTCAGGAAAAACTAGATCATCACAAACCACAGAAACCGTCTGACATTCAAGCCCTGGCCTTGCTGGAAATCTTGGACCCCATTCGAGAAGGAGCAGCTGAGACACTAGACTATCTTCGTTCCCAGGAAGTGGGCCTCAAGATTATCTCTGGCGACAATCCAGTTACAGTATCCAGCATTGCCCAGAAGGCTGGCTTTGTAGACTATCACAGCTATGTAGATTGCTCAAAAATCACGGATGAGGAATTGGTTGCCATGGCCGAAGAGACAGCTATTTTCGGACGGGTTTCCCCTCATCAAAAGAAACTCATCATCCAAACGCTGAAAAAATCAGGGCATACAACGGCCATGACAGGGGACGGAGTCAATGATATCCTAGCCCTTCGTGAGGCGGATTGTTCGATTGTAATGGCGGAGGGAGATCCGGCGACTCGTCAGATTGCTAATCTGGTTCTCTTGAACTCAGACTTTAATGATGTTCCTGAGATTCTCTTTGAAGGTCGTCGCGTGGTCAATAACATCGCCCATATCGCACCGATTTTCTTGATTAAGACCATCTATTCCTTCTTGCTTGCAGTCATCTGTATTGCCAGCGTTTTACTAGGACGGTCTGAGTGGATTTTGATTTTCCCTTTCATTCCAATCCAGATTACCATGATCGACCAATTCGTGGAAGGTTTCCCGCCATTCGTTCTGACTTTTGAGCGAAATATCAAGCCTGTTGAGCCAAATTTCCTCAGAAGATCCATGCTACGTGCCCTACCAAGTGCCCTTATGGTCGTCTTTAGCGTTCTTTTTGTGAAAATATTTGGAGCGAGTCAAGGTTGGTCTGAGTTAGAAATCTCAACCCTACTTTATTATCTCCTTGGATCTATCGGTTTCTTATCTGTATTTAGAGCTTGCATGCCATTTACCCTCTGGCGTGTTCTCTTGATTGTCTGGTCTGTAGGAGGCTTCATAGCTACAGCTCTCTTCCCAATGATCCAGAAGTTGCTTGAAATTTCAACCTTGACAGGGCAAACGTTGCCTGTTTATGGGGCCATGATGCTGATCTTTACGGTGATTTTCATTCTAACTAGTCGTTACCAAACTAGAAAATAAAGAAAGACTGCAATCTGTGGATTGCGGTCTTTTTAGGTGCAAGATTGCTAGCTGAAATATGGTATAATAAGATGTAATAGAGTTTTGGAAAGTGAGAGAAGATGATTTCAAAGAGATTAGAATTGGTGGCGTCCTTTGTACCGCAAGGTGCCATTTTACTAGATGTGGGGAGTGACCATGCTTATCTGCCCATCGAGTTAGTTGAGAGAGGCCAAATCAAAAGCGCCATTGCAGGGGAAGTGGTGGAAGGACCCTACCAGTCTGCTCTCAAGAATGTTGAGGCTCACGGTCTAAAGGAGAAAATCCAAGTCCGTTTAGCCAATGGCTTGGCAGCCTTTGAAGAGGAAGACCAAGTATCGGTTATCACCATTGCTGGTATGGGTGGCCGTTTGATTGCTACCATATTGCAAGAAGGTTTGGAAAAGCTAGCTAATGTAGAGCGTTTAATCCTCCAGCCCAATAATCGTGAAGACGACTTGCGCATCTGGTTGCAAGAGCACGGTTTTCAGATCGTAGCAGAAAGCATTCTAGAAGAAGCTAACAAGTTTTACGAAATTCTAGTGGTGGAAGCTGGACAAATGAAACTATCAGCTAGTGATGTTCGCTTTGGCCCCTTCTTGTCCAAAGAAATCAGTCCAGTCTTTGTCCAAAAATGGCAAAAAGAAGCAGCTAAGTTAGAGTTTGCTCTTGACCAAATCCCAGAGAAAAATCGAGAAGAACGTCAAGTTCTTGTAGATAAAATTCAAGCCATCAAGGAGGTGCTCCATGCTAGAAAGTGAAGTAATCAGGGCTTATGAAGCCTTTTGTCCCCAGGAATTTTCTATGGAGGGAGACAGTCGTGGCCTGCAAATCGGCACTTTGGACAAGGAGATCCAAAGGGTCATGGTGGCTCTCGATATTCGAGAAAAGACGGTGGCAGAGGCCATTGAAAAGGGTGTGGACTTGATTATCGTCAAGCACGCGCCAATCTTTCGTCCCATCAAGGATCTGGTAGCTAGCCGTCCGCAAAATCAGATTTACATCGACCTGATCAAGCATGACATTGCGGTTTATGTCAGCCATACCAATATTGATATTGTTGAGAACGGGCTAAATGATTGGTTCTGCCAGATGCTAGGTATTGAGGAAACGACCTATCTGCAGGAAACAGGTCCAGAACGTGGAATTGGACGGATTGGGAATATTCAGCCTCAGACATTTGGGGAATTGGCCCAACATGTCAAGCAAGTCTTTGGTCTAGATAGTCTTCGATTGGTGCATTATCAAGAGAATGACTTGCAGAAGTCTATTTCAAGAGTGGCCATCTGTGGTGGCAGCGGGCAATCTTTTTATAAGGATGCTTTAGCTAAGGGGGCAGATGTCTATATTACTGGTGATATCTACTACCACACAGCTCAGGATATGCTGTCTGATGGTTTGCTAGCATTGGACCCAGGTCATTATATCGAAATCCTTTTTGTGGAGAAAATCGCTGCGCTCCTTACTCAATGGAAGGCAGAAAAGGGTTGGCCTATTGATATCATAGCTAGTCAAGCATCTACCAATCCTTTCCACCATATCTAGTTAGGAAGTGAAGACAATGAAAAAAGTTGCCATTATTGGAGCGGGGATTGTAGGGGCAACTGCTGCCTACTACCTCTCCAAAGAAGCAGATTTAGAGGTGACCGTTTTTGACCATGGACAAGGTCAGGCTACCAAGGCAGCAGCGGGAATTATCAGTCCTTGGTTTTCCAAACGCCGTAATAAAGCCTGGTACAAGATGGCGCGCTTGGGAGCGGATTTTTATGTGGATTTGTTGGCTGATTTAGAAAAGTCTGGTCAGGAAATCGACTTTTACCAACGCTCAGGCGTTTTTCTCCTGAAAAAGGATGAAACAAAGCTAGAAGAACTCTATGAACTAGCACTCCAGCGTAGGGAAGAATCTCCCTTGATAGGTCAATTAGCCATTATAGACCAAGCGTCTGCAAATGAATTATTTCCTGGCTTGCAGGGATTCGACCGCCTGATCTACGCTTCTGGTGGGGCACGGGTGGATGGCCAGCTCTTAGTGACTCGTTTGCTAGAAGCCAGTCAGGTCAAGCTGGTCAAAGAAAAAGTGAGTCTGACACCTTTAGCATCCGGTTACCAGATTGGTGAAGAGATGTTTGATCAGGTTATTTTGGCGACAGGAGCTTGGTTGGGGGGCATTTTGGAACCTTTAGGATATGAGGTAGATGTTCGTCCTCAAAAAGGACAACTCCGAAATTATCAGCTCTCCAAAGACCTAGCATCTCACCCTGTTGTCATGCCAGAAGGGGAGTGGGATTTGATCCCTTTTACAGGTGGGAAATTGTCCTTGGGCGCTACCCACGAAAATGATATGGGATATGATTTGACGGTGGATGAAACCTTGCTCCAACAAATGGAGGAGGCAGCCTTGCCTCACTACCCAGCCTTGGCAGAAGCAAAATCATCTGGTGAGCGTGTGGGAATCCGTGCCTACACCAGTGATTTCTCACCTTTCTTTGGGCAGGTGCCAGGATTGGCAGGTATCTATGCGGCTAGCGGCCTAGGTTCATCAGGCCTCACAACGGGTCCGATCATCGGTTACCATCTAGCCCAGCTGGTCCAAGACAAGGAATTGGCCTTGGACCCAGTAAACTACCCAATTGCAAACTATGTCAAACGAGTAAAAAGTGAATAATACTCAATGAAAATCAAAGAACAAACTAGGAAGCTAGCCGCAGGCTGCTCAAAACACTGTTTTGAGGTTGTGGATCGAACTGACGAAGTCAGTAACCATACCCACGGTAAGGCGACGCTGACGTTTTTTGAAGAGATTTTCGAAGAGTATAAGCATTTTACTAAAATTTTAGCAGGTGGTTTAGGATGTCAAATGACATTCCCTATCAAAAATGATAAAATAAGAAAAAATAATCCGAGAATCGAGGAAATAAGATGCAAGAAAAGATTTTGGTAACTGGTGGTGCTGGATTTATCGGAACCCACACTGTTATTGAGTTGATCCAAGCAGGTCATCAAGTGGTTGTGGTGGATAATCTTGTCAATAGCAATCGTAAAAGTTTAGAAGTTGTTGAAAGAATTACAGGAGTTGAGATTCCTTTTTATGAGGCAGATATCCGTGACACAGATACACTCAGAGATATTTTCAAGCAGGAAGAACCGACTGGTGTGATTCACTTTGCGGGTTTGAAGGCTGTTGGCGAATCAACCCGTATCCCTCTTACCTACTATGACAACAATATCGCTGGAACTGTCAGCCTTCTAAAAGCTATGGAAGAAAATAACTGTAAGAACATCATCTTCAGTTCTTCTGCGACAGTTTACGGAGACCCTCATACAGTTCCAATCTTAGAAGATTTCCCACTTTCAGTGACCAATCCATACGGTCGTACCAAGCTTATGCTAGAGGAAATTCTGACCGATATCTACAAGGCAGACTCAGAATGGAATGTGGTCTTGCTGCGTTACTTTAATCCAATCGGAGCACATGAGAGCGGTGACTTGGGAGAAAATCCTAATGGAATTCCAAACAATCTCTTGCCTTATGTTTCCCAAGTAGCAGTGGGCAAACTAGAACAAGTACAAGTTTTTGGAGATGATTACGATACAGAAGATGGAACTGGGGTTCGTGACTATATCCACGTCGTAGACCTAGCTAAAGGTCACGTTGCAGCTTTGAAAAAAATCCAAAAAGGTTCAGGTCTAAACATTTATAACCTTGGAACTGGTAAAGGTTACTCCGTTCTTGAAATTATCCAAAATATGGAAAAAGCAGTGGGACGTCCTATTCCTTACCGCATTGTAGAACGCCGCCCAGGTGATATCGCTGCCTGCTACTCAGACCCAGCAAAAGCCAAAGCCGAACTTGGATGGGAAGCCGAACTCGATATTACTCAAATGTGTGAAGACGCATGGCGTTGGCAAAGCAAGCATCCAAATGGATTTGAAGACTAAGATGATGATTTCAATCATTGTCCCATGTCTAAACGAAGAGGAAGTACTTCCTCTTTTTTATCAGTCTGTTGAAGCACTCCTTCCAGAATTGGGGGCAGAGATCGAGTATGTCTTTGTGGATGATGGTTCAAGCGATGGCACTTTGGAGCTTTTGAAGGCCTATCGGGTGCAAAATCCTGCGGTACATTATATTTCTTTCTCACGAAATTTTGGGAAAGAGGCAGCCTTATACGCAGGCTTGCAGCATGCAACTGGAGACTTGGTGGTCGTGATGGATGCAGACCTTCAGGATCCTCCTAGTATGCTACTTGATATGAAAGCCTTACTAGACCAAAATGCAGACTTGGACTGTGTTGGGACACGGAGAACTAGTCGGGAGGGAGAACCCTTCTTTCGCAGTTTCTGCGCTGACATCTTTTACCGCCTCATGCAAAAAATCAGCCCAGCAGCCCTGCCATCAGGTGTTCGTGATTTTCGGATGATGAGAAGGTCTGTGGTGGATGCCATTTTAAGCTTGACCGAGTCCAATCGTTTTTCTAAGGGCCTCTTTGCCTGGGTCGGTTTTCGAACATACTACCTAGACTATCCAAATGTCGAAAGACAGGCTGGCAAGACCAGTTGGAGTTTTAGACAGCTCTTTTTCTACTCGATTGAAGGGATTCTCAACTTTTCAGATTTTCCCTTGAGTATAGCCTTTGTAGCTGGACTCCTATCTTGTTTTATTTCTTTTATGATGACTGTTTTTGTGGTGTTTCGAACCCTTATCTTGGGGAATCCGACATCTGGCTGGACTTCTCTGATGGCTGTCATTCTCTTTCTTGGAGGGATTCAACTCCTGACCATTGGGATTTTGGGAAAATATATCAGTAAGATTTATATGGAAACCAAAAAAAGACCACTCTATCTCGTCAAAGAAAAAAGTGATCTTTCTATTTTTGAAGGGAAAAATAACCAGAAAAGACTATAATTTTACCTAGAAATATGCTAAACTAGTAGATGAAGGGATTAAAGTGACAAAAAGAATCAACAAAATCAATCTCCCTTTTAAACTATGATGGATCTTTGAGAAGTGCACGTGTAGGGCACTGTTTGATAGCCTCCAGAACATCGCTGGTCTCAGCGATTTCTCTTTGCAATTCAACTGGATCATCGTAAAATCGAACGATTCCATTATCATGGTAATCAAAGAGTTCAGAGTAGGTCTGGCAAAGCCCGCAGGCGATGCACCGTTCAGGTATAAGTGTGACTTTCATATTTATATTGTAATAAGAAAATGAAAAAAATACAAGGAGTAAGGTATGGAAAAAGAACCGTGGCAAGAAGATATTTATGACAATAGAGAAGAAGAAACAAGATTAGAGCGTCGTCACCGTAAACAAAAAGGAAAAGGTGTTGTTGCCAATCGTGTCTTGACCATTCTAGCTAGCCTCTTCTTTGTAATCGTTGTAGCGATGGTTGTCGTATTGATTTACCTTTCTACTGGAGGAAGTAACCGCACGGCAGCTTTGAAGGATTTTTATGATTCTTCAGCTCCATCGTCAACCTCTAAAGTGGAAGAGTCTTCTTCCTCTACTAGTAAAGCTCAAGAAACGAAAGAATCAACTCCTTCAGAAAGTAGTTCTGAAGAACACACAGATGGAGAAGGAACGCTTACTGTGCAACCTGGAGAAGGAGAAGCAGCTCTCGCTCAGCGTGCAGGGATTTCCATTGCCCAGCTAGAAGCTCTGAATCCTTCTCATATGTCATCAGGAACTTGGTTTGCCAACCCTGGTGATGTCATCAAGACTAGATAGGAGTCGGAAATGAAGACAATTCAAATTGCTATTGATGGTCCTGCTTCCAGTGGTAAGAGTACGGTCGCAAAGATTATTGCTAAGGATTTTGGTTACACTTATCTTGATACAGGTGCCATGTATCGTGCTGCGACTTATATAGCACTCAAGCACCAGTTGGATGCAGGAAATGTAGACCAACTTCTTGAACTTCTGAACCAACACCCTATTAGTTTTGGACGTTCGGAAACAGGTGAGCAACTTGTCTTTGTTGGCGATGTTGATATTACTCATCCGATTCGTGAAAATGAAGTGACCAACAAGGTTTCAAGCATTGCTGCCATTCCTGAGGTGCGTGAGAAACTGGTTTCGCTCCAGCAAGAGATTGCCCAGCAAGGTGGCATTGTCATGGATGGGCGTGATATCGGGACAGTTGTTTTACCACAAGCTGAACTCAAGATTTTCCTAGTAGCCTCTGTTGAAGAAAGAGCAGAGCGTCGTTACAAGGAAAATATTGCTAAAGGGATTGAGACTGACTTGGAAACGCTGAAAGAAGAGATTGCGGCACGTGATTACAAGGATAGTCATCGTGAAACCTCACCTCTCAAACAGGCTGAGGATGCAGTTTACCTTGACACAACTGGACTAAGTATACAAGAAGTGGTCGAAAAAATTGAATCTGAAGCAAAAAAATATATGTCCTAGGGACGAGAGGAGCAGGCTAAATGAAGCCTGCTCCTTTTCTCTCTTTTGAGCGCGTTTCAAAACAGTCTTTTTGGGAGAATTTTGATAAAATAGTAGTATCAATAAAAAGGACGGAAGCATGACAAAGAAAATCATAGCCATTTGGGCCCAAGATGAAAAAGGGGTGATTGGGAAGGAAGATCGTCTCCCTTGGCATTTGCCAGCAGAGTTGCAACATTTTAAGGAAACAACTTTAAATCATGCTATACTGATGGGACGAGTGACCTTTGATGGAATGGGGCGTCGTCTGCTTCCCAAAC
Source organism: Streptococcus downii (assembly GCF_004353325.1). Lineage (NCBI taxonomy): Bacteria > Bacillati > Bacillota > Bacilli > Lactobacillales > Streptococcaceae > Streptococcus > Streptococcus downii. The sequence goes on from NZ_MZNX01000009.1 coordinate 328,916, forward strand.
GCCAAACCTTGATTTTGACACGAAACAGTGATGAAGTCGTGGATGGAGCGCTCGTGTTTCAAGATGTGAAGTCTGTTTTAACTTGGTATCAGAGTCAGGAAAAAAATCTCTATATCATTGGTGGAAAACAGATTTTTCAGGCTTTTGAGCCCTATTTAGATGAAATCATCGTGACACAGATTCATGCTCAGGTGGAGGGAGATACCTATTTCCCTGAGGAGTTTGACTTGTCTCGTTTTGAGACAGTCGCAAGCAAATCTTATACCCGAGATGAGAAAAACGACTATGATTTTACCATCGAATACCGAGATAGAAAGGAAGTCTAATGGAGCGCAGTATATTTGGATTTTTTACAGCTTTTTTGTGTGTAATCTGTATTTTGACTGGAGCACAGGCTTTTCGTAAGAAGCGCTATGGACTATCCGCCTTACTCTGGTTGAATGCTTTTACCAATCTGGTAAACAGTGTCCATGCTTTTTATATGACCTTATTTTAGATAGAATGATAAATTAGAATGGAAGGAAATCATGCCTACAAATAGGAAAAATGATATGATGGTTTATTGCTCATTTTGTGGCAAAAGCCAAGAAGAAGTAAAGAAAATAATCGCTGGGAACAACGCCTTTATCTGTAATGAATGTGTGGAATTAGCCCAGGAAATCATTCGGGAGGAGTTGGCCGAGGAAGTTTTAGCAGACTTGTCTGAAGTCCCAAAACCAATTGAACTCCTCAATATCTTGAACCACTATGTGATTGGTCAGGATCGTGCCAAACGTGCCTTGGCAGTGGCTGTATACAATCACTATAAACGCATCAATTTCCACGATACGCGTGAAGAGTCAGAAGATGTGGATTTGCAGAAGTCAAATATCCTGATGATTGGTCCAACTGGTTCAGGGAAAACTTTCTTGGCCCAGACTTTAGCTAAGAGCTTGAACGTGCCTTTCGCTATTGCAGATGCGACAGCTCTGACTGAGGCTGGGTATGTGGGTGAGGACGTGGAAAATATCCTACTCAAACTCTTGCAGGCTGCTGACTTTAATATCGAACGTGCAGAACGCGGGATTATCTATGTGGATGAAATTGACAAAATTGCCAAGAAGAGCGAGAATGTGTCTATCACACGTGACGTTTCGGGTGAAGGAGTGCAACAAGCTCTTCTCAAGATTATCGAGGGAACTGTCGCTAGCGTGCCGCCTCAAGGAGGACGCAAACATCCACAACAAGAGATGATTCAGGTGGATACTAAAAATATCCTCTTCATCGTGGGTGGTGCCTTTGATGGTATCGAAGAAATCGTCAAACAACGTCTGGGTGAAAAAGTTATTGGCTTTGGACAAAACAACAAAGCGATTGACGAAAACAGCTCCTACATGCAAGAAATCATCGCAGAAGATATTCAAAAATTCGGTATTATTCCAGAGTTGATTGGACGCTTGCCTGTTTTTGCAGCTCTTGAGCAATTGACGGTCGATGACTTGGTTCGCATCCTGAAAGAACCAAGAAATGCCTTGGTGAAACAATACCAAACCTTGCTTTCTTATGATGATGTCGAGTTGGAATTTGACGACGAAGCCCTTCAAGAAATCGCCAATAAGGCTATCGAACGCAAAACTGGTGCGCGTGGTCTTCGTTCTATCATCGAAGAGACAATGCTAGATGTTATGTTTGAAGTACCGAGTCAGGAAAATGTGAAACTGGTTCGCATCACAAAAGAAGCTGTTGATGGAACGGATAAACCAATCCTAGAAATAGCCTAGAGGTGATTATGGAAATCAATACACACAATGCTGAAATCTTGCTCAGTGCAGCCAACAAGTCCCACTATCCGCAGGATGACCTGCCAGAGATAGCCCTTGCAGGGCGTTCAAATGTTGGGAAGTCCAGCTTTATCAACACCATGCTCAACCGCAAGAATCTAGCCCGTACATCAGGGAAACCTGGGAAAACCCAGTTGCTCAACTTCTTCAACATTGATGACAAGATGCGTTTTGTGGATGTACCAGGTTATGGCTATGCCCGCGTTTCTAAAAAGGAACGTGAAAAGTGGGGCCGCATGATTGAGGAGTACCTAACGACTCGTGAAAATCTCCGTGCAGTGGTTAGTCTAGTGGATCTCCGCCACGACCCGTCAGCAGATGATGTGCAGATGTACGAATTTCTTAAGTATTATGAGATTCCGGTTATCATCGTTGCGACCAAGGCGGACAAGATTCCTCGTGGTAAGTGGAACAAGCACGAATCAGCAATCAAAAAGAAATTAAACTTTGACCCAAGTGACGACTTCATCCTCTTTTCATCTGTCAGCAAGGCAGGGATGGATCAGGCTTGGGATGCAATATTAGAAAAATTATGAGGGAAAGAAATGGCAAAAACAATTCATACAGACAAAGCTCCAAAAGCTATAGGACCATATGTTCAAGGAAAAATCGTTGGCAATCTTTTATTTGCTAGTGGTCAAGTTCCCCTATCTCCTGAAACTGGAGAAATTGTAGGAGAAACTATACAAGAACAGACAGAACAAGTTTTGAAAAACATCAGTGCTATTTTGGCAGAAGCAGGAACAGACTTTGACCATGTTGTCAAAACCACTTGCTTCTTGAGCGATATGAATGACTTTATTCCTTTTAACGAGGTTTACCAAACTGCCTTTAAAGAGGAATTTCCAGCTCGTTCAGCTGTGGAAGTTGCACGTCTTCCTCGTGATGTAAAAGTCGAAATTGAAGTGATCGCAGAGATTGGATAAGCTAGTTGAAGTTTGGCTCTGCCAAACTTTTTTTGATATAAGGAGAGATAGATGACAAAAAAACAACTTCACCTTGTGATTGTAACAGGGATGAGTGGTGCAGGGAAAACGGTAGCTATTCAGTCCTTCGAGGATTTGGGCTATTTCACCATTGACAATATGCCACCAGCCCTCTTGCCAAAGTTCTTGCAGTTGGTAGAGACCAAGGATGATGACCATAAGTTAGCCCTGGTGGTGGATATGCGGAGCCGTTCCTTCTTTTCAGAGATTCAGGCCGTTTTGGATGAATTGGAAAACCAAGATGATTTGGACTTCAAAATCCTCTTTTTAGACGCAGCAGATAAGGAATTGGTGGCACGCTATAAGGAAACTAGAAGAAGTCACCCTCTAGCAGCAGATGGTCGAATTTTAGATGGCATCAAGCTGGAACGTGAACTCTTAGCACCTTTGAAAAACATGAGTCAAAATGTGGTGGATACGACAGAACTCACTCCGCGTGAACTGCGTAAAACCATTGCTGAGCAATTTTCAGACCAAGAACAAGCCCAGTCTTTCCGTATCGAGGTCATGTCTTTTGGATTCAAGTATGGTATCCCTATTGATGCAGACTTGGTTTTTGATGTCCGTTTTTTGCCAAATCCATACTACCTTCCGGAACTCCGCAATCAGACAGGTGAGGATCAAGCAGTTTATGACTATGTGATGAATCATGAAGAGTCTGAAAATTTCTATCAGCACTTGCTTGCTTTGATTGAGCCTATTTTGCCAAGTTACAAAAAAGAAGGCAAGTCCGTCTTGACCATTGCAGTAGGATGTACGGGTGGACAACACCGTAGTGTTGCCTTTGCTAAGCGCATAGCTGAGGATTTATCCAAAAACTGGCCTGTCAATGAAAGCCATCGTGACAAAGACAGAAGAAAGGAAACGGTAAACCGTTCATGAGAAAACCAAAGATAACGGTGATTGGTGGAGGAACTGGTATCCCCGTCATTTTGAAAAGCTTACGCGAAAAGGATGTTGATATTGCGGCCATCGTAACGGTAGCTGATGATGGTGGATCTTCTGGTGAACTAAGAAAGAATATCCAACAACTGACACCACCAGGTGATCTTCGGAATGTTTTGGTGGCCATGTCGGATATGCCTAAGTTTTATGAGAAGGTTTTTCAGTACCGCTTTTCAGAAGAGGCTGGTGCTTTTGCGGGTCATCCTCTAGGAAATATCATTATAGCAGGACTTTCTGAAATGCAAGGGTCCACTTACAATGCCATGCAGCTGCTAAGTCTCTTTTTCCACACAACAGGAAAAATCTACCCATCAAGCGATCAGCCTTTGACACTGCATGCAGTTTTTAAAGATGGTTCTGAGGTGGCAGGTGAGAGCCATATCGCAGATCATCCAGGTATGATCGACCATGTCTATGTGACCAATACTCTGGATGATGAAACACCGCAAGCCAGTCGTCGAGTAGTCAATACTATTCTCGAGAGTGACATGATCGTCTTGGGGCCTGGTTCCCTCTTTACATCGATTTTGCCCAATATTGTCATCGAGGAGATTGGGCAAGCACTCTTGGAGACTAAGGCAGAGATAGCCTATGTCTGCAATATCATGACCCAGCGTGGGGAAACAGAGCACTTTTCAGACAGTGACCACGTGGAAGTCCTCCATAGACATCTAGGTCGGCCTTTTATTGATACGGTCTTGGTCAATATCGAAAAGGTTCCTAGAGAATACATGAATACCAACCGTTTTGATGAATATTTGGTTCAGGTAGAGCATGACTTTGCTAGTCTTTGCAAGCAGGTCCCTCGTGTGATTTCATCCAACTTCCTTCGTTTGGAAAATGGAGGAGCCTTCCATGATGGAGATTTAATTGTGGATGAATTGATGCGCATTATACAGGTGAGAAAATGAGTTTCACAGTTGCAGTAAAAGAGGAAATTCTTGGTCAACACCATCTCAGTCGTCATGAATTGTCTGCCATCATCAAGATGTCTGGCAGTATCGGTCTCTCGACTTCAGGCCTGACCTTGTCCGTCGTGACTGAAAATGCCAAGTTAGCTCGTCACCTCTATGAGTCCTTTCTTCATCTTTATGATATCAAGTCAGAGATTCGACACTATCAGAGAAGCAATCTTCGTAAGAATCGTGTCTACACGGTCTATACCGATGAGAGGGTGCAGGAGCTTTTAGCTGATTTGCGGCTTGCGGATTCCTTCTTTGGTTTGGAGACAGGTATCAATCCTGATATTTTAGCAGACGAAGAAGCTGGTCGTGCTTACTTATGTGGGGCCTTTCTGGCAAATGGTAGCATCCGAGATCCTGAGTCTGGCAAGTACCAGTTGGAGATCAGTTCCGTTTATCTGGACCATGCCCAAGGGCTGGCCTCTCTCCTTCAGCAGTTTTTGCTGGACGCCAAGATCATTGAGCGCAAGAAAGGTGCAGTTACCTATCTCCAGCGGGCAGAAGACATCATGGATTTCTTGATCGTGATTGGGGCCATGCAGGCGCGTGATAATTTTGAGCGCGTCAAGATTTTGCGTGAAACCCGTAATGATCTCAATCGAGCCAATAACGCTGAAACAGCCAATATCGCTCGGACGGTTTCTGCCAGTATGAAGACCATTAATAATATCAGTAAAATCAAAGATAGAATGGGTTTGGAAAATTTACCAGTGGATTTGCAGGAGGTAGCTCAGTTGCGAATCCAGCACCCGGACTACTCTATCCAGCAGTTAGCAGATAGCTTGAGCAATCCCCTGACCAAAAGTGGTGTCAACCACAGACTCAGAAAAATAAACAAGATTGCAGATGAACTATAAAACCACGAATCAGTTGATCCGTGGTTTTTTTCTTATAAGCTTGTTGAGTGTTTTGGTTGCACTTTTTGCTCAGGGTCGATGTAGTTAATGGCATTGTTAACAGCTGTTGGAGCTTCACCCAGTCCTGTAGCGATCAAATCAATCTTACCTTCATAGTAGCAACAGTCGCCGATAGCATAGATACCTGCTTGGCTGGATTCTTGCTTGCTGTTGACAATAATCTTGTGGCGGTTGAGGTCCAGACCCCAATTTTTAAGATTGCCGACAGATGATTTGAAACCATAGTTGACAAAGAGGTGGTCTACCTCAATAGTTTCAGTTTCATCTGATTTGACTTTGGTGATTTCTAGTTTGTCGAGTGTCTTTCCATCTCCAAGAAGTTGGCTGGGAACGAAAGGTGTCTTGATGGTTACAGATGATTCTTGCAGAGCTTGCACACTATGTTCTAAGGCGCGGAAATTATCTCTGCGGTGAACGAGAGTGGTTGGCGCATTTTTTTCAAAAGCTAGAGCCCAGTCCACTGCTGAGTCCCCACCACCAAGGATGGTCACTTTCTTGCCAGCATATTGCTGAATGTTGGAAACGTGGTAGTGGATGTTTTCATAATCCTCAACACCTTCTAATTCGAGTGGACGTGGTTTAAAGGCGCCGCCACCCATGGCAATGATGACTGTTTTAGTCAGGTGGCTTCCTTTGTTGGTAGTGATGGTAAATCCTTGATCTTGTTTCTCGATTTCAAGAACGGTTTCGTTGAGGTGAACAGGTGTTTCAAAGCCGTTTAGCTGTTCAATCAAGCGATTGGTTAGCTCTTCTCCAGTTAAGTTTGGGAAGCCTGGCACATCAAGGATTTGCTTTTCAGGGTAGAGGATGGCTGGTTGACCACCGAGCTGGGGAAGAGAGTCGATGATTTGGACTTTGGCTTGGCGTAGGTGAGCGTAAAAGGCAGCAAAGAGCCCGACGGGACCGCCACCTACAATGGTAATATCATAGAGTTGAGACATGATTTCTCCTTCGTTTTTTCTAATCAGTTTATTTTATCATATTTTTAATCAAATTAAAATGAAGTGGGATAGGGAAAAAATTGTTAGAAAATGGTATAATAGAACGGAACGTGTTTTGATAAGGAGGGAACCAGGGATGAATTTTCAGCAATTTTCCAACTTGCAATACTGGACGAGTTTGTTTTCAAGCCCTTGGAGTATCGTCATCAATCTGATTGATATTCTGATTGTGACTTATATTTTGTATCATTTTACAAAGGCCATTGCAGGTACTAAAATCATGATCTTGGTGCGGGGAGTTTTGGTCTTCATTCTAGCTCAAATTCTCTCCAATATGATTGGTTTAACAACTATTTCTTGGTTGATCAATCAAATCATCACCTATGGGGTTATTGCAGCAGTAGTCATCTTTTCACCAGAGATTCGGACGGGTCTAGAGCGGTTGGGTCGGGCAACGGATTTCTTTTCCAATGCTCCGATTAGTGCAGAGGAGCAGATGATTCGTGCCTTTGTCAAATCAGTCGAATACATGAGCCCGCGTAAAATTGGTGCTCTGGTAGCTGTTCAGCGAGTGAGAACCTTGCAGGAATACATCTCGACAGGGATTCCCCTAGATGCCAAGATTTCAGCTGAATTGCTCATCAACATTTTTATTCCTAACACTCCCTTGCACGATGGAGCTGTCATTATCCGAGAAGATCGGATTGCTGTTACTTCAGCCTACTTGCCACTAACTGAAAATACAGAGATTTCCAAAGAGTTTGGAACGCGGCATAGGGCGGCGATTGGTCTGTCGGAAGTGTCAGATGCTCTTACCTTTGTGGTTTCGGAGGAAACAGGTGGCATCTCAATCACCTATAATGGAGTCTTTAAGCACGATTTGACCTTGGAAGAGTTTGAATCTGAATTGAGAAGAATCCTACTTCCAACATCAGAGGAAAAACATGGTCTGAAAGAGCGTTTGCTAGGAGGATTGAAACATGAGAAAAAATAGTCTTTATATCATTTCTTCCTTCTTTTTCGCCTGCATTCTCTTTATCTATGCGACTTCAACAAACTATCAGAATAGCAACAGTGCCAGACAGGTGAGGACAGAAACCTATACCAATACGGTACTTAATGTCCCAATCGATATTCAGTACGACAGCGATCAGTATTTTATCAGTGGCTTTACTTCTGAAGTGACCGTCTTTCTGACAGGGTCAAACAGAGTTGCTTTGGCGAGTGAAATGCAGGAAAGTACGCGCAAATTCAAGGTGACAGCTGACTTGACAAATGCCAGTGTAGGAACCATCGAAGTTCCTCTAACCATTGAAAATTTACCGAGTGGTTTGACCGCTGTTGCGACACCGCAAAAGATAACAGTCAAGGTCGGTAAAAAAGCAAAACGAGATAATGTGATCGTTGTGCCGGAGATTGACCCTAGCCAGGTTGATTCTCGTGTGAAAATCGATACAGTCACTGTGTCAGATGAAAAAGTAACGGTTATTAGTGATGAGGAAACCCTCTCCAAAGTAGATCGTGTCATTGCCATCTTACCGACGAGTGAACGGATAACGGGTAACTACTCGGCTTCTGTTCCTCTACAAGCAGTTGATAAAAATGGCAATGTCTTGCCAAGCGTCATTATGCCATTTGACACGACTATGAAAATTACAACAAAAACAGCATCGTCTAGCTCGAGTTCTTCGTCAACGGGCTCTTCAACCAGTAGTTCGTCTTCAACGAGTTCAGAAACGAAACCAGACTCGTCTAAACAATAATAAATAATAGAAAAGGATGATAAATAAAATGGGTAAATATTTTGGGACTGATGGAGTCCGTGGAGAAGCAAACGTAGAACTGACGCCAGAATTGGCCTTTAAATTGGGACGTTTTGGTGGTTATGTCCTCAGTCAACACGAAACGGAAGCCCCTAAAGTCTTTGTAGGACGTGATACACGTATCTCAGGAGAAATGCTAGAATCTGCCTTGGTAGCGGGTCTCCTCTCAGTAGGGATTCACGTCTACAAACTCGGTGTCCTTGCAACACCAGCAGTAGCTTATTTGGTTAAAACTGAGGGAGCTAGTGCGGGTGTCATGATTTCAGCGAGTCACAACCCAGCCCTTGATAATGGGATTAAGTTCTTTGGTGGGGATGGCTTCAAACTTGATGACGACAAAGAAGCAGAAATCGAAGCCTTGCTAGATGCTGCTGAAGATACTCTTCCTCGTCCAAGTGCAGAAGGCTTGGGAACTTTGGTGGATTACCCAGAAGGCTTGCGTAAGTATGAAGGCTACCTTGTTTCAACTGGAGCTCCTCTTGAGGGAATGAAAGTGGCCTTGGACACAGCAAACGGTGCAGCGTCTACAAGTGCCCGTCAGATTTTCGCTGATCTCGGTGCTCAATTAACTGTTATCGGTGAGACACCAGATGGTCTTAATATCAACTTGAATGTTGGTTCAACACACCCAGAAGCTCTTCAAGAAGTGGTGAAAGAAAGCCAGTCAGCTATTGGTTTGGCCTTTGACGGAGACAGTGACCGCTTGATTGCCGTTGATGAAAATGGTGATATCGTCGATGGTGATAAGATCATGTACATCATCGGGAAATACCTTTCTGAAAAAGGCCAGTTGGCTCAAAACACCATCGTGACAACCGTTATGTCTAACCTTGGTTTCCATAAGGCCTTGGAAAGTGCTGGCATTAACAAGGCAGTGACTGCTGTTGGTGACCGCTATGTCGTTGAAGAAATGAGAAAATCAGGCTACAATCTTGGTGGTGAACAGTCTGGTCACGTTATCTTGATGGATTATAATACAACAGGTGATGGTCAATTATCAGCTGTTCAATTGACAAAAATCATGAAAGAAACAGGCAAGAGCTTGTCTCAACTAGCATCAGAAGTGGCGATTTACCCGCAAAAACTGGTCAATATCCGAGTGGAAAATGCCATGAAAGAAAAAGCCATGGAAGTGCCAGCCATCAAGACAATCATCGAGAAGATGGAAGAAGAAATGGCAGGGAACGGCCGTATCCTTGTTCGTCCAAGTGGTACCGAGCCCCTCTTACGCGTCATGGCAGAAGCCCCTACGACAGAAGAAGTGAACTACTACGTAGATACGATTGCTGCTGTTGTTAAAGATGAAATCGGAATTGACTAAAGCCTAGAAAACTAGATGAAATGATAAAAATGTGGTACAATTGCATAGTAAATTGTAGCAATGGGAGAGAAAAATGAATCTTAAACGAGAACAAGAATTTGTTAGCCAGTATCACTTTGATGCTCGTAACTTTGAATGGGAGAATGAAAACGGAGCTCCTGAAACTAAGGTAGACGTGAACTTTCAGTTACTCCAACATGACCAAGAAAACCAAGTGACTTCGCTTGTTGTTATCTTGAGTTTCATGATTGTTTTTGACAAATTTGTCATCAGCGGAACGATTTCTCAAGTGAACCATGTGGAAGGTCGCATTGTCAACGAACCAAGCGAATTTAACCAAGAAGAAGTTGAAAACTTGGCACGTCCATGCTTGAACATGCTCAACCGTTTGACGTATGAAGTAACAGAAATCGCCTTGGATCTTCCAGGGATCAATTTGGAGTTTTAGTCATGAAATTAGCTGTCATTACAGATTCTTCAGCCTATTTAGAGGAGAAGATGCTGCAAAGAGAGAATCTATTTGTCTTGGATATTCCCGTCAATATTGATGGGGAGGAGTATGTCGAAGGTGTCAATCTAACTGCTGAGGAATTTTATCAAAAAATGGCTCAGTCTGCAGAATTGCCTAAAACTAGTCAACCGAGTATTGCCAAATTGGATGAGATTCTAAGTTCTTTGAAAGACGAGGGTTATACCCATGTCTTGGGACTCTTTCTTTCGTCAGGAATTTCAGGCTTTTATCAGAACATCCAATATATGTTAGAAGAGTATGATGGCTTGACCATTGCCTTTCCTGATACCCATATTACAAGCTCCCCTCTAGGATTTATGGTGGAGAGTGCCTTTGAATGGGCAGAACAAGGCAATGATTTTGCTCAGATTCAGGAGAAGTTGGCTATCCAAATTGCTGATAATTCAGCTTTTATCATAGTAGATGACCTCGACCACTTGGTTAAGGGAGGACGTTTGTCAAATGGGGCTGCCATCTTAGGGAATCTCCTTAGTATCAAGCCTATTCTTTACTTCAATGATCAAGGTGTGATTGAAGTTTACGAAAAAGTTCGTACAGAAAAGAAGGCAATCAAACGTTTGGTAGAAATCATCAAAGAGTTGACAAAAGATGGGGACTACCGTATTACAGTCATTCATGGGAACGCTCCTCAAAAGGCGGCAGATTTACGCCAACTTTTGATTGAGAGTGATGTGAATTCTGAGATCCCAATTGTTAGCTTTGGTAGTGTCATTGGGACCCACCTTGGAGAAGGTAGTATCGCCTTGAGCTATACACCAATCGTCTAGATTGTTCTTACAGGCTTTGTATCTTAGAAATTGAACACGGCCTACCTGCCTCTTGAAAAAAGATGCCTGTCTTGCCTTTCATGGAAAGTCAGCGCCATTCCCTATTTTTCATGGGCAGCTAACGTCCTTTGTATCTTGATAATTGAACACGCCTGGAACCCTGTGTGAAAAAGATAGTTCTTCCAAGGAGTAGACACTCCTTGATCAGAACTCCTATTTTCACTTTGTGTTCTTACAGGCTTTGTATCTTAGACAGGAGTAGAGATGAGTATTCGAGTAATTATTGCCGGTTTTAAGGGAAAGATGGGCCAAGCTGCTTGTCAGATGGTCTTGGCTGATCCAGATTTGGACTTGGTCGCAGTTTTGGATCCTTTTGAGTCTGAGTCAGAATGGCAGGGAATTCCTGTCTTCAATGATAAGGCTGACTTGGCTGGATTTGAGGCTGATGTCTGGGTGGATTTCACCACACCAGCTGTTGCTTACGAAAATACGCGCTTTGCCCTTGAAAATGGCTTTGCTCCTGTCGTAGGAACAACTGGATTCACTAGTGACGAAATTGCTGAACTAAAAGCATTTTCCCGTGAACAAGATTTGGGGGGCTTGATTGCCCCTAACTTTGCCTTGGGAGCTGTCTTGCTCATGCAATTTGCGGCGCAGGCTGCTAAATATTTCCCAAACGTGGAGATTATCGAGCTCCATCATGACAAGAAAAAAGATGCTCCTAGTGGAACAGCTATTAAAACGGCTGAGTTGATGGCGGAAGTTCGGGAATCAATCCAGCAAGGTGCGGCTGATGAGGAAGAATTGATTGCGGGTGCTCGCGGTGCTGACTTTGATGGCATGCGCATCCATTCGGTCCGTTTACCAGGCTTGGTAGCCCATCAGGAAGTCATCTTTGGCAATCAGGGAGAAGGATTGACGCTCCGTCATGACTCCTATGATCGCAGCTCCTTCATGACAGGGGTCAATTTGGGAATCAAAGAAGTTGTCAAGCGTCATGAGCTTGTCTATGGATTAGAACACTTATTATGAGATTAACGCAAATGCCTTCTGAATTTCAGAAGGCTTTACCAGTATTAGAAAAAATTAAAGAAGCAGGCTTTGAGGCCTATTTTGTTGGGGGCTCTGTTCGAGATGCCCTCCTCAATCGTCCCATCCACGATGTGGATATTGCGACTTCTTCTTATCCAGAGGAGACCAAGCAGATTTTTCCGCGAACAGCCGATATTGGAATCGAGCACGGAACTGTCTTAGTTTTAGATGGGGACGAGGAGTATGAGGTAACCACCTTTCGGACCGAAGATGTCTATGTGGACTACCGCAGACCCAGTGCGGTTTCCTTTGTGCGTTCGCTAGAAGAAGACCTCAAGCGCCGTGATTTCACAGTCAATGCCTTCGCTTTGGATGAGACAGGCGAAATCATTGACTTGTTTCATGGTTTAGAGGATTTGGAAAACCAAGTCTTGCGAGCAGTTGGAGTAGCTAGTGAGCGTTTTAACGAGGATGCTCTGCGGATTATGCGTGGTTTCCGCTTTCAGGCCAGTCTCGGTTTTAAACTTGAGTCAGAAACTTTTGAGGCGATGAAGACTTTGACGCCGCTTTTGGAGAAAATTTCTGTAGAGCGCACCTTCGTTGAGTTTGATAAACTCTTGCTGGCACCTTTTTGGCGAGTTGGTCTGGCTTCCATGATTGAAAGTCAAGCTTATGACTATCTTCCAGATATGGCAGGAAGCCAAGACAAGCTCAACGGACTGTTTGATTTAAAGGCTGATCTCACTTTTGAATCCTCTGAACAAGCCTGGGCGGCTCTATTGTGGGCTTTGGAGATTAAAGATGCACAGCCATTTTTGAAAGATTGGAAGACCTCACGCCAGTTTGCTAAGCAGGTTCAGGATTTGCTGACTATTTTGACTTTGCGAGAAGAAGGAGAGCTGAGCAAGCGCGATTGTTACCGCTTTGACTTGGATTCCCTTCTACAAGCTGAAAGTCTTCGTCAGGCCCAAGGAAAGGAAGTCAACCCACAAGCCATCAAAGAAACTTACCATAGTTTGACCATTCATGACAAGAAAGAAATTCAGATTAACGGTGGAATTTTGATTAAGGAATATGGTTACCAGCCAGGACCAGACTTGGGAGAGATTTTAACAGAGATTGAGTTTGCCATTGTCGATGGAGAATTGGAAAATGATCGTCAAGCAATCCATGCTTATCTGAGGGAGAAAAAATGAGTGATTTTATCGTTGAAAAACTAAGCAAATCCGTTGGTGACAAGACCGTTTTTAAGGATATTTCTTTTATCATCCATGACTTGGACAGAATCGGTCTGATAGGTGTCAATGGGACTGGTAAGACCACCCTTTTAGACGTCCTTTCTGGCGTTTCTGGCTTTGATGGGGATGTCAGTCCTTTTTCAGCTAAGAATGACTACAAGATTGGCTACTTGACACAGGATCCTGATTTTGATGATAGCAAGACGGTCTTGGATACGGTTCTCTCCAGCGACCTCAAGGAAATCCAGTTGATTCGTGAGTATGAGTTAATCATGCTCAACTACAGCGAGGACAAGCAGGCTCGTTTGGAACGGGTCATGGCAGAGATGGACTCCCTCCAAGCATGGGAAATCGAAAGTCAGGTCAAGACTGTTCTCAGCAAGTTGGGGATTCGGGATTTGTCGACTCCAGTTGGTGAATTGTCAGGTGGTCTGAGAAGACGTGTTCAGTTGGCGCAAGTTCTCCTAGGAAACCACGACCTCTTGCTTCTGGACGAGCCAACCAACCACCTGGACATTGCGACCATTGAGTGGCTGACTCTTTTTTTGAAAAATTCCAAGAAGACCGTTCTCTTTATCACACATGATCGTTATTTCCTAGATGCACTATCAACGCGGATTTTCGAGTTGGACCGAGCAGGTTTGACCGAGTATCAGGGAAATTATCAGGACTATGTTCGCCTTAAGGCGGAACAAGATGAGCGTGATGCTGCTCTCCTTCACAAAAAGGAGCAACTCTACAAACAAGAATTGGCTTGGATGCGCAGACAACCGCAAGCGCGTGCGACCAAGCAACAAGCCCGTATCAATCGTTTCCATGACTTGAAAAAAGAAGTTTCAGGTGGCATTGCTGAGACAGACTTGACCATGAACTTTGAAACCAGTCGGATTGGTAAGAAGGTTATCGAGTTTAAAGATGTTTCCTTCGCTTATGAGAACAAGCCGATTTTACAAGATTTTAATCTCTTGGTGCAAGCCAAAGATCGTATTGGAATCGTTGGGGATAATGGTGTTGGAAAATCAACTCTTCTCAATCTGATTGCAGGAAGTCTTGAGCCGACAGCAGGTCAAGTTATCATTGGTGATACAGTTCGCATCGCCTATTTCTCTCAACAAATTGAAGGTTTGGATGAAAGCAAACGGGTTATCAATTACCTGCAGGAAGTAGCAGAAGAGGTTAAGACCAGTGGTGGTTCTACGACTTCCATTGCAGAGTTGCTAGAGCAGTTTCTCTTCCCACGTTCGACGCATGGAACCTTGATTGAGAAATTGTCTGGTGGAGAGAAAAAACGCCTTTATCTTCTCAAATTGCTTTTGGAAAAACCCAATGTTCTTCTTTTGGACGAGCCGACAAATGACCTAGATATTGCGACCTTGACAGTTTTGGAAAATTTCTTGCAGAGCTTTTCAGGTCCTGTATTGACAGTTAGCCACGACCGTTATTTCCTGGATAAGGTAGCGACCAAGATTCTCGCTTTTGAGGATGGCAAGATTCGTCCTTTCTTTGGTCATTATACTGACTATCTTGATGAAAAAGTCTTTGAAACAGAGATGGCCAATCAAGTGCAAAAAGTTGAAAAGGAAAAAGTCGTCAAGGTTCGAGAAGACAAGAAACGCATGACTTACCAAGAAAAGCAGGAGTGGGCAAGCATTGAAGGCGATATTGAAGCCTTGGAAAATCGTATCACTGCTATTGAAGAGGAAATGCAGGCCAATGGTTCTGACTTTGGTAAACTGGCTACTCTTCAAAAAGAACTGGATGAGAAAAACGAGGCACTTCTTGAAAAATACGAACGCTATGAATATCTAAGTGAGTTGGCATGATGGAAGAAAAAGTCATTAAACGTAGTCCCAAGAAAATCATTTGGAATACCTTGTTTGGTCTTTTCTTCTTGTTACCTCTATCTTATCTCTATTCGTATTCGGAAAAGGGGAGCAAACTTCATGCGATCAGTCTTTTGTTAATACTGCTTGTCCTCTTTTGTGCTGGAGTAGTCATTTATCAGACATACAGACTGTTAAGCTCCGATAAGGAATATTTAAAATGTACTGCTGAGGGGTTTTACTACAAACCAAACCCAAAGAAACCCAGTCATTTCTATGCTTGGGCAGATGTAGAGGAATTTTCCTTCTCTCGGATTGGAGGAAAGTATAGGAATTCCTATCGGATTGAAGTTTATTTTAAAAACAAGGAAAATGTGAAATCCCAATCACTTCTAGCTCTACTGAAGAGAAGGTGTTTCCCTTTTCATCCGTCAGCAGATTTGATCATCCCTATTATTCTACTAGATGTAGATTTTCCTGAAAGGGTCTATGAGACCATGAAATACTATGAAAGAGAATGGCGCATCGAGCAAAATCGCCAAGCAAGAAAAGAGGCAAAACAAGCTTCGAAAAGCAAATCTTCCAAACCGTCATAGTCTGTCTTTGCTTAAAGTAGAATAATCAAAAAGGCCCTATCCACTGGATAGGGTCACTGTTTGTCTTCTTTTTTAGTTTCCTGATGGAAGATGTTTTGCCAAGTCTCATGGCGACGCCAGATACTGGTGTGGACGATGCCATCTAGCTCATAGCAAATGAGCTTGGTTTTCTGACTAATGGAAGTGATTTGAATATCCTTAATAGCAGCTTTAAGTTCTTTTTCGGCTTGATAAGCGACTTTATCCATCTGCTCTCCATCTTGACGGATATAGAGAAAGTCCTCAGCAAGGAGTTCTTCTAGCTGATTTCCTTGGTCAATCAATTGCTCACGCATGAGCAGTTTTTTGTAGACATTGTCTAAAATCTCGTCCTCAGGTATGGGAGCTGGCTCGATATGGACATCGGTATCAAAGACTCCAAAACGCTCTTCCAGCATGGATTCGACCTGGTCTGCAATTTCATGACTTTCATAGACTGATAGATCAGGATTCATCTCTAGCGTGATATCAAGGTAGATATTGCTACCGTAGGTACGCCCTCTTTGGGACTTGACCTTACTAATCTTTGGAATCTCCATGATGGCATTTTTGTAGTCCTCTAGCAGACGGTCATCAAAACCATCTGAAAGACTGAAGGAAGACTCGATAAAGATATCATAGGCTGTCTTTAAGATAAAGAAAGTGATAATGATAGCGACCAATTTATCCACGATAGGATAGTTGAAACTGCTAGCTAGGATAGCAATGGAAGTCCCAAGCGAGGTGACAGCATCGGAAAGATTGTCCTTAGCAGCTGCCTTGAGAGCCTTGGATTTGGATTTCTTACTGAGGCGTGTGTTATAGAGATAAACAGCAAACATGACTGCTGCTGAAATGGCTCCTAGAGTTGCACCCAGAGGATCAATGGGTGTTTGTTCTCGACTGAGGATTTTCTGAATGGTGTCCCGAAGAACATCAAAACCAACATAGAACATGATGATGGAAGTAATCAAGCTAGCCAAATCTTCAATCTTCCAGTGACCAAAGCTATGGTCACGGTCTGCAGGTTGGCGGGCCATTCGAATCCCAATCAAGAGAGCAACATTTCCGATAATATCGGATACGTTGTTGAAACCATCCGCCACCAAACTGGAAGAATGCAGGAGGTGACCAGTTGCCAATTTTGCTGCAGACAAGAGGAGGTAGGTTGAAATGCTGATAATGGCTCCACGTTCTGCCAATTTGAGATTTGACATGGATTGGTTCATCGGGCTTCCTTTCTAGTCATATAGTATTCTTACATTATACTGGTTTTCAAAGGAAAATTCAAATTTAGTCTTGTTTCATCTGATTTAAACCCTTGAAAATTGTTCAAATTTTGATATAATAGTACTACTCAAGGGAGTAGCTGGCAGAAACCTGTGATAGTGTCGTCATTCCGAATTGTATACTGAAAAGTATGTTTTCCGGCACTATCTTAAACAGCGAGACTTGTTATGATTAACAGGTCTCTTTTTGTTTGTCATAAAACTAAAAGAGAACTTGTTTTGCACACAATGTCAAGGAGGAGACACATGTCAAAAGAACAAAAACGCCAAGCGTTTTACACTCAAAGTCCTGAAGAGGTCTTGAAGTCAGTTGAAGCAACTGAGCAAGGTCTTTCGTCAAGCGAAGCGCAGAAACGTCTAGCTGAATATGGACGCAATGAACTGGAAGAGGGTGAGAAAAAATCTCTCCTAGTCAAGTTTATCGAGCAATTTAAGGATTTGATGATTATCATCCTAGTTGCTGCGGCTATCTTGTCAGTCGTAACTTCTGGTGGGGAAGATATCGCAGATGCCATCATTATCCTAGCCGTGGTTATCATCAACGCTGCCTTTGGTGTTTACCAAGAAGGAAAAGCAGAAGAAGCCATCGAAGCCCTCAAGTCTATGTCTAGTCCAGCTGCTCGCGTTATTCGTGATGGGCATATGGCTGAGATTGACTCAAAAGAATTGGTACCAGGTGATATCGTTGCTCTTGAAGCTGGTGATGTAGTTCCAGCAGACCTACGATTGCTAGAAGCTAATTCTCTTAAAATCGAAGAAGCAGCATTGACAGGTGAGTCTGTTCCAGTTGAAAAAGACTTGACAGTCGAGCTCGCTGGAGATGCTGGTATTGGTGACCGTGTCAATATGGCCTTCCAAAACTCAAATGTGACTTATGGTCGTGGTCTTGGTGTTGTTGTCAATACAGGTATGTACACTGAAGTGGGTCATATCGCTGGCATGCTCCAAGATGCGGATGAGACGGATACACCACTCAAACAAAACTTGAACAACATTTCTAAGGTCTTGACCTATGCAATTTTGGTCATTGCCCTTGTTACTTTTGTAGTTGGAGTCTTCATTCAAGGGAAAAATCCACTTGGTGAGTTGATGACCTCTGTTGCGCTTGCTGTTGCAGCCATTCCAGAAGGACTTCCTGCTATCGTGACGATCGTTCTTGCCCTTGGTACTCAAGTTTTGGCCAAACGAAACTCTATCGTTCGTAAGTTGCCAGCAGTAGAAACACTTGGTTCAACAGAAATCATCGCTTCTGATAAGACTGGTACGCTTACCATGAACAAGATGACAGTCGAAAAAGTCTTCTACGATGCAGCCCTACATGATTCTGCTGATGACATTGAACTTGGCTTGGACATGCCGCTTCTTCGTTCTGTTGTCTTGGCCAACGATACTAAGATTGATGCTGAAGGAAACTTGATCGGGGATCCAACGGAAACAGCCTTCATCCAGTATGCCTTGGACAAGGGCTACGATGTTAAAGGATTCTTAGAGAAATATCCTCGTGTAGCTGAATTGCCGTTTGACTCAGATCGTAAACTCATGTCAACGGTTCATCCATTGCCAGATGGTAAATTCCTCGTGGCAGTCAAAGGGGCTCCAGATCAACTTTTGAAACGTTGTGTTGCTCGTGATAAAGCAGGAGATGTTGCTCCGATTGATGAGAAAGTTACTGAATTAATTCACACAAATAACTCTGAAATGGCTCACCAAGCCTTGCGTGTCCTTGCAGGTGCTTATAAGATTATCGATAGTATTCCAGAAAATCTTACTTCTGAAGAGCTTGAAAACAACTTGATCTTTACTGGTTTGATTGGGATGATTGACCCTGAGCGTGCCGAAGCAGCAGAAGCCGTTCGTGTGGCTAAGGAAGCGGGAATCCGTCCAATCATGATCACTGGTGACCACCAAGACACAGCGGAAGCTATTGCCAAACGTTTGGGAATTATCGACGAAAATGACTCGGAAGACCATGTCTTGACTGGTGCTGAGCTTAACGAACTTTCTGATGAAGAATTTGAAAAAGTCGTTGGTCAATACTCTGTTTATGCGCGTGTATCTCCAGAACACAAGGTTCGTATCGTGAAAGCTTGGCAAAACCAAGGTAAGGTCGTTGCCATGACAGGTGACGGTGTTAATGACGCTCCAGCTCTGAAAACAGCCGACATCGGTATCGGTATGGGAATCACTGGTACAGAGGTTTCTAAGGGAGCTTCTGACATGATCCTTGCAGATGATAACTTTGCGACTATCATCGTCGCAGTTGAAGAAGGACGTAAGGTCTTCTCAAACATTCAAAAGACCATTCAGTACCTACTTTCTGCCAATACGGCTGAAGTATTAACGATCTTCCTATCAACCTTGTTTGGTTGGGATGTCCTACAGCCAGTTCATCTTTTGTGGATTAACTTGGTAACCGATACCTTCCCAGCTATCGCCCTTGGTGTTGAACCAGCTGAGCCAGGTGTTATGACCCACAAACCACGTGGACGCAAATCAAGCTTCTTCTCAGGTGGGGTCATGAGTTCCATTATTTATCAAGGTGTACTCCAAGGGGCACTCGTCTTGACTGTTTATGGTCTTGCTCTTGCTTATCCGGTCCATGTAGGAGATAATCACGCCATTCACGCAGATGCCCTTACAATGGCCTTTGCAACACTCGGTTTGATTCAGCTCTTCCATGCTTACAACGTTAAGTCTGTTTACCAATCCATCTTGACAGTTGGACCATTCAAGTCTAAGACCTTCAACTGGTCTATCTTGGTATCCTTCATCCTCTTGATGGCAACAATCGTCGTAGAACCGCTTGAAGGAATTTTCCACGTAACCAAACTAGACTTGTCTCAATGGGCTATTGTTCTAGCTGGAAGCTTCTCAATGATACTTATCGTCGAAATCGTCAAGTTTGTTCAACGTAAACTTGGTCTTGATAAGAACGCGATTTAAAAAGAAAGTCATCTTCGGATGGCTTTTTTTGCATTTGAGGGAAAGGACTAGAAGTTGCCCTCTTTTGTGCTATAATAAAGTAAAGTAGCAAGGAGTGAAAGAGAATGGAAAAGAAAATTGTCCGAGATGTCTTATTCTTGTCGCAGGTCTCGAAAGCTGCAAGTCAGGAAGACCTTTATCTAGCTAAGGATTTGCAGGATACCCTGCTTGCTAATCGCGAGACCTGTGTCGGTCTGGCGGCTAATATGATTGGGGTGCAGAAGCGTGTCATTATCTTTAATCTTGGTTTGGTTCCAATTGTCATGTTTAACCCCATTCTCCTTTCTTATAAAGGACCTTACGAGACAGAGGAAGGATGTTTGTCCTTGACTGGGGTGCGACCAACAACTCGCTATGAAACGATTACGGTATCTTATCGTGATAGCAAGTGGCAGGAACAGACCATTACGCTAACAGGTTTTCCAGCTCAGATCTGCCAACATGAACTGGATCATTTGGAAGGGCGGATTATTTAGGAGGAACTCAGATGAAACGTATACTTTTTGAACTTGTTTTGGTCGCGACGACCTGGTATATCTTTTTGCCACCACTGAATCTTACCAGTTGGGAATTTATCTTTTTCCTATGTGTACATTTGGTGGTGATGGGGATTTTGTTTAGTTTCCGCAAGGATACCAATCTCCTCAAAACTGTTCATGTACGTCATGGCAAGGTTGCCAACGAACTCAATCTAGAAGGGCTTCATTTTAATAAATTAGGTGGAGGATTGTTGCTGGCTGCAGGCCTTATCTTTGCCCTTGCTGGTCTGGTAAGCCTAGTTACCTCTAGCTTTTTCCAAGCAAAAAACTATGCTAATGTGGTGTCTATCACAGAAAAAGACTTTAAAGATTTTCCTAAGAGTGATACCAGTAAGGTTCCGATCCTAGATCGGAGCACTGCAGAAAAGATCGGTGACCGTTATCTAGGCTCTCTGACGGATAAGGTCTCCCAGTACGTGGCAGCAGATACTTATACCCAGCTGACGGTTGATGGCAAACCTTATCGAGTGACTCCTTTGGAGTATGCCGACCCGATCAAATGGTTTAATAATCAGTCCAAGGGAATTGGCGAGTATATCAAGGTTGATATGGTGACAGGAAATGCGGAATTGGTGGATTTAAAAACGCCGATGAAGTATTCGGACTCTGAGTATTTTAACCGCGACGTCAAACGCCATCTTCGGATCAAGTACCCAACCAAGATTTTTAAAACGCCCTCCTTTGAGGTGGATGATGAAGGCAATCCTTTCTATGTAGCAACCGTTTATCAAAAGCAGTTTGGTCTAGGAGTTCCTCGTCCTTCATCTGTTATTATCTTAGATGCTACCAATGGAGAAACCAAGGAATACAGCTTGGATGAAGTCCCAGAATGGGTGGATCGTGTCTATCCAGCGGAAGAAACCATCGAGCAAATCAACTACAACGGCAAGTATAAAGACGGCTTCTGGAATGCCTTGATTTCTAAGAAAAACGTTACCCAAACGACAGAAGGCTATAACTATCTTTCTATCGGAAATGACATTTATCTCTACACAGGGGTGACTTCAGCAAATGCTGACGAAAGTAATCTAGGATTTATCCTTGAAAATATGCGCACTGGTGAAATCACCAAGTACAATCTAGCATCAGCAACCGAAGAATCAGCCCGTGCTTCCGCAGAAGGAGCAGTGCAAGAGAAAGCCTACAAGGCTACCTTCCCTATCCTTGTCAATCTCAACGACAAACCGCTCTATATCATGGGCTTGAAGGACAATGCAGGTTTGGTCAAGGAGTATGCTTTGGTTGATGCAGTGGAGTATCAAAACGTCATCGTAGCAGCTACGGTAGATGAACTCCTCAGCAAGTATGCCAATAAAAACGACCTCGAGCTGGATAATGAAACGGTAGAAAACATCAAGGGAGTGGTTTCAGATCTTAAATCAGCTGTCATCAAGGGGGATACAGTCTATTTCTTTAAAGTTGATGGCAAGATTTATAAGGTCAAGGCTTCCGTATCAGACGACCTTCCTTACCTCGAAAATGGCCAAACCTTCGAAGGTCAAGTTGGAAAAGATAATTATCTCAAGACCTTTAAAGTCAAGTAAAAGAAACCTCGGTATGAACCGAGGTTTTTAAGATGAAATTCTTGGTCGTGGTTGAAAAATATGCTACACTAACAATATGAAAATTTTAATCCCAACAGCAAAAGAAATGAACACAGACCATCCTTGTATTGAAGCGCTCCCTTTGAGGGAAGAAAGTCAGGCAGTCCTTGACTCACTGGCGCACTACTCAGCCAGTGAATTAGAGACTTTTTATAAGGTATCTGCCGAGAAAGCAGAAGAAGAGTACGGGCATATTCAAGCTTTAAAAGATCACAGGGCTAAACATTATCCAACTTTGAAACTCTTCGATGGTCTCATGTATCGCCACATCAAACGAGATGGGTTAACCGAGGCTGAACAAACCTATCTTGAAAATCATGTCCTGATCACCTCGGCTTTATACGGTGTTGTCCCTGCCTTGTCGCCCATGGCTCCTCATCGTTTGGACTTTTTGATGAAGTTAAAAGTTGCTGGTAAGACTTTAAAGAGTCATTGGAAGTCAGCCTACGATGAGGCGCTAGAGGATGAGGATTTGATATTCTCCCTCCTATCATCTGAGTTTGAGACCGTATTTTCGAAGGAAATCAGAGAAAAGATGGTGACCTTCAAATTTATGGAGAACAAGGCAGGACAGTTGAAAATCCACTCAACTATTTCCAAGAAAGCGCGTGGGGCTTTTTTGACAGCCTTGATAGAAGGACAAGTTCAAACAGTCGAACAAGCTCGTAAGCTCAGTTTCGCCGGTTTTGACTATCGACCTGATTTATCAAGTGACTTAGAACTCGTCTTTGTGAAACAAGCATAAAACCAGCTCGAATGAGCTGGTTTTTACTAGATTAGTTGATGGCTGCAAGAAGGTCGTCAGCTTGTTTTTCAAGTGATGAAGCAGTTGCTTCTTCTAACACCAATTTTCCATCTGCCCAAGCAGAGTCATTGACACGTGCAGCAGTGAAATCACCAACGACTTGTGTACGGATAAATGGCAAGAGGTCTTTGTAAATCGCAAAGAGTTGTTCGTGACCGGCATTGGCTACAGATGAGACAGTAACAAACTTGTTTTGGAGGGCAGAAGCACCACGTGTATCAGACAAATCAATGGCACGAGAGAGCCAGTCAAGCAAGTTTTTCACTGTTCCAGGGATAGAGAAGTTGTAGACTGGAGAGAAGATCCAGATTGCATCCGCAGCAAGAACTGCTTCACGAGCAGCAGCTACAGCTGGATGAGTTGGAACTTCAAGATCTTGGCTGAAGAGGGGAACAGCTGAGTAATCAAGATAGCTAACTTCCGCTTTTCCTGCAAGTGCTTTTTCAGCTTCGAGGGCCATTTGGTGGTTGAAAGAACCTTGGCGAAGTGATCCGACGATAAATAGTACTTTTTTAGACATGATGTGTCTCCTTTAGTTAAAATTTAAAGATCGAACTCTTTTGTCACCATCTATGTTACAACAAATAATACTAATTAGCAATAATTTTGCTCACAAATTTTTAAATTTTTTTAAAATCCGAATCAAATCTTCCTTTTCCTCATCTTCCAAGATACTAAAAGCATCTACAATAGAGTTAATATGGTCAGGAAGAACCTCTTCAATTTTTTTGCGTCCAGCAGGTGTTAGTTTCAGGAAAAAAGAACGACGGTCTTTTGGGTCACAAGTTTTAGAAATCCACCCATCTCGAACCATGTTTCGAATAACAACAGTCATGTTTCCAGAAGTGGCTAGCATTTTTTCAATCAAATCCTGAATGCGCAGTTCCCCCTTGCTATAGAGGGTTTCCAAAACTGAAAATTGAGTGGGTGTTAGTCCGTGTTCTTTAGCAGCCTTGGCTTCATATGGTTTAAAAGTTCGTATGGCTTTATTGAGGACGATAGCCGTTTTTAAGTCTAATTGATTATCGGAAATTTTCTCTTTCAAATATTGTTTCATAAGGTTATTTTATCAATAATGAGAGAGAAAAACAAGAACTTATATTTTATAGGGAAAGATTCTTAGAATGTTCCTGTCTTCACTTGTAATAAAGGAGGAGAGATGGTAAAATAGACGAGTGAAACTAAGACAAAAAAAAGCAAAAAATAAGCTACTTTTACAGTATGGAATCGGCATTGCTCTGGTAGTACTAGTCATGACCACTTCCTTCCTTTATCTGATATCACTCAGCATGAAACCCTATCAAGATGCTAGGGTTGAAGGAGAAAAACTGGCCAAGCAGTATGCAGAATTGGAACAGGCAGATCAGGTTGATTTTTATAATGGACTAGAAGGTTATTACAGCGTTTTAGGACATAATAAAAAGCAAGAGGCCATTGCCGTACTGATTGAAAAGAATGACCACAAGATTTATGTTTATCAGCTTGATAAGGGGATTTCTCAAGACAAGGCGGCGACGATTTCGAGGGAAAAAGGAGCTAGCGACATTGACAAAGTCACCTTTGGTCGCTATCAGGACAAGCCGATTTGGGAAGTCAAGTCAGGAAACCACTACTATCTGGTCGACTTTGAAACAGGAGCAGTGATCCAATAAGGAGGGCATATGAAACTATCCAAACGTGTACTAGAAATGGAAGAAAGCGTCACTCTAGCCAGTGATGCAAGAGCCAAAGCATTAAAAGCTCAAGGAAAAGATGTTCTTTTCTTAACCTTGGGACAACCAGATTTTCATACTCCTGAAAATATTCAGGATGCGGCGGTGGAAGCGATTCGTGATGGACGAGCTTCCTTTTATACAGTTGCTTCTGGTCTACCAGACTTAAAGGCTGCGGTTAATACCTATTTTGAACGCTACTATGGCTATTCCGTAGCAGCCAACGAGGTTACCTTTGCCACAGGTGCTAAGTTCTCTCTCTATACCTTTTTTATGGCCGTGGTCAATCCAGGTGATGAGGTCATCATCCCTACTCCATACTGGGTCAGTTATGGAGACCAGGTCAAGATGGCAGAAGGTGTGCCAGTCTTTGTCCAGGCCAAGGAAGACAATCACTTTAAAGTAACAGTAGAGCAGCTAGAAGCAGCCCGAACAGATAAGACCAAGGTCTTGGTTCTCAATTCGCCATCTAATCCGACCGGTATGATCTACTCTCGTGAGGAACTCTTGGCTATCGGAAATTGGGCGGTTGAACATGATGTCCTTATCCTAGCAGATGATATTTATGGTCGTTTGGTTTATAACGGGAACGAATTTGTTCCAATCTCTAGTCTGTCAGAAGCCATTCGCAAGCAAACCATCGTGATTAACGGTGTATCTAAGGCTTATGCTATGACTGGTTGGCGGGTAGGTTATGCAGTAGGAAATCCTGAAATTATCGTTGCTATGAGCAAATTGACAGGACAAACGACTTCAAATCTGACAGCAGTGTCTCAATATGCTACCATTGAAGCCCTAACTGGACCGCAAGATTCTGTCGAAACCATGCGCCAAGCATTTGAGGAACGGTTGAACACTATTTATCCTCTCTTGTGCCAAGTACCAGGATTTGAAGTTGTCAAGCCCCAAGGAGCCTTCTATCTTTTCCCAAATGTTAAAAAAGCGATGGAGATGAAGGGTTATACCGATGTGACGGACTTTACAACAGCTATCCTTGAAGAAGTTGGTCTTGCCTTGATTACAGGAGCTGGATTTGGAGCACCAGAAAATGTTCGTCTCAGCTATGCCACAGACTTGGATACCTTGAAAGAAGCTATTCGTCGTTTGCATCAGTTTATGGAGGAATTATAATGATAGATCATTTTACCCTTAAGGTAAAGAATTTAGAAGTTTCTAAAGCTTTCTATCAAGCTACTTTAGCTACTTTAAATTATCACCTTCAATTTGATACGGGGCAGGTCGTTAGTTTCACAGAACCGCGAGATGTGGATCCAGGTGGTGATTTTTGGCTAAATGTTGGTCAACAAGAGCCGATGCATTTTGCCTTTAGTGCTCGAACTTGTCAAGAAGTAGATGCTTTCTATCATGTAGCTTTGGCTGCTGGAGGAAAGGATAATGGTGCACCTGGCGAACGTAAAAATTACCATGTGGGATACTATGCTGCGTTTATTATTGACCCAGATGGAAATAACATAGAGGCAGTTTGCCATAAAGAAGAATAGAAAAGGAAAAATAATGACAAAACGTGTAACAATTATCGATGTAAAAGACTACGTTGGTCAAGAAGTGACGATTGGCGCTTGGGTTGCCAACAAATCAGGAAAAGGGAAAATTGCCTTCTTGCAATTACGTGATGGGACAGCCTTTTTCCAAGGTGTAGCCTTTAAACCAAACTTTATTGAAAAATTTGGTGAAGAGGTAGGACTTGAAAAATTTGACACCATTAAACGCTTGAGCCAAGAAACTTCTGTTTATGTGACAGGGATTGTCAAAGAAGACGAGCGTTCTAAGTTTGGTTATGAGCTCGATATTACAGATATCGAAGTTATTGGTGAATCTCAAGACTACCCTATCACACCAAAAGAACACGGAACAGACTTCTTGATGGACAACCGTCACTTGTGGCTCCGCTCTCGTAAGCAAGTGGCTGTGATGCAAATCCGTAACGCTATCATTTATGCAACTTATGAGTTCTTTGATAAGAACGGCTTCATGAAGTTTGATAGCCCAATTCTTTCAGGAAATGCGGCAGAAGATTCAACTGAACTCTTTGAAACTGACTACTTTGGAACGCCAGCCTACTTGAGCCAATCAGGTCAGCTTTACCTAGAAGCAGGAGCTATGGCTCTTGGCCGTGTCTTTGACTTTGGTCCAGTATTCCGTGCGGAGAAATCAAAAACGCGCCGTCACTTGACTGAGTTCTGGATGATGGATGCGGAGTACTCTTACTTGACACATGATGAGTCACTTGACTTGCAAGAAGCGTATGTTAAAGCCCTTCTTCAAGGTGTTCTTGATCGTGCGCCTCAAGCCTTGGAAACCTTGGAACGTGATACAGAGCTCTTGAAACGCTACATTGCTGAGCCGTTCAAACGCATCACTTACGATCAAGCCATTGACCTTTTGCAAGAGCATGAAAATGATGAAGATGCTGACTACGAGCATTTGGAGCATGGAGATGACTTTGGTTCACCACACGAAACCTGGATTTCAAACCACTTTGGTGTACCAACCTTTGTCATGAACTACCCAGCAGCCATCAAGGCCTTCTACATGAAACCAGTTCCTGGTAACCCAGAGCGCGTGCTTTGTGCAGACTTGCTGGCACCAGAAGGGTATGGAGAAATCATCGGTGGTTCTATGCGTGAGGAAGACTACGATGCCCTTGTCGCTAAGATGGAAGAACTTGGTATGGATCGTACAGAGTATGAATTCTACCTTGACCTTCGTAAATATGGTACAGTACCACATGGTGGATTTGGTATCGGTATCGAGCGTATGGTAACCTTCGCAGCAGGAACAAAACATATCCGTGAAGCTATTCCATTCCCACGTATGTTGCATCGTATTAAACCATAAAAAAACTAAAACGCCGTAATAGGCGTTTTTTCAAAACACCATAATACTTGAAGGAAGAGGTGAAGGACATGTAAAGTAAAGCTTAACAAGTGACAAACACAAAGATACAAATACACTTGTTAAAGGAGAAACTATGTTTAAACGAAATTACCGGAAGAATATCGGTCTCATGGCTGGTGTGGAATTTTTTGCCTTTTTGGGCATTACCAGCTTTTGGATTCTATTTCTCAGTCAAAACGGGATGTCGCTTTGGCAGATTGGCTTATTGGAAAGTATTTTTCATGCCACTAGTGTCATCTGTGAAATTCCCTCTGGAATGTTAGCTGACCGCTATTCCTATAAAACCAATCTGTATTTAAGTCGAATAGCTGGGATTGCGTCGTCTATTCTCATGTTACTAGGACAAGGTAATTTTTGGATTTATGCACTTGCTATGGTGGTGAGTGCCTTGTCTTATAATTTCGATTCGGGGACGAGTGCAGCCATGGTTTATGATTCGGCCGTGGAAGCTGGATTAAAAGAGCGCTACTTGTCCATCTCAAGTTTTATGTCAGGAGTAGCAGAAGGAACTCGGTCTTTGGGAACCGTTTTAGCAGGATTTTTTGTCCATGATCAGTTGCACTCGACCTACTATGTCATGATTGCTACTTCTATAAT
Organism: Streptococcus downii; assembly: GCF_004353325.1. NCBI lineage: Bacteria > Bacillati > Bacillota > Bacilli > Lactobacillales > Streptococcaceae > Streptococcus > Streptococcus downii. The sequence goes on from NZ_MZNX01000009.1 coordinate 357,084, forward strand.
CGTTCTTTTCCTAACTTGGATGCTAAAAGAGCCTAGTGTTAAAGCACAAAAATCTGAGCGCTTGACGATGAAAAAAATAATCTGGACTGTCAAAGAGGAGTTGCAGCGAAATCCCAGTCTTTTTGGTTGGATGATTCTGTCCCAAATCATCGGAACACTGATGTGTATGTTTTATTTTTACTATCAAAATCAACTGCCTGACCTAGAAGGATGGCAGATTTCGATGGTCATGCTGATGGGCAGTGCTTTGAATATCTGGGCAGTTTATCTAGCAAGTAAGATTGGAAAGAGGTATTCAGCCTTAAAGCTTTTTCCAATTCTTGTGCTCTTGACGGGAGGAACTTATTTGCTGTCCTACTTTGGTACACCACTGATTTATATTTTAGTTTATTTGATCAGTAACGCCTTATATGCTCTCTTTCAACCAATTTTTGACAACGATTTACAAAAGCGACTCCCAAGTGAGGTACGGGCAACCATGCTAAGTGTCTACTCTATGATGTTCAGCCTGAGTATGATCGTCATTTTTCCTCTGACGGGATGGTTGATTGACTATCTAGGATTTGTAGTAGCCTTTCTTTACTTAGGGTTCATTTTAGTACTAGCCAGCTTTTTGCTATTTTTCATTTTGAAAGAGATGGCCGGATTTTTGGAACTAAAAGAGAATGTTATTTCTAAGAAATAGAGTTATTTTTCACTTTTATCTTTTTTCTCTTGCCATCTACTAGCTTTTCTAGTATAATAGTTAATTGTGAGCAAACCTCACTTACCCCTTGCAAAGACTAGGGGTCATTAGACCAAAAGGAGGAACATATCAATGGCTAAATACGAAATTCTTTATATCATTCGTCCAAACATTGAAGAAGAAGCGAAAAACGCTTTGGTAGCACGTTTTGACTCTATCTTGACTGATAACGGTGCAACTGTTGTTGAATCAAAATCATGGGAAAAACGTCGTCTTGCATACGAAATCCAAGATTTCCGTGAAGGACTTTACCACATCGTTAACGTTGAAGCAAACGATGACGCAGCTCTTAAAGAGTTTGACCGTCTTTCAAAAATCAACACTGACATTCTTCGTCACATGATCGTCAAACTTGACGCGTAAGAAGGTAAATTATGATTAACAATGTTGTACTTGTAGGGCGTATGACACGTGACGCTGAGTTGCGTTATACCCCATCAAATGTAGCAGTTGCGACTTTTACTCTTGCAGTAAACCGTACATTCAAGAGTCAAAATGGCGAACGTGAGGCTGATTTCATCAATGTCGTTATGTGGCGCCAACAGGCTGAAAATCTTGCTAACTGGGCTAAAAAAGGCTCTCTTATCGGGATCACAGGTCGTATCCAGACTCGTAGTTACGATAACCAGCAAGGACAACGTGTCTACGTAACAGAAGTCGTGGCTGATAATTTCCAAATGTTGGAAAGCCGTAGCGTGCGTGAAGGACATACAGGTGGAGCTTATTCTGCACCAACTGCTAGTTATACAGCACCTACACAATCAGTACCTGACTTTTCACGTGATGAAAATCCATTTGGAGCAACCAATCCGTTGGATATTTCAGATGATGATTTACCATTCTAATGGACAATTAAAACTATAAAGGAGAAAAAACATGGCTCAACAACGTCGTGGCGGATTCAAACGCCGTAAAAAAGTTGATTACATCGCAGCAAATAAAATTGAATATGTTGATTACAAAGATACTGAGCTTCTTAGCCGTTTCGTTTCAGAACGTGGGAAAATCCTTCCACGTCGTGTAACAGGAACTTCAGCTAAAAACCAACGTAAAGTAACAACAGCTATCAAACGCGCTCGCGTAATGGCTTTGATGCCTTTCGTAAACGAAGATTAAAAAAAAGACCCGGGTGGGTCTTTTTTTCAGGTCCCCCGGACCTCTTTTTCAGCTTCATACGGGCCTTTTTATCAGGTCCTATGAATCTCTTTTTCAGACTTTACAGGACTCTATTAGAAAGGGCTCTCTTTTGATCTAGTAAGATTCTTTTGCCTTACTAGGTTTTTTCTTTTAATTTTTATTATCGTGTTATAATGGTAGGAGAAAGCTTTAAAGGAGCATCTTATGAAGACGACATGTTCAATTAGAAAAATGCAAGAATCTGACATTAAAGATCTATCTCAAGGATTTATCAGCCAAGGTTGGCCAAGTAGAGAGGAAATTTTAACTCTATACTTTAAGGAACAGGAGAGTGGAGAGAGGGAAGCTTTAGTTGCTAATTTTGAGGGTGTAGTAGCGGGGTACATCACTATTTTACCAATTGCCAAGCATGGTCCCTTTGCTGGAATGTCTCCAGAACTTTCAGATTTCAATGTCTTTGAGCCCTTTCAAAATCAAGGTATTGGAAATCTCTTGCTGGAAGAAGCAGAAAAACGAGTTAAGCTCATATCGGATAAGGTGACTCTTGGTGTTGGGCTCCATTCAGGGTATGGACCTGCCCAGAGATTGTACATCAAACGAGGTTATATTCCAGATGGAACGGGAGTTTGGTATCGAAACCAACCGTTGGAAATGAATGCCACTATTCAAAATAATGATGATTTGGTTTTGTACTTATCCAAGGAATTAGAATAAGAGGTAGCAAATTTTTTGGAGATATGGGATTTCTCTACTTTATGGTATAATGGAAAGAGTTAGATTGAAAGAGGTAGAGAGATGGATGCAAAATTAAAATATAAGGCAAAGAAGATTAAGATTGTCTTTTTTGATATTGATGATACCTTGCGTACGTCAAAGACAGGTTTTATTCCAACTACAATTCCCACTGTCTTTAAACAGTTGCGTGAAAAAGGAATTTTAACAGGAATCGCCTCTGGACGAGGGATTTTCGGTGTCGTACCAGAGATTCGTGACCTCAAGCCTGACTTTTTTGTGACCTTGAATGGTGCCTATATAGAAGATAAAAAAGGAAATGTCATTTATCAAAATCAGATTGAGAAGTCAGATGTAGAGGAGTACATTTCTTGGACGAAGGAAGAGGGAATTGAGTATGGCTTGGTTGGAAGTCATGACGCCAAACTCTCCACGCGAACAGAACTGATCAGTGAGGCTATTGATCCGATTTATCCGAACCTGGGTGTGGATCCTGACTTTCATGAAAAAGCAGATATATACCAGATGTGGACCTTTGAAGATAAAGGGGATGGCTTGCACTTACCAGAGTCTTTATCGGATAAACTTCGCATGGTGCGTTGGCATGAACATTCATCTGATGTGGTACCAATTTCAGGTTCAAAGGCTGCTGGTGTGGCAAAGGTTGTAGAACACCTAGGATTGAAACCAGAGAATGTCATGGTCTTTGGGGATGGTCTCAATGATATGGAACTCTTTGATTATGCTGGAATCAGTATTGCTATGGGAGTTTCCCACGAAAAAATCAAAGAAAAAGCAGATTATATTACAAAAACAGTAGAAGAAGATGGCATTTTTGATGCCTTAGAAGGATTTGGTATGGTAGAAAAAGAATTGCATTTCCCACAAGTAGAAATTGAAACAGTAGAAGGTCCTCTAGCGACTATTAAGACGAATCATGGAGACTTGCGTATCAAGCTCTTCCCTGAACAGGCTCCCAAAACAGTAGCAAACTTTGTCGCTCTTTCAAAAGACGGTTACTATGATGGTGTGATTTTCCACCGTATTATCAAGGACTTTATGATTCAAGGTGGAGACCCAACTGGTACTGGTATGGGGGGAGAGTCTATTTATGGACAGGCTTTTGAAGATGAATTTTCAGAAGAACTTTATAATGTTCGTGGCGCTCTTTCTATGGCCAATGCTGGGCCCAATACCAATGGCAGCCAGTTCTTTATCGTGCAAAACCAACATTTGCCATACTCTAAGAAAGAGATTGCGCGTGGTGGCTGGCCTGAGCCAATCGCTGAGATTTATGCAGAACAAGGTGGAACTCCTCACCTTGACCGTCGTCACACTGTTTTTGGGCAATTGGTCGATGCAGAATCATTTGCGGTCTTGGATGCCATTGCAGCTGTTGAGACAGGCGCTATGGACAAACCAGTTGAAGATGTGGTAATTGAAACGATTGAAATTGAGGATTAAGATGAAAATCGGTGATAAGCTAAATGGGCGTATTACAGGAATCCAGCCCTATGGTGCCTTTGTCGAATTAGAGACAGGGGTGATTGGGTTGATCCATATTTCAGAGATTCGGACAGGATTTATCGAAAATATCTATGAAGTTTTGAAAATTGGTGAAGAAGTGCAAGTTCAGGTTGTTGATTTAGACGAATTTTCAGGTAAAGCTAGTCTATCTATTCGCACTCTGGAGGAAGAAAAACACCAACTACCAAGACGGAGACGTTTTTCAAATGATCGTATCAAGCACGGTTTTGCACCACTTGGGCGAATGATGCCAATCTGGACAAAGGAAGCCCTCAACAATCTGAGAGAGAAAAACTAGTCTATTAGATTTCGTATTTTTAAAATCAATATATGGAAGAACAATTATTAAAACCAGGAGAGCGAATCAATCAGCTCTTTTCGACAGATATCAAGATCATTCAAAATAGAGAGGTGTTTAGCTATTCGGTGGATAGTGTTCTCTTGTCACGCTTTCCTCGCTTCCCTAAACGGGGCTTAATTGTGGACTTTTGTGCTGGAAATGGTGCAGTGGGACTTTTTGCTAGTTCACGTACTCAGGCGCGGATAATATCTGTAGAGATTCAGGAGCGCTTGGCAGATATGGCAGAGCGTTCGGTTCAGTTGAATGGCTTGGAAGAGCAGATGCGAGTCATCTGCGATGATTTGAAAAATATGCCTGCCCACATTCAGGGAAGTAAGGTAGATATGATTTTGTGTAATCCGCCTTATTTCAAGGTGGATCCATATTCCAATCTCAACGAGAGTGAACACTACCTTCTGGCCAGACACGAAATTGCGACTAACTTAGAAGAAATTTGTCGAAGTGCTCAGAGTATTCTCAAATCCAATGGACGTTTGGCCATGGTTCATCGTCCAGATCGGCTCTTGGATATCTTAGACATGCTTCAACGCCACAATTTGGCACCTAAGCGCCTGCAATTTGTCTATCCTAAACGAGAGAAGGAGGCCAATATGCTCTTAATCGAAGCTATCAAGGATGGATCGACAAGTGGCTTCAAGGTCCTGCCACCACTCATTGTTCACAATGATGATGGTTCTTATACGCCAGAAATTCAAGAGATTTACTATGGATCATAAGGCCTATATGTATGTGGTGGAGTGCCGTGACGGTTCTTACTATACGGGCTATACAACGGATGTGAAGAGGCGCCTTGCCGTTCATAATAGTGGTAAGGGAGCCAAGTATACCCGAGCTCGCTTACCAGTCAAACTCGTCTATGCAGAAGGCTTTGCCAGTAAGGAAGAAGCCATGTCTGCGGAGGCTCTCCTCAAACGCAAGAAACGTCCACAGAAAGAACGATTTTTATCTGAAAATCAAGAGAAAAATCTAGTCAATCATATTGATATCTAATGAGGAGTCCTTTGGCTCCTCTTACTTTTGTCAAAAAAGGAAAAAAGTGCTAAAATAAGATGAATAAATTTAAAGAGGTATTATCATGTCTAAGATTCTAGTATTTGGTCATCAAAATCCAGACTCAGATGCCATCGGGTCATCTGTAGCCTTTGCCTATCTTGCAAAAGAGGCTTATGGATTGGACACGGAAGCAGTAGCTCTCGGTACTCCAAATGAAGAAACAGCTTTTGTTTTGAACTATTTTGGTGTAGAAGCACCGCGTGTTATCACATCTGCTAAAGCAGAAGGTGCAGCGCAAGTTATCTTAACTGACCACAATGAATTCCAACAGTCAGTGTCAGATATCGCTGAAGTAGAAGTTTACGGAGTTGTGGATCACCACCGTGTGGCTAACTTTGAAACTGCAAGTCCGCTTTACATGCGTTTGGAACCAGTTGGATCAGCCTCATCTATCGTTTACCGCATGTTTAAAGAACATGGTGTAGCAGTTCCTAAAGAAATCGCAGGTTTGATGCTTTCAGGTTTGATTTCAGATACCCTTCTTTTGAAATCACCAACAACTCACCCATCTGATAAAGTCATCGCTCCTGAATTGGCAGAATTAGCAGGCGTGAACTTGGAAGAATACGGTCTTGCTATGCTCAAGGCTGGTACTAACTTGGCTAGCAAATCTGCTGAAGAATTGATTGACATCGATGCTAAGACTTTTGAACTCAACGGAAACAAGGTCCGTGTTGCCCAAGTTAATACAGTTGATATTGCTGAAGTCTTGGAACGTCAAACTGAAATCGAAGCAGCAATGCAAGCAGCTAATGCAGCAAATGGCTACTCTGACTTTGTCTTGATGATTACAGACATCGTAAACTCAAACTCAGAAATCCTTGCTCTTGGGTCAAACATGGACAAGGTCGAAGCAGCATTTAACTTCAAACTTGAAAACAACCACGCTTTCCTTCCAGGTGCTGTTTCACGTAAGAAACAAGTGGTACCTCAGTTGACTGAAAGCTTTAATGGCTAATAGCTTGAGTGATAATTGAAACGTGGAAACACTTGTTTCCATATAGCTAAAGGGGTTTCGGCTCCTTTTTTTCTAGGAGAGGAAGATGTTAGAAAATGGCGATTTGATTTTTGTGAAGGACCTTTCAGACATGGGGCAGGCCATCCAGGCTTCTACTGGGAATTATAGTCATGTAGCCATCTTTTTGGACGGTTTCATCTACCATGCTAGTGGGCAAGCTGGTGTCATCTGTCAAGAACCAGATGAATTTTTTGAACCGACTCATCTCTACGATCTTTATGTCTATCCAGAGCTGGAAGTTGACTTGGTAAAGGAGAAAGCATGCCAGCATCTAGGTGCTCCTTATAATAGCTCGTTTTATCCAGATGGGTCTGGTTTTTACTGCTCCCAGTACATCGCTGAAATCCTACCTATTTTTGAAACTATTCCGATGAAATTTGGGGATGGGGAGCAGGAGATTAGTGATTTTTGGAGGGAATATTACAGGGAACTCGAACTTCCTGTGCCCCTGAATCAACCAGGGACCAATCCCAGTCAGTTGGCAGCATCCCCTCTTTTAGAATGTAAAGAAAGGAATCTTCATGATTCAAATTTTTAATCCCTCCCGTTTGACTCGACAGCCATTTTTTATAGATTTAGTGGACTATCTGGACCAGCATGACGATGTGATCCTTCGAGAAATCAAGGCTCAGTTTCCAGATGTGGCAGTTGATAAACTCATGGAAGAGTATATAAAGGCAGGCTTGATACTAAGGGAAAACAAACGCTATTTTCTCAATCTCCCCTTTTTAGAATCTACGGAGGATTTAGCCCTTGACCAAGAAATTTTTATCAGAGAGAGCAGTCCAGTCTATCAAGCCTTACTGGAGCAGAGTTTTGAGACGGAATTGCGCAATCAAACCAATGCTGCCATTTTAGTCGAACGTACGGACTTTGCAAGAGAAAAGATGACCTTATCCAACTATTTCTACAAGGTCAAGCACCAATCTCCTTTGACAGAAAAACAGCAGGAACTCTATGCCATTTTGGGAGATGTCAATCCTGAGTATGCCCTCAAGTATATGACGACCTTTTTACTGAAGTTTCTCAAAAAAGACCAACTGATACAGAAACGTCGTGATATCTTCGTTGAGAGTCTAGTCGTCTTGGGCTATGTTGTGCAAAACGAAGAAGGGAAGTATGAGTTGGCTGTTGATTTCGACAAGGAACGGTTGACTTTCTATTTACCTTAATTGCTTGCTTTTGAGCAGATTATTTGACTTTACTAAAGAATAAGCATAAACTGAATGTAAGCGATAACGTTTATCGTATTAAAAGCAAAGGAGACAGAGCTATGTCACTTGAAAATAAATTGGATCAAGCAACTGGTGCTATCAAAGAAGGATTTGGTAAAGTTACTGGCGATAGCAAGACAGAAGCAGAAGGTACTGTAGAAAAAACAGTTGCGAAAGCAAAAGAAGTTGTTGAAGATGCTAAAGGCGCTGTAGAAGGTGCCGTTGAAGGTCTTAAAAATTCATTTAAGAAAGAAGACTAAAAAAATCAAGGGAATGTTTTCCTTGATTTTTTGATTTTATAGATAACGTTCTGCGATGGCTGCGTCCCCAGGATAGTCTTCTTTCTTTCCTTGGACAATCTGGTAGCAATCAGCTCCCTTACCAGCAATAATCACGGCATCGAGTTCTTGATTTGTGATGGTCATCGCTGTCTTGATAGCTTGTTCACGATCGGCAATCTTTTCAACGGGATGACTGATATAGCTGCTGATTTCTTCAGCAATGGCCATTGGATCTTCATAGTTGGGGTCATCAGCAGTCAGAAAGACTTGAATTTCAGGATGTTGATCGAGGAGAAGTCCAAAGTCTTTGCGACGACTTTCACCCTTGTTTCCAGTCGAACCGAGAACCAGAGCGATCTTTCCAGTTTGATGGGTTTCAACAACAGAAATCAGTTTTTTCAGACTATCGCCATTGTGGGCGTAGTCGATGAAGACCTTGGCTCCATTTTTCTGTGTGAGGACTTCCATACGTCCAGGGACGCGGGTTGTAGCGATTCCTTTTTTGATATCCTCCAGACTAGCACCTAGACGGAGGCAGGCAAGTCCTGCAGCGACTGCATTTTCTTGGTTAAAGTGACCGATGAGTTGAATATCATAATCTCCAGCAAGTTTACCAGTAGCTGAAAAGCTAAAAGCTCTGGAATTCTCGATTTGGTTACTTGACTGGCTACCATAGAAGTCATGTTCTTGATGTTCCACTTGTTCCTTCAGTACAGAGAAGTGGTCCATGTCGCTGTTAATAACAACTGCTCGGCTATTTTTCATCAAGAGACGTTTGTGGTAGAAGTAATCTTCAAAACTAGGATGTTCAATTGGTCCGATATGATCAGGGCTGATATTGAGGAAAACTCCTACATCAAAAGTCAGACCATAGACTCGTTTGACCAGATAGGCTTGACTAGAGACTTCCATGATGAGATGAGTTCTACCATTCTTAACAGCCTGATCCATCATATCAAAGAGATCAATGCTCTCAGGAGTTGTGAGGGCAGATTTAAAGAAGGTCTTACCATCTAAGGTTGTATTCATGGTAGACAGCATAGCTGGGCGATGGTGTTGAGCTAAGATGTTATAGGCAAAATAGGTCGCTGTTGTCTTACCCTTGGTTCCAGTGAAGGCGAGAATTTTGAGTTTTTCTTGTGGATTGCCATAAAATCCCATAGCAATCAAACTCATGGCTTTTTTGATATCGTTCACAATGATGACGGGGATACCGACTTCGTAGTCCTTTTCTGCGACATACCAAGCTAAGCCTTGGCTTATAGCAGAAATGAGGTATTCTTTTTTAAAGGCAGCGCCTTTTGCAAAAAAAAGAGTGCCTTCTTTTACTTTTCTGCTGTCGTAACTGATACTATCAAAAACAACTTCGCTGTAGTTGTAGTGGTAATGACCTTGGTCAATAATCTCACGAAAAAGGCCATCTTTCTTTAATATATTTAATACGGTTTCAATCTTAATCATACTTTCTATTATAAACTTCAAGTCTGAATTTTACAAGTAACAAGGAAAAGTTTATAATGGAAGATAGGGAACTTTTCCTAGTTATCAAAATTGAATGAGGAAGCTATGTCTAACGAAAATAATCACCAGCAAGCCCAGATGTTGCGAGGGACTGCTTGGCTAACAGCTAGTAACTTTATTAGTCGCCTCCTTGGGGCTATCTATATTATTCCCTGGTATATCTGGATGGGGACTTATGCCGCCAAGGCAAATGGTCTCTTTACCATGGGCTACAATATTTATGCTTGGTTCTTGCTGATTTCGACAGCGGGTATACCTGTTGCGGTCGCCAAACAAGTGGCTAAGTACAATACCATGCGAGAAGAAGAGCATAGCTTTGCCTTGATTCGGAGTTTCCTAAGCTTTATGACGGGCTTGGGCTTAGTCTTTGCTTTGGTCTTGTATCTCTTTTCTCCCTGGTTAGCAGATTTGTCAGGTGTGGGGAAAGACCTGATTCCCATCATGCAGAGCTTGGCTTGGGCGGTCTTGATTTTCCCATCTATGAGTGTTATCCGAGGTTTCTTCCAAGGGATGAATAACCTGAAACCCTATGCTATGAGTCAAATCGCCGAGCAGGTGATCCGTGTTATCTGGATGTTGATGGCAACCTTCTTCATTATGAAGATGGGTTCTGGTGACTATTTAGCAGCCGTTACCCAATCGACTTTTGCAGCTTTTGTGGGGATGGTGGCAAGTTTTGCAGTCTTGATTTATTTTCTTTCCAAGGAGGGACTGCTCCAAAAGGTATTTGAAACACGGGATAAGATCAATAGCAAGCGACTCTTGGTTGATACCATCAAGGAAGCCATTCCCTTTATCCTGACAGGATCAGCCATCCAGCTCTTCCAGATTTTAGACCAGATGACCTTCATCAATAGCATGACCTGGTTTACCAACTACAGCAATGAAGACTTGGTTGTCATGTTTTCTTATTTCTCTGCCAATCCTAATAAAATTACTATGATTTTGATTTCTGTCGGTGTCTCGATTGGAAGTGTCGGTTTGCCACTTTTGACGGAAAATTATGTTAAAGGTGATTTGAGAGCCGCTGCTCGCCTGGTTCAAGATAGTCTAACCATGCTCTTTATGTTTCTTTTACCAGCAACAGTTGGGGTCGTCATGGTAGGGGAGCCTCTCTATACAGTCTTTTACGGGAAGCCAGATAGTCTGGCCATGGGCTTGTTTGTCTTTGCGGTTTTGCAGTCTACTATCCTAGGCTTGTATATGGTTTTGTCTCCTATGCTTCAGGCCATGTTCCGCAATCGCAAGGCAGTTCTTTACTTTGTCTATGGTTCCCTTGCCAAGTTAGTCTTGCAGTTACCAGCTATTGCCATTTTCCACAGTTACGGTCCCTTGATTTCTACGACTATCGGACTTATCATTCCAAATGTCTTGATGTACCGAGACATCTGCCAAGTAACGGGTGCTCGTCGAAAGATAATCTTGAAGCGAACTATCTTAATTACCATTTTGACACTGGTCATGTTTATTCTGGTTGGTTTCCTACAGTGGATTTTAGGATTTTTCTTCCAACCAACGGGACGCTTCTGGAGTTTCCTTTATGTAGCCCTCATCGGAGGTCTCGGGGGAGGGCTTTATGGTTTAATGAGTCTTGGAACTCACCTATTGGATAAGATTATTGGTAAACCTCAAGCAGACCGCCTACGAGCAAAATTTAAACGATCTTAACAAAATAGATTTATAACTAAAAGAAAAGCTAGCTCCTTGTTAAGTGTCTGGGTTAGCTGACACTTAATTTCCATAAATTAAAATCCCTAGAATCAGTTGTTCTAGGGATTTATTGGGGTGTGAGCATCATTAATTCTACAATCATAGCGATATAGAGGACTAAGGTTAGGAGAAAACCTGCTCTCCAGAAGAATTTGATAAATTTAGGGTAATAAAAACTTCGTTTTTTGAGTAGGAAAAAGACAACTAGGAGGATTGCTAGGAGAGAAAGTGCAACACCAAGTCGTGGCAGAAAGTTGTGGGTAAAGGCTTTTGCAGTGATAAGATAATACTCGAATACCAAAAGTGGAAAAGCTAAATCTGCAAAGTTCAGTCCTAGTTTTTTCAGTTTAAAAAGTTTTGTTACAATGATGGAGACCACGAGGGTTAATACCAACAATAAAGTAGCTGCTATTTTCATTAAAATCATACCCATATTGTATCATAAAAAATCATTAAAGGAAACGAGAAACAAGGGAATCTGTAGGAAAGTCAGGCTTTTGAGATTGTGGGTGATTTTTGTTATAATGAAAGTTATGAAATCTTATAATACCTTGAATGATTATTATCGAAAACTCTTTGGAGAAAAGACTTTTAAAGTTCCTATTGATGCGGGATTTGACTGTCCCAATCGGGATGGAACTGTAGCTCATGGGGGCTGTACCTTTTGTACGGTTTCAGGTTCTGGAGATGCCATTGTAGCACCAGATGCCCCTATCCGTGAGCAATTTTATAAGGAAATCGACTTTATGCACCGCAAGTGGCCAGATGTTAAAAAGTATCTGGTTTATTTTCAAAACTTTACCAATACCCATGAAAAGGTGGAAGTGATTCGGGAGCGATATGAGCAGGCTATCAATGAGCCAGGTGTAGTAGGGATCAATATCGGAACACGGCCAGACTGTTTACCCGATGAAACCATCAAATATTTGGCTGAGTTATCGGAGCGCATGCATGTGACGGTAGAATTGGGCTTACAGACAACCTTTGAAGCAACCTCTGACCTGATTAACCGTGCTCATTCTTATGAATTGTATGTTGAAACAGTAAAACGCTTGAGGAAATATCCCAAGATTGAGATTGTTTCCCATTTGATTAATGGCTTGCCCGGTGAGACTCATGAGATGATGGTCGAAAATGTCCGCCGCTGCGTCACGGATAATGATATTCAAGGAATTAAACTGCACTTGCTCCATCTCATGACCAATACGCGTATGCAAAGAGATTACCACGAAGGACGCTTGCAACTGATGAGTCAGGACGAGTATGTCAAGGTTATCTGTGACCAGTTGGAAATCATTCCTAAGCATATTGTCATCCATCGAATCACAGGAGATGCACCTAGAGATATGCTGATTGGTCCCATGTGGAGCCTCAATAAATGGGAAGTGCTAAATGCTATTGAAACTGAGATGCGCCGTCGTGGAAGTGTGCAAGGATGCAAGGCTGTAAAACAGGAGTTTTAAAATGAAAAGACCACTTGAGATGGCACATGATTTTTTGGCTGAGGTTGTGACTCAGGATGATATCGTAGTGGATGCGACCATGGGCAATGGACATGATACGCTTTTTTTAGCCAAGTTAGCCAAGCAAGTCTATGCCTTTGATATCCAGGAGCAGGCTTTGGAGAAGACGCAAGAGCGTTTGTATCAGGCTGGAATGACAAATGCCCAGTTAATCTTGCAAGGTCATGAGACGCTTGACCAGTTTGTGACAGAAGCTAAGGCAGGGATTTTTAATCTGGGTTATCTGCCTTCTGCTGACAAATCTGTCATTACACAACCTCAGACTACTATTGAAGCTTTAGAAAAGCTGTGCCATTTGCTTGTCAAGGGGGGACGGATTGCCATTATGATCTACTATGGTCATGAGGGAGGAGACATTGAAAGGGATGCTGTTTTGGACTTTGTTAGCCAGTTGAACCAACAAGAGTGTACAGTTGCCATTTATCGGACTCTCAACCAAGTTAACAATCCACCGTTTTTAGTTATGATTGAAAAATTAGAAAGGTATAGACATGGATAAACAATACCTTCGTGAGAAGCTAGAGGCTATGCGCCAAAATTTTGTCGAGTCAACGCATCACGAGCGAGCAGTCGGGGTGCTCGACGAAGCACATATGAGCAAGAAAATGCTTAAAATTAAGAAAAAATTAGTGGCTCTTGAAATGGAACGATGCCAGAAAAAAATTGAGCACAAAGACTGTTCTAAGATTGATCAGAAAATCCAAGAGCAAAAGGAGATTTTTGAATCTTGTTGTAAAAAAGATTAAGGAGGAATTGTGTGGAATTACTCATTTACTTGATTCTATTTTTATTTGTCTTAATCATTTCAACCACGACCAATAAACTTCTCCCTTTTTTGCCCCTTCCTCTTGTGCAAATCCTTTTAGGGATTGGGATTGGCTTATTTGTTCCCGATGCGGACTTTCATCTCAATACAGAGCTGTTTCTGGCCATGGTTATTGGTCCCTTACTTTTCCGGGAGGCAGAAGAAGCAGATATTACATCTGTTTTAAAACACTGGCGCATCATTGTCTACTTAATCTTTCCAGTGATTTTCATCTCGACCTTGAGTTTGGGAGCCTTGGCTCATTTCCTTTGGCTCAGTCTTCCCTTAGCTGCCTGTTTGGCTGTTGGGGCAGCGCTTGGTCCGACGGATCTGGTAGCCTTTGCTTCTCTTTCTGAGCGTTTTCGTTTTCCAAAACGGGTATCCAATATTCTCAAAGGAGAAGGACTTCTAAATGATGCTTCGGGCTTGGTAGCCTTTCGAGTGGCACTGGCTGCATGGACAACTGGCGCTTTTTCCCTCAGTCAGGCTGGAACATCCCTAGCACTTTCAATCCTTGGTGGTTTTGCAGTCGGTTTTGTGACGGCAATGATCAATCGTTTCTTGCATACATTTTTACTGAGTGTGCGAGCGACTGATATAGCGAGTGAACTCTTGCTTGAACTGAGTTTGCCTCTCATGACCTTCTTTATCGCTGAAGAAATCCATGTTTCAGGGATTATCGCAGTTGTAGTCGCAGGTATTTTGAAGGCCAGCCGCTTTAAGAAAATTACGCTCCTTGAGGCTCAAGTAGACACCGTGACGGAGACCGTCTGGCACACAGTGACCTTTATGCTAAACGGATCAGTCTTTGTTCTCTTGGGAATGGAATTAGAGTTGATTGCAGAGCCGATTCTGTCTAATTCTCTCTACAATCCCTTTCTTTTACTACTTTCAGTTGTCGTTCTGACCTTCTTGCTTTTTGCGATCCGCTTTGTCATGATTGCTGGTTTTTACTTTGTGAGAACGCGTCGACTTAAGAAAAAAATTCATAAGTACATGAAAGATATGCTTCTTTTAACCTTCTCTGGTGTTAAAGGGACAGTATCTATCGCGACCATTCTCCTCATACCAAGTCATTTGGAGCAGGAATACCCTCTGTTACTCTTCCTAGTAGCAGGCGTTACACTATTAAGCTTTCTAACAGGTTTACTGGTCCTCCCTCACTTATCTGAGGAACAAGAGGAAAGCAAGGATCATTTGATGCATATTGCGATTCTGAATGATGTAGCTGCAGAATTAGAAAAAGAGCTGGACCATCACAAGAACAAACTTCCTCTTTATGCAGCTATTGATAATTATCATGGTCGGATTGAAAACCTCATCCTTAGTCTGGAAAACAAGAGAGTCCAAGAGGACTGGGAGTCCCTCAAGCTTCTTATCTTGAGTATTGAGAGTGACGGTTTGGAGCAAGCCTACGAAGAAAATAGAATCAGCGAGCGTGGCTATCGAGTTTACCAACGTTACCTAAAAAACATGGAGCAGAGTATCAATCGGAATTTCGCTTCTAGAGTGACTTATTACTTCCTAGTTTCTTTACGGATACTGCGCTTTCTACTCCATGAAATGTTTACCTTTGGCAAAACTTTCCGTAGTTGGATGAATGAAGAATCTCGTAAACTACTAGCAGTTGACTATGATCAGATTTCAGAGTTGTATTTGGAAAATACAGAGCTGATTATCGAGAGTTTGGAAAACCTCAAAGGGGTTTACAAGAGTTCTCTGATTAGCTTTATGCAAGAATCTCGTCTACGCGAGACGGCCATTATCGGAAGTGGTGCTTTTGTTGAGCGGGTTATCAATCGCATCAAGCCAAACAATATCGATGAAATGCTACGAGGCTACTATCTCGAACGCAAGGCAATCTTTGAATACGAAGAAGCTAAACTGATAACAGCCAAGTATGCCAAAAAACTACGCCAAAATGTGAATAACTTAGAAAATTATTCTCTGAAAGAGGCCGCAAATACCTTACCTTATGATATGCTAGATTTAATCAGAAGAACTTAGATGATGAAGAAAATGACGGAGGATGGGATATGAAAAAGTGGTGGAAGGAGCTATTGGATAAGCCCTTATTGAAAGCTTTTTTGCATTATTATCAAGCATCTGATAGCGAGTTGACTAGTGTCGCTGTTGCCTACTATTGGTTGATTTCAATCTTTCCTTTGCTAATGATAATGGTCAATATTTTGCCTTATTTTCAGATTCCGGTCTCAAATTTCTTACTGACGATCAAGGAATTTTTGCCCGATACGGTGTATGATGTGGTCGCCAAGATTGTCCGAGAAGTTCTGACTCAACCATCAACTGGTTTGTTGAGTTTTGCCGTTTTATCTGCACTCTGGACCTTTTCGAAATCAATGGATTTCCTTCAAAAAGCTTTTAACAAAGCCTATGGGGTGACCAAGAGTCGAGGAATTATCTCCCATCAGTTGATGAGTCTACTTGTTAGTTTCGGCTTGCAGATCCTTTTTGCCTTTGCCTTGTTTTTGAGTATGTTTGGTCGTATGTTGCTCAACCTCCTCAAAACTTACTGGCAATCAGACAGTTCGCTATTTTCCTACCTGCAAGATTTTACAGGTCCTCTGGTCTATGCCTTGATCTTTGCCATTCTAGTCATGATTTACTATTTTCTACCAAAAGTAAAAGCACCACGAATCCGCTATGTTTTACCAGGAAGTATCTTTGTCTTGCTGACTCTTGTCTTTTTATTGAATATCTTTTCTGCTTATTTTAATAACTATGTCAATCACCTAGTGGACGTTCGCTTTTTCAGTTCCATTATCGTGGTAGTGATGATGTTCTGGTTTATTCTTATTGCAAAGATTTTGATTATCGGAGCAGTTATCAATGCCAGTGTACAGAGTTTGAAGGATCCAAAGTTTAGTGATAACACATTCTTTTTAAAAAATGAAGAATAAAAAAAGACGCTTTGTTTTCAAAGTGTTTTTTTATTGCATTTGCAACAAAAATGTGCTATTCCATCATCATAGATGCGAGAGGTGGAAACATGTCGTTATTACGCGAAATCGGAATTATAGCTCGTGCCCTAGATTCTATTGCTAATATTGAGTTTCGTGATATTGAACTAGCTCGTGGGCAATACCTTTATTTAGTACGAATCAAGGAGAATCCAGGAATCATTCAAGAAGCCTTGTCGGATTTACTAAAGGTTGACCGTTCGACAGTTGCTCGTTCAGTAAAAAAACTGGAAGAAAAGGGGTTAATAAAACAAGGAATGACCAGTACAAATCGGAAAAATAAAGAGTGGTTTGTCACTGAAAAAGGAGATGCACTTTATCCTTTTATCCTTGCTGAACATCACTATTCAGAGAATTCTGCCCTAAAAGGATTTTCTAGGGAAGAGGCCAGGGAACTGGAGAGCCTACTAATTCGGGTTAGAAAAAATATTACTAGTGATTGGGATATGGTCAAAAAAGGCCAGAAAAGAAATTATTTATAATAAGAGGTGAAAGATGAAAGTTATCGTTGAAAATGAATTTTGGAGCTTGTTTCCAGAAGCACAGATTAGCGTTTTAGTAGTAAAGGGATTAGATAATATAGTTGATGAAAGCAAGGATCCCTATTTCAAAACCTTGCTAGATAAGGGAGCTAAACGAGCTGAGGATTTCATTTCGGATGAAAATTTTACTCAGAATGATGTCATTCAAGAATGGCGTCAGGCTTTCAGCAAGTTCAAAACGAAAAAGGGTGCTCGTTCTTCGATTGAAGCCTTACTTAAGCGGGTCAGTCAGGGAAGAGAGTTCAATCCCATCAATCCCTTGGTAGACATCTACAATAGTGTCTCTCTATCTTATGCGGTTCCCTGTGGTGGCGAGGATGCGAACAAGATTGTAGGCAATCTTCATCTTGGTCAGGCCAAGGGAGGAGAACCTTTCTTTCCACTAGGAGCTGAAAACGATGCTCCTGCACTTCCAGAAGAGCTGATCTATTATGATGATGAAGGAGCGGTTTGTCGCTGTCTCAACTGGAGAGAGGCGCAGAGAACCATGCTGACAGAAGAGACAAAAGATGCTGTCTTAGTGATTGAAGCGATCAATGGTGAACAGGCGGCGCGTGCTCGGGCTGCCATGGAAGAATTACAGGACTTGGTAAAGGACTACTTTGGTGTTCAAGGCAAACTGATTCATTTAACTTCTGAGTCCCCAGAAATTACACTTTAAACAGAAATAGCCCCGTCATCTCTTAGGAATAAACTATCCTAAAGAAATAGCGGAGCTATTTTTAATAGATAAACATGGCATCACCGAAACTGAAGAAACGGTAGTGTTCTTGAATAGCGTGCTGGTAAGCATCTAAGACTAAGTCACGACCTGCAAAGGCAGAAACCAACATGACGAGAGTTGATTTTGGCAGATGGAAGTTGGTTGAGAAAGCATCGACAACCTTCCATTCGTATCCAGGTTTGATAAAGATATTGGTCCAACCAGAATCTGCTTGGATTTGCCCATCAAACTTGGAACCGATGGTTTCCAGTGTGCGGATCGAAGTAGTTCCAACAGCAATAACACGACCTCCATTTTCCTTGACAGAGCGAAGGGTGGCAGCTGCTTCCTCAGAAAGTTGGTAGAATTCGGAGTGCATTTCGTGTTCGTCCAGATTGTCCACAGAAACAGGTCTAAAAGTTCCTAAACCAACGTGGAGAGTCAAATAAACCAAATGGACACCCTTGGCTTGGATTTCTGCTAGCAGTTCTTTGGTGAAGTGGAGGCCAGCAGTCGGTGCAGCAGCAGAGCCACTTTCCTTAGCGTAGACGGTTTGATAACGTTCACGATTATCCAGTTTTTCATGGATATAAGGTGGCAGTGGCATTTCACCGAGACTTTCCAAAACTTCTAGGAAAATTCCTTGGTATTCAAAGCGGACAATGCGGCCCCCGTGGGTCAATTCTTCCGTAACTACAGCGCTGAGGCGACCATCACCAAAGCTGACGCGAGTGCCGACCTTGAGGCGTTTGGCAGGTTTGGCTAGGACTTCCCACTCATCACCGGCAGTATTTTTGAGAAGGAGAAGTTCCACATGGCCTCCTGTTTCTTCCTTTTGACCATAAAGGCGAGCAGGGAGAACACGGGTGTCGTTCATAACAAGAGCATCGCCAGGTTCCAACATATCAATAATAGAGTGGAAGTGTTTATCCTGAAACTCTCCCGTTTCTCGGTTTACGATGAGGAGTTTAGAGGCATCTCGTTTTTCAAGTGGTGTTTGGGCAATCAATTCCTCAGGTAAGTGGAAATCAAAATCAGCTGTATTCATATATCTGTTCATTCTTTCTAAGTTCTAATCCTATCCATTATAACATGTTTCAAGTTTGGACGCTCTTTTTTTGGAAATTAAATCGTTTTCACTTGACAAAAATTGGTCTATACCATATAATGAATATAGAAATATGGAGGATATGAAATGAAAGTTATTAAAGTTGAAAATCAAGTCGAAGGTGGAAAAGTAGCTTTTGAGATTTTGAAGGAAAAGTTGGCCAATGGTGCTCAAACATTAGGACTTGCGACAGGGAGCAGTCCGCTTGAGTTTTACAAGGAAATCGTTGAGAGTGACCTTGATTTTTCAAATTTAACCAGTGTGAACCTTGATGAGTATGTAGGGCTTGACGGAGACAATCCTCAGTCTTACCGTTACTTTATGCAAGAACACTTATTTAACCAAAAACCATTTAAAGAAAGCTTCTTACCCCGTGGGATTAAGGACAATGCTGAAGCTGAGGTAGAACGTTACAACCAAATTTTGGCTGATCATCCTGTTGACCTGCAAATCTTGGGAATCGGTCGCAATGGTCATATTGGCTTTAATGAGCCTGGTACTCCATTTGACAGTCAAACGCATCTAGTCGAACTTGACCAGTCTACAATCGAAGCCAATGCTCGTTTCTTTGATAAGATTGATGACGTCCCAACTCAAGCCATTTCAATGGGGATTAAAAACATCTTGGATGCCAAGTCAATTATTCTCTTTGCTTACGGTGAGTCGAAAGCAGAAGCAATCGCTGGAACAGTGTCTGGTCCAGTGACTGAGAAACTCCCAGCAAGCAGCCTACAAAACCACCCTGATGTGACCATTATCGCTGATGCAGAAGCGCTCAGCTTGCTTGAAAAGTAAAATTACAAGAACCACTTGCTCTTTGGAGTGAGTGGCTTTTTACTTCAAATGTTCACTATCCTGCTAAAGTGGTATAATATAGCTATACAGGGGAGGCTCGAACTTTGATTTATATAATCGGTTTTATTTGTTTTTTACTTTTAATGTTACTGTTTAGTCGCTTAATTCAGCAATCAAAAAACCCTTCGGGCTTTCTAGGAAAACGAATGATGAAATTGTGGAATAGAGCCTACCTTCCCATGTTTGTATGGGCAATTCGTTATCTGGATAGAACATCTTACCCTGCAATCTTAGATGTAGGAGTTGGAAACGGCCGTTCAACCATCCTGCTGAAAAAAACCTTTCCGCAAAGTACCATAACTGGAATCGATATTTCAGATACTGCAATAGCTCAAGCCAAACAGATAGAGATGACTAATCTAAATTTTGAACGAAGAGATGTTAGGGAGACAGGTTTTTCTGATGAAAGTGTTGATTTAATCACAGCTTTTCAAACTCATTTTCATTGGCAGGATTTAGAGGCTTCTTTTATGGAACTTCGAAGAATACTCAAATCAGACGGGATGCTCTTACTGGCTTGTGAATATAACAAGTTGTCTTACTTTTTACCAGAGGTCCAAAACGAAGAAGCATTTAGACGATTCTTGTTATCAGTAGGCTTTGAGCTCATAACTAGTCAAAGAAAGGGATCGTGGATCCTTTATAAAATTATCAAACATTAATGGAGGTACAATCATGAAACAATTATTTTTATGTTCATATTTTGCTGGTGTCAAAAATCTTTTTAGTGATTATGTAAAGGAAAAAAATCTAGAAAAAAAGGCTTTATTTATTCCTACCGCTGGGAACAAAGAGGACTATACTGCCTATATTGATGAGGCTCAGCAAACATTCAGAGATTTAGGATTTGAGATAGAGGTTCTAGATATTGCTTCTTGTGATCGAGAAACTGCTCAGGCAAAGATTTTCCAAAGCAAGATTCTTTATATCTCAGGCGGGAATACCTTTTATTTATTACAAGAATTAAAGAAAAAACAACTCCTATCTCTTATCAAAGAGCAAATAAGAGATGGGCTGGTCTATGTGGGAGAATCAGCAGGAGCTATCATTACAGCCAAGGATATTGACTACAATAAACTCATGGACGACAAGACGGTAGCGACAGAGTTATCTGATACAGCGGGATTAGATGAAGTGGATTTTTACATACTTCCACATTATGGTGAGGAACCTTTTACTGATAGTAGTCAGAAGACCTTTGAAACATATAAAAATCAGCTGGAATTGCTACCACTTCATAACCACCAAGCAATTATCGTTAACAATGAGCAAATAGATATCTTAACAATAGAATAAAGATAATAAAGATGTGGTTGGAAGAACATTAATATTTTACCACTAAAATGATTAGAGGTTGATAACTCACTTAGCGAGAATTTGTTATGGATGAATTAATTTTACGAATTCAAGGAGAGAAAAGTTATGAAAATAAAAACGTTAGATAAAATAGGTGGGTTTATATTCTTGTTTCTAACGATTGCTATCATTGCCGTTTTTTTATCAGATACGAACTTCTTTGAGTGGGCGTTTACTAGACACCAGAATACTCTGAGTTGGTATATTCGCCCTCTCTTTATTATTCCAATTGTAATGGGAGCTTATAAAAAATCCTATAGCCTGATTTTCTTTTCTATATTTTGCTTATTCACTAGTATGTTCTGGTTCCCAAAGCCGGAAATAGTTGATGTAAAAGTAATTGAATTTTTGAATTTTGAGAAGACTTATTTAACGAGCGGATGGAGTATTGAAAAAATTATCATTCTGGCGATGATTCTAGCATTTTTTACGGCGATTATATCCTTAACATGGAGTAGACGTTGGTATGGATTATTAGCAACGGTAGTAATTGGAGCGTTTCTGAAGGTTGCCCATAGTCTTTTATTTAGTGGAGGAAGTGGCATATCGATTGTGCAACCAGCGATTTTGGGCTTGATTCTCTGCATCTTAGTGATTTATTTCATCTTCAAAAGAAAAAAGTAAAAAGAATAAAAGTTTATGGTTGCTTTTCTCTTGACAATTATTCACTTTGTGTGTAGAATAGAATAGATCTTGAACTTGAAGGGAGTGAAAAAAATGTCTAAAACAGTAGTACGTAAGAATGAATCTCTTGACGATGCACTTCGTCGTTTCAAACGTGCGGTTACTAAAGCTGGTACTCTTCAAGAAACACGCAAACGTGAATTCTATGAAAAACCTTCTGTAAAACGTAAACGTAAATCAGAAGCAGCTCGTAAACGTAAAAAATTCTAATTTGAAATGAAAGGCTAGAGAAATCTAGTCTTTTTATTTTAAAATAAATACTGTAAATCCTGCAAAAAAAGGAAACTTCCACCTACAATCTGATATAATAGTAAGGAGAACTTGATTGAAGGAGGAAATTATGTCGGTTTTAGTAAGAGATGTCATTGAAAAGCTCAGACTAGATATTGTCTATGGTGAAGGCGAGTTACTTGAAAAGGAAATCAACACTGCGGACATTATGAGACCAGGTCTTGAAATGACGGGCTATTTTGATTACTATACTCCAGAACGGATTCAACTGTTAGGGATGAAGGAGTGGTCCTATTTGGTCGCCATGCCTGCCCATAACCGTTATCAAGTTTTGAAGAAAATGTTTCTACCTGAAACACCTGCTGTCATCGTTGCTCGTGGCTTGGTAGTGCCAGAAGAAATGTTGAAAGCTGCTAGGGAATGTAAGATTGCGATTTTAACCAGTCGAACATCAACTAGTCGTTTATCTGGAGAGTTATCTAGCTACCTTGATTCCCGTTTGGCTGAACGTACGAGTGTTCATGGTGTCTTGATGGACATCTATGGCATGGGGGTCTTGATCCAAGGGGATAGTGGTATCGGTAAGAGCGAGACGGGTCTTGAGCTTGTGAAACGTGGACACCGTTTAGTAGCAGATGACCGTGTAGATATCTTTGCCAAGGATGAAATGACCCTTTGGGGAGAGCCCGCTGAAATTTTGAAGCATTTGCTTGAGATTCGTGGAGTGGGTATTATTGACGTGATGAGTCTCTACGGAGCAAGCGCTGTAAAAGATTCTTCACAAGTTCAGCTGGCAGTCTATTTGGAAAATTACGATACCCATAAGACCTTTGACCGTCTAGGAAACAATGCCGAAGAACTCGAAGTTTCTGGTGTGACGATTCCGCGTATCCGCATCCCAGTAAAAACAGGACGCAATATCTCCGTTGTTATTGAGGCGGCAGCCATGAACTATCGCGCTAAGGAAATGGGCTTTGATGCGACGCGTTTATTTGAAGAACGCTTGACTAATCTCATCTCCAAAAATGAGGTGAAAGATGATTAATCCAGTTGCATTTGAAATCGGTCCTTTTTCCATTCGTTGGTATGCTTTGTGTATTGTGGCTGGCTTGGTCTTGGCAGTCTATCTTGCCATGAAAGAAGCTCCCAAAAAGAAAATTCTATCAGATGATATTTTGGATTTTATCCTGATTGCTTTTCCAGTTGCGATTTTAGGTGCTAGACTATACTACGTACTCTTTCGCTTAGATTATTATCTTCAAAATCCAGGTGAAATCATCGCTATCTGGAATGGTGGTTTGGCCATTTATGGAGGTTTGATAGCAGGGGCTATTGTTCTTTATATCTTTGCAGATAGAAAGCTGATTAATACTTGGGATTTCTTAGATATTGCAGCACCGAGCGTCATGGTTGCGCAAAGCTTAGGACGCTGGGGAAACTTCTTTAACCAAGAAGCCTACGGTGCAGCAGTAGATAGTCTGGATTATTTGCCAGGCTTCATTCGTGACCAGATGTACATTGATGGTAGCTACCGTCAGCCGACCTTCTTATATGAGTCGGTTTGGAATCTGACTGGATTTGCTTTGATTCTGATTTTTAGACGAAAATTAAAGGGAATCAGACGTGGTCATATTACTGCTTTCTACTTGATTTGGTATGGCTTTGGTCGTATGATTATCGAAGGGATGCGGACGGATAGTCTCATGTTCTTTGGTTTGCGAGTTTCCCAATGGTTATCAGTTATCCTTATCGGACTCGGTATTTTTATCATACTTTATCAAAATCGAAAGAAAGCCCCTTTCTATCATACAGAGGAGGAAAAATAAATGTTAGAAGTTGCATATATTCTTGTTGCGATTGCTTTGATTGTCTGTTTAGTCTATTTGACAATCACGATTCAAAAAGCAGGTCGTATGATTGATGAGACAGAGAAAACCATCAAAACGTTGAGTTCAGATGTGAACGTTACCTTGCATCAGACCAATGAATTGTTGGCTAAGGTCAATGTGTTAGCAGACGATATCAATGTCAAAGTTGCGACAATTGATCCACTCTTTACGGCGGTGGCTGACTTATCAGAATCAGTATCTGATCTCAACCAACATGCACGTGTTTTAGGCAAAAAAGCTTCATCAGCTGGTTCTAAGACCATTAAAACAGGTGCGAGCTTGTCCGCTCTTCGTTTCGCAAGTAAATTTTTCAAAAAATAAAAAAGGAGAAATCTTATGGGTAAACTATCCTCTATCCTTTTAGGAACTGTTTCTGGTGCAGCTCTTGCTTTATTTTTGACGAGTGACAAGGGCAAGCAAGTTTGTAGTCAAGCTCAGGTTTTTCTAGATGATTTGAGAGAAGATCCAGAATACGCTAGAGAGCAGGTTTGTGAGAAATTGACAGAAGTCAAGGAACAGGCAACTGATTTTGTGCTGAAAACAAAGGAACAAGTAGAATCTGGTGAAATCACTTTTGATAGTGTCCTTGACCAAGCTAAAAACTGTGCTCGACAAGCAACAGAAGCGTCAAAGGAAACCTTTAACAACCTCAAGGAGCAGTGGCAAGAACAGTCAGCAACTCCAGACGTTGCTGAAGACCAAGAAGAAATCATCATCGATATTACTGAAGTATAAGGTATCACCATCTCTGGTTTTTGGAGATGGTGATTTTTATCTTTAAGCCTGTCTTTGTGGTATAATAAATACTATGCAGAAAAAACCAACGTCCGCCTATGTGCATATTCCCTTTTGCACACAGATTTGTTATTATTGTGACTTTTCAAAAGTATTTATCAAGAATCAACCAGTAGATAGTTACCTGGAGCATCTGCTAAAGGAGTTTCGTTCTTATGATATCCAAAAGTTACGAACCCTCTACATTGGAGGTGGGACGCCAACGGCTCTGTCCGCTCCGCAATTAGAGCTGCTCTTAGATGGCTTGACTAAAAACTTGGACTTGTCTGTCTTGGAAGAGTTGACCATTGAAGCCAATCCAGGAGACTTAGATGCGGATAAAATTGCGGTTTTGAAACAGTCGCCAGTCAATCGTGTTTCTTTAGGTGTGCAGACTTTTGATGACAAAATGCTGAAAAAGATTGGGCGTAGTCACTTGGAGAAGGATATTTATGAGAATATCGACCGTCTCAAACTGGTTGGTTTTGACAATATCTCCATCGATCTAATCTATGCTCTTCCAGGTCAAACTATGGCTCAGGTCAAGGACAATGTAGCTAAGGCTATCTCGCTTGATATTCCTCATATGAGCCTTTATAGCTTGATTTTGGAAAACCATACGGTCTTTATGAACCGCATGCGACGAGGGAAGTTGCCCCTACCCAAGGAAGAGTTAGAAGCGGAGATGTTTGAGTACATCATCGCAGAACTGGAGCGAGCTGGCTTTGAGCATTATGAGATTTCCAATTTCTCTAAACTCGGATTTGAAAGTCGCCACAATCTCATGTACTGGGACAATGCCGAGTATTATGGTATCGGTGCGGGTGCTTCAGGTTATGTGGACGGGGTGCGTTATAAAAATCATGGTCCTATCCGCCACTATCTCAATGCGGTAGAGGCAGGAAATGCTCGGATTACAGAAGAACACCTGAGTCAAAGGGAGCAGATGGAAGAAGAAATGTTCCTAGGCCTCCGCAAGAAATCAGGGGTTTCCATGGCGCGATTTGAGGAAAAATTCGGACGGTCCTTTGATGGACTTTATGGCGAAATCATCAGAGACTTGGTTCAACAAGGTCTTATGCAGATCGATGGTGATCGTGTCCGAATGACAAAGAGAGGTCTCTTTTTAGGAGACACCGTAGCAGAACGATTTATTTTGGAGTAGAACAATGGGCTTAACTTATCAAATGAAAATGAAAATTCCTTTTGATATGGCGGACATGAACGGTCATATCAAACTTCCAGATGTGATTTTGCTGTCCTTGCAAGTATCAGGTATGCAATCGATTGAGCTAGGAGTCAGTGACAAGGATGTGCTAGAACGTTACAATCTAGTCTGGATTATTACAGACTATGCGATTGACGTGGTTCGCTTGCCACGCTTTGCTGAGGAGATTACGATTGAAACAGAAGCACTGACTTACAATCGTCTTTTTTGCTACCGCCGTTTCACTATCTATGATGAAGCAGGTCAAGAAATCATTCGAATGGTAGCAACCTTTGTTCTCATGGACAGAGACAGTCGTAAAGTTCATGCTGTCGAACCGGAGATTGTTGCTCCTTACCAGTCTGAGTTTGATAAAAAACTCATCCGTGGGCCAAAGTATGCAAATCTAGAAGATCCGATCAGTAAAGACTACCATGTTCGTTTTTACGACTTGGATATGAATGGTCATGTCAATAATAGCAAATACCTGGATTGGATTTTTGAGGTCATGGGAGCAGATTTTTTGACCAAGTATATTCCAAAGAAAATCAATCTCAAATATGTCAAAGAAGTGCGACCGGGTGGTATGATTGCCTCAGCTTATGAACTCAAGGGACTAGAAAGCAAACATGAGATTATCAGTGATGGGGAGATCAATGCCCAAGCTATGATTACTTGGCAAGAAATTGAAGCGAATTAGAAAGGACTATATGGCTTATAAAGGTTATTTAATTGATTTAGACGGAACCATTTACAAGGGGAAAGACAGAATTCCCGCGGGTGAGGCTTTTGTGCATGAGTTGCAAAAACGAGAGATTCCCTATCTCTTTGTGACTAATAATACAACTCGAACTCCTGAGAGTGTTCAAGAGATGTTGGCACAGAATTTTAATATTGATACGCCTCTATCAACTGTATACACAGCAACTCTGGCAACCATCGACTATATGAATGACTTGGGACTGGAAAAGACAGTCTATGTCATCGGAGAAGCAGGGCTCAAGGATGCCATTCAGGCGGCTGGTTATGTTGAAGACAAGCAAAATCCTGCCTATGTGGTAGTTGGACTGGACTGGCAAGTGGACTATGAAAAATTTGCCACAGCAACTCTAGCTATCCAAAAGGGTGCTCACTATATCGGAACCAACCCTGACCTCAATATCCCGACGGAACGTGGTCTTTTGCCAGGTGCTGGTTCACTAATTACACTTCTTGAAGTAGCAACACGAGTGAAGCCTGTTTATATTGGGAAACCAAATGCTATCATTATGGACAAGGCGGTTGAGCACTTAGGTTTGAAAAGAGAAGAATTGCTCATGGTTGGGGATAACTACTTGACAGATATCCGAGCAGGAATTGACAATGGCATTCCAACGCTCTTGGTGACAACAGGTTTTACCAAGGCAGAGGAAGTAGCGGACCTGCCAATTGCACCAACTCATGTAGTTTCTAGCCTTGCGGAGTGGAATTTTGATGAAAACTAAACTGACCTTTTTGGGAAGTATGCTCTTTCTCCTCTCCCTTTCTATTCTCTTAACCATTTATCTGGCTTGGATTTTCTATCCCATGGAGATTCAGTGGCTGAACTTAGCGGATCGAGTCTATCTAAAGCCCGAAACCATTCAGTACAACTTTCATATCTTGATGAATTATCTGACCAATCCCTTTAGTCAGGTCTTAGAGATGCCGGATTTTCGTTCATCAGCGGCAGGTCTACACCACTTTGCGGTGGTGAAGAATCTCTTCCACTTGGTTCAGCTAGTTGCCCTAGTGACATTACCAAGTTTCTATTTCTTTGTTAGAAAAATTGTAAAAAAAGGCTTTCTGCCCCTATATCGTAAAAGTATCCTGGCCCTAGTGCTATTGCCTCTAGTCATTGGCCTTGTAGGAGTGTTAATTGGTTTTGAGCAATTCTTTACTCTTTTCCATCATATTCTCTTTGTGGGAGATGATACCTGGCTTTTTGATCCCGCAAAGGATCCCGTTATTTTGATTTTACCAGAGGCCTTCTTCCTCCATGCTTTCCTTCTCTTCTTTGGACTCTATGAAAGTTTCTTTGGTTTTCTTTATTTGAAAAGTCGTAGAATACTTTAATGTGTTGCATTGATAAAACAGAGATGAAGTTAAAAATTCTTACGAGGAGTGAATTAACTTCATTGGAATTGAGTAATTCGTTCGCATACAGTCTATTTTTCTAGAAAAAAATATGCTTTTTTCTAGAAATTGCTAGTCAAGCGCTTTATTTTTTTGTATAATAAGAATAGCAAAGTATAGATAAAGAAGAGAAAAGCATGATTACACTATTTTTATCACCGAGCTGTACATCATGTCGTAAGGCAAAGGCCTGGTTAGAGACGCATAAAGTTCCTTTTGAGGAGCACAATATTATGACCAGTCCTTTAACAAGAAAAGAATTGCAACACATTCTTTCCTTGACCGAAAATGGTACTGATGACATCATTTCAACTCGTTCAAAAATTTTTCAAAAATTGGATATTGATGTAGAGAGTATTTCGGTATCGGAGTTGCTTCAGTTGATTGAGCAATATCCTAGTCTTTTGCGTCGCCCAATTATTATAGATACCAAACGCATGCAGATCGGTTTTAATGAAGATGAGATTCGTGCTTTTCTCCCTCGTAGTTACCGTAAACAAGAACTAAAAGAAGCAACATTGAGAGCTGGTATTGGATAGATGAACAAACAGTATAGTTACCCACTAGATTTGTCGTGGAGCACTGAAGAACTTGCTTCAGTGCTTTCTTTTTTTAATGATGTTGAAGCTGCCTATGAAGACAAGGTAGAGGCTAAGAAACTGCTAGAATCTTACAAGAAATTTAAGTCTGTGGTTCCAAGCAAAAGCGAAGAAAAGCGCTTAGGTCGTGAATTTGAGGCGGCTAGCGGTTATTCCTTCTATCATGCAGTTCAATTAGCAAAAGAAAAAAGAGAAGGGAAGATTTCTCTTGGAAACTAAATTTGAATTTGCCAAACAGATTGTGCAGGAAGCTGCTGACTATATTTTGGCTCACATGAAAGAAGATTTGCAGGTTGAGCGCAAGTCTTCGCCTACAGACTTGGTGACGCGTTTGGACAAGGAGGTCCAGGAACTCTTGGTTGATCGGATCAAGTCCTCCTATCCTGAGGACTTGATTTGCGCGGAAGAGGGTTGTTTACGTGCTGCAGTCGGTCAAGGTTCCGTTTGGGTGATTGATCCCATTGACGGTACCAATAACTTTGTCGCTCAGCAGGAAGATTTTGCTGTTATGTTGGCCTATTTTGAGGATGGTGTGGGCAAATTTGGCGTCATCTACGATGTCATAAAAGGTGATTGCTATCATGGTGGTGGTGCCTTTCCTCCTTATCGTAATAATGCTCCCTTACCGGCTTTTAAAAAGAAACCTCTTCAAGAATTTTTAGTTGCCGGTAACTCAGGTATGTTTGAAACCAATGAGTGGGGCTTGGCGGATTTGGGGCGAGCAGCGTTGGGAGTCCGTGTTTACGGCAGTGCGGCCATTAGTTTTGCCAAGGTTTTATCGGGTCGCCTTCTGACTTATATTACCTACTTGCAACCATGGGATTACGCTGCGGCTAGTATTTTAGGAGAAAGTCTGGGTTATCGCCTTCTTACGGTATCAGGGGAAGCTGCCGATTTTAAAACTCGTCAGCCTGTCATGATGGTGCCAATCGAGATGCAAGAAGAGATTCAGTCTTATATCTACGAAAGGAAAGAGAACTAAATGCAATTTCCAGAAGGATTTGTTGAAAAATATGAAGCGATACTAGAAGATGAGGCAAGAGACTTTCTTGCCTCTTTTAAACAAGAAGCAGTTTCGGCTTTTCGGGTTAATCCCTTAAAAGAAAGTCAGTTATCGTTTGCAGATGCTATTCCCCATACACCTTGGGGGTATTATGGCAAGGTTTCTGGAAAGTCACCAGAGCACGCGACCGGTCTTGTTTATTCGCAAGAGCCTGCAGCTCAAATGGTGGCCCAGGTAGCTCAACCAAGTCCTGGTATGAAGGTCTTGGACTTGGCGGCAGCACCAGGTGGAAAATCCACTCAACTAGCAGCTTATCTGGCTAATCAAGGAGTCCTTGTCTCCAACGAAATTTCAAGCAAGCGTGCTAAAATTTTAGTGGAAAATATGGAGCGATTTGGAGCGACAAATGTTGTTGTAACCAATGAATCTGCTGACCGCTTGGCCAAGGTTTTTAAAGGTTACTTTGATGTGATTGTCCTTGATGCACCTTGCTCGGGTGAAGGGATGTTTCGTAAGCAGCCAGATGCCATGGATTATTGGAGCCTCGATTATCCTAGCCAATGCGCTAGTCTCCAAAGAGAAATTTTAGAAGATTCAGTGACTATGCTTGCAGAAGGTGGTCGTCTGGTCTATTCGACCTGTACTTGGGCAGCAGAGGAAAATGAAGAAATCGTCCACTGGTTACTTGATACTTATGATTTTGAATTGCTTCCAGTCGAGCGTGTGAACGGTATGGTAGCAGGAATTGATCTTCCTGAAACGGCGCGAATGTACCCTCACCATTTTAAGGGAGAAGGCCAGTTTGTTGCCCATTTGCAGTTTAAGGGAAAAAATCCAGCATCTAAATTCACAGCTAGCAAGAGCAATCTCAGTCGTGAACAGCAGAACTTGTGGCATGATTTTGCCCAAAAACACTTACAGGTCAATCTAACTGGTATCTTGCAGACTTTTGGAGACCAACTTTATCTCTTACCAGAGATGCTACCTGATCTAGGGAAACTCAAAATTGCCCGAAATGGACTCCATCTGGGTACTTTTAAGAAGAAACGCTTCGAACCAAGCTTTGCTCTGGGATTAGCCTTGAAACCAAGCCAAGTAAAACAAAGGGTCGAAATCAATGATGAGGACTTTGTAAAATATGTGGCTGGTGAGACTGTTCAATTGTCTGAATCTCGACCAAATGGATGGTATCAAGTTGTGGTTCAAGGAAATGGATTAGGCTTTGCCAAAGTAACGGGAAATGTTTTGAAAAATTATTATCCAAAAGGGCTCAGATTCAGGTGAAAAAGCTAGTCAAAGAGCCTATTCTATGTTATAGTGGAAGTATGAGTTTTTTCTGATAGTCTTTCATTATTACTTATATTATACGATGGAATTGTCCTCTCCTAAAAATGACTAGATAAAATAAAGCGGGACAATCATTGATGATAATTGGATGATCAGGATAAACGGAAGAAATCAGAACATTTATCATTATGTTCAAGGAGAATAACAGTGAAAAAAAGAAAAAAGCTCGTCATGTCTCTTGCAGCTCTTTTGATGGCAGGTTCTCTAGCAGGATGTGCTAGCTGGATTGATCGTGGAGAATCCATGACAGCCGTTGGTTCAACAGCTCTTCAGCCTCTTGTTGAAGCAGCAGCAGATGAATTTGGTTCTAGAAACATCGGAAAAACAGTCAATGTTCAAGGTGGTGGATCGGGTACAGGCCTTTCCCAAGTCCAGTCTGGAGCAGTAGACATCGGTAACTCTGACGTCTTTGCAGAGGAAAAAGATGGAATTGATGCTTCGGCTCTAGTAGACCACAAGGTTGCAGTGGCAGGTCTTGCAGTGATTGTAAACAAGGAAGTGGATGTAAAAAATCTCACAACCGAGCAACTTCGCAAAATCTTTACAGGTGAAGTGACCAACTGGAAAGAAGTTGGTGGCAAAGACCTAGCAATTTCAATCATCAACCGAGCAGCAAGTTCTGGTTCAAGAGCGACGTTTGACAGTGTGGTTATGAATGGCCAAGCAGCAATGCAGAGCCAAGAGCAGGATTCTAACGGGATGGTCAAGTCGATTGTATCCCAAACACCTGGAGCCATTTCTTACCTGGCTTTTGCCTATGTAGATGACTCAGTGAAAAGTATGAAACTGAATGGGTACGAGCCTACGTCTGAAAATGTAACGACCAACAATTGGCCTTTGTGGTCTTATGAACATATGTACACACTTGGTCAGCCTAATGAGTTAGCTGCTGAATTCCTGAACTTCGTCCTCTCAGATGAAGCTCAAAATGGAATTGTTAAGGGCATGGGCTACATCTCTATCAATGAAATGAAAGTCCAAAAGGATGCTTTAGGTACCGTTACAGCAGTAGAAGGAGGTCAATAATGAATCAAGAAGAATTATCTAAAAAATTACTCTCTCCTTCAAAGAACTCTCGCCTTGAGAAGTTTGGTAAAGGTTTGACCTTCACTTGCCTTTCTTTGATTGTCATCATTGTGGCGATGATTTTGATTTTTGTAGCTCAAAAAGGCTTGTCGACCTTCTTTGTCAATGGAGTGAATATCTTTGATTTCCTCTTTGGACAAACTTGGAATCCTTCAGGGAAACAATTTGGTGCCCTGCCGATGATTTTGGGTTCCTTTATTGTGACGATTTTATCTGCCCTCATCGCAACTCCCTTTGCTATTGGAGCAGCAGTTTTTATGACAGAAGTATCACCAAAAGGTGCAAAGATTTTGCAACCAGCCATTGAACTCCTCGTCGGTATTCCTTCAGTCGTCTATGGATTTATCGGTTTGCAAGTTGTGGTGCCTTTTGTCCGTAGCGTCTTTGGTGGAACTGGTTTTGGGATTTTGTCAGGGATTTTCGTTCTTTTTGTCATGATCCTACCAACTGTAACCTTTATGACAACAGACAGCTTGCGTGCTGTTCCTCGTCATTACCGTGAAGCTAGTTTAGCTATGGGAGCCACTCGTTGGCAAACCATCTGGCGTGTGACCTTGAAAGCAGCACGTTCAGGTATTTTCACTGCAGTGGTCTTTGGGATGGCGCGTGCTTTTGGTGAAGCCCTTGCTATTCAGATGGTTGTCGGAAACTCAGCAGTTATCCCAACCTCACTAACAACACCAGCTGCGACTTTGACATCTGTATTGACTATGGGAATTGGGAATACCGTCATGGGAACGGTTGATAATAACGTTCTCTGGTCACTAGCCTTGGTCCTTCTCTTGATGAGTTTAGCCTTTAACAGTGTCATTAAATTGATTACGAAAGAAAGAGGAAAGAAAAACTATGCACGCTAAGAAATTAGATAAACTTGCAACAGCTGTCCTCTATACCATCGCGGGTATCATCGTGACCATCTTGGCGTCCTTGATTCTCTATATCCTGGTTCGAGGGTTACCTCATATCTCTTGGTCCTTCTTGACTGGGAAATCTTCCTCTTATCAAGCAGGTGGGGGTATCGGGATTCAGCTCTATAATTCCTTCTTCCTTTTGGTCATTACCTTGATCATTTCTGTTCCCCTGTCTATGGGAGCTGGCGTTTTCCTTGCTGAGTATGCCAAAAAAGGACCTGTGACCAATTTTATTCGTACCTGTATTGAGATTTTGTCTTCTCTGCCATCAGTCGTTGTGGGTCTCTTTGGTTACTTGATTTTTGTAGTCCAGTTTGAGTATGGATTTTCAATCATTTCAGGTGCCTTGGCCTTGACGGTCTTTAATCTCCCTCAGATGACTCGAAATGTTGAGGACAGTTTAAAACACGTTCACCATACACAACGTGAGGCTGGTCTGGCCCTCGGAATTTCTCGTTGGGAGACTGTGGTCCATGTCGTCATTCCAGAAGCCCTTCCAGGTATCGTAACGGGTGTTGTCTTGGCATCTGGCCGTATCTTTGGTGAAGCTGCTGCTCTTATCTATACGGCAGGACAATCCGCTCCAGCCCTTGACTGGTCTAACTGGAATATCCTCAGTGTTACCAGTCCTATTTCAATCTTCCGTCAAGCAGAAACCTTGGCTGTCCACATCTGGAAGGTCAACAGTGAAGGAACCATTCCTGATGCTACCATTGTATCTGCTGGTTCTGCCGCCGTGCTCCTCATCTTTATCTTGATTTTTAACTTTGGAGCTCGCAAACTCGGAAGCTATTTACACAAGAAATTAACCGCTGCCTAAAGGAGAAGCCATGTCAAAATATAACTGGGATGAAAAGCATATCATCACCTTCCCTGAAGAAAAAGTGGCCCTCTCTACCAAGGATTTACATGTTTACTATGGTAAAAATGAATCCATCAAGGGCATCGATATGCAATTTGAAAAAAATAAAATTACAGCCTTGATTGGTCCTTCTGGATCAGGGAAATCTACTTATCTTCGTAGTCTCAATCGGATGAATGATACCATTGATATTGCCAAGGTCACAGGTCAAATCCTATACCGAGGGATTGACGTCAACCGCCCAGAAATCAATGTCTATGAGATGCGCAAGCATATCGGAATGGTCTTTCAACGTCCAAATCCATTTGCCAAGTCCATTTACCGCAACATCACTTTTGCTCAGAACGTGCAGGAGTTAAGGACAAGAAAGTCCTTGATGAAATTGTAGAAACCTCTCTAAGACAGGCTGCCCTTTGGGATCAGGTCAAAGACGACCTCCACAAATCAGCCTTGATGCTTTCTGGTGGTCAGCAACAACGTCTCTGTATCGCTCGCGCCATCTCTGTTAAGCCAGATATCCTCTTGATGGATGAACCGGCTTCAGCCTTGGATCCAATTGCGACAGCCCAACTTGAAGAAACCATGTTGGAATTGAAGAAGGACTTTACCATCATCATCGTTACCCACAGTATGCAGCAGGCTGCGCGTGCGAGTGACTACACAGGATTTTTCTACTTGGGTGATTTGATTGAGTATGATAAGACATCCAATATTTTCCAAAATGCTAAGTTACAGTCAACCAATGACTATGTAACAGGACACTTTGGTTAGAAAGGAAACGGTATGTCAGAAGCGATTTTACAGGTGTCAGACCTGTCCGTTTATTACAATAAAAAGAAGGCCTTGAATAGTGTTTCCCTTTCTTTCCAACCTAAGGAAATAACGGCCTTGATTGGTCCTTCTGGATCAGGAAAGTCTACCCTGCTCAAAGCCATCAACCGCATGGGCGATTTAAATCCTGAGGTAACAACAACGGGATCAGTAGTCTATAATGGTCACAATATCTACAGCCCCCGCACTGATACGGTTGAATTGCGTAAGGAAATCGGTATGGTCTTTCAACAGCCTAATCCCTTCCCTATGTCTATCTACGAAAATGTTGTCTATGGGCTGCGTATCAATGGGGTTAAGGACAAGCAAGTCCTTGATGAAGCAGTAGAAAAGGCCTTGCAACGTGCTTCTATCTGGGATGAAGTAAAGGATCGTTTGCATGATTCGGCCATTGGTCTCTCAGGAGGTCAACAGCAACGTGTATGTGTTGCCCGTGTTTTGGCAACCAGTCCTAAAATCATCCTCTTGGACGAACCAACTTCAGCTTTGGATCCTATCTCGGCTGGTAAGATTGAAGAAACCTTGTATGGTCTAAAAGACAAATACACCATGCTCTTGGTAACGCGTTCCATGCAGCAAGCTTCTCGTATCTCTGATAAGACGGGATTTTTCCTAGATGGGGATTTGATTGAGTTTAATGATACGAAGAAGATGTTCCTTTCCCCTCAACACAAGGAAACAGAAGATTATATTACAGGAAAATTTGGATAAGGAGTTGAAAGATGTTACGATCTCAATTTGAAGAAGATTTGGAGAAATTGCACAACCAGTTCTATGCCATGGGACAGGAAGTGCTTTCACAAATCAATCGTACAGTACGTGCCTTTGTCACGCATGACCGTGATTTGGCAAAAGAAGTCATCGAAGACGATGCAGAAGTAAATGAATATGAAGTGAAGTTGGAAAAAAAATCATTTGAAATGATCGCCCTCCAACAACCTGTTTCGCAAGACCTTCGTACCGTCTTGACCGTTCTCAAGGCAGTGTCAGACGTGGAACGCATGGGAGATCATGCAGTGTCTATCGCTGAGGCGACCATTCGTATGAAGGGAGAGCAACGTATCCCTTCTGTTGAAGAAGAAATCAAAAAGATGGGACGCGACGTGAAAAACTTCGTTGAAGCAGCTCTAGATCTCTATCTCAACGGTTCTGTGGATCAAGCCTACGAAGTAGCAGCGATGGACGAAAAAATCAACCATTACTTTGATAGCATCCGTGATTTGGCTACAGAAGAAATTAGGAAAAATCCTGAAGCTATCGTTACAGGCCGTGATTACTTCCAGGTCATTTCTTTCTTGGAACGTATTGGAGACTACGCAAAAAATATCTGTGAATGGGTTGTTTACTTTGAAACAGGTAAGATTGTCGAACTATAAAGTATTCAAATGATAAAACTATTGTGAAAGCTTACTTTTTAATATAGTAAGCTTTCGTTGTATTGATGGTTTATTTTGTCAGAGGTGAGTAATGTACTACATACAGAATATAAGAAAAAAGCAGGAAAAGATAAAATAATTTTAAATTTTACCTGTGGAATATTAAGTCAATCAGGAAAAATTTTATTACAAAAACGAGCAGATAAAGGAACGTGGGGATTACCAGGTGGTGATGTGCATAATAACAGGTGTTTAAAACGTTGATAAAATAAGAGGTTGAGTTTTTACCAATTATATATACTGTAAAAAGTTCAAAAAGAATGCTATAATTTAAAATGGAGGATATTGCCATGAAAATTAATGCTGTAGATTTATTTTGTGGTGTTGGAGGGTTGACCTGTGGTGTTCAGCAAGCAGGTATAAATGTAATAGCAGGTTATGATATAGATCCTCGTAGTCAATTTGCATACGAATTTAACAATAACGCGAGATTTATTTTAAAGGACATAAAAAAAATAGATAGCAAGGAAATTACTAATCTTTTTCCAGATGATACTGATATAAAAGTTTTAATGGGATGTGCTCCATGCCAACCCTTTTCAACATATAGTCATAAGTATAAAAATAATGAGAATACACTTCAAAAGATGGATCTTTTAGATTATTTTGGCAAACAAATTGGATATGTCCAACCTGACATTGTTTCGATGGAAAATGTTCCACAAATGGTCAATGAAAAGGTATTTGATAAATTTATCCAGATTTTGAATGATAATAATTATTTAATTGATTACAAAGTGGTATTCGCGCCAGATTACGGTGTTCCTCAAAAAAGAAAGAGATTATTGCTTTTAGCTTCAAAATTAGGAGAAATCAAATTAATTCCTGCTCAATTTAATAAAGATAATTACCCTACACTTCGAGATACAATTGGAAATTTACCAAAATTGAAGGCAGGAGATACTGATTTAAGTGATCCTCTTCATAGAAGCAGAAATATATCTGAACTGAATATGAAGAGAATAAAACAGTCAAAACCTGGTGGAACTTGGAGGGATTGGGACGAGGAACTATTACTGGAAGCTTATAAGAAAAAAAGCGGAGCTTCTTTTGGATCAGTATATGGTCGTTTAGAGTGGGATAAACCTGCTAATACAATTACAACACAATTCCCAGGAATAGGAAATGGGCGATTTGGACATCCTGATCAAGATAGAGCTTTAAGTCTACGTGAAGGTGCAATGTTACAAACATTTCCGAGAGATTACTTATTTACACAACCTGAACTTGGGGGAAACTATCCAATAGCACAAGTTGCATTACAAATTGGGAATGCTGTTCCTCCGAAGTTAGGTGAAGTTATTGGAAATAGTATATTGAAGCATTTGGAGAAAATTAAATGAGTATTGAAAAAATTGACTTGCAAATTGCCTATGGTGCAGTAAAGCATTTTGGTAGAAATTTATATACATCAAATCCACCAGCAATCACAGAATTGATTGCAAATTCTTGGGATGCTTATTGTACAGAGTGTAATATTTTCTACAATGATATTGAAAATGATGGGGATAAAAAAACTTCTTTGCTAATTGTTGATGATGGTATTGGTATGACAGATGAAGAGTTGTCTGGGAGATATGCTATTTCTGGTACAGAAAAAAATACTGATTCAGTTAGACGTCCTGATGGAATTACACTTAGACCTTATATGGGGAGAAAAGGTATCGGAAAATTTTCAGCATTTAGTTTAGGTGATAGTTATGTACTTTATACAAAGAGTGACATAGATACTCAATGGAAAAAGATGATTTTTAATTATGAATTATTACTTGAAGACAGACCGACTGTTCCAATTGCTGTGGAATATATTGATTCATTGCAAGAATTAAAAAAGTTCTTCCCAGATTTAGAAGAAAATACTACTGGAACAATTGTTTATATACCTGAGATGAGAAGAAAAATCATTTCATCAAGTATTGAGGGATTGAAGAATTTAATTTCTAGAAGATTCTCGATAAATGTAATTAATAACCATGATTTTAGTCTTAAAATTAATTCTGAAATTGTAGATTTGAGTCAGCATTTTTACGATGATAATTTAGAGTTTGTTTATTATTTCGGTACAGAGTTAGAAGAAATCAAACAACGCTTCCCTAATATTCCAGAAAATAATTTTTACAAAGAAGATGATGAATTCTTTACAAATTATTCAATTAGTGGATGGCTTGGTACTGTTGAAATTCCCAGTCAATTACTTGCTGATGAAAATATAAGTATTTCAGGCGTAACAGTCTATATTCATGGAAAATTAGCTGATGAGGATATTTTACGGGATAAATTAAAAAATAGGATAACAAATTCATACTTTTTAGGCGAAGTCAACGCAGATTTTCTTCAAAATGAAGAAGACCCTGTGCTTAGTAGTAGAGAGGGTTTGAATAAAGAAATACCAAATGTCAAATTATTAATTGAAAAACTATCTAAAATTAGTAATAAGTTAAATGCAAATTGGAATAATTTACGTGCTAATAGAGTTAGAGAAAAACTAAATTATCTTGATAAAATGTTAAGTACTGATAGCGGATTGGGGACCGCATTCAAATTTTATAGCGAAGAACAGCAAAAACAGGTTGCAAAGCTTGCACAAAGAGTTTTTGATAATGATGAAAAATATTCAGATGCTGAATATAGGGTTTATGGACAAGCAATCTTTGCACTTGTAAATAATAAAGTTATAAATGAAATTACTATAGATACAGATACGGATACTTTTGGAGAGATCTTAGAGAAGTTCTATAGCTTATTTGAGAAAACGGAACTAAATGCTGCTTTACGTATGAAATCTAATATTGAAGATCGTATTAGTATTATCAATAAACTAAAACTAATTATTGACGATGAGGAAGTTGAGAGTGTTTTTGAGGAACATCTAGCTAAAAATCCATGGTTGATTAATCAATATTGGGATAAACCAAGTAATGAAATAGTGATTGAAACACAAAACAAATATAAAGCAATTATTCAAGAACGTAAGGTTAGTGGAAGAACCGATATTATTACAAAAGTTGCAGATGAGCCTTATCCAATTATCTGTGAGCTAAAAAGAGAGAAAGTTACTGCGTACTCTACACCTGAAATTTCCGAAATAACCAATCAGATCTATAAATACAGACGATTTATTAGTGATGAAATAAACCGATCAAATAATCCTTTAAGAATCTCAAATACTAAGGATATAAAAGCTTATTTTATTTGTGGTGAGAAATCTAAGGAAAAACTAGAAGATTTAGATTTAATTGAATTGAAAAATAACAATATCGAATTAAAAACATATCAAGAGATTATTAGACAAGCTGAAAGAGTTTATAGTGATAGAGTAAGAGAGTAAAATTTTTTATTTAATAAGCCGTATTCCCCTTACCGTGGGGTTCCATTGAACTTGGTGAATCGGCTTTAGAAGCTTTAGTGCGAGAGTTTTATGAAGAAACGGGAGTCGAAGTGAGAGTGGAAAAACTCTTAAATGTTTATACAAAATATTCAGATAGTTATCCGAATGGTGATGAGGCTCAAGTTCTTACAATTTTTGTATTTAGTTTCATCTGAAACTTCTATTTCTACAAATTTTTTTACAAGTGATGAAACTTTAGAATTAGGATTATTTGATCATATAGACATACAAAATATCGTACTTGTAAACCGGCAATATCAAGAAATGATAAATGATTTTTTTGAAAATAATTTCCCAATAGATAGATAAACTAACCACTGAATTTCTATTTTTTGTAACTATATTTTATGAAAATGCAAGAAAAACGTTGACAGTCAGTTTCGAAAGAGTTATAATTATTCAGGAAAAACAGAAAGGTCGTTTATTTATGAAATTTAAGAAATGGATATTAGTTGTGTGTAGTATGCTTGCCAGCATGATTTTAGTAGCTTGCCAGTCAGGAACAGATAGTTCTCAGTCTGCTGTGGACGCTATTAAACAAAAAGGAAAGCTAGTCGTTGCGACCAGCCCAGACTATGCACCGTTTGAATTCCAAGCCTTGGTAGATGGTAAAAATCAAGTGGTTGGTGCAGATATTGATATGGCTCAAGCGATTGCGGACGAGCTTGGGGTTAAACTTGAAATCTCTAGTATGAGTTTTGACAATGTCTTGACCAGTCTTCAAACTGGAAAGGCTGACTTGGCCATTGCAGGAATTAGTGCCACCGATGAGAGAAAGGAAGCCTTTGACTTTTCAATCCCTTACTATGAAAATAAGATGAGCTTCTTGGTTAGAAAAGCCGATTTAGACAAGTACAAGGATCTTTCAAGTCTCGCAAGTGCCAATATCGCAGCTCAAAAGGGAACTATGCCAGAAACCATGGTCAAGGAACAATTGCCAAATGCCCAGTTGACATCCTTGACCAATATGGGGGAAGCAGTCAATGAATTGCAGGCTGGAAAAGTGGATGCTGTTCATATGGATGAACCAGTTGCTCTTAGCTATGCAGGTAAAAACTCAGATCTTGTCGTTGCATCTGTTAACTTGACGATGAAAGATGGCGAAGCCAATGCTGTTGCTATCAAGAAGGATCAATCAGACTTGAAAGCAGTAGTCGATAAGGTTATCCAAAAACTGAAAGATGACGGAACCTATCAAAACTATCTTGAAAAAGCAGCGAAACTAACGGAAGTTGAACAATAAGAAAAAGCAGAGTTGGACTTTAATCCAATTCTGCTTTTATGTATTCTAATAGCTCTTCTAGATTTTCAAGAGAGACTTTGGCGAACTGATAAGGACAGGCGTCCAAATAAGCCTTCTCAAAAAAGTCTAGTTTGAGTGAGCTGTGTTTCAAACTGGCAATTTTAGGATAGTGTCTCAAATCAAGCAAGAGACCATCGTGTAGAGGATAGTGGGGCAAGGGACAGGTGTTTTTTTCAAGTACTTCCTTAATCTGAGCCTGATAGTTCTCTTGAAGGGTCAGTCTGGCCAGTCGATTTTTTTCAAATAACTGGCTATCGATGTAAAGAGACAGAGCCTTTTGCATGATGAGATTGCTGTCATAGTCCAGGATATTTTTGTAGGAAACAAAAGCCTCTTTTAGGGCATTTGGGAGAATGAGAGCGGTAATACGAAGGGCTGGAAAGAGACTAGTTGAGAAGGACTTGATATAAATGACCCGATCCTCAGTATCCAGATAGTGGAAGGTTTGGCCCTTTCTAGGATCTAGGTCCCCTAAATAGTCATCCTCTACGATGTAAACACCATACTGGTTTGCTAGATCCAGAATAGCTCTTTTTTCTTGATCAGAATAGGAATGGCCTAGGGGATAGTGGAAGCGAGGAATGGTATAGAAAAACTTGATTTTTCCAGATTTGAACTGTTCTTCTAGTTCTTCAAGGTCAATGCCATCAATACGGCGTTCAATGGTCTGGTAGGCCAATTCCTGAGCGACCAAGAGGCGGTTCATTCGGTGATAGGTAGGCTGTTCGACCAAAATCTCCTCTCCCTTACTTGGGAAGTTAATCTGAGAAAGGATAAAGAGAGCTTGTTGGGTACCAGATGTTAGAACCAGTTGGTCGGGTTTGCAGTAGAGGGCTTGGTTGAAAAGAAGTTGATGGACAGATTGTCTCAGTTCCTCAAGGCCTTCCTGGTTGTCATAGTAGTTGAAGAGGTAGTTTTCTCGGCCTATCAGGGTTTCATTGACGCAGAGTCTGAAGTCGTCATAAGCACTGGCATGTTCGTCAGTGACTTCGATTTCCAAGTCCTGATGCTGTCCTTGTTCTAGAATATAGTAGCCACTTTGGGGTTTGGCATAGAGGTATTTTTCATGGCGTAATTCCAGCAGGGCTCGTTGGACAGTGTCCTTGCTACAATGAAAGTCTTGGCTCAGTTGACGGATAGAGGGAAGTCTGCTACCTGTTGGAAATTTTCCTGATTCGATACCTTTTTTGAGAAAGGAAACGACTGCTTGGTATTTACTTTCTTTCTTCATTCCAGACCTCCCTTGATTTTGTTACATTGTACCTTTTTTTTGCCTCCTTTGCAATGGGAAAAGTATTTCTCCCTTTCACAACTAGGAGCAAATGTGGTATACTTAGAAAGTATGATGATTCATTGAAAAGAAGATAAGAAAGAGAATGGATAGAAAAGTGCAGGAACCGGTAAAATTATTTCAATACAATACTCTAGGTGCCCTAATGGCAGGTCTCTATGGTGGAACCATGACAGTAGGAGAATTGCTGGAGCATGGCGACCTTGGTTTAGGAACCCTTGATTCGATTGATGGGGAGTTGATTGTCCTTGATGGCAAGGCTTATCAAGCCAAAGGTTCAGGGGAACAACCTGAAATTGTAGAAGTCGCACCTGATGCCCTTATTCCTTATGCGGCAGTGGTTCCCCATCAGGCAGAAGTGATTTTCCGCCAGCGCTTTGAGATGACGGATAAGGAATTAGAAAAGCGGATTGAGTCCTACTATGATGGGGAAAATCTCTTTCGCTCCATCAAGATTCATGGGGAATTTGCCCACATGCACGTACGGATGATTCCTAAATCCACACCTGATACCAAGTTTGCTGATGTAGCGACTCACCAACCTGAATATAGCCGTGAAAATATTTCAGGAACCATTGTTGGATTTTGGACACCGGAGATTTTCCATGGGGTCAGTGTGGCAGGCTACCATTTGCACTTTATCTCAGATGATTTGACCTTTGGTGGGCACGTGATGGACTTTGTTATCAAAGAAGGAATAATCGAGGTTGGGGCAGTCGATCAGTTGGATCAACGTTTTCCAGTCCAAGATCGACAGTATTTATTTGCCAAATTTAACGTTGACGAGATGAAGAAAGACATTGACAAGTCAGAATAGGAGAAAAAGATGACACTACATATTATCCTTACCATGATCGTTTTGGTTTTGGTTCTAGTAGGTGGGACTTGGTACGCCAAAAAACGCTTTAAGATTTCTCTTGCAGTCATGGGCTTGGGGGCAATCGCATTTTTCGTTTCTTCTCAAGTGTTAGAGAAGATGGTCCATTTTCTAGTTCTTCAACCGCAAAAAGATGGAACGATTTCGCTCATGAATGAACACCCCTTCCTATATGTTCTTTACGCGATTGCTATGGCTTCCCTCTTTGAGGAAACTGCCCGCCTTGTCTTTTTTAAATGGTTGGAGAAAAGGAGAAGTCTAGAAGAGAAAGACGCTTTGGCTTATGGCTTGGGACATGGAGGCTTGGAGCTGCTCTATCTCGGTATGGGAAGCTTGATCAGTTTGTTGATCCTCTTTTCACTCATCCAGTCTTCAAATACGGATGTAGCCAATCTTCTTCCAAAGACTACACTCGAAACGGTTCAGTCTCTTTCTGTATGGCAGGTTTATTTACTAGGAGTTGAGCGTGTGCTTGCTCTAGTTCTCCAAATCGGTCTTTCCATCTGGGTTTACCAAAGTGTTAGCCGAAAGAAATGGATCTATCTCTTTGCTGCCTATGGTTTGCATGCCTTGTTTGATTTGGCTCCAGCTTTATCTCAAGTGGGATGGATTGCAAATCCACTTCTAGTTGAGGTCATTCTTCTTTTAGAAGTACTAGCCTTTATCTGGCT
The DNA here is from genome assembly GCF_004353325.1 of Streptococcus downii. Taxonomy (NCBI): domain Bacteria; kingdom Bacillati; phylum Bacillota; class Bacilli; order Lactobacillales; family Streptococcaceae; genus Streptococcus; species Streptococcus downii. The sequence continues at coordinate 400,800 of NZ_MZNX01000009.1, forward strand.
AACAAAATCTACATTTTGGAAAAAATCATCATAAAAAGAGGGAAACCTCTTTTTTTAACGCAATGCTTTGACACCAAGAATTTTCCTGTCGTCAAAAGCCCTTAAAAATGGTATAATGAAATGACTTTACAAAAGGATGAGAGATATGACATTCGTAACTAAAATACAAGAACAATTAGAAGGAATTGATATTCGTTTCAAGGAACCCTTGAAGACCTATACCTATACCAAGGTTGGAGGTCGAGCGGATTACCTAGTTTTGCCACGCAATCGCTATGAGATGGCGCGTGTCGTCCAATTTGCCAATCAGGAGAATATTCCTTGGATGGTGCTAGGAAATGCCAGCAATATCATCGTTCGTGAAGGTGGAATCCGTGGTTTTGTCATCTTGTGCGATAAGCTTAATAACGTTTCAGTTGATGGTTACACTATTGAAGCTGAAGCGGGTGCTAATTTGATTGAAACGACACGTATTGCCCTTCGTCATAGTTTGACTGGTTTTGAGTTTGCCTGTGGCATTCCAGGGAGCGTCGGTGGAGCAGTCTTTATGAATGCGGGTGCCTACGGAGGAGAGATTGCTCACATTTTGCAGTCTTGTAAGATTCTGACCAAGGAAGGGAAAATCGAGACCTTATCTGCTAAGGATTTGGCTTTTGGTTACCGCCATTCAGCTATTCAGGATTCTGGGGCGATTGTCTTGTCAGCTAAATTTGCCCTAGCTCCAGGAAATCACCAGGTTATCAAGCAGGAAATGGATCGCTTGACTCACCTTCGCGAACTTAAACAACCTCTAGAGTACCCATCTTGTGGCTCAGTCTTTAAGCGTCCAGTAGGGCATTTTGCAGGTCAGTTGATTTCAGAGGCTGGTCTGAAAGGCTATCGTATCGGTGGTGTTGAAGTATCTGAAAAGCATGCAGGCTTTATGGTCAATATTGCTGACGGAACGGCTAAAGACTACGAGGACTTGATCCAATCTGTTATTGAAAAGGTAAAAGAACACTCAGGTGTCACTCTTGAGAGGGAAGTCCGTATTTTGGGTGAGAAGGAGTAAGGTTTCACCAGAATAGTTGCTGCTATGTCAATGGAAAGGGGGTGAAAGCCTATCGGTAGCGAAGATGTATGCAGGTGGTTTTACTCCCTGCAAGAGGTAGTAGCGGCTTGACAGAGCCCTGATCTGTTAATTTATGAAAAAGAAGGAATTTATGCCAATTGAAAAAACCAATTATCGAATTCAAAAACGTCTCTAAAGTTTTTGAAGATAGCAACACCAAGGTTCTCAAAGACATTAACTTTGAGTTGGAAGAAGGGAAGTTTTACACACTTCTAGGTGCATCTGGTTCTGGGAAATCAACCATCCTAAACATCATTGCAGGTTTGCTGGATGCGACGACGGGAGATATTTTGCTAGACGGGGTACGGATCAACGACATCCCAACCAACAAGCGAGACGTCCATACAGTCTTCCAATCCTATGCCTTGTTTCCACATATGAATGTGTTTGAAAATGTTGCCTTTCCGCTTCGCTTGCGTAAGATTGACAAGAAAGAAATCGAGCAGCGAGTAGCGGAAGTTCTCAAGATGGTCCAGCTGGAAGGTTATGAAAAACGTTCCATCCGTAAACTATCTGGAGGACAACGTCAGCGTGTGGCCATTGCCCGTGCCATCATCAACCAACCTCGTGTGGTCTTGTTGGACGAGCCTCTGTCAGCGTTGGACTTGAAATTGCGAACAGATATGCAGTACGAGCTGCGTGAACTGCAACAACGATTGGGGATTACCTTTGTCTTTGTTACTCACGATCAGGAAGAAGCCCTAGCTATGAGTGACTGGATTTTCGTTATGAACGATGGTGAGATTGTCCAGTCAGGAACACCTGTGGATATCTATGATGAGCCCATTAACCATTTTGTTGCCACCTTTATCGGTGAGTCCAACATCTTGCCAGGAACCATGATTGAGGACTACTTGGTCGAGTTTAACGGCAAACGCTTTGAAGCGGTCGACGGTGGGATGAAGCCTAATGAACCTGTTGAGGTTGTTATTCGTCCAGAAGACTTGCGCATTACCCTTCCTGAAGAAGGCAAGCTCCAAGTTAAGGTGGATACTCAACTTTTCCGTGGGGTTCACTACGAGATTATCGCCTATGACGAACTTGGAAATGAATGGATGATCCACTCAACTCGTAAGGCCATCGTTGGTGAGGAAATCGGTCTGGACTTTGAACCAGAAGACATCCATATCATGCGTCTCAATGAAACTGAAGAAGAGTTTGATGCTCGTATCGAAGAATACGTAGAAATCGAAGAGCAAGAAGCAGGTCTGATTAACGCGATCGAGGAGGAAAGAGATGAAGAAAACAAGCTCTAAACTCTTTGTAGTGCCCTACATGCTTTGGATTGCACTCTTTGTACTCGCACCCTTGGTCTTGATTTTCGGTCAATCCTTTTTCAACATTGAAGGGCAGTTCAGTTTAGAAAACTATAAATCTTACTTTGCGTCACAAAACTTGACCTACCTCAAAATGAGCTTCAACTCGGTGCTCTATGCTGGGATTGTAACTCTAGTGACACTTCTTATCAGCTATCCAACAGCCCTCTTTTTGACTCGTCTCAAGCACCGTCAACTCTGGCTCATGCTGATTATCCTGCCGACTTGGATCAATCTCCTCCTAAAGGCCTATGCCTTTATCGGGATTTTTGGTCAAGATGGGTCTATTAACCAATTCTTGGAATTCATCGGAATTGGTTCGCAACAGTTGCTCTTTACCGATTTCTCCTTTATCTTTGTCGCAAGCTACATCGAGCTTCCCTTTATGATTTTGCCGATATTCAATGTCTTGGATGATATGGACAACAATCTTATCAATGCCAGCTATGACCTCGGTGCGACCAAGTGGGAAACCTTCCGCCACGTTATTTTCCCTCTGTCTATGAATGGAGTGCGAAGTGGAGTCCAATCTGTCTTTATCCCTAGCTTGAGCCTCTTCATGCTGACACGTTTGATTGGTGGTAACCGCGTTATCACCTTGGGGACGGCCATTGAGCAGAACTTCCTGACAAATGACAACTACGGTATGGGTTCAACCATCGGTGTGATTCTCATCCTGACAATGTTTCTCACCATGTGGGTGACCAAGGAAAGGAGAGAACGATGAAAAAATTTGCCAATCTCTACCTAGCCTTTGTCTTTATCATCCTCTATTTGCCAATTTTTTACTTGATTGGCTATGCCTTTAATGCTGGCGATGATATGAACAGTTTTACTGGTTTTAGCTTGAACCATTTTAAAACTATGTTTGGTGATGGTCGTCTCATGTTGATCCTCACCCAAACCTTTTTCTTGGCCTTTCTATCAGCCTTGATTGCGACAGTAATTGGTACCTTTGGGGCTATCTATATCTACCAATCACGCAAAAAATACCAAGAAGCCTTTCTATCACTCAATAATATCCTCATGGTTGCGCCTGATGTTATGATTGGTGCCAGCTTCTTGATTCTCTTTACCCAGCTGAAGTTTTCACTTGGCTTTTTGACGGTTCTATCCAGTCACGTGGCCTTTTCCATCCCAATCGTGGTCTTGATGGTCTTGCCTCGTCTCAAGGAAATGAATGATGATATGATTCACGCAGCTTATGACCTAGGTGCCAGCCAGTTTCAGATGTTCAAGGAAATCATGCTTCCGTACCTGACTCCGTCTATCATTGCAGGTTATTTCATGGCCTTTACCTATTCGCTGGATGACTTTGCCGTGACCTTCTTTGTAACGGGAAATGGCTTTTCAACCCTGTCAGTCGAGATTTACTCTCGTGCTCGGAAGGGGATTTCGTTAGAGATCAATGCCCTGTCTGCACTCGTCTTTCTCTTTAGTATTATCCTAGTTGTAGGATATTACTTTATCTCTCGTGAGAAGGAGGAGCGAGCATGAAAAAACTCTATTCATTTTTAGCAGGAATTACAGCGATTATCCTCGTCTTGTGGGGAATTGCGACTCATCTAGACAATAAAATCAATAGCCGAGATAGTCAAAAACTGGTTATCTACAACTGGGGAGACTATATCGATCCAGAACTCTTGGAGCAATTCACAGAAGAAACAGGAATTCAAGTCCAGTACGAGACCTTTGACTCCAACGAAGCCATGTATACCAAGATTAAGCAGGGTGGAACGACCTACGACATTGCCATCCCGAGTGAATACATGATCAACAAGATGAAGGATGAAGACCTCTTGGTTCCACTCGATTATTCAAAAATTGAAGGAATCGAAAATATCGGACCAGAGTTTCTCAACCAGTCTTTTGATCCGGGCAATAAATTCTCTATCCCTTACTTCTGGGGGACCTTGGGAATTGTCTACAATGAAACCATGGTAGATGAGGTGCCTGAGCATTGGGATGACCTCTGGAAACCAGAGTACAAGGATTCCATCATGCTCTTTGATGGAGCGCGTGAGGTGCTGGGACTGGGTCTTAACTCACTCGGTTACAGCCTTAACTCAAAGGATCCTCAGCAGTTGGAAGAGACAGTAGATAAGCTTTACAAACTGACTCCAAATATCAAGGCCATCGTGGCCGATGAGATGAAGGGTTACATGATCCAGAACAATGCTGCTATCGGCGTGACCTTCTCTGGGGAAGCCAGCCAGATGTTGGAGAAAAATCCTAATCTCAAGTATGTCGTTCCGACAGAAGCCAGCAATCTCTGGTTTGATAACATGGTCATTCCAAAAACCGTGAAAAATCAAGATGCCGCCTATGCCTTTATCAACTTTATGTTGAAACCCGAAAATGCTCTGAAAAATGCGGAGTATGTAGGCTATGCAACGCCAAATAACACAGCCAAGGAACTGCTCCCAGAGGAGACCAAGGAAGACAAGGCCTTCTATCCAGACGCTGATACCATGAAAAACCTAGAAGTTTATGAGAAATTTGACCATAAATGGACAGGCAAATATAGCGACCTCTTCCTCCAGTTTAAAATGTATCGGAAGTAGGAGTTAGCAGTTATGAAACGAATCAGTCAAGCTGGTTCGTTTTTTTCGTTCTTGAAAAATTAATATTTGGGCTTGAAAAAAGTAATTTTGGTGATAAAATAGTATCCTTTATACATTTAGGAGGAATAAAAAAGAGATGTGATTTATTTGGTATTCAGAAATGAAAACTCTTACAAAATATGGTATACTAATAGTAGTTTCCAATAGGTTATATCTAGTGCTTGTTATAGGTTTACATACAAGATATGGGGTATAGCTACCTATCTACCTCGAGAGGGGCCGGAAACATCGGCTGAAAAAGAGTGAGATTTCCTTTTAATTTACGGTAAGTATAGATACCTACCTACCTCTCGAGGGGGACGGAAATGCATGTTTTTCGGGCTTCACATCAGGAACTGAGACAGTATATCTCCCTATCTCCCTCGAGAGGGGCCGGAAACAAGTTTTGTCGAAGCACATTTTTAGGTTCTACAATGTATAGCTACCTATCAACCTCGCGAGGGGCCGGAAACGCCATGTAACCATCTTCGTCGAACCAGTACCGCTTACGTATAGGTGCCTATCTACCTCGCGAGGGGCCGGAAACAACATTTTCTGAGGGTTGTACCATTTTTCTTTTTCTTGTATAGATACCTATCTACCTCGCGAGGGGCCGGAAACCCGCTAAATTTTCGCTTTTTCGAATACTGAAAGCTATCGTATAGCTACCTATCTACCTTGAGAGGGGCCGGAAACTTCTTAGCTTTCGCGTTTTCTTCTTTGACAGTCTTGTATAAGAACCTATCTACCTCCTACCTCGCAAGGGGCCGGAAACAAGTTAGCGTCCAAGTTAGTATTGCGTGCATACCCGTATAGATACCTATCTACCTCGAGAGGGGCCGGAAACGCTCCAAGAACATGTGTATCTGTAAATGCCATATTTCGTGTAGAACAACCTATTCACCCTGCGAGGGGCCGGAAACCAAGCGTCTCTTTATCAGCAGACCACCCAGATAGAAAGGTATATATACTTATCTACTTCGCGAGAAGTCGGAAACAATTCAGGTTTCGCATACCATGATACATCCGATAAACCACCCACTTCACCTCGTGAAGGGCCGGAAACGCTAACCAAATCTCTCGTAGATTCATCCGATCAGTGTATAGCTACCTATCTACCTCGCGAGGGGCCGGAAACAAGTCTTTTCTTCCTTTAAGTAAATTTACCATTGTATAGCTACCTATCTACCTCGAGAGGGGCCGGAAACTGGTTGTTTGCTTTAGACTTTTCAATACGAGCTTGTTTTGTTAGCTACCTATCAACCTCGCGAGGGGCCGGAAACTTTTCCATCACAATTGTTTGTGCAGGAACCGGTGCTTGTATAAATACCTATCTACCTCGCGAGGGGCCGGAAACTGTCCTTGGTTAGAATTTTGTCCTTGGTTAGGATTTTGTGTATAGCCACCTATCTACCTCGCGAGGGGCCGGAAACACTATTTTGCTCGACGGTAAAAGTACTATTGTATAGATACCTATCTACCTCGAGAGGGGACGAAAACGAAGTGCAAAAACAAATATTATAAAAAGCCATAAAAAGGTATAGATACCTATCTACCTCGCGAGGGGCCGGAAACTAACAATTATTTTTTGCAGCATAATGTACTCACCTCCGTATAGCTACCTATCAACCTCGAGAGGGGTCGGAAACATTGAGATAATGAGCTCTTTCAGTGACTGCTCTACTGTATAGAAACCTATCTACCTCGCGAGGGGCCGGAAACTTGGTCATGCTGCAAGCTGCACAGTTATTGTATAGCCACCTATCTACCTCGAGAGGGGTCGGAAACTCATCATCGTTCTTAAAGCGTAATATACCCTTATCATCCAGAGTATAGCTACCTATTTACCTCGAGAGGGGGCGAAAACCCATTTCCTACAACATGAGAGAAGAATCCGAGTTCAGTATAATTACCTATCTACCTCGTTAGGGGCCGGCAACTCCAAAAGCTCAGGATTTTCGTAGATGTTTCCTATAACTTTATAGATACCTATCAACCTCGGGAGGGGCAGGAAACGCTTCTTGTTTCACATAGTCAGCTTCAATTTCTTTTTGGTATAGCTACCTATCTACCTTGAGAGGGACGGAAACTAGAAAATGTATTTTCCAACATTAGCGAAGTTACCTTGAAGATAAACACCTGTCTACCTCGCGAGGGGCCGGAAACGGATAAGGGCCATCTGACTCCTCCCACCACCAGCCGGGTATAGATACCTATCTACCTCGAGAGGGGCCGGAAACTTTAGGAGGTCTTGATTGATAACATACGACCATTTGGTATATCTCCCTATCTACCTCGCGAGGGGCCGGAAACACAATATATCCATATCCACGTTCAGTATCTTCTACTTGTATATCCACATATCAACCTCGCGAGGGGTCGGAAACTTGATAAAGTCAGAGTTTGTACTTTGGTCAAACTCAGGTATAGACACCTATCTACCTCGCGAGGGGCCGGAAACAAGTTTGCATCCAAGTTAGTGTTACGAGCATAACCTTGAATCAGTATAGCTACCTATCCATCTCGAGAGAGGCCGGAAACGCAGATAGAACAATCCAGATTGCGATGAATCGTTTGTATAGATCCCTATCTACCTCGCGAGGGGCCGGAAACTTACGAATAGAACCGTAAGCTTTAGTTTCTCTATTAAAGGTATATTTCCCTATCTACCTCGAGAGGGGACAGTTTCAAAAGGGAAAAGGATTCCAAAAGTAAAATAAAAAAGCGCTCATGAGAAACCAAAAGCGCAATTGTATCAATAAAGGAGGCATATGAAACGCATCGAACTATCATTTAAGCGGATTGACCAATCACCGAGCGAGCTATCGACAAAATTCCAAGGTTTTCTCATGGAAAACCTAGAACCAGACTATGTGACTTGGCTACATGAGCAGGAGACCAACCCCTACTCACTAAAAATCATCCATCAAAAGGATAAGACCCTATGGTCTCTTCATCTCCTAACGGATGAGGCTGTCAAGCAGATTTTGCCTGTTCTATTGGAGCTCAAGAAAGTAGAACTTCATGATTTACCGACTCTCATGGTGGAGTCTTTGTCCATGCAAGATCTCAGTTCGGAGCAACTCTTTGAGTTTTTTAATGAAAATCAAGATCGGTCACTCTACACTATCCATTTTCAAACTCCGACAGGATTTCGCTCCCAGGGAGAGTACGTGCTCTTTCCGACCATGCGTCTCATCTTTCAGAGTTTGATGATGAAGTATGCACGTCTGGTCGAGAATCGTCAGGAAATCGAAGAGGAAACCTTGGACTACTTGGTCAAGCATAGTAGAATTACCAGCTATCGATTGGAATCCAGCTATTTTAAAGTCCATGGCAAAAAAATACCTGGTTTCAGGGGGAGATTAACCTTTAAGATTACAGGTCCAAATACCTTGAAAGCATACGCCAATATGCTTCTAAAATTTGGGGAATACTCAGGTCTAGGTATGAAAACTAGCTTAGGGATGGGAGGTTTAGAACTTGAAGAAAGAAAAGATTGATTTAGTTTATGGATCGCTTTTGCACGCTATCGGCAAGGTGATTCAAGGTTCCAGGTATGATGAGAAAGACCTGGGTACCATTGGGTCCGAATGGTTTAAACGCTTTTCGGACAATGAAAAAATAGCCCAGCAGATAGCCAAGGCGACTTCTAGTGATTTGCCGACGGACTTGGCTCCTGATAGTTTGGTCTATATCACGTCTGCTGCCGCAAAGATTGCTTCAGGCCTAAAAGGGGCAGTAGACACTCATGAAGGGAAAGAGGATTTCCTAAGTAAACAATCGGATATCTTCAATGTATTTTTAGATACCCCTAGTCTGCGTTATCTTGATGCGCGGCTATTAGAGCTTGACGGGGAGCCAAACTATGCTAAGGAATCGAGTGAGCCGTCTGACCAGTCAGATTATGACTTGATAGTAGAGACCTTAGAAAAAGAGTTTGAGAGATTAGACTTTAGCCAGTCTGAGATAGATGCCCTTTTGAATCTCCTTGAGTCTACTCTTTCCTATGTACCTGTTTCGACAGGAACCAAAGGATTGTCAGATATTTCTCTAGCAACCTACAGTCGTCTGACAGCTGGCTTTGCCCTAGCCATAGAGGACTATTTAGCAGACAAGAATTGCCGTGACTATGAGAAGGTACTGGGGCAGGATTTAGAAGCTTTTTATAGCGAAAAAGCCTTTTTATTAGCAAGTTTTGATCTGTCAGGGATTCAGGACTTTATCTACAATATCGCAACAGCTGGTGCAGCCAAGCAACTAAAAGCACGTTCCTTGTATCTAGATTTTATGGGGGAACATATCGCTGACAGCTTACTGGAAAGGTTAGAGCTTACAAGGGCTAATCTCCTCTACGTCGGTGGAGGGCATGCCTACTTTATCCTTCCAAACACCGAAAAAACTAGAGAGACCTTGGCTAGCTTTGAAGCAGAATTCAATCAGTTTTTGGTCAAGCATTTCCAGACAGGCTTGTACGTAGCATTTGGTTGGAGTCCATTTTCAGCCAATGATATGACAACGACACTGGCTGACTATCGAAAAGTCTATCAAACAACTAGTCGGATGATTTCCCAAAAGAAAATTTCTCGCTATGACGCCAAAACGCTCCTTGAACTCAACCAAGGAGGAAGAAGTTCTCAGAGAGAATGTGCTATTTGCCACTCAGTCGAAAAGCTTACCAAGTATAAAGATCAAGAAGTCTGCCATATCTGTGCAGGAATGTATCACTTTGCCAAGGAAATACAAGAAGACTACTATATTGTGACAAAAGAAAAAGGCCTGCCGATAGGTCCGGGAGCCTATATTAGTGGTATTTCCAAAGCCGACCTCGCTAATGAAGAGTGGGACCGTGTTTATGTCAAGAATAGCTATAGGACAGATATCCTAAAAGCAACCCATGTCTTTGTCGGAGATTACAAGTATGATGAGATTTATGAGTATGCTAAACTATCTCAGGATGGTGAAACTGGACAAGGGATTAAGCGATTAGCAGTCGTTAGACTAGATGTGGATGACCTAGGAGCAGCCTTTATGGCTGGATTCTCCTATCAAGATGGTGGCAAGTATAATACTCTGGCACGGTCAGCGACCTTCTCTAGAAGTATGAGTCTCTTCTTTAAAGTCTATATCAACCAGTTTGCCAAAGAGAAAAAACTATCAATCATCTATGCCGGTGGAGATGATGTATTTGCTATTGGTTCCTGGCAGGATATTATTGAGTTTACTATTTGTCTCCGACAAAACTTTATCAAGTGGACAAATGGCAAATTAACCCTATCAGCAGGGATCGGACTCTTTCCAGATAAGACTCCAGTTAGCCTCATGGCTGAAGAAACTGGTAAGTTAGAAGGAGCAGCAAAGGATAACGACAAGGATAGTATTTCCCTTTTTGAAAAAAATTATACCTTGAAGTTCGACCAATTCATTAACAATGTTTATAATGGAAAACTTAAGAGTATCCGATACTACTTTAATATTCAAGATGAGCGTGGAAAGAGTTTTGTATACAGACTGATTGAGCTCCTTCGTAACTACGATCGTATGAATATTGCTCGATTAGCCTATTATTTGACGCGCTTAGAGGATCAAACTTCTAAGGATAAAAAAGAAGAGTTTAAAGAGTTTAAAGAGTTTAAAGATTTATTCTTTTCTTGGTATACAGGTAGCAAAAATGAACGTAAGGAAGCAGAGATAGCTTTACTTCTATATATTTATGAGATTAGAAAGGATTCATAGATGGAAATTTTAAGAGATGATAATTACGTAGATAAGGCAGAGAATGTTATTAAATCACTGAATCGAAACACTAGAGATTCTAGGAACCCTGAAGCATTCCTTTTAACAACTAGCAAAATTAGAAACCTGCTAAGCTTGACGAGTACCCTCTTTGATGAAAGTAAGGTTAGAGAGTATAAGGATTTAGCTGACAAAATTGCTTATTTGAGAGTGCAGTTTGTTTATCAATCGGGCCGTGAAACTGCGGTTAAAGACTTGGTGAAAAAGGCTGAAATTCTAGACATTCTAAAAGAAATTAACAACAAGGAAAGTCTCCAACGTTTTTGTCGCTATATGGAAGCGCTAGTAGCTTATTTCAAATTTTATGGAGGAAAAGATTAATGGCATTTGCAAAAATTAAAGTAACAGGACAAATTCGTCTCGAAACAGGACTTCATATTGGGACAAGCAATGCATTTGCGGCAATTGGGGCTACGGACTCACCTGTGATTAAAGATCCAATTACAAACTTACCTGTTATCCCAGGTTCTAGTATCAAAGGGAAAATGCGTACACTGCTGGCAAAAGTATATAACACTAAATTAGCAGAAAAACCAGGAGACGATGGGGAAATTATTAGTCGTCTCTTTGGGAATAGTTCAGACAAAGACTATAAAGTAGGAAGACTCATTTTTAGAGATGCCTTTCTAACTAACAAAAAAGATTTAGATTCACGAGCTGTCAAAGGTTATACTGAAGTTAAGTTTGAAAATACTATTGATCGTATCACTGCTGAAGCAAATCCAAGACAAATTGAACGTGCTATCCGAGACAGTATCTTTGGATTTGAGTTGATCTATGAGGTGACAGACAAGAGTCAAGCTCAAGTGGAAGAAGACTTTAAAGTGCTTCTTGATGGATTAAAGCTGTTGGAACTTGATTATTTAGGAGGTTCAGGATCTCGTGGATATGGTAAAGTTGTTTTTGAGAATCTTAAAGCAAATACAGTTTTCGGAAACTATGATGTTAGTAAATTGAATGAACTTTTAACTACGGAGGTCTAATATGACCTATAAGATGTATATTATGAACTTCCAGTCTGCTCACTTTGGAGCAGGTACTCTGGATAGTTCTAAAATGACTTTTGCAGCTAATCGCTTATTTTCTGCCTTAGCTATTGAAGCGAAAAAAATGGGGAAAATGGAGGAATTTGTGTCATTAGCAGGTCAAGATGATTTTGTTTTGACTGATGCCTTTCCTTATCAGTCAAGTCCATTTTTACCTAAGCCTATTGGATTTCCAAAGTTTGATCAGCAAGACTTAACAACGGATGTTAAAGAAGTAAGACGTCAAGCGAAAATGGCAAAGAAACTTCAGTTTATTCCTTTAGATAAATTTGATTCCTATGTAAATGGGACGCTTTTTGAAGATGCAGAACATGCAGTAACAAACATTATCACTAAAAACCAACCTCATGTGGATGGGGCTCTTTATCAAGTTTCTACGGTTAGATTTGCTGATAAGTCTGCTCTCTATGTGATTGCTACCGAATCAGACCTTTTGAATGAACTCATGACAAGTTTGCAGTACGCGGGAATTGGGGGTAAACGTTCTAGCGGCTATGGACGGTTTGATTTAACCATTACAGACATACCTGATGCTCTTAAAAATCGTCTTACTAAGGTCCATCAAGGAACAGTCATGGCCTTAACAACTTCTTTACCCATTGAAAAGGAACTTGAACATGCTATGGAAACAGGTTCCTATTTACTAAGTAAATCAAGTGGTTTTGCCTTTAGTACAGAAACTAATGAAAATTATCGTAAGCAGGATTTATATAAGTTTGCTTCTGGATCTACTTTCTGTGAAACCTTTACAGGACAGATTGTAGATGTAAGGCCTCTTGATTTCCCGCATGAAGTATTAAACTATGCTAAGCCACTATTTTTCAAGATGGAGGGAGAAAGATGAAAACAGAATATAGAACCTTTCAATTCAGCCTCCTAGCTATGGCTCCTATTCATATTGGGAATGGTGAAAAATATACTTCTCGAGAATTTATCTATGAAAATGGGTACTTTTATTTCCCTAATATAGGTAAGTTTTATAATCGCATGGTGGAGAAAGGATACGATCAGAAGTTTGAGCGTTTTTTACAAGAGACAAAGCCAAGCGCTAGAAATAATCGCTTGATTTCCTTCTTGGATGATAACCGGATATCTAATCGTGATTTCGGTGGTTACCGGATTGTTGAGACTGGTTTGGAAATCGAAAAGAATAATCGCGATTCCAAATTAGGTACGATAAATGAAGTGGCAAAATTTATTAGAGACCCTTTTGGGAGTCCGTATATTCCAGGTAGTTCCTTAAAGGGAGCCATTCGGACCATTTTAATGAACACAAATCCTGACTGGAACAATAAGAATGCAGTTGATTTTCGTGGTAGAAGTCCCAAAGAAAACAAGAAGATGATTCCATGGGGTACTAAAAAGGGTCAAGAATTTAATGATTTGTTTAATGCTATTCGTGTTAGTGATAGTGCTCCATTTAACAATGAGCAGATTATTCTAGTTCAAAAATGGGATTATTCAGCCAAGTCCTTAACTGCCAAGTCTCTTCCTTTATACAGGGAAGCAATCGCGCCCTTAACTAAAATCAATTTCACTATTACTACAACTACTAAGGAAGCTGGAATCCTAATGGAAGAATTAGGACAGAGAGCGCAAGCCTTCTACAAAGAATATAAAGACTTTTTCTTATCAGATTTTCCTGAAAATAAAATTCAGCCAAATCTTCAATATCCTATCTATTTGGGAGCGGGAAGTGGAGCCTGGACAAAAACCTTATTTCAACAAGCAGATGGAATCTTACAAAAACGGTATAGTCGAATGAAGACCAAGATGGTTAGTAAGGGAGTGTTGAAACTTACAAAAGCACCAAGGAAATCTGTTAAAACAACACAAGCAACTCGTAAACTGATAATAAATGATGAATCCTTCTATGAGATGGGCAAGGCAAACTTTATGATTAAGGAGTTTACTAAATGACAATTTTAATTTCAGCAGTAGGTAATACGGATCCTATCAGTAAGAACAGAGACTCAGCGTTAATGCACATAGTTCGAAAATATAAACCAGAAAGAATCGTCTTACTCTACAGTGAGGAAATGTTAGTTAAAAAAACTCTTATTGAGAGAGCCCTTTTTTCATTTAAAGACTATAAACCTGATGTGAAAATTCATGAGCAAATATTAAGGAATGATGAGGTTTATTTGTATGATAAAATGTATGAGGTCATAGGAAAAATTATAAAAGAGTATTCTAAATTAGGAGAGGAATTAATTCTAAATCTATCTTCCGGCACTCCTCAGATAAAATCAGCTCTATTCGCTATAAACCGAATTGATGACTATAATACGCAGGCAATTCAAGTTACCACTCCTAGTAATTCATCTAACAATCCCCAAAAAATACTCTCCAAGGAAGAGGAAGATAATCTGTTTAAAAATAATGAAGATAATCAGGATAATTATGACAATAGATGTATCATGGATGTAGCGGAGAAGTTCAATCATTCTTTAATTAAACGTCATTTAAGAAGTTTGATAGAGTCATATGATTATTTAGCAGTTGAAAAGATTGTTATCCGGAGAGATTCGAAGGGGCTACTTTCAAATAAGCAATTAGCTCGTTTAAGAATCATTCTAACTGACTTAGTAAATGTTTTTAAAAAACAAGAAGTTCTTTCAGAAATTCAGAAATATTCACTTTCAGATGTTGAAAAAAAAGCTCTTAATTATTTTTTGATGATTGAGATTCTAAACAAACGAGATCAAGTAGCGGATGTTTTGATAAAGTCAAAATCATTAGTCGAATTTATATTAGAAGATAGAATAAAAAGGAATCATCCGAATCTAATAACATATAAAAATAAGTTACCTAAGCTAAACAAAGAACATCAAGATTTTGAAAAAGTTATCGGTTATTTAGATAGTGATTATAAAAAATCACAGAATGAAAATGAGGGCAAAAAAGAAGACTTTTCTCCTACAACAACTCTAAATCTAATTATATACACTAAAATTTTAGAGTATTACAAATATAGTCCTGAATTAATTAAGTCACTTAGAGTTATCATTTCTTTAAACAATGAGAGAAATAAGGTGGCACATGGCTTGTCAGAAATTGATAGTAAACTAGTCAATTCTAAGAAATTGCAACAGACAATAGATACCTTGCGTTTTATTTTACAAGATACATTTGAGATTGATGAAAGCTATTTCTCTTGTTATCAAACACTCAATAATGAAATGCTTGACTTACTTCGTCAATAATATACTTATTAATAAATCTATTTTGCTGAAGATACATATAATGAGATTGCAAGTGCTTGTTTTCCCAGTTGACGAACTCCTCCAAAAACGATATAATAATAAAGTTGAGAATTGATTTTCAGTTGCCTTAGTCCAGAGAATTGGCGGTGCTGCGAGCCATCTAAGCTAGGAAGTCATGCTACTCAATCAGACAATTGCATAAGAATAAGAGAATGACAAGTTCATTGAATGAAGGTGGTACCGCGGTTTTTCGCCCTTCGTGATGTGAGCTTGTCTTTTGATTTTTGGAGGTGTTTATGAAGACATTTCTCGTGAAACAAAAGTTTCGTCTCGGAGGCGAACGCTTTGATATCAAGGATGATAGAGGAGTAGTGAACTATCAGGTGGAGGGATCATTTTTCCAAATTCCTAAGACCTTTACCATCTATGACGCCTATGGTGAGCAAGTCAGTGAAATCAGCAAAGAATTTTTCACCTTGCTTCCTCGCTTCAACATTCAGCTACGGGACGGGTCAAATTTCGTCATTCGTAAGAAGTTGACCTTCTTTCGAGATAAGTATGAGTTTGATCATCTAGGACTTCGTATCGAGGGCAATATCTGGGATTTGAATTTCAAATTGCTAGATGATCGTGATCAGCTTATCGCCGAGATTAGGAAAGAAATTTTCCATTTGACCTCAACTTATGCTGTAACTGTTCTCGAAGACTCTTATGCAGATTTAGTCATTTCCCTCTGTGTCGCAATTGACTATGTGGAGATGCTGGAAAGCCAATCAAATTAAACAAGTGAAATAAGGAGACAATATGAAACAACTATCTAGTGCACAAGTACGCCAAATGTGGCTTGACTTCTGGGCAAGTAAAGGACACTCTGTAGAACCATCAGTAAGCTTGGTTCCAGTAAACGACCCAACACTTTTGTGGATCAACTCTGGGGTAGCAACTCTTAAGAAATACTTTGACGGAACCATCATCCCTGAAAATCCACGTATTACCAATGCCCAAAAAGCCATCCGTACTAACGACATCGAAAACGTAGGGAAGACAGCACGTCACCATACCATGTTTGAAATGTTGGGGAACTTCTCTATCGGTGATTACTTCCGTGATGAAGCCATCACTTGGGCTTATGAACTTTTGACAAGCCCAGAATGGTTTGATTTCCCTGCTGAAAAACTTTACATGACTTACTATCCAGATGATAAAGATTCTTACAACCGCTGGATTGAAGTAGGAGTAGACCCAAGTCACTTGATCCCAATCGAGGACAACTTCTGGGAAATCGGTGCGGGACCTTCTGGACCTGATACTGAGATCTTCTTTGACCGTGGGGAAGCTTTTGACCCAGAAAATATTGGTCTTCGTCTGCTTGCAGAAGATATTGAAAACGACCGTTATATCGAAATCTGGAACATTGTTTTATCACAATTTAACGCGGATCCTGCTGTTCCTCGTAGCGAATACAAGGAATTGCCACACAAGAACATTGATACGGGCGCTGGTTTGGAGCGTTTGGTAGCCGTTATCCAAGGGGCTAAGACAAACTTTGAAACAGACCTCTTCATGCCAATTATCCGTGAAGTTGAGAAATTGTCAGGTAAGGTCTACGACCAAGATGGCGATAACATGAGCTTTAAGGTTATCGCTGACCACATCCGTTCTCTTTCATTTGCAATCGGTGATGGTGCCCTTCCAGGAAATGAAGGCCGTGGCTATGTCCTTCGTCGTCTGCTTCGCCGTGCTTCTATGCATGGTCAAAAATTGGGCATCAACGAACCTTTCCTCTACAAACTCGTTCCAACTGTTGGAAAAATCATGGAAAGCTACTATCCAGAAGTGCTTGAAAAACGTGACTTTATCGAGAAAATCGTTAAGAGCGAGGAAGAGTCATTTGCTCGTACCCTTCACTCAGGTCAACACTTTGCAGAAACCATTGTAGCAGACTTGAAAGAAAAAGGTCAATCTGTGATTGCTGGGCAAGATGTCTTCAAACTCTACGACACTTACGGATTCCCAGTTGAGTTGACGGAAGAAATCGCTGAAGAAGCTGGGATGACTGTAGACCGTGAAGATTTTGAAGCAGCCATGAAAGAACAGCAAGAACGTGCGCGTGCGTCAGCTGTCAAAGGCGGCTCAATGGGAATGCAAAATGAAACCCTTCAAAATATCACAGTGGAAAGTGTCTTCAACTACAATGCTAGTCAATTGCATTCTAAGTTGGTGGCTATCGTAGCGGACAATGCTGAAGTTGAAGCTGTTTCAGAAGGAACTGCCTCCCTGTTCTTTGCTGAGACTCCATTCTACGCGGAAATGGGTGGACAGGTGGCTGACCACGGTCAAGTCTTGGACGCTGCTGGAAATGTCGTGGCTACTGTGACAGATGTTCAAAAAGCTCCAAATGGCCAGCCACTTCATACTGTTGAAGTTCTTGCACCGCTTGCTTTGAATGCAGAATATACTTTGGCAATCGATACCGACCGTCGTCTTCGTGTCATGAAGAACCACACGGCGACTCACTTGCTCCATGCAGCTCTTCACAATATCCTTGGTAGCCACGCAACTCAAGCAGGTTCACTTAATGAGGTCGAATTCCTTCGCTTTGACTTTACGCACTTCCAAGCAGTAACTTCTGAAGAATTGCGCGCCATTGAACAACAGGTCAATGAGAAAATCTGGGAAGCAATTGCAGTAGAAACTGTTGAGACAGATATTGACACTGCTAAAGAAATGGGTGCTATGGCCCTCTTTGGTGAGAAATACGGTAAGGAAGTTCGTGTTGTTACGATTGGTGACTACTCAGTGGAACTTTGTGGTGGTACCCACGTTGGCAACACTTCTGAGATTGGTCTCTTCAAGATTGTCAAAGAAGAAGGAATCGGATCAGGAACTCGCCGTATCTTGGCAGTGACTGGTAAGGAAGCCTTTGAAGCCTACCGTGAACAAGAAGACGCTCTGAAAGCAGTCGCAGCAACCTTGAAAGCACCTCAACTCAAAGAAGTACCCCACAAGGTGGAAGGGCTTCAAGAACAACTCCGTCAGCTTCAAAAAGAAAATGCAGAATTGAAGGAAAAAGCAGCAGCAGCAGCCGCAGGCGATGTCTTCAAGGATGTGAAGGAAGTCAACGGACACCGTTACATTGCAAGCCAAGTTTCTGTATCAGATGCAGGTGCCCTTCGCACCTTTGCGGATAACTGGAAACAAAAAGACTACTCTGATGTGCTTGTCCTAGTTGCAGCTATCGGTGACAAAGTCAATGTTCTTGTAGCTAGCAAGACAAAAGATGTGCATGCAGGAAACCTTGTCAAAGAATTGGCTCCAATCGTCGATGGACGTGGTGGTGGTAAACCAGACATGGCCATGGCAGGAGGAAGCAACCAAGCGAAAATCCAAGAACTCTTGGATTCAGTAGCAGGTAAATTTTAAGACAATAAAGATCTATCCATTAGGGTAGGTCTTTTTGTGCATACAAAAAAGCCAAATCTGCTTGGATCTGGCTTGTAACTGATAGGTTTATTTTGTTGCCCAGACACTGACTGAACCCGCTGCTACTGGAAATTCTCCATAACCTTCAGCATTGATTGTAACTTGTGCTGGATGATTTTCAAGGAGATCAACAAAGGTTTGGTCAGCCCATTCTTGACCAACAAACATAGACTTGCTGTTTTCTTGGTCATTTGAGATAAGGACAGCGATTGGAGATTGATGTTCAGCACCTGAACGAACCCATCCGATACAGTTGGCATCGTCAAAGTAGTCTGTTTGCTCTCCATAGGCCTTGTCTTTTCGGATGGCTAGGAGACGATCAAGAACTTCTCTGAAATCTTGTTGAGCAAATTGCCCTGAGATGCCGTAATAGTCTCCGTAAAAGACACATGGAAGCCCATCTTGGCGTAATAGAATAAGGGCATAGGCTGCTGGCTTGAACCATTCTTCAACAGTAGACTCAAGGGCTTGTCCTCGTTGAGTATCGTGGTTGTCAACGAAAGTGACAGCCTTGTCAGGCTTGAGTTCAACCAAGCTATCTGTGAAAATATTACGAAGGTCGTAGCTTGCTCCAGCCTGACTAGCTTCAAAGAGGTTCTGGTGGAGGCGAACATCGACAAGGTCAAAACGTTCCTCTGTTTTCTCGAGATAGTCTAGATTGGCTTCCTTGTCTGGATTCCAAAATTCACCAAAAACATAGAAATCTTGACCGTATTTTTCCTTCATATCACGAATGAAATTTCCCATAAAGAAGGAGTCGATGTGTTTAACGGCATCCAAGCGGAAACCAGCTACACCAGTTGTTTCCATGAACCAGTCAGCCCAGTCATAGATGTTTTGGATGACTTCAGGGTGTTTAAAGTCTAGGTCGGCATACATGAGGTAGTCGTAGTTACCGTTTTCGTTATCGACCAATTCCTCATTTGCCCAGCCTTTATTGTCTCCTTGGATCAGGTAAATACCAGACTTACGGCGTTTGGCATCGTAGTCTGTACCTGTGAAGTGGTACCAGTGCCAGTGGAAGTCATTGTAGGTATCTTGGCGACCATCGAAAGTAAAGTGAGTCCAGCCATTGATAGTAAAGGGTTCGCTTAGTTGAACGGTACGATCCTCAGGGTTCACTTCAATAACCTGAAAGGCTTCCATGTGATCGGCAGCAGCCTTGTGATTGAGCACCACATCGGCCATAGGTTGAATTCCCTGCGTCTTTAGGGCTTGAACGGCTTGAAGATAGTCTTCTTTAAACCCATACTTGGTGCGGACAGTTCCTTTTTGGTGAAACTCGCCTAGGTCAAAAAGATCATAAACACCATAGCCGACATCTTTTTCATTGGTTGCCTTAAAAGCTGGTGGCATCCAGACGTGACTGATACCAAGGTTTGCTAGGTGCTCTGCATCATTTGTCAGTCGATTCCAGTGTTGGCCGTCATGAGGCAGATACCATTCAAAGTATTGCATAAGTGTCTGATTTTGCATTGTTTTTCCTCTTGCTTATCAATGTTGTGTTTTATTCTACCATAAAGTTTAGAACTAGGCAAACGTTTGCGCAAGATTCTATACTCATTTCTGTTTTTGTCTATTTTTAGCGAATAGAATCTCTCTTTCCATCACAAGGGAGAGGATGTTTTGGTGAAAAAGTAAATGGGATAAACTTATTTTAACAAAAATGACACTCAGTAAACTAAAGTACAACTGGTTAAACGGTTTCTTTTTTGAGAATTGTCACAAAATTTGCTATAATAGTAGCTATGAATAGAATTAGGGTCAGCAGACGCGTTGAAAAAAAGCTAGCTAAGGGTCTAGTTCTTTTGGAAGCAAGTGATTTAACAGATATTGAACTGACGGATCAGGCAGTAGAAGTTCTTAGTCAAGACGGGAAGTTTTTAGGGAGCGCCTATCTTTCCCAGCAGAACAAGGGAATCGGCTGGTTCATCAGCAAGGAAAAGGTTCGTTTCAATCAAGCTTTTTTTGAAATCCTGTTTCGTAAGGCCAAGGAAGCTAGAAAGCCTTATTATCAGGATGACTTGACTACTGCCTTTCGCCTTTTTAACCAAGAGGGGGATGGTTTTGGTGGTCTGACTGTTGATCTCTATGGAGATTATGCTGTCTTTTCTTGGTACAACTCCTTTGTTTACCAGATTCGTAAGCTGATCATAAATGCTTTTAAGGAAGTTTTCCCTGAGGTCTTGGGTGCTTATGAGAAGATTCGTTTTAAAGGTCTAGACTACGAGTCTGCCTATGTTTATGGTGAGGAAGCGCCAGATTACTTTACTGTTCTTGAGAATGGCGTGCTCTATCAAGTCTTTATGGATGATGGCTTGATGACAGGGATTTTCCTAGACCAGCATGAGGTTCGTGGGAGTCTGGTTGACGGTCTAGCCATGGGCAAATCCTTGCTCAATATGTTTTCCTATACGGCTGCCTTTTCAGTTGCTGCAGCTATGGGAGGCGCTAGTGAGACGACTTCTGTCGACTTGGCCAAACGGTCCAGAGAGCTGTCAGAAGCTCATTTTCAGGCAAATGGACTCAGCACGGATAATCACCGTTTTATCGTCATGGATGTTTTTGAGTACTTCAAGTATGCCAAGCGAAAAGGCTTGACCTATGATGTGATTGTGCTTGATCCGCCGAGCTTTGCCCGCAATAAAAAACAAACATTCTCTGTAGCTAAGGACTATCACAAGTTGATTTCCCAGAGTCTAGAGATTTTAAATCAGGGAGGCATTATCATTGCTAGTACTAATGCTGCCAATGTTTCCCGCCAGAAATTTACAGAACAAATTGATAAAGGTTTTGCAGGAAGAAGGTATCAGATTTTAAACCAATATGGTCTTCCTGCAGACTTTGCCTATAATAAAAAAGATGAAAGCAGTAATTACCTCAAGGTGATTAGTATGAAGGTTAGTAAATGAAATTAGTCGTCTCAGTAATGCCAAGAAGTTTAGAAGAAGCGCAAGAACTGGATGCCACTAGGTATGAAGATGCCGATATCATCGAGTGGCGTGCGGACTTTCTTGCAAAGGACGCTATTTTACAGGTAGCACCCGCTATCTTTGAGAAATTTGCAGGACGCGAACTTGTCTTTACCCTTCGAACTCGCGCTGAGGGAGGAGAAATCGAACTTTCCTCAGAAGAGTATGTTCAAATTATCAAGGAAGTCGCTCAGCTCTATCAGCCGGATTATGTAGATTTCGAGTATTTCAGCCACAAGGATGTTTTTGAGGAGATGTTGGATTTTCCAAATCTGGTCTTGAGTTATCACAATTTCCAAGAAACACCTGAAAACATGATGGAAATCTTGTCTGAATTGACCAGCTTGACTCCAAAAGTAGTGAAGGTATCGGTAATGGCAAATACAGCTCAGGATGTTTTAGACCTGATGAATTATACGCGAGGTTTCAAGACACTCAATCCTGAGCAAGAGTACGTGACCATTTCCATGGGGAAAATTGGTAAGGTTTCGCGTATCACTTCAGATGTGACAGGTTCCAGCTGGTCTTTTGCTAGTATGGATGCGGCCAGTGCACCGGGTCAGATTTCTCTATCAAGTATGAAAAAAATCAGGGAGATTTTGGATGAAGCTTGATGGCTATACACGTTTAGCTGCAGTTGTTGCCAATCCCATCAAACACTCTATTTCACCCTTTATCCACAATAGGGCCTTTGAGGCGACAGCTATTAATGGTGCCTATGTAGCTTGGGAGATTGAAGCGGGTGATTTGGCAGAAACAGTTGCCAATATTCGCCGTTACCAGATGTTTGGGATTAACCTGTCTATGCCTTACAAGGAGCAAGTGATTCCTTATCTGGATGAGTTGAGCGATGAGGCTCGTTTGATTGGGGCGGTCAACACAGTTGTTAATCAAGACGGAACGTTAATTGGATATAATACAGATGGCAAGGGATTTTTTAAGAGCTTGCCTTCTTTTACAATTTCGGATAAGAAAATGACCATTCTGGGCGCAGGTGGTGCGGCCAAATCAATCTTGTCACAAGCCGTTTTGGACGGCGTCAGTCAGATTTCTGTCTTTGTGCGTTCAGCTTCCATGGAAAAAACAAGACCTTATCTGGACAAGTTACAGGAGCAAACAGGCTTTAAAGTGGACTTGTATGCTTTAGAAGATGCTTCTGAACTGCAAGCAAGGATTGCTGAGTCGGACCTGCTCGTCAATGCGACCAGTGTAGGGATGGATGGGCAGTCGTCCCCAGTTCCAGAAAGCATCAATTTACCAGAAACTCTCTTGGTCGCAGATATCATTTACCAACCCTTTGACACGCCATTTTTGAAATGGGCTAAAAGTCAGGGCAATCCAGCCGTCAATGGCCTGGGGATGTTGCTCTATCAAGCTGCTGAAGCTTTTCAATTGTGGACAGGTAAAGAAATGCCGACAGAAGAGATTTGGCAGTCCTTAACAGAAAAATATAAATAGTGAAAAGGAGACCCTACTATGAAAATCAGAATCGATATTCCACGTCATCCTTATGATATTCAGATTGAAAAAGGTTGTCTAGCTCAGGCTGGTCAATGGTTGCGAGAACTCTGGCAACCTCAAAAAGTGGTTATCGTAACCGACAACCATGTAGCTTCTCTTTATGCAGAGAAGGTCAAGCTCAGCCTAGAAGATGCTGGTTTTCAGGTAGCTGTTTTTGACTTTTTAGAAGGTGAAGAAAGAAAAAATTTAACTACTGTTCAGAAAGTCTATGAATTTCTAGTTAAGCAAGGTCTGACTCGTAGCGATGGGATTGTTGCTCTTGGTGGTGGTGTCGTTGGGGACCTGGCTGGTTTTGTGGCCTCTACCTATATGCGGGGCATTCACTTTGTTCAGATTCCGACTAGTTTGACAGCCCAGGTTGATTCTTCTATCGGTGGAAAGACAGGTGTTAATACTCCTTTTGCTAAGAATATGGTAGGGACTTTTGCCCAACCAGATGGGGTTCTGATTGATCCGCTTGTCCTAGAAACGCTTGGAAAAAGAGAGCTGATTGAAGGAATGGGTGAGGTTATCAAGTATGGCTTGATTGAGGATCCGAAACTATGGGCTCTCTTGACGGAGCTAGATGGTTCTGTAGAGAGCATTTTGGAACATGCAGAGACTTTGATTGAACATTCTTGCCAAGTTAAGCGCAAGATGGTAGTTGAGGATGAGTTGGACAACGGTGTTCGTCTTTACCTCAATTTTGGCCACACTATTGGCCATGCCATTGAAGCGACTGCAGGTTATGGAAAAGTCATGCATGGAGAAGCCGTTGCAATGGGAATGGTGCAGATTTCCAAGGTTGCTGAGGGGAAAGGCCTCATGCCAGAAGGAATGACCCAGTCCATCACAGAAATGTGTCTGAAATTTGGACTTCCTGTGGAGTATGAAAATTGGGATGTTGAAAAGCTTTATCAGGCTTTGACTCATGATAAGAAAGCGCGTGGCAACACCTTGAAATTGGTCTTGGTGCCGGATCTTGGGTCAGCGACCATTCACCCTGTTTCCCTAGAAGAGATGAAAGACTACTTGGTAAAATAAGGAGAGCCTATGAGATATTTAACTGCAGGAGAATCACACGGACCCCGTCTGACAGCTATCATTGAAGGAATTCCAGCGGGCCTTCCTTTAACAGTAGAGGACATCAATGAGGATCTGAAACGCCGTCAGGGTGGCTACGGTCGTGGTGGTCGTATGAAGATTGAGAGTGACCAGGTTGTCTTTACATCGGGCGTTCGCCACGGGAAGACGACAGGAGCTCCCATTACCATGGATGTTATCAATAAGGACCACCAGAAATGGCTGGATATCATGTCTGCGGAGGGCATTGAAGACCGCCTCAAAAGCAAGCGGAAAATCACTCATCCTCGTCCAGGTCACGCCGACTTGGTAGGGGGAATCAAGTACCGTTTTGATGACTTGCGAAATTCTTTGGAGCGTTCATCAGCTCGTGAAACAACTATGCGGGTGGCAGTCGGGGCAGTAGCTAAACGTCTCTTAGCCGAGCTGGATATAGAGATTGCCAACCATGTCGTGGTCTTTGGTGGCAAGGAAATCGATGTACCTGAAATTCTGACAGTTGCGGAGATTAAGGAACGAGCTGCCCAGTCTGAAGTTTCTATTGTCAACCAAGACCGTGAACAAGAAATCAAGGACTATATTGACCAAATCAAACGTGACGGCGATACCATCGGTGGGGTTGTCGAAACGGTCGTTGGAGGTGTTCCAGTCGGCCTCGGTTCCTATGTTCAATGGGACAGAAAATTGGATGCGCGATTGGCCCAAGCAGTTGTCTCTATCAATGCCTTTAAAGGGGTGGAATTTGGTCTTGGATTTGAAGCTGGTTACCGAAAAGGCAGCCAGGTTATGGATGAAATTCTCTGGTCTAAAGAAGACGGTTATACTCGCCGCACCAATAATCTAGGTGGTTTCGAAGGTGGTATGACAAATGGGCAACCTATCGTTGTTCGTGGAGTCATGAAACCCATTCCCACTCTTTACAAACCACTTATGAGTGTGGATATCGAAACCCACGAACCTTACAAGGCAACTGTGGAGAGAAGTGATCCGACCGCCCTTCCAGCAGCTGGTGTAGTTATGGAAGCCGTTGTAGCAACGGTTCTGGCGCAAGAAATCCTTGAAAAATTCTCATCAGATAATCTTGAAGAATTAAAAGAGGCAGTTGCCAAACACCGAGACTATACAAAGAACTATTAAGGAGTCCTTATGGCAAAAACCATCTATATCGCAGGTCTCGGTTTGATTGGTGCTTCGATGGCACTCGGTATCAAGCGCGATCATCCTGATTATGAAATTTTAGGTTATAATCGCAGTCAGGCTTCGAGAGATATTGCCTTGGAGCGAGGAATGATAGACCGTGCGACGGATGATTTTGCCAGTTTCGCTCCTCTAGCAGATGTCATCATCTTGACCTTGCCAATCAAACAGACCATTGCTTTTATTAAAGAGCTGGCAGATTTAGACTTGAAAGAAGGCGTCATTATCTCGGATGCAGGCTCAACCAAGTCAGCCATTGTAGATGTGGCGGAGCAGTATTTGGTTGACAAGCCTGTTCGCTTTGTCGGGGCCCATCCCATGGCTGGTAGCCACAAGACAGGGGCTGCCTCTGCGGATGTTAATCTCTTTGAAAATGCCTACTATATCTTCACACCTTCGAGCCTGACAAGTCCTGACACACTTGAGGAAATGAAGGATCTGCTTTCAGGCCTTCATGCTCGTTTTATCGAGATTGATGCCAAGGAGCATGATCGGGTGACTTCTCAGATTAGTCATTTTCCTCATATTCTGGCTTCCAGCCTTATGGAGCAGACAGCAGTTTATGCTCAAGAACATGAGATGGCAAGACGCTTTGCGGCGGGTGGTTTTCGAGATATGACTCGCATTGCGGAAAGCGAGCCAGGTATGTGGACTTCTATTCTCTTGTCCAATCGTGAGACTATTCTAGATCGAATTGCGGATTTCAAGGATCGCCTAGATGAGGTTGGACAAGCCATCAGCAAGGGAGATGAAGAGCAAATTTGGAATTTTTTCAATCAGGCGCGTGCGCAACGTCAGGCTATGGAAATCCATAAGCGTGGTGGTGTGGATAGCTCTTACGACCTCTATGTCGACGTTCCCGATGAAGAAGATGTCATCTTGCGTATTTTGGAATTGCTACGTGGAACTTCCTTGGTCAACATTCACATCAACGAAGAAAACCGTGAGGATGTTCACGGGATTCTACAAATTTCATTTAAAAATGCTCAAGATTTGGAACGAGCGGAGCGCTTAATTACAGAAAATACAGACTACACAGTCGTCATCAAATAAGGAGAAAATCATGTCAAATATTTACGATAGTGCAAACGAACTCAGTCGCGGTCTACGCGAATTACCAGAATACAAGGCGGTTAAGTCAGCCAAAGATGCTATCCAAGCTGATGAACAAGCTAGCAAGATTTTTGCAGACTACCTCGCCTTCCAGCAAGAAATCCAAGTCATGGCGCAAACGGGACAAATGCCAGATGCCTCTTTCCAAGAAAAGATGCAGTCTTTCAGCAAGCAAATCCAAGAGAACGCTCTTTTGTCAGATTTCTTTGCCAAACAGCAACAGTTATCTATTTACCTTTCAGACATTGAAAAAATTGTCTTTGAACCTGTTTCAGAATTATTGAAATAGTATTTTATCTGTATAAAAGCCAGAAATTTCAGGAATTTCTGGCTTTTTTGTGATAAAATAAGAAAAAGTATTGCAAGTATGAGGTCAACTATGAAACTAAAAACAAACATTCGCCACTTACATGGCAGTATCCGGGTTCCAGGTGACAAGTCTATTAGCCACCGTTCGATTATTTTTGGAAGTTTGGCTGAGGGCGAGACTAAGGTTTATGATATTCTGCGTGGAGAGGATGTTCTCTCAACCATGCAGGTTTTTCGTGATCTTGGTGTTGAAATAGAAGATAAAGACGGTGTGATTACGATTCAAGGTGTAGATATGGATGGCTTAAAAACTCCGCAAAACGCCTTGGATATGGGGAATTCTGGCACCTCGATTCGCCTGATTTCAGGTGTCCTTGCTGGTGCAGACTTCGAAGTAGAGATGTTTGGAGATGATAGTCTTTCTAAACGTCCTATGGATCGTGTGACGATTCCATTGAAAAAAATGGGCGTTAGCATTGCAGGGCAAACCGAGCGAGACCTGCCTCCTCTTCGCCTAAAAGGGACGAAAAACCTTACACCTATTCACTATGAGTTGCCAATCGCCTCTGCCCAAGTCAAGTCCGCCTTGATGTTTGCAGCCTTACAGGCTCAGGGGGAGTCCGTTATTATCGAGAAAGAATGTACTCGTAACCACACCGAAGATATGCTTCAGCAATTTGGTGGTCATTTAAGTGTGGATGGCAAGAAAATTACAGTCCAAGGACCACAAAAACTTACCGGACAAAAGGTAGTTGTGCCAGGAGATATTTCCAGTGCAGCCTTTTGGTTGGTCGCAGGTTTGATTGTGCCAGATTCTCGTGTGGTGCTGCAGAATGTGGGCATCAATGAAACGCGTACTGGTATTATTGATGTCATTCGTGCCATGGGAGGAAAACTAGAAATAACTGAAATTGATCCAATCGCTAAATCTGCAACCCTGACTGTCGAGTCTTCGGATCTCAAAGGAACAGAGATTGGTGGAGCCTTGATTCCCCGCTTGATTGATGAATTGCCTATTATTGCCCTTTTAGCGACACAAGCACAAGGTGTAACTGTCATTAAGGATGCTGAAGAACTCAAGGTCAAGGAAACCGACCGCATTCAGGTGGTGGCAGACGCTTTAAATAGCATGGGGGCGGACATCACCCCTACAGCAGACGGGATGATTATCAAAGGGAAATCAAGACTTCATGGCGCTAGAGTCAATACTTTTGGTGACCACCGTATCGGCATGATGACAGCCATCGCATCCCTCTTGGTTGTAGATAGAGAAGTGGAGCTTGATCGTGCCGAAGCCATCAATACCAGCTATCCTAGCTTCTTTGATGATTTGGAGACCTTGATTCATGGCTAAGGTATTACTCGGATTTATGGGAGCTGGTAAGTCGACAATCGCTAGAGGATTGGACCCAGACTACATCGATATGGATGCCTTAATCGAGGAACGTTTAGGCATGTCCATTGCGGATTTTTTCGCTGAAAAGGGAGAAGTGGCCTTTCGTCAAGTGGAGTCAGAAGTTCTAGCTGACTTACTAAAAACGGACCGAGTTGTGTCAACTGGTGGAGGAGTAGTCGTTTCTCAGAGAAATCGTGACTTGCTTAAGACTAATCCTGATAACATTTATCTAAAATCCGATTTTGAAACCCTCTACCAACGTATCGCAGCTGATAATGACAATCAGCGCCCGCTTTTTCTCAACAAAAGTAAAGAAGAACTGGCCAGTATTTTCCAAGAAAGACAAGCTTGGTATGAGGAAGTAGCCAGTCGTGTTCTGGATGTGACCAAGCTAAGCCCAGAGGAAATTATAGAGGAACTGAGATGAAAATTGCCTATCTAGGTCCCAAGGGATCTTTTTCGCATCATGTTGTGCAGACAGCATTTCCCAAAGAGGAATTGCAGGCTTTTGCTAATATCACAGATGTTATTAAGGCCTATGAACAGGGCTTGGTGGACTATTCTGTGGTACCAGTTGAAAACTCCATTGAGGGGAGTGTGCATGAAAGCTTAGACTATCTGTTTCATCAGGCGGATATTCAGGCTGTTGCAGAAATCGTACAACCCATTCATCAGCAGCTGATGGTAGTTCCTGGTCAGTCAGAAATTGAGAAAATCTTTTCTCATCCTCAGGCTCTGGCTCAGGGAAAGAAATTCATAGAGGAGCATTATCCAGAAGCTCAGCTTGAAGTGACGGCAAGTACAGCTTATGCAGCTCGCTTTATTGCTGAACATCCAGACCAACCTTTTGCAGCTATTGCGCCTAGAAACTCAGCTAGAGAGTATGGTTTGGAATTGATAGCAGAAGATATCCAAGAAATGGAGGCCAATTTCACTCGTTTTTGGGTTTTAGGGTCTGAGATTCCCGCTATCCCTTTGCAATCACAAACTGAAAAAATGAGTTTGGCCTTAACCTTGCCAGACAATCTTCCTGGGGCACTTTATAAGGCTCTTTCAACCTTTGCTTGGCGAGGTATTGACTTAACCAAGATAGAAAGTCGTCCCCTCAAAACGGCACTAGGTGAATACTTTTTCATCATAGATGTGGATTATAGTGCCAAAGAGCTGGTTCATTTTGCCAGACAAGAACTAGAAACAATTGGTATCCAGTACAAGATACTGGGGACCTACCCTATTTTCACTATTAGGGATTTAGGAAAGGAGAGCCTATGAGCAAAGAAAGCCCTTTAAGTCATCATGAGAAGTTACGCTATGACTACCTTTTTAAGAATATTCATTACCTAAATGACAGAGAAAAGAGAGAATTTGACTATTTAAAAAGAAAAATGGACGGTGGATTTCCCTCTAATGAAGGTGAAAGGGAAAAAAATCTAGGGAAGGACATTGGAATTCCACAATATTCCAATCAAAGTCGCTCGAATAGACATCAGAAATTTTCCTCTCTTCCAGAAGTAAAAAAGAAGAAACCAAGAAGATTTTTTAAACGAGTTCTAATTTGGCTTTTACTGTTGATAACCTGTGTGGCTGCGGGCATGATTATTATGTTCCTTCGAGGTTTCCAGTCGGCAACTACTAGCAATAAGCCAGCTGATGCAAAAGCGGCACAAGTAGAGGTCTTTAATGGTCAAGATACTAAAGACGGGGTGAATATCCTAATCATGGGGACAGATGGCCGTATTGGTCAAAATAGTGCAGAAACTCGCACAGACACGATTATGGTGTTGAATGTTAGTGGTTCGGATAAGAAAATCAAGCTAGTCAGCTTCATGCGTGACAACCTAGTCTATATTGATGGCTACAGCCAGATTGTGAATGGCAAGAAACAAACGGATAATAAACTCAATGTTGCCTATGAACTTGGGGAACAAGAAGGGCAAAAAGGGGCAGAAATGGTCCGCAAGGTTCTAAAAGACAACTTTGATTTGGATATTAAGTACTATGCCCTAGTGGATTTTCAAGCCTTTGCAACAGCTATTGATACGCTATTTCCTGATGGGGTGACTATAGACGCTAAGTTTTCAACGTTAAATGGTCAGCCTCTGACAGAAGCCACAGTTGGAGATGATCTTCATGCAACAGAAACCGAATCGCCAACTCAAACGATTAAAGTTGGGAAACAGCAGATGAATGGCTCCACCTTGCTCAATTACGCTCGCTTCCGTGATGATGATGAAGGAGACTATGGTCGTACCAAACGTCAGCAGCAAGTCATGTCAGCTGTTCTTGAGCAAATCAAGGATCCAACCAAACTCTTTACAGGATCAGAGGCACTTGGAAAAGTCTTTGGAATGACCTCAACCAATCTACCTTATACCTTCCTGCTGACTAATGGTTTGTCAGTTATCGAAGGCGCACAGAATGGTATCGAAAGATTGACAGTGCCAGAACTTGGCGATTGGGTAGATGCTTATGATGTCTACGGAGGACAAGGTCTACTTGTCGACCAGAACAAATACCGGACTAAACTCGCCCAAATGGGAATGAGATAATATGTAAATAAATAAAAATCAAAGCTTCATTCACTGGTAAAAATGGTGGATTGGGCTTTGATTTTTTACGGTATCTGATGGATTTTTAAGGCTTTTTTATGGTATAATAAAACGATATAACTCGTTATTGGACAGAAGAGGAGAGACATGAGTGATTTGAAAGCGATTCAGGCTCGTAGTCTGGAAATGGCTGAATATTTCGTCGCATTTTGTAAAGAACATAATTTGTTATGCTATCTCTGTGGTGGAGGAGCGATTGGTGCCCTTCGCAACAAGGGCTTCATTCCTTGGGATGATGACCTAGATTTTTTCATGCCTCGCAAGGACTATGAAAAGTTAGCCGAACTATGGCCTCGTTATGCAGATGAGCGTTATTTCTTGTCAAAGAGTCACAAGGATTTTGTAGACCGTAACCTCTTTATTACCATTCGTGATAAGGAAACGACCTGTATCAAGCCTTATCAGCAGGATTTGGATTTGCCACATGGTTTGGCTTTGGACGTTTTGCCTTTGGATTATTATCCTAAAAATCCAGCTGAGCGCAAGAAACAGGTTCGCTGGGCCTTGATTTATTCCCTTTTCTGTGCGCAAACTGTTCCAGAAAAGCATGGTGCAGTCATGAAATGGGGAAGTCGTATCTTACTCGGTTTGACTCCCAAATCTCTACGTTATCGTATTTGGAAAAAAGCTGAAAAAGAAATGACCAAGTATAGTCTGGCTGAGAGCGATGGAATCACGGAATTATGCTCAGGTCCCGGCTACATGAGAAACAAGTATCCAATCGCTTCCTTTGAAGAGAATCTCTTCTTGCCATTCGAAGGAACAGAGCTGCCCATCCCAGTCGGCTATGATGCCTATCTCAGCACGGCTTTTGGGGATTATATGACGCCACCACCAGCAGACAAGCAAGTACCGCATCATGATGCTGTCATAGCTGATATGGATAAGTCTTATACAGAATACAAGGGAGAATATGGAGCATGATGGGAGAAAAAATAAGCGTTATCGTTCCGGTCTACAATGTAGAAGACTATCTGGAGCGATGTGTGGAGTCGATTCTTCAACAGACTTATACCCATTTTGAGTTAATCCTAATCAATGATGGCTCTACCGATTCCAGCGGACTGATCTGTGAGAATTTAGCCTCTCGGCATGAGAATATCAAGGTTTATCATATCGAAAATGCTGGAGTCTCAAATGCGAGAAATACGGGAATCAAGCTGGCGACGGGTGCTTGGGTTACCTTTATTGATAGCGATGATTTCGTTACCCAAGATTACCTAGCTACTTTAGCAAGTGCAGTTGAAGGGTTGAATGTAGGCTTTGTAATTGCTCCTCTACACCATATCAAAAATGGCATTGTGACAGATTTACCTCCACATTCTGGAAAAACAGAACTCTGGTCAACAGAAGAAACCATGAAGGAACTACTGATGACTACCAGAACGTCATTTTTTCCAGTTGCAAAACTGTTTAAGAGAGACCTGCTTGCGGATGAAAAGTTTAATACAAATTATCACCTAGCTGAAGATGCCTTATTTTTAACTGAATTGCTACTAAAGACAAGATGCAGTAGCGTATTTATTGACAAACCTGTTTATTATTATGATCATCGTGAGGGAAGTGCAACAACATCTGTTAACCAGCATGTATTTGACACGATAGAAGTTTATAAGCAAATAATTGCTCAAGTTTCACAAGTCTTTCCTAATTTAAAATACGAATTAAAAAATAGAGAATGTTGGTCGTACATCACAGTTTACGATAAAATTATCTTTACTTCATCTGAACAGTACCAAAAGGAGAAAGCTGAGTTGAGGACTTGGATTGTTCGGCATCGACGCGAAATATGGAAGGATGCTTATTTCACTACTTTTCGCAAGGTAGCGATCCTTTCACTTGTCATTTCTCCATGGCTATATAAGAAAATTGTTGGATTAAAAAATTAATATCATGAGAAGGAGTTGAAAATGAATTTTTCAAAAATGGATGAATACTTTGAAAAATCAAAACGATGGATTGCATATCTGTTTGTTTTCATTTCGATTTTAAGTATGAGTTCACTGGTTTATAAGATAGCAAATCCAATCTATAAGGGATTGTCAGCGATTGTTGTACTTTATATTTGCTACACATTGTTGTTTAAGTGGAAACAGATTACAGTAGATCGAAAGTTTTTGGCCTTATTTGGCTTGTTATCTGGAAGCCATCTGCTATCAGCTATATTCAATCGCTCTGGACATTTGATTGGAAATGTGATTGAAATCCTCTTCATGGTAACCTATGTTTTATTATTTACCATGTTACAATCAGGGCAACTTAAAAAATTATTTGACTGGATTGCCTATACGGTTCAAATTGTATCTTTTTCTTCAGCAATTTTTGCGTTTGGTTTATTGATAAGTAGAGTCCTTATCCTATTTAAGATTGGCGAACAATCCTATTACTATGGTGTCATGAATGGACGTCTATGGGGAATTGTTAATCCTAATGCAAGTGCGATATTTTCATACATTAGCATTATTTTAGCTATGTATTTGATCCACAAAGGAAGTAAATATTCTGTTTATCTTAAACTGAACAATCTGATTCAATTAGTTTACTTCGCTACAATGCAAAGTCGGGGAGCCTTACTTTCTTTACTTATCATGATTGGACTCTATAGTTTCTTTGCTACTAGAGGAAGTATCGTTAAACGATCCCTCACTTTTATAGTTGCTAGTTTGCTGATTACTGCTACCAACATTGGATTAAGCTATGTAACTTCAATCTATATCGCATCTGAAACTGCGACTGTTTTTGACTTAAACAAAGGACAGTCCTACGCTGAGACAGATTCGTCTGTTACCAAGAAGAACGGTGAACTCCATCTAATTGAAACAACACCAAGTGGTAGAACCTATATATGGAAAAATGCCATCAAGATGGGAAGTGCCAAACCAATTTTTGGTTATGGTGTACGGAATGTTCCAGATTACTATACAGAATATTTCAGTAAATTCGAGATTCAAAACTCCCTTATCGGTGGGAATTTCCATAACATTTTTGTGACCATATTTGTCAGTTCGGGAGTTCTAGGCTTGGTATCCTTCCTTCTTATACTGGCTTATGTCATCAAGCGCTTTTTAACTTATTTGATTGTGTCCAAGAAAAATACTGACAAATTGATTATGATTCTTTTCTTCGGTATTTTGTTTGGTCAGTTGTTTGAAAGTCAGATTATGTACTCTACCAACTTTATCAATATCATCTTTTGGTTGGCAATCGGTTATGGACTAGTGGTTTGTAAACGAGATGAAGGAGTTCGGTATCAAGAAGTAACAGATGTCAGTGAAATTCAACAGATGGAACTTGGAATCATGGAGTACATTCATGAAGTTTGTCAGAAAATTGGAGTCAAGTATTTCCTAGCATATGGAAGTCTAATTGGTGCGGTTCGCCATAAAGGTTTTATCCCTTGGGACGATGATATGGATATCTGCATGTTACGAGAAGATTATGAGAAACTACAAGATTACCTTATCGCTAACCCTGATGAACGTTATGAGGTCATGTCTTATAAAAATAATCTCAATTATGTCTATCCTTTTATGAAAGTGCAGGATAACCATACCTACTTGCTAGAAGAAGATGTACGAATTGATTCCAATATGGGAATTTATGTGGATATTTTCCCTGTAGATGGTTATGAAGATGATTCAGATTTTAAAAACAAGATGACGAAACTCATAAAGAAACGTCAATTGAGTTGTTACACTTTTAAAGGAATTACCAACACGAAAAGTCTACTAAATTCTTTGATCCGTTATATCTCTGTTGTCATTTTCTATTTTACAAATACGAATAAGTATGTTGAGCAAATTGATGAGCTTGCTAAATCTAGAGCAGTTGCTGACTATGAGCAAGTTGACTATTTGATTTACAAGGATATGAATAAGCCAGTTTGGAAACGTGAGTGGTTAGAACAAGTGATTGTGGGAACATTTGAAGGTAAGGAATTTATGATTCCAAAACACTACCATGAAATTTTGACCTCTGACTATGGGGATTACATGCAATTGCCCCCTCTTGAACAGAGAGTATCTCACCATGATTTCAAACTGTGGAAAATCACTAAAAGTTCTAAGCAAGCAAATCGCAGTTAAAAATCGTTTAAAAAATTAGTCAAAATTAGGAGAATAGAAAGTATGTCTGAGAGAGTTTTAAGTCTTGAAGAAATAAAACAAGTGGAGTTGGATATTTTAAAGTATCTACATGAACTATGTGAACAGCATCAGATTAAATATTTTATTGATTTTGGAACCTTACTAGGAGCTGTTCGCCATAAAGGATTTATCCCTTGGGATGATGATACGGATATTTCCTTGGCGCGAGATGAATTTGAAAAGCTTTATAAGGTTTTAAAAAATGAGAATCATCCCTACTACAAATTGATTTCATTTAGAGAAACAAAAGGCTATCCTTACAGTTATCTACGTGTTCATGACATTCGAACACGTAGAGATGCCAATCTTCTGGACCCGACAGTCGTATTGGGAACTTGCGTTGACATTTTTCCATACGATGGTGTCGTGACGGAGGAAAGTGATTGTAAGAAAATGAAGCTCTATAAACACTTTGTCCGCCTTTCTTCTTTGAATTTCAAAGGAATTAAATCAGAAAATGGGGGGCTAAAAAATCTGCCTCGTTATATTGGATCAGCTATTTTTCGTCTAAGCTCTCCACAAACTTGGAATCAAAAATTAGAGAACCTTGCTTTGAAATATAGTGTAAATCAAGCTACAGATCTTACCTGTACGATATTTGATCCAAGTTTTCCAGAGGGAATCAAAAAAGAATGGCTCTATGATCTGATTGATGTGCCATACGAAAACATCGTAGTGAAGGCTCCGAGAAAATACCATGAAATTCTTGCCTACGAATTTGGAGCAGACTATATGACTCCACCACCTGTTGAACAGCAGGTTCCAGGAACTGATAAGAATTATTGGATTGCTTAGTAAGAGATTGTTTTCATCTAGAAAGGAGTATTCAAGATGAAGAATAAAAAATTAGTTAAATCAGTCAGTTATGGTTTACTTGCTTTCCTTTTTGTGTTGATTGGTTTATCACAACAAGTTAATGCAGACACCATTACTGCTGGTTCAGGCAATCGTATCCATTTCATAAATACTAAAGCAAAATCTGGGAGTGATGCTATCCTTCTGGAAAGCAATGGTCATTATGCCTTGATTGATATGGGGGAAGATTATGACTTTCCTGATGGGAGTGATCCACGCTATCCAAGTCGTTGGGGAATTTCCATGAGAAATTATCAAGTCTTGGAAGACCGTTTGATTCGCCACCTTGATCAGATTGGTGTTAAAAAATTAGATTTTATTATAGGAACTCATGTCCATAGTGACCATATTGGTGGAGCGGACGAAATACTCAATCGATATCAAGTCGGTAAGTTTTATTTGAAAAAATATTCAGATGATCGGATCACAGCAAACTGGGGACTCTGGGATAATCTTTTTAATTACGATAATGCTTTGAGAGCCGCACAAAAACGAGGGGTTACTCTTATTCAGAATATTACAGACGAGGATAGTCACTTTAAATTAGGTGATATGGATATCCAACTCTATAATTATAAAAATGAATATGATGCTGAGGGGAATCTGAAAAAAGTTCTAGATGATAACTCCAACTCTATCGTTTCAGTGGTGACTGTGGCAGGAAAGAGAATCTATCTTGGTGGAGATTTGGATAATGCCGAAGGAGCAGAAGATAAGTTAGGTCCTGTTATCGGCAAGGTTGATATGATGAAATGGAACCATCATTATGATGCGACAATTTCAAATACGATTAATTTTCTTGAAAACCTATCTCCAAAGATGATTATTCAAACAACTGGTGGTGATATTAATGTTGCTTCAACCAGAGAATATCTCCAAAAGAAAAATATTCAAGTTCTCAGAGCTTCTAGTCAAACTCAAGATGCTACCGTTTTTGATATTAGTGATAGCGGATTTGCCAATGTTTCTAATCTCTTCCCTGACATCCCTGTAGTTGACGAAAAATGGTATCAAGAAGGTGGCTACTGGAAATATCGTTTAGCAGATGGAGAAATGGCTATCGGTTGGAAAGAGATTGGCGGAGCCACTTACTTCTTTAATGGAAAAGGACAAATGCAAGCAGGTCGCTGGCTTCACCTTAACGACGACTGGGGAGAAAATGCCAAAGGGAACGATTACTATTTGAACCAAAATGGTAAAATGCAAACTGGTGGTTGGTTCAAGCTGGATGGCTCTTGGTATTATATCCAATCAAATGGTGCTAGACGATTTAGTGAGCTTTCTGAAATTGGAGGGAAGAAATATCTCTTTGCAGCAGATGGAAAGATGCTAACAGGAAATCAATTCTTTAATGGCAAGAAGATGTTCTTTGCAGACAGTGGTGCACTCCAAACAGCAGGTAAACCTTTAACTTGGCAAAAGATTGATTCAGATTGGTATTTCTATGATGAGGATGGGCTACGGACTATCGGTAAAAAGAATATCAATGGAAGCACATATTACTTTAATCAAGAAGGTGTGATGCAAACAGGCTGGGCCTTTGTTGATGGTCACTGGAACTATTTTGCTAGTTCTGGAGCTATGAAAACTGGATGGATCAAGGATCAGGATACTTGGTATTATCTGGACAAAGATGGTATCATGCTCACTGGAAAACAAGAAATCAACAGTACTCGTTACTATTTGAACGCTAGTGGTGCCATGCAAACAGGCTGGAAATGGCTAGAGAACCATTGGTATTACTATGCGAACTCAGGAGCTATGAAAACAGGCTGGATTAAGGATAATGAGAAATGGTATTATCTAAATCAAGATGGTATTATGCAGACTGGAAAACAAGAAATCAATGGTACGCGTTACTATTTGAATACCAGCGGTGCCATGCAAACAGGCTGGCAGTGGCTTGATAAACACTGGCATTACTACGCTGACTCAGGAGCTATGAAAACTGGTTGGTTGAAGGATCAAGGAACATGGTATTATCTTGAAGATCAGGAAGGTATCATGCTGGTCGGTTTCCAACAAGTAGATGGTAAGCAGTATTACTTTAGTGCATCAGGAGCTATGCAAACAGGCTGGAAATGGTTTGATAATCATTATCGTTACTTTGAAGGAAGTGGAG
This sequence comes from Streptococcus downii, assembly GCF_004353325.1. Lineage (NCBI taxonomy): Bacteria > Bacillati > Bacillota > Bacilli > Lactobacillales > Streptococcaceae > Streptococcus > Streptococcus downii. The sequence continues at coordinate 438,662 of NZ_MZNX01000009.1, forward strand.
CTATGAAGACAGGTTGGATAAAGGATAAAGGAATCTGGTATTATCTCAATCCTGAAGATGGCATCATGCTAGTTGGTCTTCATAAAGTAAATGGTGATCATTATTACTTTGATGAATCAGGAGCTATGCAGACCGGTTGGAAACGAATTGACGGTAATTGGTACTATTTCCAAACAGATGGTTCCTTGTTGAAAAATGCCACCACACCGGATGGTTATAAGGTAAACGAGGAAGGCATTTGGAGACAGGCTGTTGCTGCTGTCAATGGCGAAGCAGATCAGTCAGAGAAGAAGCAAGAAGCTAGTTCTTCTATTGCTGAACAGCCAAAACAAGATTCAAATCTAGAAGTCAATACTTCTGACAAGAAAGAAAAAGAATAAAAGAAACACCCTACTAGTAAACGCTCGTTTATCAGTAGGGTGTTCTTTTAGTTTCTTTTGATCTTAGCTAGTACTAGGTTCAGTGCATAGTGTAATGTTTTGTCTTTGGCGATAAAAAGCATCAAGAGATAGTAGATTCCACAAGTAGCTATGGTAGAGAGAACCATGAGGATCATGTTGAGGTTCACCGTATAGGAACTGATTTGGAAAATCATCTTGAAAATATAGAAGATCGGAATAAATCCAAGGGATATGAGACCATAACGTGTTAAGGTCACAAAGATTTCTTTTAAATTAATTAGTTGATGTTTCTTAATAAAATGAATTTCTAAGAGAACAACGATGGCTTCGGCAATAATGGTAGTAGCAATATAATACTCAGGGGCAAAAATATTATTGATATACAAGATACAGTTGAAGAGGAGATTTGCTCCACCACCAGCAAAGTAGAAAGCGGTCAAGCGGTTCTCGTGGTCATTGATAAAGATAATTTGCTTACCAAGAATCAATTCAATAGCCCAGATAATGGTTCGAAAGGCGAAGACGCTAGTCACGATACCTGCTTCAAGATACTTTTCAGAAGAGTAGATAACCGTTGCATACTTTCCTAAAATCATAATTCCGAAACTAGTTGGAATCATGAGAAAATAGAATAATGATGCCGCTTGATTTACAAGATAATTATAAGAATTGTAATCCTTTTTCCCAAGGTAGTAGCCGAGACGTGGAATGCTGACACTGATAGCTCCACTTAAGACACCAGCAATCAGCATGACGATGCTATAGGCAATTGTATAATAAGAAATATAATTTTCATCTGGTCCCTTGGTGATAAACATTCTATCTAGCAAGGTATAAAGCATATTGGCATTTGCCAAGAGAAGCATAGTAAAGAGTGGTTTAGAAGCCTTAGCTAACTCGATGAAACCAATTTTGACAAAGGAAACTTCTCTCTTGATCCAAAGAAAACTAAGGAGGTAGTTGAGGATAGTTGTCGCTGTCATGACGATAGCATAAGGAACGATATCATCAGCAGTTTTGACAAAGGCAAAGATAGCGACCAGCATGGTAATCCGAATAATCAATGTCTTGTAAAGGATAAAAGCATAGTTTTCATAGGCTTCGTTCATCCATTCGATATTGAGAAATTGGAAGAGTGCTTGAGCTCCTAGGATGTAGTAGAGAACTTTCAGATTCTCAATGCTGGTGTCAAAGAAGATAAAGAGGAAGTAGATACCAGTCGTCAGGAGAGAAGTGAAAACCGAGATATAAAACAACTTAGAAAAGACATAGTTGATTTTATTCTTATCGTCCTTAACCTTACTGATAGCACGAATCCCGTAGTTGTAAATCCCAAAGGCAGCTAGTGGAATAACGAAACTTGCCCAGGTATTGGCGGTATTGAAATAACCGTAGTTGGATTTGCTGAGAATCCGCGTCAGATAAGGGTTGGTTATCAGAGGAAAAACGATATTGAGAATATTGACCAGCAAGCTAGCCAAGGCATTTACTTTTATATTTTTCATTGAACTTTCTTTCTTAAATCTTAAATCATATCTAGTATTATATCACATTCCAGCTTCATTCTTTTGATAAAATCGTAAAAATCTAGTATAATAGATAGACTGAAAGTATGAGGTTACTAGATATGAAGATGAAACAAATTAGTGATACAACACTGAAAATCACGATGACTTTAGATGATTTGATGGATCGAGGAATGGAAATTGCAGACTTTCTCGTTCCTCAGGAAAAAACCGAAGAGTTTTTCTATGCTATTTTAGATGAACTGGAAATGCCAGACAATTTCTTGGACAGTGGCATGCTGAGTTTCCGTGTGACGCCAAAACCTGATAAGGTGGATGTCTTTGTGACCAAGTCCAAGATTGACCAGAATTTGGATTTTGAAGATTTGGCGGATCTGCCGGATATGGAAGAATTGGCCCAAATGTCGCCGGACGAATTTCTCAAAACATTGGAAAAGAGCATTGCAGACAAGACCAAGGACGATATTGAGGCTATCCAATCTCTAGAACAGGTAGAAGCTAAAGAAGAAGAGCAAGAGCAGGCAGACAAGGAGACGGAGAATAAGAAAGAACCTTATATCTACTATATCCTGCGCTTTGCAAGCCTTGCTGACTTAGTTGCTTTTGCAAAGACGGTTAACTACCAGATGGAAACATCTGAACTCTATAAGATGAATGGGCACTACTATTTGACAATCTTAGTCGATGTGGAAAATCATCCTAGTCCATATCCAGCTTGGCTCTTGGCTCGTATGCGTGAATTTGCAGATGATAGTAATATCAGTCGTTCTGTCTTACAAGAGTATGGTCAAATCTTGATCAATCACGATGCAGTCCTTGGTTTGCAAAAGGTTAGTTCGTAGATTTTGAAAATCAATTTTCATTTATCAAGAAAGGCGAATCACATGATTCGTTTTTCTTTTCTATCGATAAATAGTGGCTTCCTTGGATAGGAATTTTCGAAAAATTCTGTTATAATGGCTATATCAGAAAATTTCGAGGAGACAAACATGACAGTTAAAATTGCTTTACTTGGATTTGGTACCGTTGCAAGTGGTGTGCCTTTCCTCCTAAAGGAAAATGGAGAAAAAATCATCCAATCAGCTCATTCTGAGATTGAAGTAGCCAAGGTATTGGTCAAGGATGAAGATGAAAAGAACCGCTTGCTTGCAGCAGGAAATGACTTTAACTTTGTAACCAATGTAGACGATATTTTGTCAGACAAGGACATTACTATCGTAGTGGAATTGATGGGGCGTATCGAACCAGCTAAGACCTTTATCACTCGTGCCTTGGAAGCTGGGAAACATGTTGTAACAGCAAACAAGGATCTTTTGGCTGTTCATGGCACAGAATTGTTAGAAATTGCTAAAGAGCATAATGTAGCACTTTACTATGAAGCTGCAGTTGCTGGTGGGATTCCAATTCTTCGTACTTTGGCAAATTCGTTGGCTTCTGATAAAATCACGCGCGTTCTTGGTGTCGTTAACGGAACTTCTAACTTTATGATGACCAAAATGGTAGAAGAAGGCTGGTCTTATGATGATGCTCTGGCGGAAGCGCAAAGACTTGGATTTGCAGAAAGCGACCCTACAAATGACGTGGATGGGATTGACGCAGCCTACAAGATGGTGATTTTGAGCCAATTTGCTTTTGGTATGAAGGTTGCCTTTGACGATGTAGCCCACAAGGGAATCCGCAACATCACACCAGAAGACGTAGCTGTAGCCCAAGATCTAGGCTATGTAGTGAAATTGGTTGGTTCTATCGAGGAAACTCCTTCAGGTATTGCTGCAGAAGTGACTCCAACCTTCCTTCCTAAAGCACATCCACTTGCCAGTGTAAATGGAGTAATGAACGCTGTTTTTGTAGAATCTATCGGTATCGGTGAATCGATGTACTACGGACCAGGTGCGGGTCAAAAACCAACAGCAACAAGTGTTGTAGCAGATATTGTCCGTATCGTTCGTCGTTTGAATGATGGTACCATTGGCAAAGACTTCAACGAATATAGCCGTGACTTGGTTTTGGCAAATCCTGAAGATGTTAAAGCAAACTACTATTTCTCAATCTTGGCTCCAGACTCAAAAGGTCAGGTCTTGAAACTAGCTGAAATCTTTAATGCTCAAGATATTTCCTTCAAGCAAATCCTCCAAGATGGCAAAGAGGGTGACAAGGCGCGTGTAGTGATTATCACTCATAAGATTAATAAAGCACAGCTTGAGAATGTTTCAGCTGAGTTGGCCAAAGCTTCAGAATTTGACCTCTTGAATACCTTCAAGGTGTTAGGAGAATAGGATGAAGATTATTGTACCTGCAACCAGTGCCAATATCGGGCCAGGTTTTGATTCGGTCGGTGTAGCTGTAACCAAGTATCTTCAAATTGAGGTCTGTGAAGAACGAGATGAGTGGTTGATTGAACACCAGATTGGCAAATGGATTCCCCATGACGAGCGTAATCTCTTGCTTAAGATTGCCTTGCAAATTGCGCCTGACTTGCAACCGAGACGCTTGAAAATGACCAGTGATGTTCCCTTGGCGCGTGGTTTGGGTTCTTCTAGCTCGGTTATCGTTGCTGGAATTGAACTGGCTAACCAACTGGGCAATCTCAACTTATCTAACCACGACAAATTGCAGCTGGCGACTAGGATTGAAGGACATCCTGACAATGTGGCTCCAGCTATCTATGGAAATCTTGTTATTGCGAGCTCCGTTGAAGGAAATGTTTCAGCGATTGTGGCTGACTTCCCAGAGTGTGATTTTCTAGCTTATATTCCCAACTATGAATTACGTACTCGAGACAGTCGTGGTGTCCTTCCTAAGAAATTGTCCTACAAGGAAGCTGTTGCGGCTAGTTCTATCGCCAATGTGGCGGTTGCGGCCTTGTTAGCAGGAGATATGGTGACAGCTGGACAAGCAATCGAGGGGGACCTCTTCCACGAGCGTTATCGTCAAAGTCTGGTCCGTGAATTTGCGACGATTAAGCAAGTAGCCAAAGAGAATGGTGCCTATGCAACCTATCTCTCTGGAGCCGGGCCAACAGTTATGGTCTTGGCTTCTCATGACAAGATGCCAGCGATTAAGGCAGAATTGGAAAAGCAACCTTTCAAAGGAAGACTTCATGATTTGAAAGTTGATACCCAAGGTGTCCGTGTCGAAACAAAGTAAAGAAATAGAAGATAGGATGGGGAAACTCTCGACCAGAGGGCTTCCTATCCTTTTTTTGAAAAGAAGTTTATACTCAATGAAAATCAAAGAGCAAACTAGGAAGCTAGTCGCAGGTTGCTCAAAACATGGTTTTGAGGTTGTGTATAGAACTGACGAAGTTAGCTCAAAATACTGTTTTGAGGTTGCAGATGTAAGCTGACGTGGTTTGAAGAAATTTTCGAAGAGTATTAGTTAAAAACTTGATAAAGGAGAAATAAAGATGGCAGAAATTTATCTAGCAGGTGGTTGTTTTTGGGGCCTAGAGGAGTATTTTTCACGAATTTCAGGCGTATTAGCAACCAGTGTCGGCTACGCTAATGGGCAAGTCGAAACGACTAATTATCAGTTGCTCAAAGAAACAGACCATGCAGAAACGGTTCAAGTGATTTATGATGAGAATACAGTATCACTAAGAGAGATTTTACTTTATTATTTCCGAGTCATCGATCCTTTATCGATTAATCAACAAGGGAATGACCGTGGTCGCCAATATCGAACAGGTATTTATTACCAAGATGAAGCAGACTTGCCAGCCATCTACACAGTGATGCAGGAGCAGGAGCGCATGCTTGGTCGAAAGATTGCAGTGGAAGTGGAGAGACTTCGCCACTACATTCTGGCTGAGGACTACCACCAAGACTATCTTAAGAAAAATCCTTCTGGTTACTGTCATATCGATGTGACCGATGCTGAGAAGCCCTTGATTGACGCCTCTAATTATGAAAAGCCTAGTCAAGAAGTGTTAAGGGAAAGTTTGTCAGAAGAGTCTTACCGTGTCACCCAAGAAGCTGCAACAGAGGCGCCATTTATCAATGCCTATGACCAGACCTTTGAAGAAGGAATTTATGTAGACATCACGACGGGTGAACCACTCTTTTTCGCCAAGGATAAGTTTGCCTCAGGTTGTGGTTGGCCGAGTTTTAGTCGTCCGATTTCTAAGGAATTGATTCACTACTACAAGGACCTGAGTCATTGAATGGAGCGAATCGAGGTTCGTTCTCGGTCAGGTAATGCTCACTTGGGTCATGTTTTCACAGATGGACCTCAGGAGTTAGGTGGTCTGCGTTACTGTATTAATTCTGCTTCCTTACGCTTTGTAGCCAAGGATGAGATGGAAAAAGCAGGATATGGCTATCTATTACCTTACTTAAACAAATAAAACTGAGAGGGTGGGGCTTCCCACTTTCTTCATTTCTAGAATATGAATAGAAGGGATTTATGAAACACTTACTATCTTACTTCAAATCCTATATCAAGGAATCAATTTTAGCACCCTTGTTCAAGTTACTTGAAGCTGTTTTTGAACTCTTGGTTCCCATGGTGATTGCTGGGATTGTTGACCAATCCTTGCCTCAGAGAGATCAAGGCCATCTCTGGATGCAGATTGGCCTGCTCCTTGTCTTTGCAGTGATTGGTGTTTTAGTGGCCTTGGTAGCTCAGTTTTACTCAGCCAAGGCAGCGGTTGGTTTTGCCAAGGAATTGACAGACGACCTTTATCGTCATATTCTTTCCTTACCCAAGGACAGCAGAGATCGTTTGACAACTTCTAGCTTGGTGACCCGCTTGACTTCGGATACTTACCAGATTCAGACTGGTATCAATCAATTCCTGCGCCTCTTTTTGCGAGCGCCTATTATCGTCTTTGGGGCTATCTTTATGGCCTATCGCATCTCGGCTGAGCTAACTTTCTGGTTTTTAGTTATGGTTGTCATTTTGACGATTGTCATTGTCGGTCTCTCTCGACTGGTCAATCCTCTCTACAGTAGTCTCAGAAAGAAAACGGATCAGCTGGTTCAGGAAACACGCCAGCAATTGCAAGGGATGCGAGTTATTCGTGCTTTTGGTCAAGAAAAACGAGAGTTACAGATTTTTCAAACTCTTAACCAAGTTTATGCTAGATTGCAAGAAAAGACGGGTTTCTGGTCTAGTTTGTTAACACCTCTGACTTATCTGATTGTCAATGGAACCCTTCTCGTCATCATCTGGCAGGGCTATATTTCAATTCAAGGAGGTATACTCAGTCAAGGTGCCCTCATTGCTCTTATCAACTACCTCTTGCAGATTTTGGTGGAATTGGTTAAGCTCGCCATGCTGATCAATTCCCTCAACCAATCCTATATCTCAGCCAAGCGAATTGAGGAAATTTTTACCGAAGCTCCAGAAGATATTTTTTCAGAATTAGAACAAAAACAAGCTACCGGTGATCGGGTTTTGCAAGTCAAAGAATTAACCTTTACCTATCCTGATGCGGCTCAAGCTTCTCTGAGAGACATTTCCTTTGATATGAAGCAAGGGCAAATCCTTGGTATCATCGGGGGAACTGGTTCAGGTAAATCAAGCTTGGTGCAAGTCTTACTTGGACTTTATCCAGTAGACAAGGGGAGCATTGACCTTTATCGAAATGGTCGTAGTCCTCTTAATCTTGAGCAGTGGCGGTCTTGGATTGCCTATGTACCTCAAAAAGTCGAACTCTTTAAAGGAACCATTCGTTCCAACTTGACATTGGGTTTCAATCGAGAAGTATCTGACCAGCAACTCTGGCAGGCCTTGGAGATTGCGCAAGCTAAGGATTTTGTCAGTGAAAAGGAAGGACTTTTGGATGCCCTAGTTGAGGCAGGAGGACGAAATTTCTCAGGTGGACAAAAACAACGTCTGTCTATAGCACGTGCAGTCTTGCGCCAAGCTCCATTTCTCATCCTAGATGATGCGACCTCTGCACTGGACACCATTACCGAGTCCAAGCTTTTGACAGCTATCCGAAAAAATTTGCCAAATACGAGCTTAATCTTGATTTCTCAACGGACTTCGACACTTCAGATTGCTGACCAGATTCTCCTCTTGGAAAAAGGTGAGCTCTTAGCTATCGGCAATCACGAGGAATTGATGAAGTCCAGTCAAGTCTATCGCGAAATCAATGCATCCCAACATGGAAAGGAGGACTAGCATGAAACGACAAACTGCAAACCAGACGCTCAAACGTTTGGCTAAGGATTTAGCAAGCCATCCCTTCCTCCTTTTCCTTGCCTTTCTAGGAACTATTGCCCAAGTTGGCTTATCAATTTACCTACCTATTCTGATTGGGCAGGTCATAGACCAGGTTCTAGTGGCTGGTTCATCACCAGTTTTTTGGCAAATTTTTCTCCAGATGATCTTGGTGGTCATAGGAAATACACTGGTACAATGGGGCAATCCTCTCCTTTATAATCGCCTAATCTTCTCTTATACCAAGGACTTGCGAGAGAGAATCATCCATAAGCTCCATCGTTTACCGATTGCCTTTGTAGATAGGCAAGGTAGTGGGGAGATGGTTAGTCGTGTGACCACAGATATAGAACAGCTGGCAGCCGGCTTAACCATGATTTTCAATCAATTTTTCATTGGTGTTTTGATGATTTTGGTTAGTATTCTAGCCATGCTCCAAATTCACCTTCTCATGACCCTCTTGGTCTTGCTGTTGACGCCACTGTCCATGGTGATTTCACGCTTTATTGCCAAACGTTCCTATCATCTCTTTCAGAAGCAAACAGAGACCAGGGGCATTCAGACTCAGTTGATTGAAGAATCGCTTAGTCAGCAGACTATTATCCAGTCTTTTAATGCTCAAACAGAGTTTATCCAAAGACTGCACGAGGCGAATGCCAACTACGCAGGTTATTCTCAGTCAGCTATCTTTTATTCATCAACTGTCAATCCTTCGACTCGCTTTGTCAATGCGCTCATTTATGCTCTTCTAGCTGGAGTGGGAGCTTATCGTATCATGATGGGGTCCACCTTGACTATCGGACGTTTAGTGACTTTTTTGAACTATGTCCAGCAATACACCAAGCCCTTTAACGATATTTCTTCTGTTTTAGCCGAGTTGCAAAGTGCTCTCGCGTGTGCAGAGCGTGTCTATGCTGTCTTAGAAAGTTCTGAGGTGTCTGAAACAGGCAAGGAAGTCTTGACCAGTGACCAAGTTAAGGGAGCCATTTCCTTTAAGCATGTTTCTTTTGGATACAATCCTGAGAAGATCTTGATTAAGGATTTGTCTATCAATATCCCAGCTGGTAGCAAGGTGGCCATCGTTGGTCCGACAGGTGCCGGAAAATCAACTCTTATCAATCTCCTCATGCGTTTTTATCCTATTAATTCGGAAGATATCTTGCTAGACGGTCGTTCCATTTACGACTATACCCGAGCGTCATTGAGACAGCAGTTTGGGATGGTACTCCAAGAAACCTGGCTCAAGCAAGGAACTATTCATGACAATATTACATTTGGAAATCCTGATGCCAGTCGGGAGCAGGTGATTGCTGCTGCAAAGGCAGCCAATGCAGACTTTTTCATCCAACAGTTGCCACAGGGATACGATACTAAGTTGGAAAATGCAGGAGAATCTCTCTCTGTTGGTCAGGCTCAGCTCTTGACCATCGCCCGAGTCTTTCTAGCTATCCCAAAGATTCTTATCTTAGACGAGGCAACTTCCTCCATCGATACGCGGACAGAAGTGCTAGTACAGGATGCCTTTGCTAAACTCATGAAGGGGCGCACTAGCTTTATCATTGCCCACCGCTTGTCAACCATTCAGGATGCGGATTTGATTCTAGTCTTGGTGGATGGTGACATCGTGGAATACGGCAATCATCAGGAACTCATGGCTAGAAAGGGCAAGTATTACCAAATGCAAAAAGCAGCAGCTTTTAGCTCTGAATAATCCTTTCTATTTTGAAATCTTATGGACAAAAAAAGTTGCCTTCGGGTGACTTTTTTGTTACAATAGCTAGAAAAAATCAGGGTCTTAGAAGGAGAAAAAATGAAAGTCTACCAGCATGTAAATATCGTGACTTGTGACCAAAATTTCCATGTCTATTTGGATGGTCTCTTAGCTGTTGAAGCATCTAAAATCGTCTATGTTGGTCAAGAGAAGCAAGAAATTTTAGAGCAAGCTGAGCAGATTATAGACTATCAGGGAGCCTGGATCATGCCTGGTTTGGTTAATTGCCATACCCATTCTGCTATGACAGGCTTGCGAGGGATTCGGGATGACAGCAATCTCCACGAATGGCTCAAGGACTATATCTGGCCAGCAGAAGCAGGCTTTACTCTTGACATGACTACCAAGGCGGTCAAAGAAGCACTGACGGAGATGCTCCAGTCAGGGACAACAACCTTCAACGATATGTATAATCCCAATGGTGTGGATATTGAGAGAATTTATCAGGCAGTCAAGGCATCTAAGATGCGTTGTTATTTCTCACCGACCCTCTTTTCTTCAGAGGCTGAAACAACAGCTGAGACTATAAGCAGAACACGAGCCATCATAGAGAAAATCTTAGGATATGAAAATCCAAATTTCAAGGTTATGATAGCTCCACATTCTCCCTATAGTTGTAGTAGAGACTTGCTGGAAGCGAGCTTAGATATGGCAAAAGAGCTGGACATTCCAATCCATATCCATGTGGCAGAGACCAAGGAAGAGTCAGGAATTATCCTGAAACGATACGGCAAACGTCCCCTTGCCTTTCTAGAAGAACTGGGTTACTTAGATCATCCGTCTGTTTTTGCTCATGGGGTCGAACTAAACGAGCGAGAAATTGAACACTTGGCAACTTCTCATGTGGCTATCGCCCATAATCCTATTAGTAACCTCAAACTGGCCTCAGGGATCGCTCCAATCATCCAACTGCAAAAAGCAGGAGTAGCAGTCGGAATTGCGACAGACTCCGTTGCTTCCAATAACAATCTAGACATGTTTGAGGAAGGACGGACTGCAGCCCTCCTTCAGAAGATGAAGAGTGGAGATGCCAGTCAATTTCCTATCGAAACAGCCCTCAAAGCTCTGACGATTGAAGGAGCCAAGGTCCTCGGTATGCAAGAACTAATTGGAAGTCTTGAAGTTGGCAAGCAAGCGGATTTTCTGGTCATTCAACCACAAGGGAAAATCCATCTCCAACCACAGGAAAATATGCTCTCTCACCTTGTTTATGCAGTCAAATCCAGTGATGTTGATGATGTCTATATTGCCGGAGAACAAGTTGTTAAGCAAGGTCAAGTCCTGACAGTAGAACTTTAAAAGACAAGAAAAAAGTTTAAAAAAAGTTTGCAAAAATCTTGCATTCTTTTTTTGTCTATGCTATACTTATATACGGTTTGAAAAAACTGCCTAAGACAGTAGGGGAGCTTGACTCATAAGTATCCTACCGAGGACAAAACGTATCATGTAAAAAGAAGCGTATTGTACTTTCGTGTCTAGGTTTGGGCGCGTTTTTCTTTTGGAAAATTTCCCCAAGCAAAATAATTACGGAGGTGAACACACTAATGAGTGAAGCAATTATTGCTAAAAAAGCGGAACTAGTTGACGTAGTAGCTGAAAAAATGAAAGCTGCTGCATCTATCGTCGTTGTTGACGCTCGTGGTTTGACAGTTGAGCAAGATACAGTTCTTCGTCGTGAGCTTCGTGGAAGCGAAGTTGAGTATAAAGTCATTAAAAACTCAATCTTGCGTCGTGCAGCTGAAAAAGCTGGTCTTGAAGATCTTGCATCAGTATTTGTTGGACCATCTGCTGTAGCATTTTCTAACGAAGATGTTATCGCACCAGCGAAAATCTTGAACGATTTTGCTAAAAACGCTGAAGCACTTGAAATCAAAGGTGGTGCAATCGAAGGCGCTGTCGCATCTAAAGAAGAAATCGTTGCTCTTGCAACTCTTCCAAACCGCGAAGGACTTCTTTCTATGCTCCTTTCTGTACTTCAAGCGCCAGTGCGCAACGTTGCTCTTGCAGTCAAAGCGGTTGCAGACAACAAAGAAGACGCAGCTTAATCTTAAGCTACGCAGCGTAGCCTAGCTACGAAAAAAACTATTATAAAATTTAAAACTTATTTGGAGGAAATAACAATGGCATTGAACATTGAAAACATTATTGCTGAAATTAAAGAAGCTTCAATCCTTGAATTGAACGACCTTGTAAAAGCTATCGAAGAAGAATTTGGTGTAACTGCAGCTGCTCCTGTAGCTGTTGCTGCAGCTGGTGCTGCTGACGCTGGTGCTGCTAAAGACTCATTTGACGTTGAGTTGACAGCTGCTGGTGACAAAAAAGTTGGCGTTATCAAAGTTGTACGTGAAATCACAGGTCTTGGACTTAAAGAAGCTAAAGAACTTGTTGATGGTGCACCAGGTGTCATCAAAGAAGGCGTTCCAACTGCAGAAGCAGAAGAAATCAAAGCTAAATTGGAAGAAGCTGGAGCTTCAGTTACTCTTAAATAATAGAGCAACTACATTTGTAGCTTAAAAACGTGATTAAACCGCTATTCTTAGGAGTAGCGGTTTTTCTTTTTGTTCTAGAAGGGGCAAAAAAGGGGCAAACTATTATATAGTTTATCTAGGAGACAAACAACTTTTGAATAATAGGCTTTCCATAAAAAATGATCCAAGTTTTTACTCTTCAGGATTTATTTTCTTTCTAGTATCATCATTCCTATTAACAGTAGAAAAGTAAGTTTTTAATTTGTTTATACTCCGGATATTATAATCTCAATATTAAAGCACTTTATTGAAGGTAATTCTCAAACGGTTTGAGGTAATTTCAATAAAATTTTAAAAGATATTTAAATTTAGTCTTGACCCTGACCTTGGGTAAGGGATTATACTAATAGTAGATAAGAAAGGAGATTACTATGAAAATCAATATGATTCGTTCAGATAAAGTTTATCAAGAGATGTTAGAGCTACCCTTAGAAAAGAGAGAAGGTTGTTTTCGAGCCAAAATATTAGCACCTTTTGCAACAAAATATCAAACGCAACACATTCCTCTGAAAGCGAAGTATCCTGGAGGATTTGATGCCTTGTTCCTGCTTGGCTTTATGAATCAGTTGCCCGCAACTCTCTCAGAAAAGGATAGACCAGCTATCGACGCTCTGAGCTCTGATCAACTCTGGCAGGACTGCCAGGAAACCATCAAGAGGAGTATCGGTCTTTTTAAGCAAGCTGGCTATGATTTAGAGGTTGAGGATTACCATTTTACTATTTTATTGGGCAACCCTGAAAAGGCCATGTTACAGCTCAATAAGGGTTATAGCGGAGATGGTGGAATTCCAGGTTACCTCATGCTTAGTCTGCTACCGAATGACTATACTTTGCCACGTGTGCAAGCGGCACTGGCCCACGAGTGCAATCATAATGTCCGCTTCCAATTTATCAAATGGAACCAGCAGACGACATTAGTAGACTGGGTAGTCAGTGAAGGATTGGCAGAGTCTTTTGCAGCTGAGCTCTATGGCAAAGAGCTCATTGGACCTTGGGTCACTTCAACCAGTCCAGAGCAATTAGAGGAGATTAAGCCCATCATCTCAAGTCAGCTTCAGCTAACAGAGATGGCGGAAATGGCCCCTTATCTCTACGGTGATGAAATCGCGGAGATACAGGGTCAAATTCCAGTTGGTATGCCTTATGCTGCGGGCTATGCTTATGGCTATCATTTGATACAAGCCTATCTGAAAAATACTGGCAAGAGCATTATTGAGGCCACAGTAACACCAACAGAAGAGATTTTAGAGGCGACTGAAGACTTTTGGAAATGACACTTTTGTTTGAAAATTTGCCAGAACATGATATAATGTAGGTGATTTCAGGAGGTGATAGTATGCACTATAAAAGAATTGAATTGAAGGTGACAGATCAAGGAATTCATGAGAGTAAGATTTTTCAAGGTGTTAAGATTTTCAGCCGTAGTAAGTTATCTAAAGATCAGAAAAGCATTCTAACACAGAAGATTTACCTGACACCGAAGCAAAACATCGTTTACTATCAACGGACAGATGTCAACTATGACCAGAACTGGCATCATAATAAGGACTATTACGAACTAGTTTATGGTCAGTTGGACAGAGAGACTGTTTTTAAGGTTTGTCAAGATTTTGACGAACTAAGTCCTTTTCTGGAAAATGAGCTGCTTGAGAAGCTAAAAGAAAAGCAGTTAACAGGCAAATTTTTTGAAAAATTAGATATATAAAAATCCGGCTGCTTTTATAAGCAGTCGGATTTCTTTGAGTTATAGTTTGATAATCTTTCATAATAAAAATAGATCTATTTTTATCATGAGCAGCTAACTTAGTTAAAAGTTTTGGAAACAGTATAGTTGAAATCTATGAAGAATAAGTGTATAATCGAGAAAAATGATTGAGCGCTCACTCAATTATGTAGATGTGTAAAGGAGTTCATACAATGGTTGTTCAAGCAATACAATATAGTCGTTTCGGTGATGAAGAAGTGTTAGATTTAGTGAACATTAAATCTGATTCTTTGAAAGTGAATCAAGTTAGGGTAGAAGTTTATGCAGTTGGTTTAAATCCTATTGATTATAAAACTTTTGAGGGTGCAAAGCCACTTCGTTTTCTATCTTTTATGACGAAACTAAGGAGGCCAAGTCGTTGGTTTGAGTCAAAAGCATCTCTTTTTCCAAGAGGTATTGGTCGGGATTTTGCTGGAGTTATCACAGAAGTTGGTGAAGGAGTAAGTCGGTTTGCAGTAGGGGATAAGGTTTTTGGAACAATGATCAGTGACCCTGGATTAGGCACCAAGAGGGGAGCTTTGGCAACAGAAATTTGTGTCAATGAATCAGAAATTGTGTTGAAGCCAGAGATGATCGACATGACTCACGCAGCTACTATGGGAGTAGCTTCTCTAACTGTGGGTGGGGCTTTTAGAAGAATCGGTTTAAATTCAAGAGATACTGTTGTTATTTCAGCTGCAGCAGGAGGTATTGGAAGTATTGCAGTACAGTATGCAGTTGCTAAGGGGGCGACAGTGATCGGAATAGCAAGTAAGAAAAATGCAGAGTATCTGAAGTCTTTAGGTGCCATACCAGTAAGTTACGAAGAGAATATCAAGAAGGCTCTTCTATCAGCTAGTACAACGCCTATTACAAAATTTTTGGATTGCTATGGATCTGATTATGTTAGATTGGCTTTTAGTTTAGGCTTGAAAGGGACAGCTATTGGGACATTAGTACCTTCACCCTATGTTATGATAAAAGGTGCTCAGTTTACTGGTCCGAGACATTCCACATACGATGATTTTAGAACTTTAGCTGAAATGGTCTCAGACGGGAAGGTTCAGCTGAAAATTGATCAAGTGTATAACTTTTCTCTAAAGTCAGTTAGAGAAGCCTATCGAAGTCTGAAAATGGGACACAGTCGAGGCAAAAAAGTCGTAAAAGTAAGAGATTAGAATAGAGGTGCTAGCGATGGAAAGTTTAGAACAAAAGTATGCTCAGACGTTAGAAGCTAGCAACTTGAGCTTGAAACAACGTCGAGTATTATTATCAAGCTTAAAATTATTCTCAGAAATTGGGTTTGAAAATACAACGTCCAGCCTTATTGCCGAACGAGCTGGAGTGTCAGAAGGAACTGTTTTTAGTTACTTTAAAACAAAGGAAGGTATTTTAGAAGCCATTTTATCTACTTTTCTAGAACAGGTTATTCCAGATGTGATTGCTGATTTTTCTGAGAAGAAATTTACAGCAAACCAAGAGTCTTTTCCGCTATTTTTGAGAAGCATTGTTCGAGATAGACTAGTTTTCATTCAGAAGAATCAAATGCAAGTTAAAATTCTCTTGAGTCGTTCTTTTATTGATAAAACTATTTCTGACCAGTTAGGGAATGTTATTATTCACTCTATCATTAGGCCAATTAGTCCAGTTCTGAATCAGTTTAAAGAAAAAGGTGTTATCCGAGATTGGTCAAATGAAAGAATTGTTCGCTATATTTTAGCTTTGAGTCTTTCTTATGCTCTTCCAATGATGTTGAATAATAATGAGGTCCTAGACATAGATGAAGCAGTAAATGAAATTGTTGAATGCCTGTCTTTTGCCTTAGTAGAAGTAAAATAAATCTTGATTTTAAGCTTACTATTAAAAATAGTGAGCTTTTTTAAAACCAATATAAAAATCCCCAATCAGAGCGATTGAGGATTGAAAAATAAATTGAAACAATACCTTAACTATCATAACCTTGGATACATTTTTAAAAGTTGTTTTAGCTGTGTTGTGGTTCTTGGTCAGGATGTCCTCGAGACGACCAGAGTATACTAATATCTATTCATCTGATAAGAGGGATTTTATCATCCAGATATTCATAGCAGGGTGGCCAGCGGCGTTAGAAAGTGGTTCTTGCAATGCTGTAAAACTATAGTGCTGATAGATGGACACGGCCGTAGCCAGTTTAGTAGAGGTCTCTAGATAAAGCTGTTCATAACCTGCTAGACGGGCTTCCTGGAATATCCGCTTTATCAACCTGCTGGAATAACCTTTGCCACGGCTATTTTTAGTGACATACAGTTTTTGTAATTCAGCAATCTTATCAGACACCAGGTGCAAAGCCACCACAGCCAACCAGCTGACCTTCATCTTCCAGAATAAAGTAAGCTGCTCTCTCTTGCTGTTGATAGTAGTCGGCCAAATGATCTAGATGAGAATCAAAGTAGACAGTTCCTGGTTTGTCAAGCCCGAATTCTTCTAGGCTAGCTCGAATGAGTTGCGCTACAGCTGGATTGTCTCTCACTTCCATCGGCCGTAAGTTCATCATTTGTCCTCCGATAGGATGTATCGACTAATTAAACAATACCTTGTGCAATCATAGCGTTTGCTACATTTTCAAAGGCAGCAATATTAGCTCCTGCAAGGTAGTCAGTACCAAGACCGTATGTTTCAGCAGTTGTTTTAGCTGTGTTGAAGATGTTTGTCATGATGTCTTTGAGGCGGCCGTCAACTTCTTCACGGGTCCATGAGAGGCGAAGGCTGTTTTGGCTCATTTCAAGCGCTGATACAGCTACACCACCAGCGTTAGCAGCTTTGGCAGGTCCGTAAAGGATTCCGTTTTCTTTGTAGACTTTAATCGCATCAAGGTCACTAGGCATGTTAGCACCTTCAGATACACAGATAACGCCTTGAGCAACCAAACGTTTAGCTGCGTCGCCGTTGATTTCGTTTTGAGTCGCACATGGAAGAGCGATGTCGTAGTTTCCAGCGTAAGTCCATACAGAACCTTCATGGTAAGTAGCAGTTGCTTTCTCAGCTGCATACTCAGTCAAACGAGCACGGCGTTTTTCTTTAACATCAACCAAAAGATCAAAGTCAATTCCGTTTTCGTCGATGACATAACCGTTTGAGTCAGATACAGAGATAACAGTAGCGCCAAGTTCAGTCGCTTTTTGAAGAGCATATTGAGCTACGTTACCAGAACCTGAAATTACCACTTTCTTACCAGCAAAACTGTTACCATTAGCTTTGAGCATTTCTTCAGTGTAGTAAACCAATCCATAACCAGTTGCTTCTGGACGAATCAAGCTACCACCAAATCCAAGAGGTTTACCAGTCAAGACACCCGCATCAAATTGGTTAAGACGTTTGTATTGTCCGTAAAGGTAACCAATTTCACGTCCTCCAACACCGATATCACCAGCAGGTACGTCAAGTGATGGTCCGATGTATTTTTGCAATTCAGTCATGAAGCTTTGGCAGAAGCGCATCACTTCAGCATCAGTCTTACCTTTAGGATCGAAGTCTGATCCACCTTTACCTCCACCGATTGGAAGTCCAGTTAAGACGTTTTTAAAGATTTGTTCGAAGCCAAGGAATTTCAAGATCCCTTGGTTTACAGTTGGGTGGAAACGAAGTCCGCCTTTATATGGTCCAACAGCTGAGTTGAATTGAACACGGTAACCACGGTTCACTTGGACTTTACCTTCACGGTCAACCCAAGGAACACGGAAAGAAATCACGCGCTCAGGCTCAGTGATGCGTGCCAAGATGTTTTCTTCGATATACTCGGGATGTTTTTCAAATACAGGTTCCAAAGTGCTGAAGAATTCTTCAACCGCCTGGAGAAATTCAGCCTCATGCCCGTTACGAGCTTTCACAGTTGCAAACACGCTTTGGATATAGTCTTTAGCAGATGTCATATCGTTCTCCTTTTTGTTGTTATATTTTATTACATGAGCCATTATAGCAGAATTTTTTTTGAGTGTAAAGAAAAAAACAGAAATTTTCAAAAAATTCTTTCAATTTACAAAACCGAACGTTTTATATAGAAATTAGTTTCTCAAAGAGAAAATCTTAAAGTATGGTATAATATTAAAAATAAAAGGAATCTGGAGGATTAGAATCATGGTATCAACAAAAACACAAATAGCTGGCTTTGAGTTTGATAATTGCTTGATGAATGCAGCGGGTGTGGCTTGTATGACGGTAGAGGAACTTGAAGGGGTCAAAAACTCAGCGGCGGGTACTTTTGTTACGAAGACTGCGACCTTGGACTTTCGTCAGGGAAATCCTGAACCACGTTACCAGGATGTTCCACTTGGCTCCATCAATTCTATGGGTTTGCCAAATAATGGCTTAGACTATTATTTGGACTATCTTTTGGACTTGCAGGAAAAAGAGCCAAACCGTACTTTCTTTCTATCTTTAGTTGGCATGTCTCCAGAAGAAACACATACCATCTTGAAAAAAGTTCAAGAGAGTGAGTTTAAAGGACTGACAGAGCTTAATCTCTCTTGCCCAAATGTTCCAGGAAAACCTCAGATTGCCTATGATTTTGAGACAACAGACCGGATTTTGTCAGAGGTATTTGCCTACTTTACCAAACCTCTTGGGATCAAATTGCCACCATATTTTGATATTGTTCACTTTGATCAAGCGGCAGCTATTTTCAACAAGTACCCGCTCAAGTTTGTCAACTGTGTTAACTCTATCGGAAACGGCCTTTATATAGAAGACGAGTCGGTCGTGATTCGTCCTAAAAATGGTTTTGGGGGGATTGGTGGAGAGTATATCAAACCAACTGCTCTAGCGAATGTACACGCCTTTTACCAACGTTTAAATCCTCAAATCCAAATCATCGGAACGGGTGGTGTTCTAACGGGTCGTGATGCCTTTGAACATATCCTCTGTGGTGCAAGTATGGTGCAAGTAGGAACGACGCTCCACAAGGAAGGCGTTGGAGCTTTTGAGCGCATTACCAATGAATTGAAAGCTATTATGGTGGAAAAAGGGTATGAGAGCCTAGAAGATTTCCGTGGGAAATTGCGCTATATTGGCTAAATTAAATAGAAAAATCAGAAGAAAGGAGAGAAGATGATAGCCATAGAAGACAGTCAAAAGTTGACTTTATCAAATTTATCTAGCCTGAGCCTATTCACAGGGACAGACCAGGGTCAGTTTGAAGTTATGAAGAGTCAAGTGCTGAAACAGATTGGTTATGATCCCGCTGATCTTAACTTTGCTTACTTTGATATGAAAGAAGTAGCTTATAAAGACTTAGAGTTGGAGCTGGTCAGTCTCCCTTTCTTTGCGGATGAAAAAATCGTGATATTAGACCATTTTGTCGATATCACAACAGCTAAGAAACGCTTTTTAACAGATGATGAGCTCAATTCGTTTGAGGCATACCTTGATAACCCTTCGCCAACAACCAAGTTGTTGATTTTTGCTGAAGGAAAGTTAGATAGTAAAAGACGGCTGGTCAAATTGCTCAAACGAGATGCGACTGTATTTGATGCTATTGAACCCAAGGAACAAGAACTCCGCCAGTATTTCCAAAAATGGAGCCAGACACAAGGTCTGCAGTTTGTGGGACAATCCTTTGAAAATCTACTTATCAAATCTGGTTTCCAATTTAGTGAAATCCAGAAAAATCTCCTTTTTTTACAGTCTTATAAGTCAGATGGCGTGATAGAGGGGAAGGACATTGTCGAGGCTATTCCAAAGACCTTGCAGGACAACATTTTTGATTTGACTCAGTTTATTTTGGGCAAAAAGATCGACCAGGCGCGCGACTTGGTTAGAGACTTGACCTTGCAAGGGGAAGATGAGATCAAGCTCATAGCTGTCATGTTAGGACAGTTTCGAACCTTTACTCAAGTGAAGATTTTATCAGAATCTGGTCAGACGGAATCGCAGATTGCAAGCAGTCTGGGAACTTATTTGGGGCGCAATCCTAATCCTTATCAAATCAAGTTTGCATTGAGAGATTCGAGAGGGATTTCCTTGGCTTTTCTCAAGCGAGCGATATCTTATTTGATTGAAACAGACTACCAGATTAAGACAGGTGTCTATGAAAAAGGGTACCTGTTTGAAAAGGCACTTTTGCAGATCGCGGCAGAGGCAAATTGAGCAAAAAACTTGAAAAAAGAGGATGATTGCGTTATCATTTTCTTATAGAAAGAAAAAGAGGTATTACAGATGGCTATTATCTTACCAGACCTTCCATACGCATATGACGCTTTGGAACCTTACATTGATGCAGAAACAATGCACTTGCATCATGACAAACACCACCAAACTTATGTCAACAATGCAAATGCTGCTCTTGAAAAACACCCTGAAATTGGTGAAGACCTTGAAGCCTTGCTTGCTGATGTAGATTCTATCCCAGCTGATATCCGTCAAGCACTTATCAACAATGGTGGTGGACACTTGAACCACGCTCTTTTCTGGGAATTGATGACTCCTGAAAAGACAGCTCCATCAGCAGAACTTGCAGCAGCAATCGACGCAACATTTGGTTCATTTGAAGAGTTCCAAGCAGCCTTTACAGCAGCAGCTACAACTCGCTTTGGTTCTGGATGGGCGTGGTTGGTAGTCAACAAAGAAGGGAACCTTGAAGTAACTTCAACAGCGAACCAAGACACACCAATTTCAGAAGGTAAAAAACCAATCTTGGGCTTGGACGTTTGGGAACATGCTTACTATGTGAAATACCGCAATGTACGTCCTGACTACATCAAAGCTTTCTTCTCAGTCATTAACTGGAACAAAGTAGATGAGCTTTACGCAGCAGCAAAATAATGAATAGGAAGGGAAGAGTCATTCTTCTCTTTTTTGGTTTATATGGCAGAAGTCTGACAAAATCGTCAGACTTTTTTCATTTTTATGAGAAACGTGCTAACTGCCAGAAATTATGGTAAAATAGAGTGTTAAGTAATCGTGGAAAAGGAAGACTATGCGTAAAGAAATTGCACCTGAATTATACAACTATAACAAGTTTCCTGGCCCAGAATTTCATGTGAATGGGGATAAGGTTGAGACTGAAGGGATTGCTTTTACCTTGGTTGAAAATATCAAGGACGCCTTCGATGTGACAGTCTTTAATCAACGTTTCTCAGAAGTGTTGACCAAGTTTGATTATGTCGTGGGGGACTGGAGCAATGAACAGCTCCGTCTACGTGGCTTTTACAAAGACGACCGAACAGAGGAAAAAAATGAAAAGATTAGTCGGTTACAGGACTATCTTTTGGAGTACTGTAGTTATGGTTGTGCCTATTTTGTCCTAGAAAATCAAGCACCGAAGCGGGCTTCATTTGACAAGAAAATGCGTAAAAAGGAGGAGGAAAATCTTCCTAGAAGAGGCAAGAAACCTTCGCAAAACAAGAGAAAACCAAATGCGGATAAGCGAAATAGGCGTCGTCATAAGGAACAGAAATCTCAGAAAGAGGACAAGGGACAACGCCATTTTGTCATTCGTCAAAAATAGATAGAGAATAAGGAGAAGAGATGAAACCGTCTATTTATAGTTTAACACGTCAAACCATGCAAGAATGGGTATTAGAACAAGGAGAAAAGAAATTCCGAGCAGATCAAATCTGGGAATGGCTTTATCGTAAACGTGTCCAGTCCTTTGAAGAAATGACCAACCTTTCCAAGGATTTGATTGCCAAGCTCAATGACCAGTTTGTGGTCAATCCTTTGAAACAACGGATTGTACAAGAGTCAGCTGACGGTACTGTTAAGTATCTTTTCGAGTTGCCAGATGGCATGTTGATTGAGACAGTACTCATGCGTCAACACTACGGTTTGTCAGTCTGTGTGACCACTCAGGTTGGCTGTAATATTGGTTGTACCTTCTGTGCATCAGGCTTGATCAAGAAGCAACGTGACCTTAATAACGGTGAAATTGTAGCACAGATCATGCTAGTTCAGAAATACTTTGATGAACGTGGTCAGGATGAACGTGTCAGCCATATCGTTGTTATGGGAATTGGTGAACCATTTGATAATTACAACAATGTTTTGAATTTTGTCCGTACCATCAATGATGACAAGGGGATGGCAATCGGTGCTCGTCACATCACGGTTTCAACCTCAGGTTTGGCCCATAAAATTCGTGACTTTGCTAATGAAGGCGTACAGGTCAATCTGGCTGTTTCCCTTCACGCACCAAACAATGAATTGCGTTCAAGCATCATGAAGATTAACCGTGCCTTTCCGATTGAAAAGCTCTTTGCAGCTATTGAGTACTATATCGAAACAACTAATCGCCGTGTGACCTTTGAATACATCATGCTCAATGAAGTCAACGACGGTGTTGAACAAGCCTTGGAGTTGGCTGAATTGCTCAAGAACATCAAGAAATTGTCTTATGTCAACTTGATTCCTTATAACCCAGTTAGTGAACATGACCAATATAGCCGTAGTCCTAAAGAGCGCGTGATGGCCTTCTACGATACCCTCAAGAAAAAAGGGGTCAACTGTGTTGTCCGTCAAGAGCATGGTACAGATATTGATGCAGCTTGTGGACAATTACGCTCCAATACAATGAAACGTGACCGCCAGAAGGCAGTCGCAGCGGTAAATCCATAAAATGACTAAAAAAAGAGAATTAATCTTAAGATTGGGAGTGGCTATTTACAGTCTTTGCATTGTCTGTTTTTGCTTCACTCCCCAGCCTCAACTTCCTACAGGAGTGGAAACTCCAGGTATTCAAACTTTTGGACGCCTGGTTTTTCTTTTAACTCCCTTAAACTCCCTTTGGAATCTGGGTGAAGTAACCAGTTTGGGACAAGTCCTTTGGATCTTTTTGCAGAACATTTTAAATGTCTTCTTGCTTTTTCCACTAGTCTTTCAACTCATTTATCTCTGTCCAAATTTACGACAAACGAAAAAAATCATCCTTCTAAGTTTTCTACTGAGTCTAGGAATTGAGTGCACGCAACTAGTTTTAGATTTTTTATTCGACTTTAATCGGGTCTTTGAGATTGATGATTTGTGGACCAATACCCTGGGAGGTTATCTGGCTTGGCTCCTCTATAAAGGACTGCATAAAAACAAGATAAGGAATTAGAATGAGTATTTTAGAAGTTAAAAATTTAAGTCACGGTTTTGGTGACCGTGCAATTTTTGAAGATGTGTCTTTCCGTCTCCTCAAGGGAGAACATATCGGTCTAGTCGGTGCCAATGGTGAAGGAAAATCTACCTTTATGAGCATCGTGACTGGTAAGATGTTACCAGATGAAGGGAAGGTAGAGTGGTCTAAGTATGTGACTGCTGGCTACCTGGATCAGCATGCTGTGCTAAAGGAAGGTCAAACTGTGCGTGATGTCTTGCGGACGGCCTTTGATGAGCTATTTAAAGCAGAAGCTCGTATCAATGAGCTCTATATGGAAATGGCAGAAGAGGGCGCAGATATCGATGCGCTAATGGAAGAAGTTGGTGAACTCCAAGATCGTTTGGAGAGTCGAGATTTCTATACTTTAGATGCTAAGATTGATGAAGTAGCGCGTGCTCTCGGTGTCATGGACTATGGCATGGATACAGATGTAACAGCCTTATCAGGTGGACAAAGAACCAAGGTGCTTTTGGCCAAACTCCTCCTTGAAAAACCAGATATCTTGCTTTTGGACGAACCAACCAACTACTTGGATGCTGATCATATTGACTGGCTCAAGCGTTATCTCCAAAACTATGAGAATGCCTTTGTCCTTATTTCGCACGATATTCCTTTCCTCAACGATGTAATCAATATTGTCTATCACGTTGAAAATCAACAGTTGACGCGTTACTCTGGTGACTACTACCAGTTCCAAGAAGTCTATGCCATGAAGAAATCTCAGTTGGAAGCGGCCTATGAACGTCAGCAGAAAGAGATAGCGGACCTCAAGGACTTTGTTGCTCGAAACAAAGCGCGTGTTGCAACTCGTAATATGGCCATGTCCCGTCAAAAGAAACTGGATAAGATGGATATTATCGAACTTCAAAGCGAGAAACCAAAGCCATCCTTTGATTTCAAACCAGCTCGTACACCAGGGCGCTTTATCTTCCAAGCCAAGGACTTGCAGATTGGTTATGACCGTCCTCTTACCAAGCCCTTAAACCTCACCTTTGAACGCAATCAAAAGGTTGCCATTATTGGGGCAAATGGTATCGGGAAAACAACTCTCTTGAAGTCTCTCTTGGGCATTATTTCGCCAATCGCTGGGGAAGTTGAACGCGGTGACTACCTAGAACTTGGTTACTTTGAACAGGAAGTAGAAGGTGGAAATCGTCAAACACCTCTTGAAGCTGTCTGGAATGCCTTTCCTGCCCTTAATCAAGCAGAGGTCCGTGCAGCCCTTGCCCGTTGTGGTTTGACAACTAAGCATATCGAAAGCCAAATTCAGGTTTTGTCGGGTGGAGAACAGGCCAAGGTGCGTTTCTGTCTCTTAATGAACCGTGAAAACAACGTTTTAGTACTTGACGAGCCGACCAACCACCTAGATGTGGATGCTAAGGACGAACTCAAACGGGCGCTTAAAGAATACAAGGGAAGCATTCTTATGGTCTGCCACGAACCAGACTTTTATGAAGGCTGGATGGACCAAATATGGGACTTTAACAAGCTAACTTAAAAATGAGGGAAAAAGAAATACAGTATCGAATGCGGATACTGTATTTTTAGGTTATTTAGGATTTAAAATCATAATCCTTCACTACTTCGATGCTATCGATAGTAATAGCAGACGTTGGTTTGTCTTTTTCATCTTTTTCAGCCTTGGCAATCTTGTCGACAACATCCATGCCATCGATGACTTGACCAAATACAGGATGTTTGCCATCTAGGCTAGGATTTCCCCCCTCTTTATAAGCTTCGATGATTTTCTTTGGATACTTGCTAGTAGGGAGTTTCGCAGAAATATCTGTTGAGTTTTGGTTGATGAAGAACTGGCTACCGTTGGTGTTTGGTTGACCAGTGTTAGCCATAGCAAGGGCTCCGCGGATATTGTATAGGTAGGGAGAAATTTCGTTTTTGAAACCAGTTCCCTTATCCTTCGTTTTATCCTTATCATGCCAGATGGATTGGCCACCTGTACCATCTCCCTTAGGATCTCCAGTTTGGACCATAAAGCCATCGATAACACGGTGGAAGGTGATGCCGTTATAGTAGCCATCCTTAGCGTGAGTAAGGAAGTTTTCAACTGCTAATGGTGCTAATTTTGGAAAGAGTTTGATGCGTACATCGCCTTGATTTGTATGGAGAATGACCTCAGCTTCATCTTCGGCAACTTCTTTAGAAAGTTGAGGGAAGTTGGCATTTTCATTTGTTAAAGCATCATTCAAATCTTTGGTAGCCTGAGCAGCTGCTTTTGAGCTTTCTTCAGCTGAGATACTAGAGTCGACATAGTCATCACCACGGAGACCACGTTGGATACTAGTACATCCAGCAAGGGCAATAGATGATAGTAAAAGAAGAGTTGCTAGTTTTTTCATTGTTTTCCTCTCAAAAATTCATTTCTATCATTGTACCCTAAAAGGGAGGTGATTTCAAATGTTAATGATTTTACTAAAAATTTCAAGTAGTTAAAAAAATAAAACTCTGTCAAGTTTTTTTCTTGACACCTGTCAGAAATCTGCTATAATAGAACATGTGTTAAATAGCTCAGCTATTTCACCGAAATAAAAAATAAGAAAAGAGACATTAAAAAATGGCAGTTAAAATCCGTTTGACTCGTATGGGTTCTAAGAAAAAACCTTTCTACCGTATCAACGTAGCAGACTCACGTTCACCACGTGACGGACGTTTCATCGAAACAGTTGGAACTTACAACCCACTTGTTGCTGAAAACCAAGTGACTTTGAAAGAAGACCGCGTTCTTGCATGGTTGGCTGATGGAGCTCAACCTTCAGATACAGTACGCAACATTCTTTCAAAAGAAGGCGTATTGAAAAAATTCCACGATTCTAAATTCTCAAAATAAGTTTAAAGTAGGTTGACAGATGGATACGATTGAAAATCTCATTATTGCGATTGTGAAACCCTTGATTTCACAACCAGATGCCTTAACTATCAAGATTGAAGATACACCTGAATTTTTGGAATATCATTTGGATCTTGATCAAAGCGACGTTGGTCGTGTTATCGGTCGTAAGGGTCGCACTATCTCAGCGATAAGAACGATTGTCTACTCTGTCCCAACTGAAGACAAAAAAGTAAGAATCGTTATCGATGAAAAATAAAAAAGCGGGACAGATGTCTCGCTTTTTTTTTGGAGAGCAGAAGATGAAAGATTTAACGTTTAGACAATTACAAGCCTACTTACTCGAACATTACCAGCAGTCTCGAACTGAGGAAGGCCTCTTTATCAAGCTAGTGGAGGAAGTCGGAGAAGTAGCCGAGGTCTTGAATGGGCGCTCTGGTCGAAAAGAGGGTGTCCAAGACTCAAATGAGGAACTAGCCAAAGAACTGGCTGATATTATTCACTACACGGTTGCAATCGCGGCTATCAACGATATTGACCTAACCAAAACTATCTTTGATAAAGATAAAAAAGCTGCCATTAAGTACCAGCATGAACGAGATTTGGAAAGTTTTTTGGAGGGAGATTTGAGAAATAATGGACACTGACTATTTTTTAAAAATAGACTGGGCGATGTATATCGATTGGTTATTGCGAATTATACAGATTTCGACTTTTATCGGTGTAATTTTAAAAATTAGTTTCCAGAATAAGGCCTATATTAATAATATCGAAATTCAGACAATTAAACCAATCGAATTTGATTCCTTACATACGCGATTTCATCATATTTATGAGTTTAAACATAATAAAAATAATAAACATTATAATCATTTGATTTTTTATCCAAAAGAAGTTGATATTGAAATTGTAGAATTTTATTCTTTAATCTATGATTCAAAAAGTAATAGTTTAGTCGTTCAAGATAAAATACATACAGTTAAAAATTTAAAAAATTATACATGCCTATTGATTCATACAAATTTACCTGAGACTATACCTAGTTTAAGAATGAAATGGAAGACAAGTCAAGGTCAAATTGGGGAGTATACATTTTATAGTAATATGTATAACGGGAATATAAATATTTCTTCTTTCAAATATAAATTAACATTAAAGAGGAAACTACTAGCAATTTTGGGATTATAGCTGATTTTCTCCAACTTGTGAAAATCCCTGGAACGTGATAAAATAAAGGATAGAAATAGATACAGGAGACAAGATGAACTACTTTAATGTTGGAAAAATCGTTAATACGCAGGGGCTACAGGGTGAGATGAGAGTCTTGTCTGTGACGGATTTTGCTGAGGAACGTTTTAAAAAAGGGGCAGAACTGGCTTTATTTGATGAAAAAGATCAGTTTGTTCAAACAGTGACCATCGCTAGCCACCGTAAACAGAAGAACTTTGACATTATCAAATTCAAAGACATGTACCATATCAATGCGATTGAAAAATACAAGGGTTACAGTCTCAAGGTTGCTGAAGAAGACCTAAATGACTTAGACGATGGAGAATTCTACTATCACGAGATTATCGGTTTGGAAGTTTACGAGGGAGACAACCTGATTGGAACTATCAAGGAGATTCTACAACCAGGTGCCAATGATGTCTGGGTGGTCAAGAGAAAAGGAAAACGCGACCTACTCTTGCCTTACATTCCGCCAGTAGTTCTTAATGTTGATATTCCAAATAAACGGGTCGATGTGGACATCTTAGAAGGATTAGACGATGAAGATTGATATTTTGACCCTCTTTCCTGAGATGTTTTCTCCACTGGAACACTCGATTGTTGGAAAGGCTCGAGAAAAGGGGCTCTTGGATATCCAGTACCATAATTTCAGAGAATACGCTGAAAAAGCCCGTCATGTTGACGATGAGCCTTACGGAGGTGGTCAGGGGATGTTGCTCCGTGCCCAACCTATTTTCGATGCCTTTGATGCCATTGAAAAGAAAAATCCCCGCGTCATTCTTCTCGATCCTGCTGGGAAACAGTTCGATCAAGCGTACGCTGAGGATTTGGCCAAAGAAGAGGAACTGATCTTTATCTGCGGTCACTATGAAGGGTATGACGAGCGCATCAAGACCTTGGTAACGGATGAGATTTCCTTAGGAGATTATGTCCTGACTGGTGGGGAATTGGCAGCTATGACCATGATTGATGCTACGGTTCGCTTGATTCCTGAAGTGATTGGCAAGGAATCTAGTCACCAAGACGATAGTTTTTCTTCGGGATTGCTCGAATATCCTCAATACACACGTCCTTATGACTATCGAGGCATGGTAGTACCAGATGTACTCATGAGTGGCCATCATGAGAAGATTCGCCAGTGGCGGCTTTATGAGAGCTTAAAGAAAACCTACGAGCGCAGACCTGACTTGCTAGAAAACTACCAACTGACAGCAGAAGAAGAAAAGATGCTGGCAGAAATCAAAGAAAACAAAGAATAAAGGAGAACCTTATGCAAGTAATCAAACGTAACGGAGAAGTTGCCGACTTTGATCCAGATAAAATTTACCAAGCTGTCCTAAAAGCGGCTCAGACAGTTTATGTTTTGACAGACGATTTACGTCAAAACCTAGCTCAAGTCACTAAAAAAGTAGTCTTGGACTTAGAAGAAGCAAAAGTAGAACGTGCGACTATCAGTATGATTCAATCAATGGTTGAAAATCGTTTGCTGGGAGCAGGTTACATCACCATTGCAGAGCACTATATCTCTTATCGCTTGCAACGTGATTTGGAGAGAAGTGGGTACGGTGACCACATCGCAGTTCACCTTCATTTTGAACAAATCCGTTAAGAAAAAGAGTGGGATGCAATGAACATCTCACTCTTTCTTAAATAGACTTTTCTGTGCCTTTTCTACTGTAGAAGGGACAAAACGGATTCTCCTGATGTCACCAATCCGAATAATACGTGTCACATTTCTAGTGAAATTTTTGACAATAATCTGCTTACGGCTGGTATCATATTTGACAATATCACCCGTAAAACTCGTCTCAGCAAGTATCACATGAACAGCCGCCTTTTTCTGGATGGCTTGTTCAATTTTGCTAATAAGGGAGTCGTTTTCAGAATAATCTCGTTCATCATGTCCACTGAGAAAGTCTTGTATCTTATCTAAGACATGCTTGAATGTATATCTCATAGGCTTCTCCCCTCTTATATAACCATATTATATAAAATTTTCCTAAAATCTACAAGATTTTACGAATAGACTATAGAAAGCATATCACGTAAAGGAGTTAAAATGGCAGAATTTACATTTGAAATCGAAGAACACTTACTGACCTTGTCTGAAAATGAGAAAGGATGGACCAAGGAATTAAACCGAGTCAGCTTTAATGGAGCACCAGCAAAGTTTGATATTCGTTCTTGGAGCCCTGATCATACCAAGATGGGAAAAGGAATCACTCTTTCAAATGAAGAATTTCAGGTAATGGTCGATGCCTTTAAAGGCAATTAGTAAAAGGATGTTGAGTTTTGGACTCAATATCCTTTTTATTGTTCACCAGAGATAAATAAAATTTGCTATTTTAAGATCAAGAAACCAAAAAATATATGCATTAAATAAATTGTTTGATAAATAAAAATAAACAGGCAAAATACTTGACCCTGAGAGGATACATAGTATAATAGACAATGGTCATATTTTGCTATATTTCCATTCTGACTAAGAGTAGTAATACTTCTGCTGAATATTGAATTGAATACATTGTTTTGACATTGCAAATGATCTAGCCATTTACCTAAAGAATTGTTAAATGTAGTAAGCATGTAAGAGATAATATCGTTGAAAGGGGTGTTACTTATTGACGGGAAATGGTGTATGGATCAGTTCATTTTAATGATTTAGAAGGGAAAGTTATGAAATTAAAAAAATTGTGGCTCTATATTTTAACGCCACTTTTAGTTCTGTTTGGTTCTGCTACTTTGACAAATGCAGTCCAAGCAAAAGAGCTGACGAAGGTTATTACTAACGTGAGCATCTGGGAGGTTGATAATAGTAAGTTCTTACAATCTGATTCAAAAGGAGTTTACAATTTATCACCTCAAAAACACAGTTATGCAAACTATAAGTTTGCTACTGATTTCGATTTGAGCCAATATGATGGCAATCTGAATGATGGAGACACATTTACACTAACTGTGCCAGCTCCACTAACAGTCAAAGCCGAATCATTTGAGCTTAAAGACAAGGAAACGAATACAGCTGTAGGAGATGTTAAGGTCGTTTCTGATGGGGAAAATAAGGGTGGAAAGGTAACAATCACTTTAAAGAACTTGCAAGACTACCTTGCTAAAAAAGGAGGAGCTCAAGTTCAAGGTGTTAAAGGTACCTTCTATGTCGCTTTTAGTTCAAAGAAAGAACTAGAAGAACAGACTATCAATTTTAACAAGTCTGAAACTAAAAATGAAATCAGCCAAAAAGTTCGCTTTAAAAATGCTGCTGCCATAGATTATTCTGACGGAATTGGTAAAACAAACTTTAACAAATTCAGTGGAACCATCAGTAAAGAAAAATGGGATTCTCCTTTACTTGGTAAAAAAGGTGATTATCTTCATAATTGGAATGTCCGTGTGAATCCTAAACAAGCTGCCTATGATAAACTTGAAATCCACGACTGGGCAGACTCAGACTTTTCACCGATGCAGTTTATTCCAGAAACCTTGACGGTTACTGCTGGATGGTTTGATAAAACTTACACCTTACAAGATAAAACTGTACTACAAGCTGGAACAGATTACCAAATCAAGTGGAACGAATCGTATACAGATTTCACAATCACGATTTTGAACGCGAAGTCTATTACAAAAAATGGGAAACCTGCGGCTTATCTAATCCACTATGATTCGACCGCTCCTGGGGATGGAACCAAAGTTCAAAACAATGTTGAAGTTAAGGGAAATGATAAGGTTCTAACAACCAGAGATGATCAACAAGATACGATTGCGAAGCAAGTGGGAAATTCTACAGTTGCATCAGGTGGTACTATCCAACTGGAAACAGGTTATCGAATCACTCTATACAAGGTAGATGAAAAAACACAAGATCGTCTAAAAGGAGCAAAATTTAAAATTACCCCTCCGGACGGCGCTACTGTTAGCGAAAAAATCACTGAAACAGACGATAATGGTATTGCACAATCGCCAGTATTTTCAGAAGAGGATGTTAAGAAAGGTGAATTCACCATTACTGAGGTTGAAGCTCCTAAAGGTTACCAATTGGATTCTACTCCAATTAAGGTAACAGTCGGTAAAGAAGGTGTTATCAAAACAATCTCAAACAAACGCAACAGCACAAAAGCTCAAATTCAAGCAATTAAAAAATTGACTGGTCGAGCTATGAAAGCTGGAGAGTTTGAATTCGACTTGTTCGATGATAAGACAAACAAAGTTGTTGAAACAGTAACAAATGATGCGGAAGGAAATATCAGCTTTGCTGAATTGACATTTGACAAAGCTGGTACATACAACTACCACATCGTTGAGAAAAAAGCGAACACAACTGAAAAAGGTGTTACTTACGATGCCAACCCTGTTGGCGTTACAGTTACTGTAACAGCAGATGCTGAGGGCAAATTGTCTGCAGCTGTCGCTTACGAAAACGATGATAAGACTTTTGAAAATACATACGCTGTTGAGAAAACTTCAGCTCCTATTGAAGTAACAAAAGCTCTTTCAGGTCGTACCTTGAAAGCTGATGAGTTTGAGTTTGTATTGAAGAACGACGCAGATGGCTCAGAAGTTCAAAAAGTGAAGAACACTGCCGATGGCAAAGTGGCATTCGCTCCAATCGAATACACTGCAGCTGGTACTTACAAATACACTATCGTTGAAACTAACGCTGGACAAACTATTGACGGTGTAACATACGATAGTCTTGAAGTTAAAGTCACAGTAGAAGTTACAGACGATGGTGAAGGAAAACTTACTGCTAACGTAACTTACCCAGCGGACAAAGAATTCAACAACAGCTACGGAGCTTCAAAAACTCCAGCTACTCTTGCAGTTAAGAAAACACTTACTGGTCGTGAGTTGAAAGCTGATGAGTTTGAGTTTACTTTGACAGACCAAGACGGTAATGTGAAAGAAACAGTCAAGAATGACAAAGATGGAAACGTTAAGTTCTCAGTCTTGGAATTCGATAAAGCTGGAACTTTCACTTACAAGATTGCTGAAAAAGCTGGCACTGCTACAGGTATCACCTACGATACGAAAACAATCACAGCTACAGTAACTGTAGCGGATAACGGCAAAGGTGCCCTTGAAGCAACTGTTTCTTACGACGATGAAAAAGCATTCGAGAATACTTACACTCCAGCAGGAGCTACAAGTGTAACTCTTGGAGCTAAGAAAGTTCTTGAAGGTAAAGACCTTGAAGCAGGTAAATACAGCTTTGAATTGAAGAAGGAAGATGGAACTGTTGTTGAAACAGTGACAAACGCCGCAGACAGTACAGTGGCCTTCTCACCAATCTCATATGATGAGAGCCAGGTGGGAACTCACAAGTACACCATCTCTGAAGTTGCTGGAACTGAAACAGGAATCACTTACGATAAGACAGTTCAAGAAGTTGAAGTAACTGTTGAAAAAGTAAGCGCAACTGAATTGAAAGCAACTGCTTCAAAAGAAGCAAAAGATCTTGTATTTACAAACAAATACACTCCAGCCAAAACTGCAGTTCCTGTGAAGAAAGTATGGAACGATGCTAACAACCAAGATGGTAAACGTCCATCTTCTATCACAGTTAAATTGCTTGCAGACGGTCAAGACACTGGTGAAACACTTACATTGAATGAAGCAAACGGTTGGGCTGGAAGCTTCACAAACCTTGATGCTGATAAAGGCGGAACACCTATCAAGTATACTGTAGTAGAAGTAAGTGTTACTGGTTATACTTCTGACGTTGCTGGTGGCGCTGCATCAGGATTCACTATCACAAATAGCTATTCTCCAGAAACAGTTGATGTAAAAGCAACTAAGAACTGGGATGACGCGAACAACCAAGACGGCAAACGTCCAACTAAGATTACAATCAATCTTTTAGCAGACGGTCAGAAAGTCGCATCAAAAGAAGTTCAAGCAGCCACAGACGGAACTTGGACTGCTACATTCGAAAAATTAGCAAAATATAAAGCTGGTAAAGAAATCAAATACACTGTAACAGAAGAAGCCGTAGCAGAATACGAATCAACTATTACAGACTTTACCATCACAAACAAATATGCACCAAAAGAAATCGACTACAAGGTAACAAAAGTATGGAACGACGCGAACAACCAAGACGGCAAACGTCCTGAGTCCGTAACCGTTCAACTTTATAAAAAAGTAGGAAATGCGGATCCAGTAGCCGTTGAAGGTAAGAAATTGACCTTGACAGCTAAGGATAAGACAGACGCTAACACTTGGGTAGCATCATTCACAAATCTTCCACAATACGAAGCTGGTAAAGAAATCACTTACTCTATCGATGAAGTAGATGTACCAGCTGGCTATAAAGCCTCTGTAACTGGTCAAGTAGTGACAAACAATTACACACCAGATACAGTTATCCTTTCAGGAACTAAGGTTTGGAAAGATAACAACAACCAAAGCGGCAAACGTGCAGATAAAGTGAAAGTTCAAATTCTTAATGGCGATAAAGTCGTTCAAGAAATTGAAGTTTCAGAAAAAACTGGTTGGAAGTTTGAATCTAAAAAACTTCCTAAGTATGAAAATGGTCAAGAAATCAAGTACACTGTCAAAGAAGTGGCTGTGAAAGAATATACCTCAACAGTTACTACTGACAAAGATGGTAAGTACACAGTTACCAATGAATACACACCAGTGAAAACATCTGTAAAAGGTCATAAGATCTGGAAAGGTGATGAAAACCATAAAGACGCTCGTCCATCTTCTATCACTGTGAAACTTCTTGCGGATGGTAAAGATACTGGTAAAACTGCAATAGCTTCAGAAGCAAGTGGTTGGACTTATGAGTTTACTGGTCTTGAGCGTTATAAAGATACTAAAGATACAGAAATCAAGTACTCTGTAGAAGAAGTACCGGTTGAAGGTTATTCATCTAAAGTAGAAGGCCTCAATATCACAAATACATACGTTCCAGAAGAACCAACACCAGGTGAACCAAATGAACCAGGAAAACCAGGACAAAAACCTCAACTTCCTAACACTGGTGAAAAAGCATCTAATGTAGCAGTAGTTGCAGGACTTGCTTTGATGGCAGTGACTGGTGGATTGTACTTTGTAAGCCGTAAAAATAAATAATCTCTAGATGAGAGTTGATTTTCAGTTAGTTCTTAGGAAGTAATTGGAAAGGAAATAGTCCAGAACAATTGTTCTGGACTATTCTTTTATCTTGAAAAATATGGAAGGCTTTTTAATCGTTCGAGTAGGGGACGACCAATGAAACTAATGGCAATGATCTTACCAAGATCAGGAAGGATAAAGGGAAGGACACCGACAGCTAGTGCCTGATCAAATGGCATACCAGCTAGGAAGTGGAGGCTGAGAATGCCTCCGACAAAGACGAGGGAGTCACCCAAGAGGTTGGCTAGGAAAATGCGAATGTAGCCACTATTTTGATGGATGAGATAAGATGTAAGTCCAGCATAGATAAGGTCGAACCAAAGATAACCTGCACTTGGGCCGACTAAAACGTGAAATCCAGCCCCTCCCCCTGCAAAAACAGGTAAACCAATGGCACCCAGCAAGAGATAGAGAGCTACAGATAGAACAGCTTCTCTGGGTCTAAAAACAGTAGCAATCAGACCGATCGCAAAGTTTTGCAGAGTGAAGGGGACAGGACCGATAGGGAGACTGATTTGTGCCAATACGGCGATGAGAGCAGCACCGATAGCAGGGATAGCATAGATATGAGCTTTTTCCAAAACTGTTAACCTCTTTTCGAAATTATAGTAACTATTATACTAATTCAGAAGGAAAAGTCAACTTATTTTTTATGAAGAGGTAACAAACCTGTAACAGCCGATTTTGCATGTAAAAAGAGAGCTCAAGAAGTCTCTTTCGATAATTAGCGCATGGTCACAAATTCTTCAGAAGCAGTTGGGTGGATAGCTACTGTAGCATCAAAGTCGGCCTTGGTCGCTCCCATTTTGATGGCAACAGCAAATCCTTGAATCATTTCATCTACTCCGTAACCGAGTCCGTGAAGGCCAACAACTTTTTCGTCAGCACCGGCGGTGATGAGTTTGAAGCGAGATTCTTGACGATGGCTTGTAACGGCAGAGTACATAGATGCAAAGCTTGATTTGTAGACTTTAATGTTATCTTGGCCGTATTCTTTGATAGCTTGATCCTCAGTTAAACCAACGGTTCCGATTGCTGGGTGGGAGAAGACAACAGTAGGGATAGTCGTGTAGTCCATCTTGGCATTTGTTTTCCCGTTGAAGAGGCGCTCAGATAGGGTACGTCCTGCCTTGATAGCTACTGGGGTCAGTTCTTTCTCTCCAGTAACGTCCCCAAGGGCATAGATGCCATCTACAACTGTATTTTGATACTCATCCACTTGGATAAATCCACGTTGGTTGAGTGTGACGCCAGCTTTTTCTAACTCCAGACCGTCTACATTTGGACGGCGACCGGTAGCCCAGATAACTTGGCTGGCAGTGTGACTAGAACCGTCTTCAAAATGAATGGTAATACCTTCCTCCGTTTCTTCGAGCTTGACGGGTACCTTATGCGTGTGCAAAGGTAGGCCTGTTTTTTCCATTTCATTGACAAGACCTTCAACGATGTAGTTGTCAAAAGTGCGCAAGGGACGATCGCGACGCACAAACAAATCCGTTTTTACTCCTAGTGCGTGGAGAACACCAGCTAATTCAACAGCAATATAGCCAGCACCAAGAATCGCAACAGATTCAGGAAGTTGTTCCCAAGCAAAGACATCGTCTGAGCTACCACCGAGTTCAGCTCCAGGGATAGTTGGGATGCTTGGACGAGCGCCAGTCGCAATCACGATATGCTTGGCACGAATCAATTCACCATTGACGCTGACGGTGTTAGCATCAACAAAATGAGCACGACCTTCAATCAAATCAACACCGTTGCGTTTGAAACTTCCATCATAAGACGAGCGGGCACGGTCGATGTAGGCTTCACGATTTTGACGAAGTTTAGCAAAATCAAATTGAACATCTGAACTTGTAAAACCATAGTCAGGGCCATAGTGGTAGAAGCTTTCAGCGATTTGCGCTCCATACCACATGATTTTCTTAGGAACACAGCCAACGTTGACACAAGTTCCACCTAATTTTTTCTCTTCGATAACAGCTGCTTTAGCACCGTGTTCGCCAGCTCGGTTCATAGTGGCAATGCCGCCGCTTCCTCCACCGATAGCGATGATATCATATTCTCTCATAGAAAACTCCTTATAGCTTTGATAGTCATATTCTATCGTTTTTATTTTTTGAATGCAAAAATCTGCTACGCCCTAAAGAAATAGCAGAAATCACTTGCTAAATATAGAAATAAGGTGTATGATGTTACTAGTACAATTTCGCATAAATCAAATGGAAACAAGGCATGTTTCCTGAATTGTTCTCTTTTCTCTCTGAACAATCATTGTTTAGAGTAGGTAAATTTGCTATAATAGTCTTTGTATTGAAAATAAAATAGGAGTTTTGTGATGAAGGGGAATAAGAAAACTAAAAAATGGCAACTATACACAGCTATTGGTGCTGCAAGTATTATTATAACCAGTGCAGCGGGTATTTTGCTATTTAGACAGCCCTCTCAGGCTGCCGGTAAGGATGACACATCGCGTCTCGTAGTCGCAAAGGAAGGAACAGTTGCATCCTCTGTTCTTTTATCTGGTACTGTCACCGCAAAAAATGAACAATATGTTTATTTGGATGCAAGTAAGGGTGAGGTGGATGAAATCTTGGTTTCTGTTGGAGATAAGGTTGACAAAGGACAAGCGATCGTAAAATACAACAGCACAGAAGCGCAATCTGCTTATGATGCAGCTAACCGTGCCATAGCCAAGGCTGATCGTCGTATCAATGACCTGAAGGAATCACGAAACAACACTCTAGCTGATTCGGAAGAATATGATGATGGAGCACAGGGTTCTTCTGTCTCTTCCATTGATTCTCAGATTAGTGATGCTCGTGATAGTCGTGCTGATGCAGAGGCGCAACTTAAAAAGGCGCAGGCCCAATTGGACGCAACAAAGGTTTTGAGTACGCTAGAAGGTACAGTTGTAGAAGTTAATCGCAATGTATCAAAGTCCACAACTGTTGCAAATCAAGTGATGGTTCATGTAGTAAGTAACGACAATCTACAAGTCAAGGGAGAACTTTCTGAGTACAATCTTGCCAATCTTTCTGTTGGCCAAGAAGTGACCTTCTCTTCTAAAGTTTACCAAGATAAAACTTGGACAGGGAAGATCAGCTTTATTTCAGCTTACCCTAAAAATAGTGGAGAAGGAACGAATGCTATAACTGGGGGGAATACTGGTTCTAAATATCCTTATACGATTGAAGTAACGAGTGAGATTGGTGATTTGAGACCAGGTTTTACCGTTAGTGTTGAGGTTAAAAGTGACAAGAAATCAATCCTCGTACCCTTAACCAGTGTCATTACTGAAGACGGAAAAAACTACGTTTGGGTTGTTGACGAAGAGAATAAGGCTAAGAAAATCGAAGTTAGCCTAGGAAATGCTGACGCAGAAAACCAAGAGATCACATCTGGTTTGACAGACGGAACCAAAGTCATCAGTAATCCAACGACTTCCTTGGAAGAAGGAAAAGAGGTGAAGGCTGATGAAACAACTAATTAGTCTAAAAAACATCTGCCGGAGCTATCAAAATGGCGAACAGGAACTGCAGGTCTTGAAAAATATTAATTTGGAGATTGGCGAAGGGGAATTTGTTGCCATTATGGGACCATCTGGCTCGGGTAAATCTACTCTGATGAATACCATCGGAATGCTGGACACCCCAACTAGCGGCGAATACTATCTAGAAGGTCAAGAAGTGGCCCGTCTAGGTGAAAAGCAGTTGGCACAGGTACGTAACCAACAAATTGGCTTTGTCTTTCAACAGTTCTTTCTTTTGTCAAAGATGGATGCTGTTCAAAATGTTGAGTTACCCTTGATTTATGCAGGAGTTCCAGCTGCCCAACGTCGCAAGTTGGCAGAGGAATATCTGAGTAAAGTAGAGTTGACTGATCGTATTCATCACCTTCCTTCGGAGTTGTCTGGCGGTCAAAAACAACGGGTGGCCATTGCGCGTGCTCTTGTTAACGATCCCTCAATCATCCTAGCTGATGAACCAACAGGCGCCTTGGATACGAAAACAGGAAGCCAAATCATGGAACTCTTGGTTGAGTTAAATGAAGAAGGCAAGACGATTATTATGGTAACGCACGAGCCCGAAATTGCAGCCTATGCAAAACGCCAGATTGTAATCCGTGATGGAGTTATTTCGTCTGATAGCGCTCGTTTGGAAGGAAAGGAGAACTAAGATGCAAAATCTGAAATTTGCCTTTTCATCTATTATGGCACACAAGATGCGCTCCTTTTTGACCATGATTGGCATTATCATCGGAGTCTCTTCAGTAGTTGTCATCATGGCTTTAGGGGACTCTATGTCTCGTCAGGTCAATAAAAATATGACAAAATCTCAGAAAAATATTCAGGTGTTTTTCTCACCAATTAAAAGTAAGGACGGTTCTTTTACACAAAAGCAATCTGCACTGACACTATCTGGTAAAGAAGATGTTCACGTAGAACCACCTAAAACACAGGAATCGTGGGTTAAGGAAGCTGCCAAACTAAAAGGTGTAGATGGCTATTATGTGACTAATAGTACAAATGTTACTTTGACCTATAAGGATAAAAAGGTAGAGAGAGCAAGTCTGACAGGTGGAAATATGACTTATATGTCTGCTGTAGAAAATAAAATTATTGCAGGTAGGGATCTGAGAGAACAAGATTACCGAGATTTTGCAAGTGTGATTTTGCTAGATGAAGAACTCGCTAAAAGTCTTTTTGACTCGCCTCAGGCAGCACTCAATCAAATCATTTCAGCCAATGGATATAGCTATCGTGTGATTGGTGTTTACTCTAGTCCTGCTGTTAAAAGTGCTAAGATGTTTGGTGTAGGTGGTTTACCGATTACAACCAATGCTTCTGTAGCAGCTAATTTTAATGTAGAGGAAATTTCTAATATTGTCTTTCGTGTGAATGATACGAGTCTAACTCCGACTTTGGGGCCAGAACTCGCACGCAAGATGACAGAAATTGCAGGAGTACAGCAGGGAGAATATCAGGTTGTAGACGAAACCGCCGCTTTTGCAGAGGTTCAGCAAATCTTTGGTTTTATGACCGCTATTATTAGTGCTATCGCAGGAATCTCTCTCTTTGTGGGAGGGACTGGAGTTATGAATATTATGCTGGTTTCTGTAACGGAGCGTACTCGTGAGATTGGTCTTCGTAAAGCATTGGGAGCTACACGGGCTAATATCTTGGTACAGTTTTTGATTGAGTCCATGATTTTGACCTTATTAGGTGGTCTTATCGGACTTGTTAGTGCAGCAGGCTTGACCGCACTAGCAGGAGCCTTGCTAAAAAATATGATGGAAGGAATAGAAATTGGTGTCTCGCTACCGATTGCTCTCTTTAGCTTGGCTGTTTCGGCCAGCGTTGGTATGATCTTTGGGGTCTTACCAGCCAATAAAGCGTCTAAGCTTGATCCAATTGAAGCCCTTCGCTATGAATAAGATAAACAAGATGGACACTTGTCTATCTTGTTTTTGTATGGATTTTCCTATCGAAAATCACTAAAAATATGATATAATGAAGTGTTAGAAAAACAGGTTTCATTTGCCTGGAAAGGAAAAGTTATGTCTGAAAAGAATTTTTATATTACAACACCGATTTACTATCCATCTGGTAAACTTCATATCGGTTCTGCCTACACAACCATCGCCTGTGATGTCCTAGCACGTTACAAACGCCTTATGGGGTACGATGTCTTTTATTTGACAGGTCTTGACGAGCATGGTCAAAAGATCCAACAGAAAGCAGAAGAAGCTGGTATTACACCACAAGCTTATGTTGATGGGATGGCAGTTGGAGTCAAAGAACTCTGGAAATTACTAGATATCTCATACGATAAATTTATCCGTACAACTGATGATTACCATGAAAAAGTTGTGGCTCAGGTCTTTGAACGCTTGCTTGCTCAAGATGATATCTACTTGGGTGAATATTCTGGCTGGTATTCAGTATCAGATGAGGAATTCTTTACAGAAAGCCAGCTTGCAGAAGTTTTCCGTGACGAAGCTGGAAATGTGACGGGCGGTATCGCTCCATCAGGCCACGAGGTCGAATGGGTTTCTGAAGAATCTTATTTCCTTCGCCTCAGCAAATACCAAGACCGACTGGTTGAATTTTTCAAATCTCACCCTGACTTCATCACTCCTGATGGTCGCCTCAATGAAATGTTGCGTAACTTCATCGAGCCAGGTTTGGAAGACTTAGCCGTATCTCGTACAACCTTTACTTGGGGTGTGCCAGTACCATCTAATCCAAAACACGTAGTTTATGTTTGGATTGATGCCCTTCTCAACTATACGACTGCTCTTGGTTACGGTCAAGACGATTATGCTAACTACGACAAGTTCTGGAATGGAACGGTCTTCCACATGGTAGGGAAAGACATCCTTCGTTTCCACTCAATCTACTGGCCAATCCTTCTTATGATGTTGGATATGAAACTCCCAGATCGTTTGATTGCCCATGGTTGGTTTGTCATGAAAGACGGCAAGATGTCTAAGTCTAAAGGTAATGTCGTTTATCCTGAAATGTTAGTAGAACGTTATGGGCTTGATCCACTTCGTTACTACCTCATGCGTAGCCTTCCAGTTGGTTCAGATGGAACCTTCACTCCAGAAGACTATGTAGGCCGTATCAACTATGAATTGGCCAATGACCTTGGAAATCTCCTAAACCGTACGATTTCTATGATTAACAAGTACTTTGATGGGCAAATTCCAGCCTATGTAGAAGGTGTGACAGAATTTGACAATGTTCTTGCTCAGGTAGCTACTGAATCAATTGCTGATTACCATACACACATGGAAGCAGTTGACTACCCACGTGCTTTAGAAGCAGTTTGGACGCTTATCTCACGTACCAACAAATACATTGATGAGACAGCTCCATGGGTCTTGGCCAAGGATGAAGCTCTTCGTGACCAATTGGCAAGTGTCATGAGCCACTTGGCAGCCAGCCTTCGTATCGTAGCTCACTTGATTGAACCATTTATGATGGAAACTAGTCGTGCGGTCATGACTCAACTTGGCTTGGAAGAAGTGGCGAGTCTTGAGAACTTGAACTTGGCTGACTTTCCTGCAGGTGTGACAGTAGTTGCCAAAGGAACCCCAATCTTCCCACGTCTGGATATGGAAGAAGAAATCGCCTATATCAAGGAACAAATGGAAGGTAATAAACCAGCAGTCGAAAAGGAATGGAATCCAGATGAAGTCGAACTCAAACTAAACAAGGAAGAAATCAAGTTTGAAGACTTCGACAAGGTTGAAATCCGTGTCGCAGAAGTCAAAGAAGTTTCTAAAGTAGAAGGTTCTGATAAGTTGCTTCAATTCCGCCTCGATGCTGGTGATGGTGAAGATCGTCAAATCCTCTCAGGAATTGCAAAATACTATCCAAACGAACAAGAATTGGTCGGCAAGAAAGTCCAAATCGTTGCCAACCTCAAACCACGCAAGATGATGAAAAAATATGTCAGCCAAGGGATGATTCTCTCAGCTGAACATGATGGCAAATTAACCCTTCTCACAGTTGATCCAGCTGTACCAAACGGAAGTGTGATTGGGTAAAAGCAAAAAACCAACGTTAGGCACGTTGGTTTTTCTTGTTATGTGTGAGATTTTCTAAGAAGTTGTCTATCTCCTTTTGCGACCTGAGAACAATTATTTTCTCTGGATAGGTTTCTTGAACCCGCTGATAACGTTCCTTAGCGGATTTGCTCCGTCCATCCCAGAGAATCCATCTGATAAAGTTCCAGTCAAAGCGTTCAGGGCAGCCTGCTGCCATGCTTTCTCTGACCTTGCCTCGGTATGTGAGATACCGTTTAAAGGCTCGAAAGAGACAAGTCCATGGGGAAAAGTTGAGAAAGATGATTTGGTCAGCTTCCTGCATTCTTTCCTCGTAATAGCACCAAGAGTAGTTGCCATCGATGACCCAGTCTGAGTGACTAGTGAGGAAGTTTTTCATCTCAGTTTCCATCCAATTGCGGTCACTGTCTTGCCAACCAGGCTGAAATTGGAGAGTATCCATATGCAGTTTGGGGATGGAGTAGTAGTTTGATAACTTCTCAGCTAGAGTTGACTTACCAGCTCCAGAATATCCGATGATTGCGATTTTCATTTTCTACCTTTTCTTATTAGAGGACAAAAAAACAGCCTCAATGGACTGTTTCTTATTTAGCAAGTTTAGCTGAAAGACGAGCTTTATCGCGGCTTGCTTTGTTTTTATGAATCAAACCTTTAGTTTCTGCTTTGTCGATAGCTGAGCTAGCAGCACGGAAAAGTTCTTCAGAAGGGTTTGCTTCGAAAGCTTTGATAGCAGTACGCATAGCTGATTTTTGAGCTGAGTTTTTTTCGTTTTGTTTAACGTTCAATTCAGCGCGTTTGATAGCTGATTTAATGTTTGCCAATGTTCTTACCTCCATATTTACTAACTATACCATTATATCTGAAAACTCAGATTTTGACAAGGGGAAATTATTTTTTTAGGTAAATTTCATCGATTTCATGGTTTTTAGCCTTGTGGAGAATGATCTCGGCACGATTCCTTGTCGGTTCGATATAGTTTTGTAGATTTATTAGATTAATGCTGGTCCAGATCTGATGAGCGAAGGCTTCGACCTCTCCAATCGGCATTTGCGTAAAGCGGTGGTAGTAGCTGTTGGGATCATTTTGGGCAAAGCTGAGGAGTTTTAAGAAACGATCCAGATACCAACCTTCAATGTCTTCGACAGCAGCATCCACATAGATGGAGAAATCAAAGAAATCAGTGATGTAAAGGCGCTCATTTTGAGGATTTTGGAAGACATTGATTCCTTCGACAATGACAAAATCAGCAGCTTTGACCCGTTGTTTTTCCCCAGGAACGATGTCATACACTTCATGAGAATAGACTGGAATATCGACATCCTGTCCATTTTTTAAGCGATCAAGAAAATTCAGTAAGGCTTCCATGCCATAACTCTCTGGAAAACCTTTGCGATTTAAGATACCTTGCTCAATTAAAGTTTGGTTGGGATAGAGAAATCCATCCGTTGTCACTAGTTCTACAGTAGCATCGGCAAGTGTACGGGAGAGAAGGATTTGTAGGAGGCGACTAGTGGTCGATTTCCCCACAGCAACACTACCCGAAACCCCAATAATAAAAGGTTGGGGCTTGCTATCTCTTTGAAGAAAGATTTCTTTTGAGAAAGACAAATCTTCTTTGGCTTTTTTATAGATATGGATAAGGTGAACCAGTGGCAGATAGATGTCTGTCACATCTTGTAGGCTGATTTGGTCGTTAAAACTCTTGATGGAGTCCAGTTCTTCTTCCGTCAAGGGAGGAGTTGTTTTGCGATGCAAGGACTGCCAGGTTTGGCGGCTGATTTTCTCAAAATGTAAAAATTCGTTGGTCATAATTTTTCCTCGTTCGATATCTTAGTATATCATATTTCGTAGTCAAAGAGAGAATGAAATTCGATATTTATCATTCTGATTCTTGAAAGTTGCTATAAGTTGCCTCTAACAGGGAAAAATAGAGTGAAAAATACAAAGATCATTTAATTATTATCATAACAGATTTAGTTTGTTTGTTGAATTTCAGCTTTGTAAACGATTTAACATTTCACTAAAATATGGTAAAATAGTTTCATGAGTAAAATGTATTATGCAGAAAATCCTGACGCTGCTCACGACATTCATGAGTTGAGAGTGGAGCTGTTGGGACAAAAAATGACCTTTTTGACGGATGCGGGTGTTTTTAGCAAGAAAATGGTCGACTTTGGGAGTCAGCTTTTATTGAAGTGTCTAGAGGTTAACAAAGGAGAAACGGTCCTTGATGTAGGCTGTGGATATGGTCCCTTAGGGCTTTCTTTGGTCAAGGTTTATGGAGTTCAGGCAACCATGGTCGATATCAATAATCGTGCCTTGGACCTAGCGCGACAAA
Source organism: Streptococcus downii (assembly GCF_004353325.1). Lineage (NCBI taxonomy): Bacteria > Bacillati > Bacillota > Bacilli > Lactobacillales > Streptococcaceae > Streptococcus > Streptococcus downii. The sequence continues at coordinate 483,022 of NZ_MZNX01000009.1, forward strand.
ATGCTGAGAGAAACCAAGTTTCAGCGACGATTTTCCAATCCAATATCTATGAACAAGTTGAAGGGAAGTTTGACCATGTTATTTCCAATCCGCCGATTCGAGCGGGTAAACAAGTTGTTCATGAGATTATCGAAAAGAGCAGAGATTTCTTGAAAGACGGAGGAGATTTGATCATCGTCATTCAGAAAAAACAGGGGGCTCCTAGTGCTAAAAGTAAGATGGAAGACGTTTTTGGAAATTGTGAAATCGTAAAGAAAGATAAGGGATACTATATCCTTAGAAGTGTGAAAGAATGAGAGCAGTTGATTTAATCCAAAAAAAACGAGATGGTCAAGAACTGACTGCAGCTGAAATCAAATGGCTGGTAGAAGGCTATGTGGCTGGAACTGTTCCAGATTATCAAATGTCTGCCTTTGCTATGGCTGTTTATTTCAAAGGAATGACCACACGTGAGATTTCTGACCTGACCATGAATATGGTTGAGACAGGTCAGGAGTTTGATTTGTCAGCCATAGATGGTATCAAAGTAGATAAACACTCGACAGGTGGTGTTGGTGATAAGGTGACCTTGATTTTAGCTCCTTTAGTAGCCAGCTTTGGTGTACCGGTTGCAAAAATGAGTGGTCGTGGACTAGGACACACTGGCGGAACCTTAGATAAGTTAGAAGCGATCAAGGGCTACCAAGTTGAGCGTAGTCAAGAGGATTTTATCAAACAGGTTCAAGATATTGGTGTATCCGTCATTGGTCAGTCTGACCAGCTGGTTAAAGCAGACAAACTTCTCTATGCGCTTCGTGATGTGACAGCGACTGTCGACACTATTCCTTTGATTGCTAGTTCTGTCATGAGTAAGAAAATCGCTGCTGGAGCGGATGCCATTTTGCTAGATGTAACGGTCGGTGAGGGTGCCTTCATGAAGACTGTTGATGAGGCGCGCGAATTGGCTCAAACCATGGTGGAACTTGGTAAGGCTGTTGGTCGAAAGACAGTAGCAGTCATTACCGATATGAGTCAGCCCTTGGGAAGAGCCATTGGCAATCGTCTCGAAATCCTTGAGGCGATCGAGATTCTTCAAGGAAAAGGCCGAGAAGATATTAGTCACTTTATCTGCGAATTGGCTCAGATTATGCTTGGCTTGGCTGATGTTGAGAAAACGATTGAGGAAATCCGTCAACATCTTGATAATGGCCAAGCACTGGCTAAGTTTGAAGAAATGGTAGTAGCACAAGGCGGTGATTTAGATGATCTCTATCGCCCCGTCAAAGTTGACCATGTGGTGGAAGTCCCTGCTCAAGAAACGGGTGTTATTTCAGCTCTTCCAGCTATGGAATTTGGGCTCTATGCCATGAGACTAGGAGCCGGTCGTGCAGTCAAGTCTGATGACTTGGACTATGAAACAGGGATTGTTTTTGAAAAGAAAGTTGGAGACTCCGTTCAAAAAGGAGAAATTGTTGCAAAAGTTTATACAAATGGAAAAATTTCTTCTGAACTAGTTACAGAATTTCAAAAATATGTTAAAATAAATGATGGAGTGCAAAGTTTACGAGAAATTATAGAAATTATCTCATAAAATCAGGGAGAATCCGAATATGAAGTTAAATAAATATATTGATCATACGCTTTTAAAGCAAGATGCAAGCCAAGAACAAATTGATCGTTTGCTATCTGAAGCGCGTGAGTATGACTTTGCCAGCGTTTGTGTCAATCCCACATGGGTGAAACATGCGAACATAGGACTTGATGGTTCAGATGTAAAGGTTTGTACAGTAGTAGGTTTTCCTTTGGGAGCAACAACTTCAGCTGTGAAAGCTTTTGAAACAAAAGAAGCTGTTCAAAACGGTGCAGATGAGATTGATATGGTTATCAATGTTGGTGCCCTCAAATCAGGCAATCTTGATTTAGTTGAGTCGGACATCCGTGCTGTTGTAGAAGCAAGTGGTGACAAGTTGGTTAAGGTTATTATTGAAGCCTGCTTGTTGACAGACGATGAAAAGGTTGTGGCCTGCCAATTATCCCAGAAAGCAGGCGCTGACTTTGTCAAAACATCAACTGGATTTTCAACTGGTGGTGCCACTATTGAGGATGTTCAGTTGATGCGCAAAACAGTCGGGCCAGATATGGGTGTTAAGGCGGCTGGTGGAGCGCGTTCATATGCAGATGCTGTCGCTTTTGTGGAAGCAGGCGCTACCCGTATCGGAACATCTGCTGGCGTTGCGATTTTAAAAGGAGAATTGGCAGATGGCGACTACTGAGTTGATTGAACTAGCAATTGAAACCAGCAAACAAGCCTATGTCCCCTATTCTCACTTTCCCATCGGAGCTGTTTTAGTAGCCAAGGATGGTAGTATTTATACGGGTGTGAACATCGAGAATGCTAGTTATCCCTTGACTAATTGTGGAGAGCGTACCGCTATTTTCAAAGCAGTTTCGGAGGGACAACGGAAATTTTCAGAATTGATTGTCTACGGACAAACTGAAAAACCTATCTCGCCATGTGGTGCTTGCCGCCAGGTCATGGTTGAATTTTTTGAACAAGATCTAAAAGTGACTTTAGTCGCTAAAGATAAATCGACGGTCGAGATGACGGTCGGGGAGTTACTTCCATACTCATTTACAGACTTAAACTAGTCTGAGTCACTCTCTGAGTGACGTGGTCCTTGTGGCCAACCAATCCATACTTGCAACATCGTTGCACATCTTATTTAGGAGGTTCAGTAATGAACAAGAAACAATGGCTAGGCCTTGGTCTAGTTGCAGTGGCAGCAGTTGGACTTGCTGCATGTGGTAACCGCTCTTCTCGTAACGCAGCTTCATCTTCATCTGAAATGAAGACCAAAGCAGCGATCGTAACAGATACTGGTGGTGTTGATGATAAATCATTTAACCAATCAGCTTGGGAAGGTTTGCAAGACTGGGGTAAAGAACACAATCTTTCTAAAGATAAAGGCTTTACTTATTTCCAATCAACAAGTGAAGCAGACTATGCTAACAACTTGCAACAAGCGGCTGGAAGTTACAACCTGATCTTCGGTGTTGGTTTTGCACTTCACAATGCAGTTGAAGAGGCAGCAAAAGACCACTCTGACTTAAACTATGTCTTGATTGATGATGTGATCAAAGATCAAAAGAATGTTGCGAGCGTAACATTTGCTGATAACGAAGCAGCTTACCTTGCTGGTGTTGCAGCAGCTAAAACAACTAAAACAAAACAAGTTGGTTTTGTAGGTGGTATCGAATCTGAGGTTATTTCACGTTTCGCTGCTGGATTTAAGGCTGGTGTTGAGTCAGTAGACCCATCTATCAAAGTACAAGTTGACTACGCTGGTTCATTTGGTGATGCTGCCAAAGGTAAAACAATTGCAGCAGCTCAATACGCTGCAGGTGCAGACGTTGTCTACCAAGCAGCTGGTGGTACAGGTGCTGGTGTCTTTGCTGAAGCAAAATCTTTGAACGAAAGCAAAAATGAAAATGAAAAAGTTTGGGTTATTGGTGTAGACCGTGACCAAGCAGCAGAAGGTAAATACACTTCTAAAGATGGTAAAGAATCAAACTTCGTTCTTGTATCTACATTGAAACAAGTTGGTACAACTGTAAAAGATATTGCCAACAAAACAGAAAAAGGTGAATTCCCTGGTGGACAAGTTATCGTCTACTCATTGAAAGATAAAGGGGTTGACTTGGCAGTAACAAACCTTTCAGAAGAAGGTAAAAAGGCTGTCGAAGATGTAAAAGCTAAAATCCTTGACGGAAGTGTAAAAGTTCCTGAAAAATAATGGATAAAAGTCATTTCTTAGGAAGCGGCCATCGGTCGCTTCTTTAAGAATTGAGGCAATTTTTGTCTCAATAGAGCTTGTTAATGTGATTAGCAGGTTTTATTGAAATAAAATAAACCTCTGAAAGGAAGAGCATATGGCACACGAAAATGTCATTGAGATGCGGGATATCACCAAGGTGTTTGGTGAATTTGTAGCAAACGACAAGATCAATTTGCAACTGCGAAAAGGTGAAATCCATGCACTTTTAGGAGAAAATGGAGCGGGTAAATCCACTCTGATGAATATGCTGGCAGGACTTCTTGAGCCAACTAGTGGTGAAATTGCGGTGAATGGTCAAGTTGTCAAACTAGATTCACCTTCTAAAGCTGCTAGTCTAGGAATTGGGATGGTTCACCAACATTTTATGTTGGTTGAAGCTTTTACAGTAGCTGAAAATATCATTTTGGGGAGTGAAATCACTAAAAATGGTGTGCTAGATATAGCTGAAGCTACTAAAGAAATCAAGGCTCTTTCTGAACGTTATGGTTTGGCAGTGGATCCTGCTGCTAAGGTGGCGGACATTTCCGTTGGTGCCCAACAACGTGTAGAAATCTTAAAAACACTTTATCGTGGTGCTGATATCCTTATCTTTGACGAACCTACAGCTGTATTGACTCCTTCTGAGATTGACGAGTTGATGGCTATCATGAAAAACCTTGTCAAAGAAGGAAAATCCATTATTTTGATTACCCATAAACTGGATGAAATTCGTGCGGTATCCAATCGAGTGACGGTTATCCGTCGTGGTAAATCAATCCAGACGGTTGAGATTGCTGGAGCTACCAATGCTGATTTGGCAGAAATGATGGTAGGACGCTCTGTCTCCTTTAAAACGGAGAAACAGGCACCACAACCCAAAGAAGTGGTCTTGTCTATCAAAGACTTGGTTGTCAATGAAAACCGCGGTGTACCAGCAGTAAAAAATCTATCCTTGGATGTTCGTGCTGGTGAAATTGTCGGTATTGCAGGTATTGATGGCAATGGTCAATCTGAACTCATTCAAGCCATTACAGGTCTTCGTAAGGTTGAGTCTGGTAGTATTGAATTAAAAGGCAAATCAATCGTGGGAATGCACCCACGACAAATTACGGAACTCAGTGTAGGGCATGTTCCTGAAGACCGTCACCGTGATGGCTTGATTTTGGAGATGATGATTTCAGAAAATATCGCTCTTCAAACCTACTACAAAGAACCACTCAGTAAGAATGGTATTTTGAACTATGCGAATATCACTTCACATGCAAAGCAATTAATGGAAGAATTTGATGTCCGTGCGGCAAGCGAATTTGTTCCAGCAGCAGCTCTTTCAGGAGGAAATCAACAAAAAGCGATTATTGCTCGTGAGATTGATCGTGATCCTGAACTCCTTATCGTCAGCCAACCAACTCGTGGTTTGGATGTCGGTGCCATTGAGTACATTCACAAACGCTTGATTGAAGAACGTGATAACGGGAAAGCTGTGCTTGTTGTCAGCTTTGAATTGGATGAGATTTTAAATGTCTCAGATCGAATTGCTGTTATTCATGATGGTAAGATTCAAGGTATTGTATCGCCAGAAACGACTAACAAACAAGAACTTGGTGTCTTGATGGCTGGTGGAGACTTGGGAAAGGAGAAGAGTGATGTCTAAAAAATTACAACAAATTTCGGTTCCCTTGATTTCCGTATTCTTAGGAATCTTGCTCGGAGCAATTGTCATGTGGATCTTCGGCTACGATGCTATCTGGGGTTATGAGGAGCTGTTTTATACAGCTTTTGGTAGCCTTCGTGGGATTGGGGAAATTTTCCGTGCCATGGGACCTCTAGTATTGATTGGTCTTGGTTTTGCCGTTGCTAGTCGGGCAGGTTTCTTTAACGTTGGTTTGCCAGGTCAAGCTCTAGCAGGATGGATTCTCAGCGGTTGGTTTGCCTTGTCGCATCCAGACATGCCACGTCCAATGTTGATTTTAGCGACTGTAGTGATTGCTCTGATCGCAGGTGGAATTGTTGGTGCGATTCCAGGTATTCTCAGAGCTTATCTCGGTACGTCAGAGGTTATCGTAACCATTATGATGAACTACATTGTATTGTATGTAGGGAACGCCTTTATTCATTCTTTCCCGAAAGACTTTATGCAAAGTACAGACTCAACGATTCGTGTGAGTGCCAATGCTAGTTACCAGACACCATGGTTATCTGAGTTGACTGGCAATTCTCGGATGAATATCGGTATCTTCTTTGCTATCATTGCTGTTGGGGTGATTTGGTTCTTGCTTAAGAAAACGACTCTCGGTTTTGAAATCCGTGCAGTTGGTCTCAATCCCCATGCTTCAGAGTACGCTGGTATTTCAGCAAAACGTACAATCATCCTATCAATGATTATCTCTGGTGCCTTGGCTGGTCTTGGTGGAGCGGTCGAAGGACTTGGAACCTTCCAAAACGTTTACGTTCAGGGGTCATCATTAGCTATCGGATTTAACGGGATGGCAGTTAGTTTGCTTGCTGGAAATTCACCAATTGGAATTCTCTTTGCAGCCTTCTTATTTGGAGTTTTGCAAGTAGGAGCACCGGGTATGAACGCAGCGCAAGTTCCGTCTGAGCTTGTTAGCATTGTAACAGCGTCTATTATCTTCTTTGTCAGCGTTCACTACATTATCGAACGCTTTGTCAAACCTAAAAAACAAGTTAAAGGAGGTAAGTAAGGATGTCTATTATAACATTACTCACCCTCTTGGTCTCTTCTATGCTGATTTACTCAGCACCACTTATTTTTACGAGTATCGGGGGAGTTTTCTCTGAACGTGGTGGTGTCGTTAACGTTGGTCTTGAAGGAATTATGGTTATGGGAGCCTTTTCTGGAGTTGTCTTTAACCTTGAATTTGCAGAACAACTTGGAGCAGCGACCCCTTGGATTTCCTTGTTAGTTGCTGGTATCGTGGGAGCTATTTTCTCCCTCATCCATGCAGTCGCTACAGTTCATTTCCGTGCGGACCATGTTGTCAGTGGTACAGTATTGAACTTGATGGCTCCTGCCCTAGCGGTTTTCTTGGTTAAAGTTCTTTATAACAAAGGACAAACGGATAACTTAAGCCAAACTTTTGGACGTTTTGATTTCCCAGTTTGGGCTGATATCCCAGTGATTGGAGATATCTTCTTCAAGTCAACCAGTCTACTAGGTTATATCGCGATTGCCTTCTCTTTCCTTGCTTGGTTTATCCTCTTCAAGACCCGCTTTGGTCTTCGCCTTCGCTCTGTTGGTGAACACCCTCAGGCAGCGGATACCTTGGGGATCAATGTCTACAAGATGCGATATCTTGGGGTTATTATTTCAGGTTTCCTAGGGGGAATTGGTGGAGCGATTTATGCTCAATCCATTTCAGTTAACTTCTCAGTGACAACTATTGTCGGTCCTGGCTTTATCGCTCTTGCTGCGATGATCTTTGGTAAATGGAATCCAATCGGTGCTATGCTTTCTAGTCTCTTCTTTGGACTTTCACAAAGTTTGGCAGTTATCGGTTCTCAATTGCCTTTCCTACAAGGAGTGCCAGCGGTTTACCTTCAAATCGCCCCTTATGTCTTGACCATTCTTGTCTTAGCAGCCTTCTTTGGAAAAGCAGTTGCGCCTAAGGCAGACGGTATCAACTACATCAAGTCAAAATAAGCATACAAAAAAACGTCAGTTTCAAACTGGCGTTTTATTTGTTAGGATTTTGATGGGTTAGGTTCAATCCCCAAGGGACGAGATTTTCAGTTTTATTTTTGATACGTGTGATATTATCCTTGTGACGAATGATAATCAAGCTAGCAAGTGCTAGGATAATCAAAATGAAGAGAGGGTCATAGCTGTTTAGGATAAATCTAAATAGTGGAAAAAGGAGAACTCCGATAACGGCTGCAATAGAAGCAGTAACGCTAGACAGTGAAATCATACTACCTAGATAGAGGCTTCCAAAGAATACGACTGCTAGGTAGAGGCAGAAGACAGGCGCAAAACCGAAAATCACACCTGCACTTGTTGCGACAGCCTTGCCCCCCTTAAAGCCTGCAAAGATAGGGAAGGTATGTCCAATGACAGCCAAAAGTCCAAAGACGAGAGGTGAGATTCCTTGCAGTTGGAAGAGAATCGGAAGCAGAGTGGCCAAGGTTCCTTTGAAAAAGTCAATCACAAAGGTTGCCACACCTGCTTTTTTTCCTAAAATACGGAAAGTATTGGTCGTTCCGGTGTTTCCAGAACCATGTTCACGCAGATTTGTTTGAAAGAAAATTTGTCCAATCCATAGACCAGACGGAATCGAACCTAGTAGATAAGCTAGAATTAATAATACAAATGTCATCATAGACCTATTATACCATGAAATGCTGTGGAAAGTCAGAGAATATCTTGTGAAATTGTGACAACTGAATGGGAAAAACTTTGCAAAATCCCTAGAAAACCTGTAAAATAGAAAAGATGAACAAATAGGAGGTTCCTTGTGTCAAAAAAGGAAATCAATATTAATAACTACAATGATGATGCCATTCAGGTGCTAGAAGGGTTAGATGCGGTCCGTAAACGTCCGGGGATGTATATCGGATCGACCGACGGTGCGGGTCTCCATCACCTAGTCTGGGAAATAGTGGACAATGCAGTCGATGAAGCCTTGTCTGGCTTTGGTGATCGCATTGATGTGACTATCAATAAAGACGGAAGTTTAACAGTAGAGGACCACGGTCGCGGGATGCCGACTGGGATGCACGCCATGGGAATTCCAACTGTTGAGGTTATCTTTACCATTCTCCACGCTGGAGGAAAATTCGGTCAAGGTGGCTACAAAACATCTGGAGGTCTCCACGGGGTGGGTTCTTCGGTCGTTAATGCTCTTTCTAGTTGGCTGGAAGTTGAAATCACCCGTGATGGTGCAGTCTACAAGCAACGTTTTGAAAATGGTGGAAAACCCGTCACAACCTTGAAGAAAATTGGTACAGCACCCAAGTCTAAGACAGGTACTAAAGTCACTTTCATGCCTGACGCGACGATTTTCTCTACGACTGACTTCAAATACAATACCATTTCAGAACGTCTCAATGAGTCTGCCTTTCTCCTAAAAAATGTTACCTTATCTTTGACAGATAAGCGAACAGATGAAGCAATCGAGTTCCACTATGAAAATGGGGTTCAGGACTTTGTGTCCTATCTGAACGAAGACAAGGAAACCTTGACGCCAGTTCTTTACTTTGAGGGGGAAGACAATGGTTTCCAAGTGGAAGTTGCCCTCCAGTACAATGATGGATTTTCAGATAACATTTTATCCTTTGTCAATAATGTTCGCACCAAGGACGGTGGAACGCATGAGACAGGACTCAAGTCAGCCATCACCAAAGTTATGAATGACTATGCGCGAAAAACTGGTCTTCTCAAGGAAAAAGATAAAAATCTTGAGGGTTCAGATTACCGTGAGGGATTAGCAGCCGTCCTTTCTATCCTTGTTCCGGAAGAACACCTTCAGTTTGAAGGACAGACCAAGGATAAACTAGGGAGCCCACTGGCTCGCCCGATTGTTGATAGCATTGTCGCAGAAAAATTAACTTTCTTCCTCATGGAAAATGGAGAACTAGCTTCCAATCTCATTCGCAAGGCTATTAAGGCTCGTGACGCTCGTGAAGCAGCACGTAAGGCGCGTGATGAGAGCCGAAATGGTAAGAAAAATAAAAAAGACAAGGGCTTGTTGTCGGGTAAATTAACGCCAGCCCAGTCCAAAAACCCTGCCAAGAATGAACTCTATCTGGTCGAGGGTGATTCTGCCGGTGGTTCGGCTAAACAAGGTCGTGACCGTAAATTTCAAGCTATCTTGCCTCTTCGTGGTAAGGTTATCAATACAGCCAAGGCCAAGATGGCAGATATCCTCAAAAATGAGGAAATCAACACCATGATTTATACCATCGGTGCGGGTGTGGGAGCAGACTTCTCCCTTGAAGATGCTAACTATGACAAGATCATTATCATGACCGATGCGGATACAGATGGTGCCCATATCCAGACCTTGCTCTTAACCTTTTTCTACCGTTACATGCGTCCGCTAGTTGAGGCAGGCCATGTCTATATCGCCCTTCCGCCTCTTTACAAGATGTCTAAAGGAAAAGGCAAGAAAGAAGAAGTGGCCTATGCTTGGACGGATGGTGAGTTAGAAGAACTCCGCAAGCAGTTTGGCAAAGGCGCAACTCTCCAACGCTACAAAGGTCTTGGTGAGATGAATGCGGACCAGCTCTGGGAAACAACCATGAATCCAGAAACCCGCACTCTTATCCGTGTCACAATCGAAGACCTAGCACGTGCCGAACGCCGCGTCAATGTCCTCATGGGAGACAAGGTCGAACCACGCCGTAAGTGGATTGAAGATAATGTCAAGTTTACGCTTGAGGAGAGTGGGGTGTTTTGAAAATTGAGCAATAAACAATTTATGATAACTGAATTGAAAAAAATAGCTATGAAATTTAGAAAAGCTGTTGAAAAAGCAATTCAGACAGAAGAGATTATCGATTACAACCTAGTTAATTTTCCTAAGGGATGTTGCAGTTTTGTAAGTGACTACCTTCAGAGGTATTTATATGAACAAGGAATTGAATCATTATATGTTTCTGGTGAATATGGTTCTGGATGGGAAGGGGAATCTCATGCTTGGTTAGTTGCCTACGAAGATATAATTGTTGATATTACAGGAGATCAGTATCAAGATAACGAAGGAGAACTCTTTTATGATATTCCGGTGTATGTCGGCGAAGAGGATGGGTTTCATAAATTATTTAAATATAATGCCCCACCGATCTCATATCCTGAGCAAGAAATAAATGATTCTCGTAATGGTCGTTTAAAAGAAAAGAAAAACAAAAATTACAATATAATTTTGAAATACATTCAAAATTAAAGTCTTGGACTGTGAAAAAGGAGAACTCTTATGAAAGAATCAGATGTTCTGACTAGGCTTGGATTAAAAGATAAGGACGAATTGGTCTCTTTATTAGAAAATAGTGGGTTAAATGAAAGATTGTCTAGACTTACTTTTATTGATAGAGAAACACATTCTATTAAGTTAGAATTTTGTGAATCAGGATGTTACTTTAAAATAGAAGTGGACTATACAAAGGAAGTGTCGGAAATTAAAGAAGAGGCTTCTGATTACTTTAGACGAGGGTGGTCATGTGTTTTGAAAGGGTCCAGAAAAACAGGAAAAGAAGCTCCCGAAAATAAAAAAACACCAGAGAACTATCCGAAAGAAATTGGAATTAATCATTTTAATATTGGTCATATTTTGGGACGTGGTTTCCATGAATTCATTTATGGGTATCAGTGCTTAACTCCCGATTTCAAGCAAAAAGGGATTTGGAAAGATGAAGCCATTAACGATAAAGAAAAAAATTTGATTACTCAGTTTGCTAGTGCAAACCATCAGACTAAGGGAGCTCCAAGATATAGCCAAGCTTATTTTGAAGATGAAGTTGAAAAGTTTTTCAAGGATACTGAAAGTGGAGAGGTTTTCTATGAAGTAAAGGCGATTTATAAAAAGTCAGAAGATTCAATAGACAAATATCCTATTGGAACGGAAATTTATTATACAACTTTAAAACCTAATGAAAATGATCAAGCTATAGGAAAACATGTATTTATTCCGAATTGTGATATTGATTTTGATTTATCAGTTATGGGCGACTATCGGGAATATAACAGCTATCGAGAGTTTTATAAAAATGGATATAACGGAGAATATCGAAAATATTTTAAGAATAGTAATGATTCAACCGAACTACTTGGTGAAGAGCATTATTTTGCTTTAGTACTTCAAGAAAAAGTGCTTGGGATTTATAAAACTTCTAATAAGGCAAAAGATATGATAGGAAACAAATCTATTCCTGAAATTAAGTTTGGAACAATTATTAGCGACGGTGAACTTATTCATTCTTTTACTACAGAAGAGGAGAAAGGGATTATCCTTTTTACAAAAGAACAGATAAATACGCTGGAAAATTCTTTGAAAGGTAGTCAATATACTGAACGAACAGGAAGAAACAAGTATTTTAGACCTTTTATTAGTGAGGGAAAAATTTATCTGAAATATCATGGAGAAGATGGGAGTGCTTCTGTAACTCATGGCTGTACCGGTGGAGATATCAAGGGATATAACTCGTTAAGAGACGCTATGATTGCAATGGGATGGCTATAAATCTAATGCTTCCTCATTCCTAGGATTATTTTCCAAAATATTTCGTCTTATATAATCCTAGGGATTTGATAATGAAAAAGTTCTAGCAGACAGTCCGCTTTATAGACATATCCTTTACAGAATCAAGAGTTTTCAATAAAAAGGCAGGTATTCCCATGAGAACTGAACCCGAGATGTTTGATGTGATTTTACAAATCGCAAAAAGTCTAAAAGTCGAGGCTGTCGCCATGTCCGGTTCACGAACTGATACAAAAGCACCAAAAGACGAGTTTCAAGACTATGATGTTGTTTATGTCGTGGACGACTTAGATAATCTGACGAGTGACCTTTCTTGGTTAGACCAGTTTGGCACTCGTATCATTGAGCAGCATAATGTCCTAGGCAACCGTCGACTTTATCTGATGCTATTTGAAGATGGAAATCGGATTGATTTGACCCTCTGTCCTACGGAATATATTCAAGAGTGGGTGGATAGTGAAGCAGGATTCACTGTTTTAGAAGATCCTAAGGGTTTGTTTGCCCCTTATTCACCAAGTCCTCAACGTTACTGGATAAGTTTAGCTAGTCAGACAGATTTTGAAAAAGCCTGCAATGAATTTTGGTGGGTGTCAGCTTACGTGGTCAAAGGAATCTGTCGCAAGCAAGTCATCTATGCTACTGACCATCTCTATGGGATTTGTCAGCAAGAACTCTTGAAGGTCGTGGCTTGGCAAGTTGCAGCAGATAATGGAACGGTCGATGTTGGCAAGAACTACAAGTATCTTTTCCAGTATTTACCTGCAGAGAAGGAGAAGGAATTCTCTGCTCTCCTTGATTTTTCAAGTGTAGAGAAACTTATTCAGTCCTTATTTGCTACGATGCAACTTTTCCACCAAGAAGCTCAATTCCTGGCTAACAAGATGGGATTTGACTATGATAAGGAAGTGGCTGAGAAGATGATTCAGTATGCTAAGGAGAGGTTGAACTAGTATGTTAGATTATGTATTTGCTACATTTTTTATGGGATTCCCAGGAGTACAAATTTTAGTATTGGTGTCCTCTATATTTCTACCTATCAAAAGAAATAAGTTACATAAAAGGGTGTATGGATTATTTTTCCCGATTATTATAACGATGTGTAATATTTGGCTTATTTCAATAGATCGCACAGAGCTTTTTGATGATGCTTTAAGATTTTCGTTCTTTCTAATTTCTTTTTGTTTACCTATGCTTATTTCTTCCACGCTCTATCACTCAATACGCTTATATTATTTATACAAATCAATCAAGTGGAGAGTCTTCCCTATCAGTATCTGTTATTTATTCGGTTTAATTTTTCATTATCTTAATACAATGCATTGGGAGGAGCTATTTTGAGGGCAAAAGTTTATGTTTAATATCTTGCTGATATCAACTGCTATAGTTTCTTATTTACCTTGTCAATATTTGTACACACTTCAAAGAAGAAAGAATAATCCATAGGAAATAGTTGCCTTTGCTTAATCTAAATAAGTGTTTGTGAATGACTTAAATAGTATCTAAAAATATTTTTCTCAAGTACCAATTTTAATGTAAAACCTACTCTATATTCTTTGAAAGGAGTTGAACACGCCCTAAATGCTGTGTGAAAAAGATAAATTCTCTTGTGAGCATCGCTCACTGCAATAATTTCCTATTTTTACTTTGCATTTTACGGGCTTTGTATCCTATATGAGTAACATTCAAAACATGTCCCTGGAGGACATCATGGGAGAGCGCTTTGGTCGCTACTCCAAGTACATCATTCAAGACCGGGCTTTGCCAGATATTCGTGATGGATTGAAGCCGGTTCAGCGTCGTATTCTTTATTCGATGAATAAAGATGGCAATACTTTTGACAAGAGCTACCGTAAGTCGGCCAAGTCTGTCGGGAACATCATGGGGAATTTCCACCCCCACGGGGACAGTTCTATCTATGATGCCATGGTCCGTATGTCTCAGGACTGGAAGAATCGTGAGATTCTAGTCGAAATGCACGGTAATAACGGTTCTATGGACGGTGATCCGCCTGCGGCAATGCGTTATACCGAGGCTCGTTTGTCTGAGATTGCTGGTTATCTTCTTCAGGATATCGAGAAAAAGACAGTTCCTTTTGCATGGAACTTTGACGATACGGAGAAAGAACCCACTGTTTTGCCAGCAGCCTTTCCAAACCTCTTGGTCAATGGTTCGACTGGGATTTCGGCTGGTTATGCCACAGATATACCACCCCATAATTTGGCTGAGGTTATTGATGCGACGGTTTACAAGATTGATCACCCAACAGCCAAGGTGGACAAGCTCATGGAATTCTTACCTGGACCAGATTTTCCTACAGGAGCTATCATCCAAGGCCGTGATGAAATCAAGAAAGCCTATGAAACTGGGAAAGGGCGCGTGGTTGTTCGTTCCAAGACGGAGATTGAAAAGCTAAAAGGTGGCAAGGAACAAATCGTTATCACCGAGATTCCTTATGAAATCAATAAGGCCAATCTGGTCAAGAAAATAGATGATGTTCGTGTTAATAACAAGGTGGCTGGTATTGCTGAGGTTCGTGATGAGTCTGACCGTGATGGTCTTCGTATCGCTATTGAGCTCAAGAAAGACGCCAATACGGAGCTGGTTCTTAACTATCTCTTCAAATACACCGACCTACAAATCAATTACAACTTCAACATGGTAGCGATTGACAATTTCACGCCTCGTCAGGTTGGGATCGTTCCAATCTTGTCTAGCTATATCGCCCACCGTCGTGAAGTGATTTTGGCGCGTTCACGCTTTGACAAGGAAAAGGCAGAGAAACGTCTCCATATCGTCGGAGGTTTGATTCGCGTTATTTCGATTTTGGACGAAGTCATTGCCCTTATCCGTGCCTCTGAGAACAAGGCTGACGCCAAGGAAAACCTCAAGGTCAGCTATGAGTTTACAGAAGAGCAGGCTGAGGCCATCGTCACCTTGCAACTGTACCGTTTGACCAATACAGACGTGGTTGTCTTGCAAGAAGAAGAAGCAGAACTTCGTGAAAAGATCGCTATGCTGGCGGCTATTATCGGTGATGAGCGGACTATGTATAATCTCATGAAGAAAGAGCTTCGTGAGGTCAAAAAGAAATTTGCGACTCCACGTTTGAGTACTTTAGAAGACACTGCGAAAGCAATCGAGATTGATACAGCTAGTCTTATCGCTGAGGAAGATACTTACGTCAGCGTGACTAAGGCAGGTTACATCAAGCGTACCAGTCCTCGTTCCTTTGCAGCTTCTACTCTGGAAGAAATTGGTAAGCGTGATGATGACCGTTTAATCTTTGTTCAATCTGCCAAGACAACGCAACATCTCTTGATGTTCACGACTCTTGGGAATGTCATCTACAGACCAATCCATGAGTTATCAGATATTCGCTGGAAGGACATCGGAGAGCATCTGAGCCAAACGATTACAAACTTTGAAACTAACGAAGAAATCCTTTATGTAGAAGTCGTGGATCAGTTTGATGATGCGACAACCTACTTTGCAGCGACTCGTCTTGGTCAAATCAAGCGTGTAGAACGTAAAGAATTCTCTCCATGGCGGACCTACAAGTCGAAGTCTGTTAAGTACGCTAAACTCAAAGACGAGACAGACCAAATTGTAGCAGTGGCTCCAATCAAACTGGATGATGTTCTCTTGATTAGCCAAAACGGTTACGCCCTTCGTTTCAATATCGAAGAGGTTCCAGTTGTTGGTGCCAAGGCTGCAGGTGTCAAGGCAATGAACCTGAAAGCAGATGATGCGCTTAAGGTTGCCTTTATTTGTAACACCTCATCCTTCTACCTCTTGACCCAACGTGGAAGCTTGAAACGTGTTTCTATTGAGGAAATTCCAGCGACCGGCCGTGCTAAACGAGGCCTACAAGTTTTGCGTGAGTTGAAAAACAAACCGCACCGTGTCTTCTTGGCTGGAGCAGTTGTAGAGCAAGGCTTCATCGGTGATCTCTTTAGTACAGAAGTGGAAGAAAACGACCAAATTTTGCTTGTCCAATCTAACAAGGGAACAATCTATGAGTGTCGATTGCAAGACCTCAACTTGTCAGAACGTACTAGCAATGGAAGCTTTATCTCAGATACTATTTCAGATGAAGAAGTTTTCGATGCTTACCTCAAAGAAGTTTTTAAAGAGGACAAATCCAATCCTTAAAAAGAATCAGTCCAGAGGGCTGATTTCTTTATGTTGAAAAAATTTTCAGAAAATTACAAATAATACTTGAAATTTTACTAGAAAAGTGTAGAATAGAACACATAGTTTGAATAGTATAAAGGAGAAACACATGACAGTTGCAATTGATTGGGAAAATCTTGGTTTTGCTTATATGAAACTACCTTACCGTTATATCGCTCATTATAAAAATGGTCAATGGGATCAAGGAGAATTGACAGAGGATGCAACCTTGCATATTTCAGAGTCTTCTCCGAGCCTCCACTATGGACAGCAAGCATTTGAAGGATTAAAAGCCTACCGTACCAAAGATGGCAGTGTTCAACTGTTCCGTCCTGACGAAAATGCCAAGCGTCTGCAACGTACCTGCGACCGTCTCTTGATGCCACAAGTTCCGACAGAAATGTTTGTAGAAGCTTGTAAAGCAGTTGTGCGTGCAAATGAAGAATACGTACCACCATATGGAACAGGTGGAACCCTTTATCTTCGTCCACTTTTGATTGGTGTTGGAGATATTATCGGGGTAAAACCAGCGGAAGAGTATATTTTTACTATCTTTGCTATGCCAGTTGGAAATTACTTTAAAGGCGGTTTAGTTCCAACCAACTTTTTGATCCAGGATGAATACGACCGTGCAGCTCCAAATGGTACGGGAGCGGCCAAGGTAGGTGGAAACTATGCTGCTAGTCTCCTTCCAGGTAAAATAGCCAAGTCACGCCAATTTTCAGATGTTATCTACCTAGACCCATCTACACATACAAAGATTGAAGAAGTCGGATCAGCCAACTTCTTTGGAATCACGGCAGACAATGAATTTGTTACACCACTGAGTCCATCCATTTTGCCATCTATTACCAAGTACTCCTTGCTTTACTTGGCAGAACATCGCTTGGGCTTGACACCGATTGAAGGCGATGTCCCAATCGATAATTTGGAGCGTTTTGTAGAGGCAGGTGCTTGTGGAACAGCAGCGGTTATTTCTCCAATTGGAGGCATTCAACACGGCGATGATTTCCATGTTTTCTATAGTGAAACAGAAGTAGGTCCTGTTACACGTAAACTCTATGATGAATTGACGGGTATCCAATTTGGTGATGTGGAAGCACCAGAGGGATGGATTGTCAAAGTGGACTAAAAGACATGAAGTAAAGAAGAACTCCGTAGCAGTTGTAAGGGCTGAAATGGAGTTTTTTCTTGCTAGTTTGAGCATTTTCTTGTACAATAGAGAAAGTGAAAAGAGGTAAAGTATGAGTAAAAAAGATAAGAAAATTGAAATTCAATTAACAGATGCAAAAGTGACTGTTGGAAAAGATAGTTATGAAGGTTACGTTTTGACGATTGGAAAAAAGGTCATTGGGGAAATTGCCGAATTAGACAGTCAATTTGCTATCATAAAGAATGGAAATGTCGATAGTTTTTATAAAAAACTTGAAAAAGCTGTGGAAATTTTGATTGAAAACTATAATTTAACAAAATAATACTTGTTTTATTGAAAATTTCATGATATAATAGTTCTCGTTAAACATTGGAGAGATAGCGAAGAGGCTAAACGCGGCGGACTGTAAATCCGCTCCTTCGGGTTCGGGGGTTCGAATC
>NZ_MZNX01000009.1:501319-680508 GCF_004353325.1 Streptococcus downii
GAAGAGGCTAAACGCGGCGGACTGTAAATCCGCTCCTTCGGGTTCGGGGGTTCGAATCCCTCTCTCTCCATTCATCAATGGGGTATAGCCAAGCGGTAAGGCAAGGGACTTTGACTCCCTCATGCGTTGGTTCGAATCCAGCTACCCCAGTTCTTAGGTAATAAATTCAAGATAAAAAGAAAAATATCTTAGGGTATTTTATTTTTATAATTGAAAGGCGTGAACGATATGAACATGTCTTTGCGGGTGCTTAGGAAAAAAATTATAAGTATGTCAAGTTTGGAAAAACTTGATTGTTGGAGGATTTTTTAGATGAACGAATTTGAAGATTTGCTAAATAGCGTTAGCCAAGTTGAGCCTGGTGATGTTGTTAGTGCTGAAGTATTGACAGTTGATGCGACTCAAGCTAACGTTGCAATCTCTGGGACTGGTGTTGAAGGTGTCTTGACTCTTCGCGAATTGACAAACGATCGCGATGCAGATATCAATGACTTTGTGAAAGTAGGAGAAGTATTGGATGTTCTTGTACTTCGTCAAGTAGTTGGTAAAGATACTGATACAGTTACATACCTTGTATCTAAAAAACGCCTTGAAGCTCGCAAAGCATGGGACAAACTTGTAGGACGCGAAGAAGAAGTTGTTACTGTTAAAGGAACTCGTGCCGTTAAAGGTGGACTTTCAGTAGAATTTGAAGGTGTTCGTGGATTCATCCCAGCTTCAATGTTGGATACTCGTTTCGTACGTAACACTGAGCGTTTCGTAGGTCAAGAATTTGATGCTAAAATCAAAGAAGTTGATCCTAAAGAAAACCGCTTCATCCTTTCACGTCGTGAAGTTGTTGAAGCAGCTACTGCAGCAGCTCGTGCTGAAGTATTCGGTAAATTGGCTGTTGGTGATGTCGTAACTGGTAAAGTTGCTCGTATCACAAGCTTCGGTGCTTTCATCGACCTTGGTGGTGTTGACGGATTGGTTCACTTGACTGAATTGTCACATGAACGTAACGTATCACCTAAATCAGTTGTAACTGTTGGTGAAGAAATCGAAGTGAAGATCCTTGATCTTAACGAAGAAGAAGGACGCGTATCACTTTCACTTAAAGCAACAACACCTGGACCATGGGATGGCGTTGAGCAAAAATTGGCTAAAGGTGATGTAGTAGAAGGAACAGTTAAACGTTTGACTGACTTTGGTGCATTTGTTGAGGTATTGCCAGGTATCGATGGACTTGTTCACGTATCACAAATTTCACACAAACGTATCGAAAATCCAAAAGAAGCTCTTACTGTTGGTCAAGAAGTTACTGTTAAAGTACTTGATGTTAACGCTGACGCAGAACGTGTATCACTTTCTATCAAAGCTCTTGAAGAACGTCCAGCTCAAGAAGAAGGACAAAAAGAAGAAAAACGCGCTGCTCGTCCACGTCGTCCAAAACGTCAAGAAAAACGTGATTTCGAACTTCCAGAAACACAAACAGGATTCTCAATGGCTGACTTGTTCGGTGATATCGAACTTTAATCAAATTGATAATCATAAAATCCTTTGTTTAAAACAAGGGATTTTTCTTTTGTCTCTTTCTCATTTTTGATATAATAGTTCTATGTTAGATTCAGAAAAACAATCACAATATCAATTGTTAAATGAGGAACTCTCTTATTTACTAGAAGGTGAGAGTAATGTTCTTGCCAATCTTTCGAATGCTAGTGCCCTCCTAAAATCTCGCTTTCCCAATACTGTATTTGCAGGTTTTTATCTGTTTGATGGAAGTGAGTTGGTTTTAGGTCCTTTTCAGGGTGGAGTTTCTTGCATTCGCATTCCACTTGGAAAAGGCGTGTGTGGAGAAGCCGCTGAGTTTCAGGAGACTGTTTTAGTTGGCGATGTGAGCACCTATCCAAACTACATTTCTTGTGATAGTATGGCAAAGAGTGAAATCGTAGTTCCTATGCTTAAGAATGGGAGATTAGTTGGAGTCTTAGACTTGGATTCTTCTCTGATTGATGATTACAATGCTATTGATCGTGATTACTTGGAACAATTTGTCGCTATTTTGCTTGAGAAGACAGAATGGGACTTTACAATGTTTGAGGAGAAAGCCTAATGTATCAAGCACTTTATCGAAAATATAGAAGCCAGACTTTTTCACAACTGGTAGGACAAGAGGTTGTGGCAAAAACTCTAAGACAAGCGGTTGAGCAGGAAAAGATTAGTCACGCTTATCTTTTCTCAGGTCCTCGTGGAACTGGGAAAACCAGTGTGGCTAAGATTTTTGCCAAGGCTATGAACTGTCCGAACCAAGTGGACGGAGAACCATGTAATAACTGCTATATCTGTCAGGCTGTGACAGAAGGTAACTTAGAAGATGTTATCGAAATGGATGCGGCTTCGAATAACGGAGTTGATGAAATCCGAGAAATTCGTGATAAATCCACCTATGCTCCTAGTTTGGCACGTTATAAGGTCTACATTATCGACGAGGTTCATATGCTGTCTACGGGAGCCTTTAATGCGCTTTTGAAGACGCTTGAAGAGCCGACTCAGAATGTCGTCTTTATTTTGGCAACTACTGAATTGCACAAGATTCCAGCAACCATTTTATCTCGTGTTCAACGTTTTGAGTTTAAATCGATTCGAACGCAAGATATTAAGGACCATATCCAAACTATTTTGTCAAAAGAGAATATCAGTTCTGAACCAGAGGCTGTGGAAATAATTGCTAGACGGGCTGAAGGTGGAATGCGGGATGCCTTGTCTATTCTGGATCAAGCCTTGAGTTTGACGCAAGGGAATGCTTTAACGACAGCTATTTCTGAGGAGATTACAGGCACTATTAGTCTTTCAGCTCTAGATGACTATGTGGCCGCCTTGGCCCAACAGGATGTCCCAAA
Organism: Streptococcus downii; assembly: GCF_004353325.1. NCBI lineage: Bacteria > Bacillati > Bacillota > Bacilli > Lactobacillales > Streptococcaceae > Streptococcus > Streptococcus downii. Next base: position 504,202 of record NZ_MZNX01000009.1, read on the forward strand.
AGCACTCGATTCTTTGAATCTTTTGTTTGAAAATGGCAAAAGCATGACTCGGTTTGTGACGGATCTCTTGCAGTATTTGCGTGATCTACTGGTTGTTCAGACAGGTGGCGAAAATACTCATCATAGTCCAGTTTTTATGGACAATCTAGCTCTTTCCCAGGAAAGCCTTTTTGAAATGATTCGTCTAGCGACAGTCAGTTTAGCAGATATGAAGGCCAGTTTGCAACCCAAGATTTACGCTGAGATGATGACCATTCGTTTAGCGGAAATCAAGCCTGAATCTGCGGTTTCGGGAGCTGTTGAAAGTGAAATTTCTGCACTAAGACAGGAAGTCGCCCGTCTCAAACAAGAACTTGCCAATGTGGGCACGGCTCCTAAACAAGTTGCGCCAGTTCCTAGTCGTCCAGCCACTTCCAAGACAGTCTATCGAGTGGATCGCAACAAGGTTCAGTCTATCCTGCAAGAAGCTGTCGAAAATCCTGATTTGGCACGGCAAAACTTGATTCGCCTCCAGAATGCATGGGGAGAAGTGATTGAAAGTTTAGCTGGACCTGATAAGGCCCTTCTCGTAGGTTCTCAACCAGTTGCGGCCAATGAACACCATGCTATTTTAGCCTTTGAGTCTAATTTCAATGCTGGTCAAACCATGAAACGAGATAATCTTAACACCATGTTTGGCAACATCCTCAGTCAGGCTGCTGGATTTTCACCTGAGATACTGGCTATTTCCCTAGAGGAATGGAAAGAGGTTCGAGCAGCATTTTCAGCTAAAAACAAGTCTCCTAAAGCTGACCAAGAGGTGGAAGAAGAGAGCCTGATTCCAGAAGGATTTGAATTTCTGGCTGATAAAGTTATGGTCGAAGAAGACTAAAAATGGATTTCATGATACAATAATCTTATGAATAGACAACAATTTATCATAATAGCCTTATTCACGGCTGCTGAAACTTATTTTTTTAATGAAGCCTGGATGACTGGTCGCTACATTATGGCAACGTTTTGGGCCATTCTACTCTTTCGAAATTTTAGGTTAAGTTATGTGATGGGAAAAATCGTAGATGCTATTGATCAGCACCTAAACCGCAAGGATTAGGCCCCAGCTTCTAGACAAAATCAAAGCCTTTTAGGCTTTTTTTTGTTATACTAGTAGAGTATATTTATTGACCTTTTGTCCTATTTTTTAGGGATTGTAAGCAATTTCCTAAGATATTGAGCAAAATGTTTGAAAAAGAAAGGAACTATCATGTCAGTATTAGAGATCAAAGATCTTCACGTTGAGATTGAAGGAAAAGAAATTTTAAAAGGAGTCAATCTGACTCTGAAAACAGGAGAAATCGCAGCTATCATGGGACCAAATGGTACTGGGAAGTCGACTCTTTCTGCTGCTATCATGGGGAACCCCAATTATGAAGTCACAAAAGGTGAGGTCTTGTTTGATGGCGTAAACATCCTTGAGTTGGAAGTGGACGAGCGTGCGCGTATGGGACTTTTCCTTGCTATGCAATACCCGTCTGAAATTCCAGGGATTACCAATGCTGAGTTTCTTCGTGCAGCCATGAATGCTGGAAAAGAAGATGATGAAAAGATTTCAGTTCGTGAGTTCATCACTAAACTAGACGAGAAAATGGAATTGCTCAACATGAAAGAAGAAATGGCAGAGCGTTACCTCAACGAAGGTTTCTCTGGTGGTGAGAAAAAACGTAATGAAATTCTACAACTCTTGATGTTGGAACCAACTTTTGCCCTTTTAGATGAGATTGACTCAGGTCTTGATATTGACGCTCTTAAAGTTGTATCGAAAGGTGTCAATGCCATGCGTGGTGAAGGCTTTGGTGCTATGATTATCACTCACTACCAACGTCTTTTGAACTACATCACACCAGATGTGGTCCACGTGATGATGGAAGGGCGTGTTGTCCTTTCTGGCGGGCCAGAATTGGCTGCGCGTCTAGAACGTGAAGGATACGCAAAACTGGCTGAAGAACTTGGCTATGACTACAAGGAAGAATTGTAATTCCCTCGTATCTTTTAGGAGAAGTAAATGACTAAAGAAACTATTAAACTTTTTTCAGAAATGCACGCTGAACCAAGCTGGTTGGCTGACCTCCGTCAAAAAGCTTTTGATAAGATTGAGAGTTTGGAATTACCAGTTATTGAGCGTGTCAAATTTCACCGTTGGAATCTGGGGGATGGAACCATCACAGAAAGTGAACCTTCAGCAAATGTTCCTGACTTCACGGCTCTAGATAATCACTTGAAGTTGGTGCAAGTAGGAACGCAGACTGTTTTTGAACAAACTCCAGTTGAATTGGCTGAACAAGGAGTAATCTTTACAGACTTCCACTCAGCTTTAGAAGAAATTCCCGAACTTATCGAGGAATTCTTCATGTCATCTGTTAAGTATGACGATGACAAGTTGGCAGCCTACCATACAGCTTACTTTAACAGTGGTGCTGTTCTCTATATTCCAGATAATGTTGAGATTACAGAACCAATCGAAGGAATTTTCTACCAAGACAGCGATAGCGATGTGCCATTTAACAAGCATATCCTCATCATCGCTGGTAAAAACAGCAAGATTAGTTATCTTGAACGTTTAGAGTCACGTGGTGAAGGTAGTGCCAAAGCAACTGCCAATATTACTGTAGAAGTCATCGCCCGTTCTGGTGCGCAAGTGAAGTTTGCAGCGATTGACCGTCTAGGTGAAAATGTCACTGCCTACATTAGCCGTCGTGGTAAACTTGGCAACGATGCAAGCATTGACTGGGCAATCGGTGTCATGAACGAAGGAAATGTCGTTGCGGACTTTGATAGCGACTTGATTGGAAATGGTAGCCATGCAGATCTCAAGGTTGTAGCTCTTTCAAGTGGTCGTCAGGTGCAAGGGATTGATACCCGTGTAACTAACTACGGATGCAATTCTATCGGAAATATCCTGCAACATGGGGTTATCCTTGAAAAAGCAACCTTGACCTTTAATGGTATCGGTCACATCATTAAGGGGGCTAAGGGAGCCGATGCGCAACAAGAGAGTCGTGTTCTCATGCTTTCAGACCAAGCGCGTTCAGATGCCAACCCAATTCTTTTGATTGACGAAAATGACGTAACTGCAGGTCACGCGGCTTCTATCGGTCAGGTGGATCCAGAAGATATGTACTACCTCATGAGCCGTGGTTTGGATAAGGCGACAGCTGAGCGTTTGGTTGTCCGTGGTTTCCTTGGATCTGTAATCGTTGAGATTCCAGTCAAAGAAGTTCGTGACGAAATGATTGTAACGATCGAAGAAAAATTGTCAAAACGCTAAGGGGAAGGCTATGTTAGATGTAGAAGCGATTCGTAAGGATTTTCCAATTTTAGACCAGATTGTCAACGATGAACCTCTGGTCTATCTGGACAATGCTGCGACGACACAAAAACCACTAGCAGTTCTGGAAACAATCAACCGCTACTATGAGCAGGACAATGCCAATGTTCACCGTGGTGTTCATACCTTGGCTGAGCGAGCAACAGCATCCTATGAAGCCGCTCGTGAAACCATTCGTAAGTTTATTAATGCAGGCTCTACAAAGGAAGTTCTCTTTACCAGAGGAACGACAACCAGTCTTAACTGGGTGGCACGCTTCGCTGAGGAAATCCTGACTGAGGGAGACCAGGTCTTGATTTCAGTCATAGAACACCATTCCAATATCATTCCTTGGCAGGAGGCCTGTCGCAAGACTGGAGCAGAGCTGGTCTATGTTTATCTCAAGGATGGAGCTCTGGATATGGATGACTTGCGAGCTAAATTGACGGACAAGGTCAAGTTTGTTTCGCTAGCTCATGCCTCTAATGTCCTTGGTGTGGTCAATCCTATCAAGAAAATCACTCAAATGGCCCACAAGGTTGGAGCCATCATGGTAGTGGATGGTGCTCAATCTACACCTCATATGAAGATTGATGTCCAGGATTTGGATGTGGACTTCTTTGCCTTTTCAGGTCACAAGATGGCTGGTCCGACAGGTATCGGTGTGCTTTACGGTAAAGAGAAGCATCTTGAGCAAATGCCACCGATTGAGTTTGGTGGCGAGATGATTGATTTCGTCTATGAGCAATCTGCTAGTTGGAAGGAATTGCCTTGGAAATTTGAGGCTGGGACACCCAATATGGCAGGTGCTATTGGACTTGCAACAGCAGTGGATTACCTAGAAAATATTGGCATGGATGCAATCGAAGCCCATGAACAAGAATTGATTGCATACGTCTTTCCAAAATTGCAGGCAATCGAAGGATTGACTATTTACGGTTCACAGGATTTGGCTCAACGTTCAGGTGTTATTGCCTTTAACCTAGGCGATCTTCATCCCCATGACCTAGCTACAGCACTTGATTATGAAGGAGTGGCTGTTCGTGCGGGTCACCACTGTGCGCAACCTTTGCTTCAGTATTTGGAAGTCCCTGCAACAGCTCGTGCAAGTTTTTATCTCTACAATACCAAGGCAGATTGCGACAAACTGGTCGATGCCCTACAAAAGACAAAGGAGTTTTTCAATGGCACTTTCTAAACTAGATAGCCTTTATATGGCAGTGGTGGCAGACCATTCGAAAAATCCACATCACCAAGGGAAGCTGGAAGATGCTGATCAAATCAGCCTCAATAATCCAACCTGTGGGGATGTCATCAACCTCTCTGTCAAGTTTGACGCAGAGGACCGTTTGGAAGATATTGCTTTTCTAAATTCAGGATGTACCATCTCAACTGCCTCTGCTAGTATGATGACAGATGCCGTTTTAGGAAAAACCAAGCAAGAAATTTTAGAACTTGCGACCATTTTTTCAAAAATGGTGCAGGGGCAAAAAGATGACAGACAAGATAGTCTTGGAGACGCTGCTTTCTTGTCAGGTGTTGCCAAATTCCCTCAACGAATCAAGTGTGCAACCCTAGCTTGGAACGCTCTTAAGAAGACAATTGAAAATCAAGAAGATAAATAAGAAACATAGAAATATATAATGAAAGAAAGGAAATTATGGCTGAAGAAAGAGTAGAACCAAAACCAATTGATCTTGGTGAATATAAATTTGGTTTCCATGATGATGTAGAGCCTGTCCTATCGACAGGAAAAGGACTCAACGAAGGTGTTATTCGTGAATTATCTGCTGCCAAGGGAGAACCTGAGTGGATGTTAGAATTCCGTTTGAAGTCTTATGAAACCTTCAAAAAAATGCCCATGCAGACTTGGGGAGCAGACTTGTCAGAGATTGACTTTGATGACTTGATCTACTACCAAAAACCATCTGACAAACCAGCCCGTTCTTGGGATGATGTACCTGAAAAGATCAAAGAAACCTTTGAACGTATCGGAATTCCAGAAGCTGAGCGTGCTTATCTAGCAGGGGCCTCTGCCCAGTACGAGTCAGAAGTGGTATACCACAACATGAAGGAAGAGTTTGAGAAGTTAGGAATTATCTTTACAGATACGGATTCTGCCCTCAAGGAATACCCAGACTTGTTTAAACAATACTTTGCGAAGTTGGTCCCGCCTACTGATAACAAGTTGGCAGCCCTTAACTCAGCGGTTTGGTCGGGTGGAACCTTTATCTACGTACCAAAAGGGGTCAAGGTAGACATTCCACTTCAAACTTATTTCCGCATCAACAACGAAAATACAGGTCAGTTCGAACGTACCTTGATTATCGTTGACGAGGGAGCAAGTGTCCACTACGTAGAAGGATGTACAGCACCAACATACTCAAGCAATAGCTTGCATGCAGCCATTGTAGAAATCTTTGCCTTGGACGGAGCTTATATGCGTTATACGACTATTCAAAACTGGTCTGATAACGTCTATAACTTGGTAACGAAACGTGCCAAAGCTTTGAAAGATGCGACTGTTGAGTGGATCGATGGAAACTTGGGTGCCAAAACGACTATGAAATACCCATCTGTTTACCTAGATGGAGAAGGAGCGCGTGGTACCATGCTTTCGATTGCCTTTGCTAATGCTGGGCAACATCAAGACACGGGTGCCAAGATGATCCACAACGCTCCACATACTAGCTCGTCTATCGTGTCTAAATCCATTGCGAAGGGTGGAGGAAAGGTAGACTATCGTGGACAAGTAACCTTTAACAAGAACTCTAAGAAATCTGTCTCTCACATCGAGTGTGATACTATTATCATGGATGACTTATCAGCGTCAGATACTATTCCATTTAATGAAATTCACAACTCGCAAGTTGCATTGGAGCACGAAGCCAAGGTATCTAAGATTTCAGAAGAACAACTCTATTACCTCATGAGTCGTGGTTTATCAGAATCCGAGGCAACTGAGATGATTGTCATGGGATTTGTAGAACCCTTCACTAAAGAACTTCCAATGGAATACGCAGTTGAGCTAAACCGCTTGATTAGCTATGAAATGGAAGGATCAGTTGGGTAAGAATATGCAGAATCTGAACAGGAAGTCTTCCTGTTCAGAATTTTTTTCAAAAAAAGACCTAATAAATATTCACAAATATACTTTTATGTGGTAAAATAAAACAATTACAATTTGTGGAGATGAAGAATGAATATTTTTAGAACCAAGGATGTTAGTCTGGGACGAACGGAAATGCGTCGCCATTTGAAATTATGGGATTTGATTTTACTAGGAATTGGTGCCATGGTAGGAACAGGAATTTTCACCATTACAGGAACAGCTGCAGCTACACTAGCTGGCCCATCACTAGTGGTTTCCATTGTGATTTCTGCCCTGTGTGTTTCTTTATCTGCCCTCTTTTTCGCAGAATTTGCCTCTCGTGTTCCTGCAACAGGAGGTGCTTATAGTTATCTCTATGCGATCTTAGGCGAATTACCAGCTTGGATTGCTGGATGGTTGACCATCATGGAATTCATGACAGCTGTTTCAGGTGTGGCGTCTGGCTGGGCAGCTTACTTTAAGGGCTTACTCAGTAATTATGGTATATCCATGCCCCAAGCCTTGAATGGGACCTTTAACCCCGAACAAGGCACCTATATCGATCTTTTACCTATTTTGGTGCTTGCTTTGGTAACGGGACTGGTTTTATTAAATTCCAAGGCAGCCTTGCGCTTTAATTCGCTTCTAGTAATCTTGAAATTCTCTGCTCTCGCCCTGTTCATCCTAGTTGGGATCTGGTACATCAAACCTGAAAATTGGTCAAATTTTGCTCCCTTTGGCTTTGGTCAGCTTTATGGCGGAAGTACTGGGATTATGGCAGGAGCCTCTTTGATGTTCTTTGGTTTTCTCGGTTTTGAGTCGATTTCCATGACAGTTGATGAAATTCAAAGTCCGCAAAAAAATATTCCTCGCGGAATTGTGCTTTCTCTGACAATTGTCACTATTCTCTATGCCTTGGTAACAATAGTATTGACTGGGATTGTTCACTATAGCAAACTCAATGTGGACGATGCAGTGGCCTTTTCATTGCGTAGTATCGGAATTGGCTGGGCAGCCAACTATGTTTCACTGGTAGCCATTCTAACCCTGATAACCGTATGTATTTCCATGACCTACGCTCTGTCTCAGATGATTTATAGTTTAGCACGTGATGGACTTTTACCTCAAAGCTTCAAACAATTAAGCAAGACCAGTCGCGTTCCTAAAAATGCGACCATCTTAACAGGAGTTGCTTCAGCCATTGCAGCAGGAGTCTTTCCGCTAGCCAGTATCGCTGCCTTTTTAAATATCTGTACGCTAGCTTATCTCATTTTGCTTGCCTACGGTATTATCAAGCTCAGAAAGGATAAGGGCATGCCAAAAGAAGGAGAATTCAAAACTCCTTTAGTGCCGCTTTTGCCAATCCTTTCCATTCTTATCTGTCTTTCCTTTATGCTTCAGTATACCAAGGAAACATGGATTGCCTTTGGACTTGCTTTGTTGGTTGGACTAGTGATTTACTTTACTTATGGCTATCGTCACTCTACACTTTCTGAAGAAGAATAAAAGCTGGGAATTCCCAGCTTTTTTAATCTTTTACATAAGTAAATCCTTCCCCCAGAATTTCATGAGCCTCTGTGATGGTGATAAATGCTTGAGGATCGACTTGGTGAATCACATCCTTCATTTTAACGATTTCATTTCGACCGACGATACAGTAGATAATTTTTAAATCCTTTTTGCTGTAGTAACCTTGACCAGATATAAAGGTTACGCCGCGTCCGAGTTCATCGTTAATTTTTTCGGCTAACCGATCTGGAAATTGAGTTATAATCATAAATCCTTTACCAGCATAACCTCCTTCACCGATCAGGTCGATAACACGAGCGATGATAAAGTCAAATAAGAGGGTATAGGTAACCAGACGAAGGTCCTGGAAGATGATCAAAATTAACATCAGGATAAAAAAGTCAATCCCAAAAAGCAATTTTCCAATTGAAATATTGGTGTATTTGTTGAGGATGCGAGCAACAATATCTGATCCACCTGTTGTACCACCAGCATTAAAGATAATTCCTAAACCAACTCCCAGTAAAACACCAGAAACTAAAGAGACAATAATGAGATCACCTTGCAAGTCAAATTGTAAAGGAATTCGTTCAAAGACAGCAAGCCAGATCGAGAGGGAAATGGTTCCCAAAAGGCTGGAGTAGAGAGTTTTCGGACCAAATATCTTCCAAGCGAGGATAAAGAGAGGGATGTTAATCAAGAGATTCATCACTGAGACAGGAATTTTAAAGAGATAGAAGGTAATCAATGTGATACCAGTTGCTCCGCCTTCAAACAAATGATGAGGAACTACAAAATAGGTAAGACCAAAGGCATAAATAGCTGCCCCAAGTATGATAGTGACAATAGGCTGAACTTTTCGGATCATGACTTTCCCCCGCTTTTCTATAGATAGATTATACCAAAATTCCAAGCTTTTTCATTGGATTCATCATGATTTTTTAACAATTTTTTGATATAATAAAGGTGATAAATCCCTATCTTATTGAGAAGAATAGAAAGATTGAAGATATGACACAAGTAAAAATTGTAACGGATTCCTCTGTTACTATTGAACCAGAAGTGGTTAAAGAATTAAATATCACCGTTGTTCCTTTATCTGTGATGATTGATGGTACCCTTTATTCTGATGCAGATTTGAAAGAGGGGGAATTCCTTCATCTTATGCAGCAAAGTAAAAACCTGCCCAAAACTAGTCAACCTCCAGTGGGAGTATTTGCTGAAGTTTTTGAAGAACTAGGTAAAGACGGCAGTCAGATACTCGCTATTCACATGTCCCATGCCTTGTCTGGGACTGTTGAAGCTGCTCGCCAAGGAGCAAGCCTCTCTAGCGCTGATGTGACCGTTATTGATAGTTCTTTTACAGACCAGGCGATGAAGTTTCAAGTTGTTGAAGCTGCAAAACTTGCCCAAGAAGGAAAAGATTTGGAAACTATCCTAGCTCATGTAGAAGACGTCAAGAATCATACGGAACTCTATATCGGCGTTTCAACATTAGAAAACCTAGTTAAGGGTGGACGTATCGGACGTGTGACAGGATTACTAAGTTCACTCTTGAACATTCGTGTAGTAATGCAGATGAAAAACCACGAACTCCAACCAATCGTAAAAGGGCGTGGTTCGAAAACTTTCAAAAAATGGCTTGACGAGTTGGCCGAGACCCTTTCTCATAAATCGGTTGCAGAGATTGGAATTTCCTACGCTGGTACCAATGAATGGGCAAATGAGATGAAGAATGTTTTACAAACTTATGTTGAAAAACCGATATCAGTACTGGAAACAGGCTCTATCATTCAGACACATACAGGCGAAAATGCATGGGCTATCTTAGTTCGATATCATTCCTAAAAAAATAGAGAAAAATCGTTAGAAATAGCGTTTTTGACTTGACCTGTGGGCAATTTTAGGATATGATTATATTTGTTAATTAGAAATTATTTGGAGGAATTATTAACATGGCAAACAAACAAGATTTGATCGCTAAAGTAGCAGAAGCTACAGAATTGACTAAGAAAGATTCAGCAGCAGCAGTTGATGCTGTATTTGCAGCAGTAACTGAATACCTTGCAGCTGGTGAAAAAGTTCAATTGATCGGTTTTGGTAACTTTGAAGTTCGTGAGCGTGCTGCACGTAAAGGGCGCAACCCACAAACTGGTAAAGAAATCAAAATCGCAGCTTCTAAAGTTCCAGCATTCAAAGCTGGTAAAGCTCTTAAAGACGCTGTTAAATAATGACACTTTAAAAAGTCTATTGATCAAGCTTTCTAGCTTGGTCAATAGGCTTTTTTTGTTGCTTTGGGGCATTTTTGGGGCAAGAACTAATACTTTTCCATGACATCTGCCACGGTTGATTTCATTTGTTTTGTGATATGAGTATAGATTTGTGTCGTTGTTTTTGCGTCTGAGTGGCCAACACGATCCATAATAGCCTTGAGCGGTACATTATTTTCAGCAAGTCGACTTACCAACGTATGACGGAATATGTGGCTAGTAAGATTTTTCTGGATTGGTGTTTCAAGTCTTTCATTTGCTTTCTTTAGAGCTAGGTTAAAAGAGTTTGTTTGTAATGGCACTCCATTTTTTGTTGTGAAGATGAACCCCATATCTTTATAGCGAGGGTTGATATTCTTTTCTAGTTCATTCATGAATTCCATCTCTTCTAAAATTTCTTTTTCACGGGTGGTCATGACGGTTTCACGATAGGATGCCAGAGTTTTTGGAGATGTTTTTTCGCCTTTTTGATATCCGTTCGTGTGATCGTAGGTTCCATGGAGCTGTAGGGTGTTGGATTCATAATCAACATTATGTGGTTCAATCCCAATAGCTTCACCGATGCGACAACCATTTAAACTCATAAATTCAGAGAGCAATCCGATTCGATAGGTGCTTGGTCTACGATACAACTCTTTCAGCAGCAGTTTGATTTCATCTTCTTCAAGATATTTCTGATCTACCTTTTTCCAATCTTCTAATGTCTTTTGGATTCTTGGTAGCTTGGCTCTCCTAGCTGGGTTGTCCTTGATGATGCCAAGGTCAACAGCATAATCGAAAGCAAGATTTAGCATAGACTTGTTCCGTTCTTTTTTACTCCTGGAACAGTCGAGTTTATCTAGATAATTTTGAACATACTTTGGATCAATCTTAGATACTTTTATACCCACTCCGAAATCATCTTTTATCTCTTTGATATTCCCACTTAAGGAAGCAATAGAAGAACGTTTTATCTCTTGTTGATAGAATGACCACCACTGGTCGAAAAGCTCCGTAAACAGCATTTCTGAGCTTTCTAGGTCGCTTAGAATATTTGCAATCTTTATTTCAAGTTGTTTCTGAGCTTCTTTGCGAATACGAGGAGTGTCTTTTTCCATAAGTACTGAAACTCTAGCCCATTTTTCAGTGTATGGATTTTTATACCTCTCTACAAAATTCACTTTTCCGCTTTTATGTTGTTCTACCCACATTGTATTTTCTCCTATATTTTGGTAAAATGGGTATAAGAAAACGACCTTTTGAATGGTTGTTTCTTATATTCAAGTTCCTCACACTCAGAGTCGCCAAACTTTGCGAGTGTGGGGATTTTTTTATTTACGAATTATGAACGATAACATCCAAGGCTCCCATGATTCGCTGAGCGTTCTCGACGGCTTCTTTGTATTCTTTCGAAGTGTTCTTTACTGGCTTTCTAATCAAGTCAATGAATACGACTGGTTTGGTGAAGTCATTTGAGGTTACACGGACTGTCATGTTTAAAATTTTAGAAGTTGATTTTCTTTTTGCAACAATACCGCCTGCGACAGCGCCAATCGCACCAAACATAGCGCCTGCAATCAATGCTTGACCAACTCCTCCAGAAACAACCGTTTGATTATTGATAATCAATTCGTACGATACTAAATCCTCGAACGAATACCAATCTGTGTCATTCTTATCTTTCTTGACCAAGGATGGTATCAAAGACAATCCCATCGTCCCCATGGCAAGACCTACTTTCGCTGTTCCTTTAATTGCTCCTCCGACCATTCCAGAAGAGCCTTTTGCTTTTTGAGCCCCATGAATGCGATAGGTACGGTTATATCTATCAATTTCAAGTGGTCCGACTTTATCTGTTCGTCTACTTTTTGTGGGAGTGGGAGACGGAGAGACTGGTTTAGTGATTGGCTGAGGTTGCTCGGTTTCTGATTGGCTAGCGATAGAATAACCGCAATTTGGGCAGAACTTGTAGCCCTCTACTGGATTGCCACACTCAGGACAAAATTTCATAATAACCTCCAAAATAATAACTATTTAAAAATCTTTATACTCTTTTTTTTACTCATAGCCGAAGAGGTTATGAGTTTTTTCTCAATACTTCGCCACAATGCACCAGCTATCATATCTGCTTTTAGCATTACACGTCAATATCATAATATTCTTGTAAGATATTGTTCCCTCGCTTGTATTTTGTAACGAGGTCAATAGCCGCTCGTCGTTGCTGTTGATCGTCCAATAAATGTTCATCATAGCTCAATATCCGATAATGAACAAAATCAACTAATCGATTAAAAAGAGCGTTATCACTGATTGTATTTGCTTGTTTAATTTGCTCGTACGAGTGCTTGTTTTTGAGGTGCCAGACCATGCGCTCATTATTGATGTAAAAGAGAGAGGACATGATGTTAGCTTCTATCTCTAGCGGATTGCTCTGATAGTTGTTAGCGCAAGCGAGGGCGACCTCATCAGAACGACCCGTGCTAAAATGGGCTGCAATATGGGCTAATTCATGCAAAATGGTAAAGATAACCCGTCTTTTGATATGTGTTTGATTGATATAAACAAGGTACTTTTCTTTTTCTTTGCTATAAATGGTAAAGCCGTCATTGTGTTTACAGATGATATCATCTAAGTAGGTAACATCTGGGTTACTGACAAGCCCTCGGTATCTAATGTATTCAGAACCAAGTAGACCGGCTGAGGGGAGCATAGGAAACGGATCTTTTTCAAAGAAGATAAAATGAAGGTTATAAGTCTGTTCAAAGTAACGGATGATGTGCTGAAAAGTAACTTGTTCAAGTGGAATATTATTCTGTTGAGACACTGCTTCGATCACTGGGACGGCGTAATCCCAGTGTCGGATGTACTGTCTACGTGAAATAATTTCTCTAGCCATAATTACCTCCACTTACTGTCATCTTCCATCAGGGTTTTAGCAGTTACCATCAAGCTTTCAATCGCCTTGTTAAAACGAGCCTTTTCTTCCTCGGTCATGTTCTGAGTCTGATTTCTGAACGCTGCGACTAATTCAGTCTCAGCTGGACCAAGATACTTATTTGTCTTGCCATCACTCGCTATTACTGGGTTATCCGTGCGACCGAGCAGATAGTCGGTGGACACGTTGAAGTAGTCGGCGATCTGTTGCAATCTTTCAGCGGAAGGTTGATTCCTTTTTAATCCATACAAAGAATTTTTGCCTAATTCTAGCTTTTCTTCCAAGGTATTTAGTGAAATCCCTTGTTTTTCGCATAAATCTTTTACGATTTCAAATGTAGAAAACATTGATTTATCAGCCTTTCTAAGACGTGACAAAAAATATTTTACAAAATACGCAAAAAATAGTTGACTTTATTTTGCGTTTACGCTAAAATAGTTTTTGTAAGTTAAAGAGTTAGTTAAAAAACTAATAAAAACTTATCTAAAAATTAAATAGCTTTGCCGAGCGGAATAAATTGATAGATATGTGATTTTATCAAGGTTTTTAATTATGCTTTCATTTTAGCAGATACGCTAAAATGTGTCAAGTGTTTTATAAAATAATTTACTAACTCTTTAACTCTATTAAAAATAAAGGAGGAAAAACATGAGCCAACAACATCGTAAATGGATCGAACTTGTAAAAGAGCGTATTGAAAAACGTGGATGGTCGCAGACGGATTTGGCTATTGTTGTAGGTGTTAGTCCGTCAGCTATCACGCAACTTTTCAAAGATGGAAAAGGGAGCGATGACTTGAAGCTTCGCATTAACAAGAAGTTGCGAATCAACGAGTCATGGGAGAAATTTGAGGAGTAGGAGGAAGAAAATGTTTCATCGTTATATTACAAAGTATAAAGAAAATGGGCGATACTATGCAGAAGCATGGTTTCAAATTGATATTTTTGGAAAAAGTTTTTGCTTATCAAAAAAACGCATCGATTTAGATGCGTAGAGTGATCAGATTATTGTTTAATCCAACCATTACCTGGTTTTTGAGTTGGTGGTAATCTGTCGCCTTTATCGATGTGAACAACACGACCACCAGGTACATTACCGCCACGAGGACCTTTTTCGACATAAGTTCCTGCAGGCTGATTATCTGTTCCAGGTTTTATTGGAGTCTTTGACATAAGACTGCTCCTTTCTATTGAAATTTTGACTAAAACGTTGAGAGGTCTTAGTCAATAATGATTATAACATATATAACAGAAAAGCACAACATATTGTTATTAAATATATGTGTTTAACAACATATAGTGTTCGAGGTGTAAAATGTGGGAACAATTAAACAGAATCATGCAGGAAAGAAATTTGAACGGCAATCAATTATCTAAGATGGCTGGAGTTAATCGAAGTTTCTTTTCTGACTTAAAAACTGGAAAGGTAAAATATCTTTCTTGGCCTAATATATGCAAAATTGCTGATGCGTTAAAAATCAGCATAGATGAATTAAGATAAAACAAAAAAGCACCTGACGGCAATCAGGCACTTACTAAAATTACTACTTGAATTATAACATAGAAAGAGAGGAAATGCCATGCCAAAAGCGGAAATTACTTATAAGCCAGTTGGCGTGAATGAAAAAGCCACTCACGGTGATTACAAGCACCTTTGTCAGATGTGGGATGGACTGACCCTTGCTACTGCAAAAGTATGGGCTACTGAGATGCGAGAGCATCCTGATTTTAAGCAATTCATTGATAATCCAACACATAAGATTGTCTTTATCAACTACGAAGGATTTCGATTGTTTGTAAAATGGAAGAGTCGGAATCGCTATCGTACTAAAAAAGAAACACTAGCAGAGATGCTAGAAAATATTAAGCGAGAAAAACAATTGGGAGTTTAAACATGAACCTACTAGCAAGAATTAAAAACTACTTTTCGGAAGAGGTCGTAGAAGATAACCCTGACTTGAAAGAGGTCCAAGAAATAAATCTTGACTGGAAAGGAGTCGCTTTAGATCTCAATCAATCACTGATTGAATCACAAGAAAAACTTCAAAATGCCAATCAGCGTATTGCTGATCTTGAAAACATTGTGGCAATCTATAAAGAAAAGGAAAACTCAAAATGATGGAATACATTTACCTGGCAACAATCGTTGGAATCATCCTGTGGTCGCTAGTAAATAAACTAGATGACCACGCTGAAATGAAACAGCAAGAGCGCCAGCGAATAGCAAGTAACATCGCACGCATAAACTTGAGAAATTCAGACAAGCAATTTACGTACGACGTGCAACCGCCGGAAGGGTTGAAATAAGGAGAGAAAGACATGACACAAGCTGAACGAATCAGGGAATATTATAGAGAGCACCCTGCTGCCTCATGCGATGAAGTAGCTGAGGTCGTTGGTACAACAAATAGCAATGTGAGAGCGAACCTGGCCAAAGACATCAAGGCGGGCAGATGTGTCCGCTTGGAAGATAAGTCATACGATTACTCGCCTTACTATAACCATACACAAGCGCTCACTGATTTGGTTGATTGGAAGAATGATACTAGACGTGAGTGGGTGGATATGCTGACAAGAGTAGCAGAAAAAGAAACGGATAGCAATGTTATGCGTTTGTTAATCAAAGAAGCAAATAAACTAATGAAAGAGGTGACGAAGTAGATGGTTCGAAATAAATTGACAGATTTAACAAATACTTTGTTTGCTCAGTTGGAAACATTGGACGATAGGGAACTTTCGGCAGATGAATTAAAGACCGAGCTTCAACGATCAAAACAGATGGTCGCTATCTCTGGACAAATCCTTCAAGCTGGCCAGTTGGCGCTAGATGCCGAAAAATTCAAAGACAAGGTAGGTGAAGTCAATGCCCCGATCGCTTTGCTGGAAGGATGAGTACACGGAGTACATGCATGAGATATGCCCTGGTCGATTAACTCCTGAAGTAACAAGGTTACTAAATGAGAAATTTGGTACGAATTACAACAAGACTCAAATTGGCGGTGTTCGTAAACGCCTTGGATTACCAGTTGGGGAAATCTATCAAGGTCGATTGCTGACGAGGGAGCAACATGATTATCTTGTGTCAATTCAAAAAAATAAGATTTCTCGTGATGTCGCAAATGAAATGAACCAAAAATTTGGCTTATCACTAACTGAGAAACAGATTAAGAGTTATCGGAGAAATAATAATCTAAATAGTGGTTTGACGGGAAGATTCGAGAAAGGTCAGACTCCCCACAATAAGGGGAAGAAGTACCCCAATATGCCAAAAAACAGCGGGCAGTTTAAAAAAGGTAATCGACCTCCGAATTATGTACCTGTTGGCACTATCAACTACACAACAGACGGTTATCCAAAAGAAAAGATTGGAGAACCTAATCAATGGGTTTTGAAACACCGCAAGGTTTGGGAGGAACATCATGGCCCGATACCAAAAGGATACTCAATCGTTTTCCTAGACGGCGATAAAACAAACTATGATATTTCAAACCTGGCATGTTTATCTAAAAACGAAATTGCTAGAATGAATCAAAATCATCTATTTACGTCCAACGCTGATTTGACCAAATCTGGTATTGGACTAACAAAACTTACAAACAAAATCAGAGAGGTAGAAAAAAATGGCTAGTTTATACGAACTAACAGGGATTTTTAAACAAATCAATGATATGGAAGGGCTGGACGAAGAAACAAAAGCTGATACCCTGGATTCGATTGATTGGACTGACCAGTTTGAGGAGAAAGTCGAAAATACGGTCAAGGTTATCAAAAATAAAGAAGCTGATAAGAAACAGCTTAAAGAAGAGATTGATCGTCTGACTGCACGATGCAAGTCGATTGATAATGACATCACACGGCTTAAAACTGGCTTGCAAGGTGCTTTTGAAATTACCGGACATGACAAGGTTAAAGGGTTACTTTTTACTGTTTATCTGGCAAAAAATCAACCATCCGTGGTTGTTGACGAAGAGTTATTGCCAAAGAAATATTTTGTAATCACTAAAAAACCTGATAAAAACGCAATTAAGGAAGTATTGAACGCTGGCAAGAAAGTCAAGGGTGCTACCTTGCAAGAAAGTAGAAGTTTGAGGATTAAGTAATGGAATTGATGAATAAAACACGAGTAACAGATTCGCTAGCAGTTGTGATTGGACCGGAATCAATTGAAGTACTTGTTACTGAAGGTTTTCTATTTGATGTTGCGATTTGTTTTGTGAAAGTAGACGAAACAAATCTTGATCAAGGAAATGAAAAGCCAGTATTCACTCCGGAGTACAAGCTGGTCACAGTTGCTAAATACAAGGAAAAACCTATCTTTGAATCAGAGGAAGATATTCGAAGGTTCGAAAAACAAGCAAAAGAAGTTAAATCGCTATTTGCCTTTGCAAAGGTAAATAAACAAAATTGGTTTAACACGGCCCTTTATCCAGGAGTGCTAACAGAGAAAGTTGGTGTTTGATGAAGATTTTAGCTATTGATCCAAGTAGTAATAAAATCGAAACTAGTACAACAGGAATTGTACTCTTGGATAATGCGAAACTGGTCGATTATTGGGTAGTCCCTTATGGCGCTCAAAACTTCAAAGCCTGGTTTAAAGAGATTGGTCGCAGTCTTGAGTTTGATATAGTGGTCGTTGAAAAATTCGAAGTTAGGGACAATGATTATTCCAGGGATAACTCAGTTGTAGAAACTATCGCAGCCATTGAGCTATGCTATCCGAATTTGGTTCTGCAACGTAACGCAGGTTATCAGACAGATATACCAAATGACTTGCTGAAAGCTCTTGGACTATGGTCCTTTGAAAAGAGTCACCACAACGATGTAAGGGCAGCCGCAAGACTTGGGCTCTTCTATGCCCAGAGGAACGATATTGAGGAGGTGATTGTGGACATTGGCGATCGAATTACGCAAATGGCAAGCTGAAGCAGTCAAAAGAAGTGACCGTAATTGTCCTGGGATTTTCCTTGAGGCATACGGTGGACGTGGTAAAACAATCTGTGCTTTTGAAATAGCGAAGCACAAGGGGGCTAAAAAAGTCCTAGTAATCAATAATCGGTTGGCCATTCTGGATGGCTGGAGTAGTACCTATAAAAATTTAGGCTATAATACTGATTTTGAATTAGAAACCATGACGGACCGCAGATTGCAGAACAGACTTGCAAGCGGTGAGTCTATTGAGTGCGATGTGTTCATTATTGACGAGTGGCAGAACATGTCTAGTGATGCCAACGTGAAGGCTTATCGCAAGGTCAAACGTGGCTATACAGTTGGACTATCTGCAACCCCGATCAGGAAGAAGGGGCAAAATTTTTACCCTCTAGAAAAAACATTTTTTGGGATGGCTGATCCTAATCAAAGGGAAAACTGGCAACTAGCCCACGGCAAGATGAAGTATTCCAAATTCAGCTATTCTAAGCAAGAATGGGATGACTTTCGAGATTATGAAAACTATGTAAGTAATCTGCCCAACTTCTTCCGCTGGGAAGAAGTAGAAGATATTGAGGAGGCCGAAGAAAACAACGGATTTGAAGTTGTCTTTGAACCTATCTGGTGTCTAACAGCAAATCCGGAGGAATTAGATCAATTTAGAAAATTGAACATCGTTGGGAAAAATGGTAAATATGCCATGGCCAAACAAACATTTGGTCGAAAGACTTTTGAACGATATTTAATCCAGACAGGATTTGAGGTTGACTTCCCAAAGTTGAAGGCTGTTAATGCAGATACTCCAATGCTACTTCAATTGGATCTTCTACTAGCAAGTAGGACAGAAATGTTGATAGTTAGCAAATCCAAGCAGATTGTAGAGGTCATCAGAGAGCGGCACCCGGAAATTGGTATTTGGACTGGAGACAAGAAGGACTCTCTTGAACAGACAAATGTGGTTGCTACAAGCCAGGTTTTGGGTGTAGGAGTTGATGGCCTTCAGCATAAATTTAAAACTATTGTGGTCTTAGACCCCGTTAATCCATCTGATGGAGATTATGACGATTATCGCCAACTTTTATGGCGAGTAACAGGCAGCCGTCAACAACATGATGTGCGTGTCATTGAATTTTATTTTTAAGGAGAAACAAATGCGAATTAAAAAAATTATCAGTCAATACCGAAGAGATTTCACAGCAGAATATGAATGTGAACATTGTGGCTTCATGAAAACTAATAGCGGATATGATGACGCAAACTTTCATAATAACGTGGTCCCAAATATGGAATGCGAGAAATGTGGAAAGAAAGCAGATTCTAATTACAGACCTCTTGCTCCAAAATACCCAGAAGATTATCAAATTTAAGGAGAATCAAAATGAAACTTTCAAGTGATTATATTGTAATGCGTGACAAACAAAGCGGGCACTTTTTAAATGAACTCAAGAACAATCGTTCTTCATTAGCTGCCAAGGCCAGTTTTGTAGACGATATTCGAGGTGCTCTTACAATGCCATACAATTCTTATCTCGAACAGAAAACAGCGGTAAAATCATTGGCCAAAGTACACGGATTGGAGATTATTCGGGTTAAGGCTACATTTGAACTTACTTATCCAAATGGTGGCGATGTTCAAAAAATCGAGCGTCAAAATACTAAGCCTGATTTGTTTGATCTATTGAGAAGTTTATAAAGGGGAACTGTATGGTAACAAAACAACAATCCCCAATCTTTGTCACTTTACAGAGCATCCAGCAGAGTTTAGTTGCTCCCAAAGGACAGTATAACAGTTTTGGGAAGTACAGCTATCGAAGCGCAGAGGACATCTTAGAAGCGCTGAAGCCAATACTGAAGGAACATGATGCGGTATTGGTTTTACAAGATGGAATTGTACAAATCGGTGACAGGTACTATGTTGAAGCAACTGCGACTCTTTATGCGGTTGGTGAAACTATTGGGACTACAGCCTATGCTAGAGAAGATGATAGCAAAAAAGGGATGGATGGTAGTCAAGTTACAGGTGCTGCATCCAGCTACGCCCGAAAATACGCCCTAAACGGACTTTTTATGATCGATGACAATAAGGATCCTGATACGGATGAATATCATAATCAGAATAGCCAAGCAGGCCGTACGTCGCAAAAACCAGCTCAAAAACCAAATAGCCAGCAAGAGCAACCGGCCAATGCTCCAGCTAAAAGTAACGGAGCCAAAACTATTACGGGAGCACAGGCTAAAGCCATTCGGACAGAACTCAAAAATATGGCTGAAGCTACAGGGAGTCCTGCTGCAACAATTGGAAAATGGTTCATCGATAAAATGGGTGTTGATAAACCTGAAAGCATTCCAGCTGATCGATTGAAGGAAGCTCAGAAGATTATCGCAGATGCGAAGAAAGCGAGAGGCATTGAGTAATGGGATATACGGAACTGGGGCGCAAACGTCCGATTGAATTACAGAGTGCTTATTATGATAAGATCCTAGTTTATCAGCATCAAGGTGAGATTTGGGGTGTATGTTATAAGCACGGAGAAATTGATTGTGTTTACAACTACACTAAGAACGATTTCTTTTGGCTTGAAATTTCAGATATGTCCTTAAAAGAAATTGTTACTAAAATTATCAAGCCTTTGAAGAGAAATAACCCTGGATTATACTCATTTCATGAGAGTACGTTCAGTAGAATTTTGGAGGTAATAAAATAATGATTAACAATGCTGTACTTGTAGGGCGCATGACCCGTGATGCTGAACTCCGCTATACACCGCAAAATGTAGCAGTTGCGACTTTTACTCTTGCAGTAAACCGTACATTCAAGAGTCAAAATGGCGAACGCGAGGCTGACTTTATCAACTGCGTTATGTGGCGCCAACAAGCCGAAAATCTTGCAAACTGGGCTAAAAAAGGCTCACTTATCGGGGTGACAGGCCGTATTCAGACTCGTAGTTACGATAACCAGCAAGGACAACGTGTCTACGTGACAGAGGTCGTGGCTGAGACTTTCCAAATGTTGGAAAGTCGTAATCAACAAAGTTCGAATGATACATTTGGGAATGACAACCCGATGGATATTCAAGACGACGATTTACCATTCTAAGGAGTTACTAAATGGGAATGAAAGAACATGCCTTGGCTTATCAAAAAAAAGGATTTTCGGTTATTCCTATTAGTCCTTCGAATAAGCAACCGATGATCAAATTTGCTGATAAACCAGCTATGACTGCGCAAGAAATTGAGGATTTTTGGAGTCAGTATCCGGATAGCAACATTGCTGTTCGGACTGATAAATTCTTCGTAATCGATATTGACTTACACGGTAAGCATAACGGATACGAGAGCTTGGCCAATTGGGAACATCTGAACTTGATAACTCCAACGCTGCAGGCAAGAACTGCAAGTGGTGGCAAACATATCTTTTACTTTAAGCATCCAGATGTAAATATGACTCAAATGATAGGCTTTCTACCTGGAGTCGATATCAAGGCGCATCCAAACAACTATGTTTTAGTTGCTCCATCTAAGACCCCAAAAGGAGAATATGCCTGGGACTTAGAAAAATCTAAAGAGGGTGGCACTATGGTCACGGCTAGTCGATCTCTTGTAATGGCCATCAAGAAGGAATACAACAAAAAGAACTCTGGTAGCGATCTGGATAATATCTACTATCAAATCAGCAAAGGTGCTGGTAAACGAAACAGGACAACCGAATTATTTGAAATGGTTGTCCTAGGGTTTGGTGATGAAGGTAGCAGAAATGACACTCTTGCAAAATTTGTAGGGGGGCTCTTGAGCAGATCAGTAGAACCGAACTGTATACTGCAACTAGCAGAAACAGCCAATAACAATTCGGTAGAGCCTCTTAGTCACAAAGAATTAAGTAGGACTGTCGAATCGATGATCAAGAAACACATGAGGGGGGGGTGGCCATAATAGGTGATGTTACGAATATTTCAATCAAGCAATTTTCGCGCAGAAAGAAAAAAATCTTAAACGAAGAAGGTGAACAGATTGAGATTGAATCTATTGTGGCTGACAGTCCCAGAAATGTTTTGCTTGCAATGAAGAGCGATAACAAGCTAAACGACTTTCTCAGGCACAATGAATTTACTGGTGAACACGAAATCGTGGAGGATGTCAAACTGGATGCTATCCAGTTGAGAAAGGGTCAGCTACCTTCAGCCTTTGAATCCTACCTAAGCGTATATTTGGAGAATCACTTCAAGACAGTTTTCAAGGCTGGAGCATTAAGGGATGGTATTGAAGCATTTTTTGCAGAAAAGACCTACAATCCGGTTAAAGAATATATGGAAAATGCTTATGAGTCATGGGATCATAAAGAACGACTTGCCCAGGTATTTCAAACTTGGTTGGGTGCTGAGGACAGTATCTATGTCCAGAGAATAGCTGTAATGTTCTTTGTTGGGGCAGTCTCTAAGGTTTTTAATCCATGGGTTAAATTTGACTACACACTGGATCTTGTCGGTGGCCAAGGTGCTGGTAAGACCACTTTCTTGCAAAAAATAGCCGTCGATTGGTATACAGATTCAGCTAAGGATTTTATGGACAAAGATAACTATGAGATTATGCTGAAATCGCTGATCGTCAATGACGACGAGATGGTCGCTTCCAGAAAGACTACTTTTGACGAACTCAAGGCTTTTGTGACCAAGACGGAACTTTCCTTCCGTCGGTCCTATGGTCGCAGATCTGAGAAATTTCCGAAAAACTTTGTTATTGCTAGAACTAGTAATAAAATCGAATACCTGGGTGACAAAACTGGTGAGCGGCGCTTTCTGCCTGTTCTGGTGGATGCAGGCCAGCAGTTTGTAAAACCTTTTGATATGACAGAGAATGATGTGCTCCAGCTTTGGGGTGAAGCAGTGGCTATCTACAAAAAAGGATTTATGCTTACCTTTGATGATGAGTTCGAAAATGAGCTTGCGGTCTATAAGGAGCGATTCACTTATAAAGATGAGGCAGAATCACAGGTCTATGATTATCTTGAAATGCTTGTTCCAGAAGAGTGGGAAGACTTTTCAGTTTCTCAGCAATATCAATATACCTGGTGCTACTTCAATGATGGTAGCTATCGCAATGAGTCTGGTCTGATATATGAAGGTGTGAAGCTTCAATCGAGTGTGTCTGCCAAACAGATATTAAAGAATGTTTTTGACATTGATAGTGCGAGAGGTGAAAAGATTGCTAGGAAAATCAAGTTGATTATGGACAACAATCAGGATTGGGAATACAAAATAAAGAAGGTTAAAGGTAAGACACTACGTGCATATTTTAGAAAAAATATACAAACAGAAGTGATGTAACCTTAGTGAAAATGATGTAACCTTTTAGGCAAAAAATGGTCAAAAATCGTGCTTCGGTTACATCAGGTTACATCATTGATGTAACCGCAAGAAAAGTCAGTTATATCAATGGTTTGAGTGCTGTTTTTGATAAAATTTTAAAAAAAGTGATGTAACCCTCCTAAACCGTTGATACTACTGATGTTTTAGGGTGTCTATTAGTAAGGTTACATCATTTATATAAAATATTTAATAAGTAAAAATAGCAAGTGCTATAAACGTTGATGTAATAGCATTCTTGTTTTTTATAAAATATGTTTTGCTAAAAGTGATGTAACCTGTAACCTTAGAAAAAATATTCATTAAACAAACATATTTTTTAATAGATCAAGGAGAAGAAATGTCATACACAGTAACACTATATTTTGACAATATGGTAGATGAAACTCACTTCTTTAAGAAAGAGGGAGATGCTGCTAAATGTAAGGCTCAGCTTGAGAGCAAGTATCGAGGGAATCGGTTATATAAGGTAAAAATGGAGGAGATGGAATAAATGACAGATATTAGATTGCAAAATCCATACTCTGATGAAGTTATCAAGGTAAAAGAAGATTATGGACATATTCTAAATATGTTGGAATGGCTTGAGCGAGGTAATATAAATTATCTTCAATTACATCAGATTGAACCAGAAGAAAGATTTATCACTATCAATCCGAAAAACTTTGCAAAAGTTGATTTTTACGAAATTGAGGAGGTGAAATAATGATTATCAAAAATTATAAATATGATTTTTCGAGTAGCAAAATATGCTACACAATTGATGTAGATGGCTATGAAACAGCTATGGAACATACAAAGACAGAATACGGAAGTGTCCAAAGAAATGATATTGATGATTTCTTGGTTTCAGTCGAGAATTACGACTTTCAAGAAGCTGAAGCGGTTGAAGAATTTGTTGATTTTCAAAGCTGTCTGCTTATGTATGGGATTGATTTTGAATTGAGAAATGAGGTGGAGTGATGGAAGAAATGAAAAGAGATTTTGCAGGTAAATTGTACAGAAAAGCTTGTGAGATTGCAGAATTTGATGAAGAGCAAATGGATAGCAAAGACGATAACGAGGTGTTTGATATCGAGGAGTGTCTGGTGGAGTTATGTCAGCTAGTTTTTGATGAAATGATTTTTTGTCAAGCAGCAGTATCGATGACATACTTCGCAACATTGCCAACAGACAATCCTCATATTATGAGCGAAGCAAGGAAAGAACTACCTTTCAAACCAGAACGGGAGTAACTGCATAAAAAGATTCATTGGTGAATGAATACAAGTAATAAAAAAGCCAAGGCACTCTCTGCCTCAGCTAAATTCCTAATAAGATTATTATATCACAAAGGAGATAGAGAGTGAAGGCTAAAGAGCTTTTAAGCGAATTGCAGAACCTTGACATGGATATCCAGAGTCGTATCGACGAAATCAAAGAGCTTGAGGCTGGTCTGCTCTCGAGTCCGAAGTGGTCCGATGTCAAGGTTAAGAGCAGTCAGACAAAGAAGGTTGATGATGTATATGTCCAGCTTATCACGATGAAAAATGAAATTGAAAAGGATACGAATATCATTATCAATCGTAAGCTGGAATTAGGTCGCATGATTAACAAGCTAAGTAATCCTAAGCACAGAACAATATTGAGAATGACTTATATCAATAAAGGCACAGCTGATAGTATTTGTTATGATTTGAAAATGAGCCGTACAACCTATTACAGATTAAAGAATGAGGCGATTTCAGCCTTGGAAGAAGTCATCTGATGTCATAAGTTCAAAATGGGACTATTTGGGACGGCGCGGTTCTAAAAATCTGTTAAAATGGTAGTATCAAGAATTAAGAGGTGAGCGTCAATATATCACCCATTAACTTACAAATGGTTGCGGAGCGACTAGACCTTGCGTGATTGCGTAGCTAATTATATTCCGGATAAGTTATAAGCTAGAGGGTTTGATTCCCTCAGAGGTTTTAAAAGACTACACAGAATAAAAAAGGTAATTTCTAATTAACACGCAAGTCTGTAGTCTGCTTGCAGTAAGAACATAGATCAAGTGGTAGAGCGGTAGACTTTTAATCTATTGGTTGCAGGTTCGAGCCCTGTTGTTCTTATGATGGGTTTAGTGAAAGTCATACATTGTGTGGCTTTTTTTATTTTTAAAGGTGGTGATGGAAAATTGAATGAAAGACAAAGACGATTCGCAGATGAGTACATCATCAGCGGGAATGCAACAGATGCAGCTGTTAAGGCAGGGTATAGTGAAAAGACTGCTAGAAGTCAAGGACAAAGATTGTTGACAAAAGTTGACATTTCTGAATATATCAAAAAAAGAATGGATGAGATTCAGGATGAAAAAATCCTGACTCAAAAACAAATTCTTGTGATGTTGTCAGAGATTGCATCAGGTCAGGCAAAAGAGACAATTGTGGTCACGACAAAAGTAGCTGAGTTGATGACTGATCCCGTGACTGGTAAGTCTGTAAAAGTCTACAATGAAATCCCTCAACTTGTCGAATATCCAACAAAGAACAGCGATAGGAACAAAGCTTTGGAGTTACTAGGGAAACGACATCAAATGTGGACTGATAAAGTAGACATCAATGCAACGGTTACCGAGACTAAGAAGTTTGACGATATCGTCAGTCAGTTGGGCGGTGATGGACTTGACGAATAGCTTCCCTTTATCTCAAAAGTACATCGACTTTTGCAACAGCTTTAATAATGTTGATGCTGACTTTTTGGAAGGTACAACGGCAGCTGGAAAAACAACGGTTGGTGTTGGTGTCAAGTTTATGCGAGCGGTCAGCAAAAGTTCGAAGAAGTTTCACATCATTGCAGCAAAGACAGTTGGTGTAGCTGAAAAGAATATCATCAATCAGGATAACGGAATTTTAGACATCCATAAAACAGCCGTCTACTGTGGTAATGGTGATAAAGATTCGAAGATTCCTCACATCAAGTTTGAGGGGAAAATTATTTATGTACTGGGATATGACAACAAGGAAAAATGGAAGCTGGTTCTTGGTGGACAGTATGGATGTGTCTATATTGATGAGGTCAACACGGCTGACATTGAGTTTGTTCGTGAGTTGTCCACACGTAATGATTATTTGATGGCAACGCTCAATCCGGATAATCCTGATTTACCGGTCTACAAAGAATTTATTAACAAGGCACGGCCGTATAAAAAGTACGCAGGCGATGTGCCGGAAGAAATTATGCGAGACCTATCAGAACCAGCTAACCCTAAATGGCGTTACTGGTTTTTTACGTTTAATGACAACCTATCACTAACACCAGAAGCTATACAGAAGAAAAAGGATGCTGCACCAGTTGGGACTAAGCTCTACAAAAATAAAATACTTGGTCTACGTGGCCGAGCAACAGGAATTGTCTTCGTTAACTTTGATAGTAAAAGACATGTGTTGAGTAAGTCTTTTGTAAAGAATACGGTCACGTTCCAGCGGTTCACAGCTGGACTAGATACAGCTTACTCAGCAAGTAGTCCGGATACAATTGCAATGATTTTCCAAGGGATATCAGATGACGGAAAGTTATACACGCTGGATGAGGAAGTCTATAACAACGCTGAGCTTGATGTACCGATTGCACCATCTGATACGGTGGTCAAGTTTATCAATTTCCTAGAGCGCAACCGTGGTGAATGGGGGCTGGCGCGTGATGTATTTGTTGATAGTGCGGATCAAGCAACAATTACAGAATTAAACAAATACAAGCGACAATACGGCTGTCTGTATATCTTTAACAATGCTTATAAGAAAACTAAGATTAT
This sequence comes from Streptococcus downii, assembly GCF_004353325.1. Taxonomy (NCBI): domain Bacteria; kingdom Bacillati; phylum Bacillota; class Bacilli; order Lactobacillales; family Streptococcaceae; genus Streptococcus; species Streptococcus downii. The sequence goes on from NZ_MZNX01000009.1 coordinate 531,389, forward strand.
TGACCGGATCAACTTCCAAATTGGTTGGTTAGCTCAAGGTTGCTACTATGTGTTAAGTCATTGTACGAATCATATCAAAGAGCTAAACACGTATGCGTGGAAAGAAGGAAAAGATGAGCCAGAAGATGCAAACGATCATACAATCAATGCGAATCAGTATGCATGGTTGCCATACAGGAAGATAATCGGAAGAAAGGAAAAATAAAGTGGGAATAATGGATATGATCAGAAGGAGTATGAGAAGCTTTCTCAAACTGGAACAGGCACAGCCAAATGTCATCACAATTACAGAGGCAATGACGTTTGAAGATAATGCAGCCAAGAACCAAATTTGGTATCGCGGTGACTCATACGAACTGGACCAGCTCTACAAGCAATTACCACATAGCAACATCAACTTTTGGGGAGCGACAAGTACTCCTGGGCAAGAAATTAGAAAGATTCACACAGGAATACCTGGTCTCATCGTTGATAGGTTGGTAGATATCACGCTGCACGATATGAATGATTTAGACTTTGCCGAGGAAAAGCAAGGAAATTTGTGGGAAAAGATTGCTGAAGATAGCAACTTCCACGATCAACTGCAGGAGGCGATTAAAGATAGTCTTGTGATGGGTGATGGTGCTTTTCGCATTTCATTTGATCCGAAACTTACAGCATTGCCTATTGTTGAATGGGTTGGTGGAGATAGAATTGAAATCATCTACAATCGTGGAAGATTGAAAGAAGTTATTTTCCGCACGCACTTCACAGAACACAGACGGAGCTATTTGCTCGAGGAAATCTACGGATATGGCTCATTAACTTATAAGCTCTACAGGGGCGAAACTGAGCTAGATATGAGCGCGACAGAGTACACTGCTAACCTTGTCGATGTGGAGTTCGATAAATCCGTTATCTTGTGCTTGCCGTTTAAGATTTACACGTCACCTAAAGTAAAAGGCCGTGGTCAATCTATCTATGATCGTAAGACAGATGCTTTTGATAGCTTGGATGAGTCTTGGAGTCAGTGGATGGATGCTCTTCGTTCTGGACGATCACGAGAGTATATTCCTGAGAACTTACTTCCTAGAGATCCTTACACAGGCGAAATTAGTAAGGGCAATCCTTTTGACCATCGTTTTATCAAGGTTGAGACAGCGATGGGTGAGGATGCCAAAAACACAATCACATTGCAACAAGCTAATATCCCGCATGAAAGTTATTTGAGTACATATGTGACCGCGCTTGATTTAGCTTTACAAGGCATTATTAGCCCGTCAACACTCGGTATCGATGTCAAGAAACTAGATAATGCCGAGGCTCAACGTGAGAAAGAAAAAGCAACGCTCTATACTCGTAATGCTATTGTGACAGCTCTGCAAGATTACATACCACGCTTGATCGGTATGGTTTTGAATGCTGATAGTGTGCTTAAGAAAGAACCACTACAGAAAGTCAAGGTCGACGTTCCGTTTGGTGAGTATGCTAATCCTAGTTTTGAATCGCAGGTTGAGACAGTATCCAAAGCCAAGACAGGCGGTATCATGTCGATTGAAGCGAGCGTTGAGGAGTTATACGGTGACTCAAAAGACCAGACTTGGAAAGACCAGGAAGTGGCAAGAATCAAAGCAGAGCAAGGTGTGACAGAAGTCAACGTGCCATCATTGAATGAAGCTGCTAACGATTTTGAGATAGAGAAGGAGGCTGAAGATGCTGAAGACGGTGACGATAGGACAGAGGATCTATCACATGAGTCAGAAGGAAGCGCAGGGACTTCTACAGATAGCGAGTAATAATGTAGAGTTTGGTATCTATGCTGTTGAGAAGAACAATAAGTTGGATATGCTCAACCTCAAAATGCCTAGTAAAACAGCTTTGAAACGACAATTGAGAAGTTTTAAAGCGCAAGGTTTTAAGGTGTACTGCAATGGCTTATGATGTATCTAAAGCATTTGAGCGAATTGAAAACGATCTGCTTGATTCCATGATTAGAAATCTCGGAAGGCATAAGGCAGAGGAAACTGCTGAAGGTTTTGAATGGGAACAATGGCAGGTAGATCAATTGAAAGAGCTTGAACGATTTAAGCGAGCTAATGCCAAAAAATATAGCAAAGAGTTTGCCAATATCAATAGCAAGATTTCCACAGCTATCCAAGAAGCCTATAAGCAAGGCATGGATGATGAGGAAATGTCTATCCTGGAAGCTATCAAGAACGGTTTTGAATTTAACAGTGGAAAAGATAACCTAGGGACTTCATTTTTTGCTATCAACGAACGAAAGTTGAATGCGTTACTCAACTCGGTCGAGCATGATATGAAGACGGCAGAGCATGCTGTATTGCGGTATACAGATGACCAGTACAGGCGTACAATATTTGATGCTCAGGTAGCAGCTAACACAGGAGCTAAGACTTACGAGCAATCAGTGGATATGGCCACCAAAGATTTTCTAAGTCGGGGAATCACATGCATCCAATACAGTAATGGAGCCATGGTCAATATCGTATCGTACACTGACATGGCCATTCGGACAGCAACCAAAAGAGCCTACCTAATGGGCGAGGGAGTCAAGCGCCAGGAGTGGGGGATTCATACTGTTATCTTAAACAAGCGATCGAATGCATGTCCTCTGTGTATGCCTTTTGAAGGTAAAGTATTGATTGATGATGTCTGGTCAGGAGGCAGTGCGGCTGATGGTCCATATCCATTATTAAGTTCTGCAATGGCAGCTGGTTTGTATCATCCTAACTGCAAAGATAAGCATACAACTTATTTCCCTGGGATCAGTAGCGAGCCAGAGAAAATATTTACAAATCAGGAATTGAACGACATCAAGGAAAGACAGTTACTGGACAACAAAGTTCAGCATGCTAAGCGACAGGAGAAACGCTTTAGCAGATTATCGCAGTTCAGTCTCGATGAAGACAATGTTCAGAAGTACACATTAAGGGCGGAAGAATGGTCTAAACTTAAGTCTGATGCAGAAGAGAATCTGAAATACTTTGAAGCGGAAAAAGGATACAAATTATACCAAGAATTTTCACTTGAAAGTGATAGTGATTACAAGAAATTCATCAATCGTCAGAGATTGCCTAGAGATACTAGTGGCGTAGCTTCGAAGAAGATTGCTGCAGAGACACGACACATGTATATCGAGGCGACTCGAAAAAAATTCAAGGATGGTACAGAGCTTGGACAAGCCTTGTTTGCAAGATTGGCCGACCAGGAGGCGATTGCAACTATTGCAGAAACAGGAGTTGTGAGATATGAATCTGGAAAACTCTTCCTGAATATGTATAAGGACGTAGACGACCCTCGCGGACCTGGTACTGGTTATTTCCATGAATTTGGTCATCAAATAGATGATAAGCTGGGTTGGGAATTCACAAAGGATAAAAAAATACTGCAACTTCTGCGTAAAGACTTTATCAATTTATCTGACGAGACTATTTTCGAAGCAATCCATATCAACGATAAAGCCTCTTCGGCATCTGATATATTAGGCGCGTTGAGTGAAGGTAGAATACAAGGCAAGTATTCGCACTCGCTCGTTTACTGGGAGAAAAAAGGAAATATCGAGAGCGAGTTTTTTGCGCATGTGTTTGAGGCACAATTTGATGATGAACGCAGAGAAATACTTGAAAAAACTTTTCCTGAGAGTTATAATTATGTTATAAGTAAACTAAAGGAGAGGTAGTCATGCGGGTTATCGAAAGCTATCTACGTGTAGCAGAAAAAGCAGATACATTTAGCGACATCTTTGGGTATCGTTTAGTAGCCCCGATTTTTCCTGTAGCGGCTATCTATGGACCACAAGAAGAGAGTGACATCTTTGAAGCAAAATTGGACAAATGTATCAAAGATCAATACGATTATTTTGCAGATGAGTACGGCTATGATCCAGATGAGAAAAGACTTAGACTGCAACGTGAGAAGTATGTATTTTACGATTGTTAATATCACAGAGCGCCGATAAGGTGCTTTTTTCGTACTCAGAAAGGATTGAAAAAATGAAATACAGAAAGAAACCAGTAGTCATTGAGGCGGTTCGGTTCGTAAATACGGAAGAATCAATTTTGAAATTGTCAGAGTTAGGATTGGATCCAATTCGTGTAGATTATGCTGATTTGGATAATCCGGTTTTAAAGATAGAAACACTTGAAGGATTGATGATTGCAACAGAAGGTGATTACATCATCAAAGGCGTGCAAGGTGAATTTTATCCATGCAAGCCTGATATTTTTGCACAAACATATGAAAAAACGGAGGAATGAAATGTTAGAAAAAGCAAAACAATTGGCATCACAAGAATTTTCGCGCTTATCAGATCGTGAAATCAAAGCAGAAGACTGCTTTGTAGTTTGGTTTAGCAAGACCCTGCAAAATTGGAAAGCTCTTGTTAGTACGAACGCAGTTATATCAAGCGAACCTTGTGGAAATTATGCAGAAATCACGCATAACGGAGACAAGAATGAGACTTATGTGGATATTTACGCCAAGGTTTCAAATCGTGCCATTAAAGATTAGGAGGTGATCCAACATCTTGACTGGCAGGAATAGACTGCTATAAATTACTGTAAATTGCTATAAACCGCGTCGAATTCGAGGCGGTTTTTCCTATACTCTAACCGTATGGAATCTCGTACGGTTTTCTTTTTGTCCGAAGACTGAAAACTACGTGGAGACACCAGTGACAATAACTGAAATAGGGAGACACCCTTAAAACTGAAAGGAGAACGCTATGTTCAAACGCAAACTATTTTTCCATAATGCAGATACAGGAACTGGCTCTGCAGGTGGACAAGACACGTCAAGCCAAACTCAACCAGCTAGCACTCCTGAGATTGACTATGACAAAATCGCTAGCATTGTCGAAGGCAAACAAAAAATTGCTGAAGACACCGTGCTAAAAAATTACTTTAAGCAGCAAGGATTGAGTGGTGAAGAAATGGCTCAAGCTATTACTGCTTTTAAGTCGCAGAAAGCTGATGCAACACCAGACGTCACATCACTACAGCAACAGTTAACGCAGGCACAAGCAAGTGCATTGCAAGCTAATTTAGAGCGAAATCTACAATTAGCAGCAATCGAGGAAGGATTGCCTGTTGGTGTACTACCTTATGTGATGAAATTGGCTGATACATCAACTCTCACACTTGAATCGAAACCAGAAGATTTCAAAGCTATTGTCGCAAAAGTTCTGGAAGACGTTCCTGCACTGAAGCCAAATAAAGAAGAGTCAACTGGGTTTCAACAAATCGGATCTACCGGTAAAACACAACAAACTAACCAAACTGATGCCATTGCTGCAGCGTTTGGTCTTTAAGAAAAAGGAGAATTAAATTATGACAGTTTATAACTACGCAGAACAATTCGAACAAGCTTTGCATCAAAAATATGCAAAAGAGCTTGCGTCTGTAGATTTGTTTAACTCAAATCCGCATGTGAAATTTATCAACGCTCAAACAATCAAGTTGCCAAACATCACAGTATCTGGTTACAAAGACCACAATCGTCAAACTATCGGTTTTAATTCTGGAACAATCTCAAACGAATGGGAACCAAAAAAACTAGAACATGACCGTGACATCGAATTTGCAATCGATCCTATGGATGTTGATGAAACAAACCTTGTCGTCTCTATTGCCAATGTCCAGAACACTCTGGAAACTGAACAAGGTATTCCTGAAAAAGATTGCTACGTGTTCTCAAAACTCTACACAGAAGCTGGAAAGTATGCTGCTAATGGTGCCACTATCGACACTACAACATTGACTGCAGAAAATATCTTGCAAAAATTTGATGACGCCATGGAAAAAATGGACGAAGCAGGTGTTCCGTCTGAAGGCCGCATTTTGTACGTCACTCCAGCTGTCAACAAACTCTTCAAACAGGCTAAAGACATCCAACGTGTGCTGGGAGTGAATGGTTCAAATGGCGACGTCAAACGCTCTATCTATAGCCTTGATGATGTTAAAATCAAACAAGTGCAATCAGCTCGCATGAAATCACAATACAACTTTACAAATGGTTGTGTCGCAACAGATGAAGCAAAACAAATGAACTTCATCTTGATCCACCCATCTTGTGAAGTTGCTCGTGAAAAATACTCTTACATCAAAGTATTTACACCAGGGCATGACTCGCGTACAGCTGACAACTATTTGCTCCAATCTCGCTTCTACATGGATGCATTCTTGATCAAGAATAAAGCAGCTGGTATCTTTATCAACGCGACAGCGTAAGAAAGGATGGTGTAGTATATGGCATTAAAAGCAATTAAAGGCGCTCGAGTCTATGATATCGATGAGTCAGCGATCAATGATTTTGTTGGTCGTGGCTTTGAAGTCTACGAAGATGGTGAATTAAAATATGGTGAATCTGTCGACAAGGTTTCAAAAGAGGAGTACGAAAAAGTTTTGGCTGACTTGAAAAATGCTAAGGATGAAATCAAGAAGCTCAAAGGAGCTAAGGAGTAACAGTCATGTATGCTAGTCCAGATTATTACAAAAAGACGTTTGTTGGTGTGATTTCTGCTGATTCAGAAGAACTGGCTAGCAAACTTAAATCAGCTTCTGACAAGATTGATATACTTACGTTCAACCGAATCCGTGGCATTGGATTCGACAATCTGACGCCATTTCAGCAGGAAGTTATCCGAAAGGCTTGTTGTCAGATTGTTGACTTTGAAGAGGTTAATGCTGATTTGATAGCTACTACAGTTTCAAACTACAGTATTAATGGTGTGTCAATGCAATTAGGATCAAATTGGAACATTGCCACCGAACAAGGTATTGTTATTTATCGCAAAACCTATGAACTTTTGAAGCAAACAGGATTGACAAGGAGGGTTATTTGATGAAATTTCCACAACTTGTCTTACCTCAATTTTGCCAGACGCAAATCACAGTCACAGTCAACCAAGAAGGAGTTTCTGAAGACGGCGAACCTTTAGAGGCGTTCAGAGCTAATCTAAAGTGCAATTATCAAGACAGTGTCAAAACAGTCCTAACTGAACAGAAGAAGCTGGTCCAAATTACTGGGTCAGCTTATTTCGTTGGTGATATTGCACCGTATTTGCCTACATTGAGCGGTGGGACTGCAATTGTATTTGGTATTGTCAGGAGGATTGTGGACAGCCGGAAAGCTAGAAATCCAGATGGGACTGTTAACTATACCTACATCGGATTGGAGTGATGCTATGTTTGTGAATTCTACAGTAAAGCTAGATTTTGGCACTATCCGCAAACTGGAAAGGGCTCAAATCATAGCACTGGAACAGACTGCTGAATACCTGCATACAGAAGTTGTGCAGGCGCAGGTAGTGCCTTTTGATAAAGGTGTGTTGCAAGGCGAAGCAATGGCTCCAGACTACTCACGTTCATCCCAAAGTGTAGTAAGCCTGGTACATTCCACTCCTTACGCAAGACGATTGTACTTTCATCCTGAATATCAATTCCAGACGAAAGAAAATCCTCATGCAAAAGGAAAGTGGTTTGAGGATTGGGCTGATGGTGGCAAGAAGTCACACAAAATAAAACAAGCCTACGGGCGACTTTACAAACAAATCACGGGGGTTTAAGCATGATTACATTAGCTGAAGTCCGTGACTGGATTAAAACATTTAATGCAGCTAACAACTACTACATTGGCAAGATCGATAATAAGCAAGAAAATAGTATAGGTATTTACCAACGAAAGACAATCGATGGTCCTCGGGTAGCAATCGGAGGCAGATCACTGACAAGCTATGATGTCAAATCAATCAGCATCTTAATTCACTGGAACAAGAATGCGAATGAGACTGAGAAGCGTGCTCAGTACCTCTACAATCGTCTATTTGAGGCTGAATCGGTTGTTATCGGTGGAACACCTATTAAGATGATTGCCTTATTACAGAACGAGCCTGTGGACGTAGGAACAGATGATAATAACGTGTATGAGCGTGTTATCGAGCTTGATTTATATTACGAAAGAGAGGGCAACTAATGGCTCAGAAAACTGGGGTATTCCCCGTATATGAAAACCAGTTCCAAGTAAATAAAGGAACTGCAGGAGTTGAATCACTTGTTGATATTGCAGACATGGAATCATTCTCAGTATCATTTGACAATGGTGTTGAAGAATGGAAACCATTTGACCAAAAAGGTTGGACACGTCGTTTGATGACTGCGAAGTCAGTTACAATTTCTGTTTCTGGTAAACGAAACGTAGGTGATGCCGGTAACGACTACATCGCAGGTCTTGCGTTTAAAAATGGTCGCGATTCTGAAGCGGACTTCCAATGGACTTTCCCAGATGGAACTAAAATCAAATTTAAAGACGCGGTTATCAATCTTAAGGACTTTATTTCAGGGGATTCAACTGGTGTTGCACCATTGTCATTTGATGTCATGTCAAATGGTAAACCGGAAGTGGTGCCAGCAGGTTAATTTAGAGGGTTTCGACCCTCTTTTTATTTTAAGGAGGAAATATGGCTGAAGCTGAAGAAACCAACGCAATAGCAACCATGGCTTTTATTGATATCGATACAGGTATCGAATACAAGGCTGGAGATACCGTTGATTTAAGCGGTAAATCCAAAGAACGAATCGAAGCTATGGCAACCAAAGAAAATCGAACTGGTCAAGTACTGATCAATATTTTATCTGAAGAAAAGGAAATTGAATAATGTCAAAAGTAATTGATATCACAGAAAAACTTAATTTTGAAGAAAATCCAAAATTGAAAATTAAAGATGCTGAAATTGAAGTCAATACAGATGCAACAACTGTACTGACTCTGATGCAGACTATCGGTGATGAAGAAGGAACTCCATCTGCCAAAAAAATGATGGAAATGTTTGAGCTAATCTTCCCTGAAAATAGTCGAAAAACACTTGATGAAATGCGTTTGAATTTTGCTGATTTAACTACAGTTATTGAAGCAGCGATGACATTGGTCATGGGAGAAGAAGAAGTGGGAGAACAGTGAGCCATACTATGACCTATTTGAGGATTTTGATTTAATCGTCAGTTCTCTCAGGACACAGTATGGCTTATCTGTATACTCTAATGAATTTAAGAATATGAAGTGGAAAGAGTTCAAGGCTCTCTTAGCTGGTTTGTCCGGAGAAACCCCGCTTGGTCGAATCGTCCAAATTCGAAGCGAAGATGACCCTAAAATGCTAGAGGTATTTTCAGAAGGACAGCACCGTATTCGCAACGAATGGAGATTGAAACTTGCCAAAGAGAAAACAGAACAAGATTTGACTAAAGTTCTTGAAGAATTAAAACAAGCCTTTATTGAGATGGCTAAGTAGGAGGTGATAGCTATTGGCACAGACAGTTGGCCAGATTGGTCTTGACCTTGTCGTCAACGACAAACAATTTAAAGGGCAGATGAGTGGCTTGCAAGGGATGGCAACGAAAGCTGCCAAGATGCTTGCAGGAGCATTTGCAATCAAGAAACTTGTTGATTTTGGAGCTCAAGCTATCAAGCTTGGCTCAGATCTCAACGAAGTACAAAACGTTGTTGACGTTGCTTTCCCACGTATGAGCAAGCAAGTTGATGACTTTGCAAAACAAGCTATGTATACCTCTGGGTTATCAGAGACTATGGCAAAGCGATACACCGGTACATTCGGTGCGATGACTAAGGCTTTTGGTTTTAACGAACAAAAAGCTTACGAGATGTCGACAGCCTTAACTAGTTTAGCGGGCGATGTAGCATCTTTTTATAATATTAGTCAAGATGAAGCCTACACAAAGCTGAAATCAGTCTTTACTGGTGAAACAGAGACACTTAAAGATCTAGGTGTGGTCATGACTCAATCAGCACTTGATGCCTATGCAATGGCTAACGGATTTGGAAAGACGACACAAGAAATGTCTGAGGCTGAAAAAGTTGCTTTGCGGTTCGCATTTGTAACAGACAAGCTTTCACTGGCTAGTGGCGACTTCGCTAGGACATCTGATAGTTGGGCTAACCAAGTTAGAATTATGAAGCTACAGTTCGAAAGCTTTATGGCAAGCGTCGGAGTTGGCTTGATTAACATTTTTACCCCAGTTATCAAAGTCATTAACTTTTTGCTCAGCAAATTGCTGACAGTAGGTAATGCTTTTAAAGCATTGACAGAACTATTTACTGGCAAGAAGTCTATGAAAGGCTCCGGTATTCAAGAAACTGCTGATGCAGTTGGTAATTTAGGAGAGGCTTCTGATGGTGCAGCAGGAGGAGCTGGCAACTTAGGAAAAGCCGCCAAAGGAGCCGGAAAGGCTGCGGATGGAGCTGGTAAAGCAGCTAAGAAAGCTGCTCAAGAAATGAAATCTCTCATGGGATTTGACCAAATCAATAAACTATCTGACTCATCCGATAGCGGAGATGGTGGTGGAGATTCTGGAGGCAGTCCTGGTGGTTCAGGCGGCGGAGGTGGTGGAACACCTAAAGGCGCTGAAGTCGATATGGGGAAAATTGCTGAAGGTGGGAATCAATTAGACGGTCTGTTTGATGGATTATTTAAACGATTGCTTGAACTCGTCAAATTATTTCAGGACGGTTTCAATGCTTCATTTAGATTCGATGGTGTTGAACGCCTTCAGAGTGCTTTAAAACGAATCGGTGAATTACTGCAAGAGATTTTTACAGATCCAAAAGTTGTGGCTTCATTCCAAACCATGCTTGATAAGATAGCTTATGCTCTAGGGCAGTTTATTGGCTCGATAGGGACTGTTGCTCTCGGGATAGGAGTCTTTATAGCCGAAAGTATAGTTAACGGCTTAGAGCACCAAAAAGAGCGTATTAAGAGTGCTCTCGTGTCTCTATTTACCAACATAGGAAATGTAGCTGAGGTTGCTGGTAATATCGTTCAAGCTTTCTCAAATGGTTTTTACGATGTCATCACATCTTCTGGCGCTGTTAGAATTGGCAGTGCGATTGTATCTGCGTTTTTAAGTGCTGGTAGCACAGTAATCGAATTAGGCAGTAAGATAGCAGGAGATTTTGCTAAAGGAATTGAAAAAGCAATAGTTCCGAATGTTCCACAGTTAGTAAAAGCCTGGACAGGATTATTAGATGGCATCGCTCCTGTTTTTGAAAGTTTAGAATCACTGGTAGATGATGTTGGTGATGCGTTGAAACGTGTGTACGATGACAAAGCAAAACCATTTATTGACTCTTTGACAAGTGGTTTTGGTCAGTTGATGAAAAGCTTTTTGGATGGGTGGAATACTTACCTCAATCCAGTTCTATCAAAATTAGGCGAAAAGTTTTCGGAAGTTTATGACGCTCATGTAAAACCAGCTATCGATAATCTCTCTATGCTTTTAGGTAGTTTTTTTGATTTTTTCAAAGCTGCTTGGGAAGACTTTGTTTCGAATGTAGATGTCGAAAAATTCATGGAGATTCTTAGTGGATTAGTAGAAGTTGTCGGTACAACGTTGATCAATGCTATTGCGGCACTCTCTGATATTATCAGTGGTCTTGCTCAAGCTCTATCTGGTTTGATTGATTTTGTAACGGGTGTTTTTACAGGTGATTGGGATTTAGCTTGGAACGGAATTAAAAATCTATTTTCCGGTATTATCAAATCTCTCTTGGCCGCGCTTGGAATTGACATCGATTCGATGATTGCAGAGTTCACCCGTTGGTGGGAATCTGTTAAGACCATTTTTGCACCTGTTGTTCAATGGTTCAAGGATAAGTTTAAACAAGCTTGGGATGCCATTGTTGCTATCTTTACCGGTATTGGTTCCTGGTTTTCTCAACGCTACAATGAGTTAAAAAGCAATCTTGCTTCTATTCCTGATTGGTTCAAAGACAAATTCCGCAGCGCGTGGGCAGGTTTAACAGGTATCTTCAATCCTATTGCAAGTTGGTTTGCAGGGAAGTGGAGTAATATTCAATCTGCTCTTGCTAGCATACCAGGGTGGTTTTCTTCAAAATTCCGCGAAGCATATAACAATGTCAAGAATGCATTTTCGGGCATTATCGGGTTCTTTAGCGGACTTTGGGGGCAAATACGCTCAACATTTACTCACGTTGGAACCATGGTTGGAAGTGCCATTGGCGGTGCTGTACGTGGCGTTATTAACGGGGTGCTTGGCACGGTAGAAAGCACAATCAATAGTGGTATCAGCTTACTCAATGGCGCTATTAGCGTGATTAATAAATTACCTGGTGTAAATATCGGTGGATTTAGTTACATTGGACTACCTCGACTTGCTCAAGGTGGCTTTGTTAAGGCCAATACACCACAAATTGCCATGATTGGTGACAACAAGCATTACGGTGAGATTGTTGCTCCGGAAAATAAAATGCTTGAAATGGCACGTCGTGCAGCGGAATTGTCAAATAATGGCGGTGGACCAGAAGTTCTAGCCTTACTGACACAGTTGTTACAAGCGGTTCGTGCTCTTGATTTGACAATTGATGGTGATAAAATCACCAAGAAGATTGTAGATAAAATCAATGAAATTGCAATTAAAACAGGGGAATCCCCCCTCATGATTTAGGAGGTATGCATGAGTGAAATATCAGTAGGTGGAGTAGCTCTTGCTTCTCCAGTTGAAATCAGCATCAATAATGAGATTATCTGGTCATCTTCTACGGGTCGTAGTGCTAGTGGATTGATGACGGGTGACGTCATTGCAGAAAAACGTACATTCTCCATCAAATGGGGAATTATCACAGAAGCAGAAAGAAATCTTATCAAGTCTAAATTGGTAGCTGGATTTTTTACTGCAAATATTTTAGGACAGTCTATCACTGGTTATCGCGGAACTATCACAGAGACAGTAATGGGGCGTCTGAGTGACGGTGTGACTTATTACAACGGCTTATCTGTATCTATTATTGAGCAGTAGGAGGAATTATGCTAGAAGTAACATCAGATTATATCAAAGCAATAGAGAATCATCTGCGCGTGTTTGAGGCTAACTTTGACTTAAATGGTAAGAGATACACAAAAACCAAAATTGCATCAGCTACTTACGACAGTTCCATCGGTAATAGTAATGATTTTACAATTGGTGGTGGGTACATCAATAGTCTAGAAATTGAAATTAAAGAGATTATTGAAGGTCTGCAAGAAATGATGCCGGCAACAATGTCGGTAGCAATTGCGGGTAAAACCGTCCCACTTGGCAAGTTTTTTGTTACCGAGGTCAAGCTAGATCGTAATGATAAAAAGACCAAAATTAAGCTACAGGACGAGTTTGTTAGATTGTCTGGTGCTTATGATAGTCAGCTTACTTATCCAGCTTATACAAGGGATATTTTATCAGAAATCGTGAGATTGACAGGTATCACGACAGATACTAATATCCAATTAGTAAATGATCAAGTTGCGAAGAAACTAGAAAAAACAAGTTATCGTGAGGCGTTAGTTTATTTAGCGCAATTATCAGGAAGCTTTGTCAGATTTAATCGTAATGGGAAGCTTGATTTTATCAAGTTAAAGACAACATCAAGACATATCACAAAAGATATGTATAAGCCAGGTGGATTAGAACGTGACGAGATACCTTACAGGTTGAAAGGTATTGAGTGTAAGTCTGCTGATAAGGTTGTGTATAAATCAGGATTGTCCACAGGTAATATCATGAAGTTAAAAAATCCATGGGTTACACAAGAAATTCTGGATCGTGTCTTCAATGAATACCGTGATTTTAACTTTTATCCATATACATTGTCCTGGCGTGGTGATATGGCTATGGAAGCTGGTGACTGGGTTACAGTACACTGGGATGAAAATATCTATTTCAACATTCCAATGCTGTCCTACAAACTTTCGTTTGATGGTGGTTTATCTGCCCATAGTAGTGGAAATGCTGCTGGAGTTGCACAAGGTACTTATAAATATAAAGGAGCCATACAACGTCAAATAGAGTATTTAGACGAACTTATCACTAAACAAGGTAGTATGTATCTTGATACATCAAGCCCTACTAACCCCAAAAATGGAGATATATGGTTTAAACCTAACGGTGGCTATGTTGAAATGTGGGAGCATGTAGAAGGTTCGTGGGTTAAAAAGGCAGATAGCGCTAATGTCGGAGAAATTGTCAATACGATGACCACGGATGAATTGCTAGCAAAAAAAGTTTCTGCAGCAATTGGTAATTACATTACGTTAAATGCTAAAAATATAACTGCTGGAGATCTGGATTTAGCACGTTTGAGAATCATGAATGGTTTGCAAGAGATTGTTTCCATACGTGACGGAAAAGTTGTGATGAACATTGATAAGCTCACAATAAACTCTAAAGATGTAGCAACGAAAGAAGATCTAAAAAAAATTGAACTGACTCCTGGACCCCAAGGGGAACGTGGGCAACAGGGGGTGCCTGGTATCCAAGGTTTGCGAGGTCCTAAAGGCGACCCTGGACCACAGGGAGCAATAGGTCCTAAAGGAGATCGAGGGGAGAAAGGGGAGCGTGGCTTACAAGGACTCCAAGGTTTGCAAGGTGTCAAGGGCGACCAAGGTATCCCAGGACCTAGAGGAGCTGACGGCCGAACACAGTACACTCACGTTGCCTACGCCGATACTATCTCAGGTAGTGGATTTAGCCAGACAAACGCCGACAAGGCATATATTGGGGTGTACTTTGATTTCAACTCAACTGACAGCGTCAACCCTGCTGACTATCGCTGGACGAGATGGAAAGGTCGTGATGGCGCTGATGGGCTACCAGGTAAACCAGGAGCAGATGGAAGAACACCTTATGTTCACTTTGCTTATTCTGAAAATGCGGATGGTTCTGGTTTAACAATGACAGATAACGGACAGCGATATTTTGGTCATTATTCAGATTATGAGAAACCTGACAGCTCAGATAAAACTAAATACAAATGGGTTGATCGTTGGGCTAAAGTTGAGGTTGGTGGAAGAAATCTCTTTCTTAATTCACTATTCAAACGTAGTCTAAGAGAGCGATACTCAACTTACTTTTTAGATGATAGTCAGGAGCAAACGCAAGGACAGCTCACTTTGAGCATAGATACTAATATCAAATTCAGAGGAGCTAATACTTTAAAAATTGTATCTACTTATAACGGTAAGGCGACTAATCAAAAAGTTACGTTTAGAACCGGTGGGGATACACGTTTGGGCACCGTTGACGAGATGAAAAATAAACCTGTTCGGTTTAGTTTTTGGGCAAAATCTACTGTCAATAATACGAATTTTCAAGCTAGGGCAGGATATCGGAACGCCGTTGAAGGTGTCTCGTTGACCACCGATTGGAAATTTTATGACATTGAGTTGACGAAAAAAGAAAACTCAAATGCAACTAATGAGCTGATTTTACACATATTTACCGCTGCAACTGTCTGGATTGCCTTTCCCAAAGTAGAGGTAGGAACAGTTTCTACAGACTTTTCAGAAGCTACCGAAGATATCCAGAAGGACATAGACTCCAAGGCTGACCAAGGACTGACTCAGGAGCAACTTAATGCTCTAGCTGAAAAAGCTCAACTTCATGACATAGAGCTAAAAGCTAAAGCGACAATGGATCAGTTCAGTGATTTAGAAAAAGCCTATAATGCCTTTGTAAAATCAAATGCAGAAAGCCAAAAAAAATCTGAATCTGATTTAATCGAAGCAGGCAGGAGAATTGAGTTTTTATCAATAGAATTTGGTGGTTTGAAAGAGATGAAAAAGTTCATCGATACCTATATGAGTGCTTCAAATGAGGGACTCATCATTGGAAAGAACGATGCTAGTTCATCAATAAAAGTCAGTCATGATAGGATTTCTATGTTTTCTGCAGGTAAGGAAGTCATGTATATTTCGCAAGGTGTGATTCATATCGACAACGGTATTTTCACCGCTTCAGTTCAAATCGGACGCTTTAGAATAGAACAGTATTATCTTGACAAAGATGTGAATGTTGTTCGATATGTAGGAGGTTAAAAAGAGGAAAATGACTAAATTTATCAATTCTAGTGGTCCATTGCACTTGAATATTTATATTGAACAGATTAGTCAGGATATTGCTAACAACTCTTCTCGAGTTAGATGGAGAGCTACCGTTGACCGTGATGGAGGATATAGAACATGGAACGTAGAAAATGGAAGTGTTCTTTCAGTCTGGTTAAATGGCTCTAGTGTATATAAGAGCAATTTAAGTTTCGAAACTGAGGGGCAAGAAACTACTCTAGCAAGTGGAGAAGCTACAATTCCTCATGACAGTGACGGAACAAAGACCATGTCGGTCTGGGCATCTTTTGACGCTAACAACGGAATTCATGGCAACATTACAATTTCGACGAATTATACATTCGACAAAATTCCTAGGTCTACGCAAATTTCTAGCTTAGAGGGGAATCGAAATTTAGGGTCACTTCATACCGTCATATTTAATCGAAAAGTGAACTCCTTTACTCATCAGGTCTGGTATAGAGTTTTTGGAAGCGATTGGATAGACTTGGGGAAAAATCATACTACTAGCGTTTCATTTACTCCTCAGCTTGACTTGGCTCGATACCTGCCTAAAACAAGTTCGGGAGTGATGGATATATGTATTCGAACATATAATGGAACTACTCAAATAGGCAGCGACGTCTATTCGAATGGCTGGCACTTTAAAATCCCAGACAGTGTAAAACCTACCTTCACAGGTCTTTCATTAACTGATATGAATACGGTCGCAAGACGACTTTTGGGTGGAAATGACTTTTTACAAATTATTTCAGATATCCAAGTAAACTTCAACAATGCGTCTGGCGCCTATGGATCTACTATTACAGGATATCGAGCTGAAATTGTTAATAAAAAAATGGTCGTAACTAAAAACGGTGGTAGTTTTGGTATCATGAACTTTAGCGGTTTGGCAACCATTCGAGCTTATGTTGTCGATAGTCGGGGTAAACAATCAGATACTAAAGATATTACTATCAACGTGATTGAGTATTATGCCCCCTCCTTTAGCTTCTCTGCACTTAGAACTAGAGGCAATCCAAATACATTGCAAGTGTTAAGAAATGCCCGAATAGCCCCTATAATGCAGTCAGGAAAGCAAAGGAATGTAATGTCCTTAACTTTCAAAGTTGCTCAGATAGGTAATGAGAATTTCACGGATGATAATGGTAGTGCATCTGGTAATTTTACAAGTGTTCATACATTGACTAATTCAGCTGCTAACATGGCGGGGAATTATCCATCGAATAAATCCTTTGTGATTATTGGTAAGCTTGAGGATAAGTTTACAAGCGTTGAATTTTCTACAACAGTAGCAACTGAAAGCGTAGTAATGTCCTATGATAAGAACGGGCGTGTAGGCATCGGTAAGGTTGCAGAATTTGGGAAACCAGGATCATTAGATGTTTTAGGCGATATATACTCAAGTAATCAGCCTATTCAGCAGTATCAACTAACTCGAAACAACGGTGCTCCTCTATGGTTCGATGGCAAGCCTAACGTGACTAATACCAATCTACTAGATCAGCCTGGCCAGTATTACATTGATCCAACAGCTAGAGGAAATCCAAACGGTCAGTGGGGCTATCTGTTACACTATAGCAACTATGGGAAAAATGACGGTGGCTACAAAGAGTCAATCCAGTTATTTTACGGAAATAACGGACAAGTCTATTTTAGACATCACAGATGGTCTATGACTGTTGACGATTGGGAGGATTGGGTAGAATATGCCTCTAAGAATGACATCCAAAAATACACTCAAGCCACGCCTTGGCAAAATCTAACTTTGCAAAACGGGTGGGTAAATCATCCAAATCCCAATTTTAACAATGTCCAATTTTCAAAATCTTTTGATGGCGTTGTTTATCTGAGGGGTTCAGCCACAAAGGGTAAAACGACTGATGAGACCGTGATTGGTATCCTACCATCTGGTTTCAGACCTCAAAAGGCTATGTATGTTATTGGATTGAATAACAGCTACTCTGGGGCGACTCTAGGAATATATCCAGAAGGTCATATCGTTGTAAAATCAAACGTTGATGCTATTTGGCTCAACTTTGATAACATTTCATTCAAAATTTAAGGAGGAACTATGAAATTAAATTACGGGACGAAGTCCCAAGAATACGACGCCAGCGGAACAGCATCCGCTACAAAGGTCACGTTGGTCAATTCAGACGGTGCTATCGTACCTGTCTTGCTACCAGCTGACAAAATCGGTTTGTCAAATACAGAGCTTTTTGAATTAGCTCTTGAGTCGCTCTATGAGGAAAATTTCCCCAATCGAGCTGAAAACGAAAAATTCAGCAAAGTAGCTCAAGAACTACAAAAGAACAAAGAGGCAACGGATAAAGCTGAGCAAGCAGTAACCGAAAACAAGGAAAATCTTGATACTGTTTCAGCTATTACAGAGGTACTAATTGCTCTTGCTGTTTCACAAAATGGAGGTATGCCTACCCACGCTTATGGAAAGGTAGCAGCATTCATCAAGCCGCTTGCTAAGGACAAACGTTACAACAACGGAGACATCATCTCAGGTGCTTATCCGTTTGATACGAATCCGAAATGGCCGAGTGGAACTAAGACTATCTTTAAGTTCCAAATGCAGCCAACAGAGGGCTACACATGGAAAGAACAGTCGCTTGCTGAAATGTTACAACAAGGTGTGCTTACCGTGGTCATGCCACGCATTGATTAGAAGGAGGTTGTATGCCAGGTTATGAACGATTTCTCGTACAGATCTTTATCACCCTCATTCCTGTGATTGGTCTTTATTTTTCGATGAAAGATAAAGCAACCAAGCAGGAAAATCGTCTTACGATTTTAGAGAAAGATATCGAAAATCTGAACGAATTCAAGACATCAGCCAACAAGCGGCTCGATAACCACGATGAACAGAATAAGGCTATCTTAGTACTAGCTGAGCAAGTAAAATCACTTGGTGAGGACGTAAGAGAGCTTAAAAATTTGATTCAAAACAAACAATAAAAAAGGAGAAATAACATGATCAATTGGAAGCTAAGACTACAAAACAAAGCAACACTCATTGCCCTTCTTGGAGCAATCTTCCTTATGGCTCAGCAGTTCGGGCTTGAAATCCCAAAGAATATCCAGGACGGTGTGAACACATTCGTTTACATCCTTGTCTTGATTGGTGTTGTCAATGACCCAACAACTGCAGGAATTTCTGATAGTAAAAGAGCGCTCGAATACTACGAGCCAAGCGAGGATTAGGAGAGAACAATGAAGAAAAACGACTTATTCATCGACGTATCTAGCCATAATGGATACGATATTACAGGTATTTTGGATGATATGGGCACACAGAATACTATTATCAAAGTTTCTGAAAGTACAAACTATCTAAATCCTTGCCTGTCTGCTCAAGTTGAGCAATCTAATCCTGTTGGATTCTATCATTTTGCTTGGTTTGGTGGAGACGTGGACGAGGCAGAAAGAGAGGCACGCTATTTCCTTGACAACGTGCCCAAAAAGGTTCAATATCTAGTGCTTGACTACGAAGATCATGCTAGCGGAGATAAACAATCAAATACAGATGCTTGTATTCGCTTCATGGAAATTATCAAAGAAGATGGCTACGAGCCAATCTATTACAGCTACAAGCCATTCACGCTCAATAATATCTATTATGAGCAGATTCTTGCGAAATTCCCAAACAGCCTTTGGATCGCCGGCTATGGTTTAAACGATGGAAATGCTGATTTTGAATACTTCCCATCTATGGACGGGATTCGCTGGTGGCAATACTCTTCAAATCCGTACGACAAGAACATTGTTTTACTAGATGATGAAGAAGCTAAGCCTAAATGGAAACGCAATGAAACTGGTTGGTGGTATGAATACCCCAATGGCGCCTATCCAAAAGAGGAGTGGGAAAAGATTGATGGTATCTGGTACTACTTCAATGAGAGAGGTTATTCAATAGCTTCTCGATGGTTGAAGGATGATGGAAAATGGTACTACCTCAAAGAAAACGGCGCAATGGCCGTTGGTTGGGTTCTTGTGAATGGCAAATGGTACTATCTTGATGCTTCAGGAGCGATGGTCACGGGTTGGGTTCAATACAAGGACAAACTATACCATCTCAAAGAAGAGAACGGAGCAATGTCTTCAGAAGAACTCGTTAAAGTCGAAGGTGGCTGGTACTATGTCAACGAAGACGGAAGCCGCTCAGACAAACCAGCATTGGATGTATTACCTGATGGGCTAATTGTTACCACTAAATAATTTTTTAAATAAAGAAAGGAAAATTTCTAAAATATTGTTCGAATTGTTTTAACCGCAGGCCCAGGCTTGCGGTTTTTTGTTTGCTCTGAAATATTATTACTTAAAAGTGCGTTGCTATCAATTTTGTTAATGCCAACAAAATTGGTCTGAAAGTGGTTTAAAAACAAAAATGCCCCACAAATTGAGAAATGAAATTTGGGGCAGTTTTAGGGCATAAGTTTAAAACTTATGTATTTTCACCTATAATTTTAAACCGGTTTTTAATTGTATATGTCCTTATTTATCAAAACTTTCTTCTATTATATAGCTACGATATATGTTTATGTCTTAAAGACGCTGTTAAATAATGAATTTAGAAAAAGCCTATTGTATCAAGCTTTCTAGCTTGGTCAACAGGCTTTTTGTTTTGGAAAATATGATTTTATCGTTTTGTGCAAAAAGAAAAAGGCTCCCATGAAATGAGAACCTTCTTTTAATTAGTTTTTAGAAGCTGCTTGGAATTCAGGGTTTTTCCATGCTTCATCAATGATTGCTTGCAATTCTTTAGCAGATGCTTGCATTTTTTGAGTTTCCGCATCGTTCAATGGGATGTTTACTGGACGAACGATACCATGTGCACCAACAACTGCTGGTTGACCGATAAAGACGTTTTCAACTCCGTATTGACCTTCTTGGAAGACTGAAAGTGGAAGTACTGCATTTTCGTCATCAAGGATTGCTTTTGTGATACGAGCAAGCGCTACGGCGATACCATAGTATGTAGCTCCTTTTTTGTTGATGATTGTGTAAGCAGCATCACGAACACCTTCGAACAATTCAATCAATTCAGCTTCTTGAACGTTTTGAGTGTCTTTAAGGAATTCTTCAAGGTTTACACCAGCGATGTTGGCGTGTGACCAAACGGCAAATTCAGAATCTCCGTGTTCACCCATGATGTAGGCGTGAACTGAACGAGCATCAACATCCAATTTTTCAGCAAGTGCTTGACGGAAACGTGCTGAGTCAAGTGAAGTACCTGAACCGATAACGCGTTCTTTAGGGAATCCAGAGAATTTCCAAGTTGAGTAAGTCAAAACGTCAACTGGGTTAGCCGCAACAAGGAAGATACCATCAAAACCTGATTCAACAACTTGTGTTACGATTGATTTGTTGATAGCCAAGTTTTTACCTACAAGGTCAAGGCGAGTTTCACCTGGTTTTTGAGGAGCACCTGCAGTGATAACAACAAGGTCAGCGTCTGCACAGTCAGAGTATTGAGCAGCGTAGATTTTTTTAGGTGAAGTGAAGGCAAGGGCGTGGCTAAGGTCAAGCGCATCACCAACAGCTTTTTCGTGTAATTGTGGAATTTCGATAATTCCAAGCTCTTGTGCAATTCCTTGGTTAACAAGTGCGAAAGCGTAAGATGAACCCACGGCACCGTCACCAACAAGGATCACTTTTTTGTGTTGTTTAGTTGAAGTCATTATCTAAACATCTCCTTCATTTTTTTTAGGGGAATCCCCAGACACTTTCATTCTATCACTTTTAAAAAGCTTTGTCACGAATATTCTATTCGGTTATTGATGTAAACGTTTTAGTAATTTCAGAAGCCTGAAATAAAGGACATTTTATGGTATAATATATCTAATTACTAATAGTGAAATGAGGCATTTATTAATGCAGGATAAAAATTTAGTGAATGTCAATCTGACAAAGGAGATGAAGACCAGCTTTATTGATTACGCCATGAGTGTTATCGTAGCGCGTGCTCTTCCTGATGTTCGAGATGGCTTAAAACCTGTTCACCGCCGTATTCTTTACGGAATGAATGAATTAGGTGTTACTCCAGACAAACCTCATAAAAAATCAGCCCGTATTACAGGGGATGTTATGGGTAAATACCACCCGCACGGAGATTCCTCAATTTACGAAGCCATGGTCCGTATGGCTCAGTGGTGGAGCTATCGTTACATGCTTGTCGATGGGCATGGGAACTTTGGTTCTATGGATGGAGACGGTGCTGCCGCGCAGCGGTATACTGAGGCACGTATGAGCAAGATTGCTCTTGAAATGCTTCGTGATATCAATAAAAATACAGTTGATTTCGTTGATAACTATGATGCCAATGAACGTGAACCCTTGGTCTTGCCGGCTCGTTTTCCAAACCTTTTGGTCAATGGGGCAACTGGTATCGCTGTTGGGATGGCAACCAATATTCCACCTCACAACTTGGGTGAAACCATTGATGCAGTGAAGCTCGTCATGGACAATCCAGATGTGACGACTAAGGACTTGATGGAGGTTTTACCTGGTCCAGATTTTCCAACTGGTGCCCTTGTTATGGGGAAATCAGGTATTCATAAGGCTTACGAAACTGGTAAAGGATCGATTGTTCTTCGTTCTCGTACAGAGATTGAAACCACTAAGACAGGTCGCGAACGGATTGTTGTAACGGAATTTCCTTACATGGTCAATAAAACTAAGGTCCATGAGCATATTGTTCGCTTGGTTCAGGAAAAACGCCTTGAGGGCATTACAGCCGTACGTGATGAGTCCAATCGTGAAGGCGTTCGCTTTGTAATCGAGGTTAAACGCGACGCGTCTGCCAACGTTATCCTTAACAACCTCTTCAAGATGACCCAGATGCAAACCAATTTTGGTTTCAACATGTTGGCGATTCAAAATGGCGTGCCAAAAATCTTGTCCCTTCGTCAAATTTTGGATGCTTATATCGAGCACCAAAAAGAAGTGGTTGTTCGCCGCACTCGTTTTGACAAGGAAAAAGCAGAAGCGCGTGCGCACATTTTAGAAGGTCTTTTAATTGCACTAGACCATATCGACGAAGTGATTCGTATTATCCGTGCTAGTGAAACGGATGCGGAAGCGCAAGCTGAGTTGATGAGCAAGTTCAAGCTTTCTGAACGTCAAAGTCAGGCTATCCTTGATATGCGTCTCCGTCGTTTGACAGGATTGGAACGTGATAAGATTCAGTCTGAATATGATGAATTGATTGCCTTGATTGCAGATCTAACCGATATTCTTGCTAAACCAGAACGCGTAGTGCAAATCATAAAAGATGAATTAGATGAAGTAAAACGTAAATTTGGTGACAAACGTCGTACCGAGTTGATGGTTGGAGAAGTCTTAACTCTTGAAGATGAAGACTTGATTGAGGAGTCAGATGTCTTAATCACTCTTTCTAACAAGGGCTACATCAAACGTTTGGACCAAGGTGAATTCACTGCTCAAAAACGTGGTGGTCGTGGTGTCCAAGGTACGGGAGTTAAGGATGATGACTTTGTGCGTGAGTTGGTTTCAACCAGCACCCATGATCATTTGCTCTTCTTTACCAATAAAGGACGAGTATACCGACTAAAAGGTTATGAAATTCCTGAATATGGTCGTACAGCCAAAGGATTGCCAGTTGTCAATCTTTTGAAGTTGGACGAAGGCGAAAGCATTCAGACCATCATCAACGTTGAGTCTGAACGTAGTGATGATGCCTATCTCTTCTTTACAACTCGTCACGGTGTCGTGAAGAGAACCAGTGTCAAAGAATTTGCTAATATTCGTCAAAATGGACTGAAGGCCTTGAATCTCAAGGATGAAGACGAATTGATTAATGTCCTATTGACAGAAGAAGACACAGATATCATTATTGGTACCAAGTTTGGTTATGCTGTTCGTTTTAATCAATCAGCTGTTCGTGGCATGAGCCGTATCGCGACAGGTGTTCGAGGAGTCAATCTTCGTGAAGGGGATACAGTAGTTGGCGCTAGTGTTATTACCGACCAGGACGAAGTCCTTATCATCACTGAAAAAGGTTATGGTAAGCGTACTCTTGCTACAGAATATCCAACTAAAGGCCGTGGTGGTAAAGGAATGAAGACAGCCAATGTTGCTGAGAAGAATGGTCCTCTCGCAGGCCTCCTCACTGTTAAAGGTGATGAAGACCTGATGATTATCACGGATACAGGGGTCATGATTCGAACAAATGTTGCCAATATTTCACAAACAGGACGCTCAACTATGGGAGTTAAGGTGATGCGTCTAGACCAAGATGCCAAGATTGTGACCTTTACAACGGTTGCTGCAGCAGAAAAAGAAGAAGTTGGGACTGAAATTGAAACAGAAGGTAAAGCATAATGTCTCATAAAAAAATAAAAAGTAAGAAGAATAAGCGTAGGAATCTATTTCTCAATATTTTAGCCGGTTTCTTGATTCTTCTTTCCCTAGCCTTGATTTTTAATTCAAAGATTCGAGATCTCTTTATGGTTTGGAATACCAATAAATACCAAGTCAGTCAGGTGACTAAGGAAAAGATTGAGGAGAATAAAGAAACAGAGGGAAATTTTGATTTTGATTCTGTCAAATCCATCTCATCAGAAGCGGTGTTAGCTGCCCAGTGGGATGCTCAACAACTTCCAGTCATAGGAGGGATTGCCATTCCTGAAGTAGAGATCAACCTGCCTATTTTTAAAGGTTTAGATAATGTAAACTTGTTCTACGGGGCAGGAACCATGAAAGCAAATCAGAAAATGGGAGAAGGCAACTATTCTCTAGCTAGTCACCATATCTTTACCGCTGAAAATGCAAGTCAGATGCTCTTTTCGCCTTTGGTCAATGCCAAGGCGGGGATGAAGATTTATTTGACTGATAAAGATAAAGTATACACCTATGAGATTCGTGAGGTGAAGCACGTGACGCCTGATCGCGTTGACGAAATTGAAGATCGTGATGGTATCAAAGAAATCACCTTGGTAACTTGTGTGGACTATAATGCGACAGAGCGGATTATTGTTAAAGGTGATTTTAAAGAAGTTAAAGCATATTCTGAAACATCTGATGATATCCTAAGCGCCTTTAATCAGCCATATAAACAACGTTATTAACCTCAAAAACCAGTGAATTGTATTTTTCGCTGGTTTTTTGTCAAATAGAACCGTCTGCCAAAGGAGAATAATACATGTTCGAATATTTTTGGATTGGAATGAAAACGATGTGGGAAGGTCCTGTCTTTAGTTTTGCCTTTTACTTATTAACCTCTATTCTTTTACTAATCTTTTGGCGACGTTTTATAATTGTCCGTCGTAGTGGTGGTAATTTTTTTGCCCCGTTTCACATTGCCAATGGGAGACTTTATATTCACAATGCTTTCGTATTTGTGAAGCGAATCATTCCGCTGAATAAGATCAAAATGATTGAAGTCAAATATATTCGAAGTGTCAAATTGAATGGGGTAAGATATCTTTTGTGTATTGAACAGAAAGACAGAAAGACTCTGTCATTTTTCTTTGGCAAATCAAAACAGAATGATATGCTTGTCAAGAATCTAAAGAATGAAACTAAAAACTACCATATTAGAATTGTAATTGATAGATAAGTTGAAAGATTTATCGTAAGAAACCGAAAGATGCCTAGTATAAGAGAGGATAGATAATGAGTCAGTTAAGAGAAAAGTCTTTAGTTACGCTCAAAGAAGACATAACAAGTAGTTTTCCATTTGCCAAGGATCTTCCTATGATATTCTTGGGAGGAATTACCAATATGGCTGGACAAGGAATCTTCATAGGAAAATCGGGGAAGTCTTATTTTGGATATCATATTTCACATTTTAGAGAACTAAGTGAAGATGAGATATAGGACTTTCGCAGTAGGAAAATAGATGAGGAGTTGACAA
Source organism: Streptococcus downii (assembly GCF_004353325.1). Taxonomy (NCBI): domain Bacteria; kingdom Bacillati; phylum Bacillota; class Bacilli; order Lactobacillales; family Streptococcaceae; genus Streptococcus; species Streptococcus downii. The sequence goes on from NZ_MZNX01000009.1 coordinate 557,179, forward strand.
TGAATAATCAGATTGACTTGGTACTTCCAAACCTATACGCAGAATTCTTGAGCAAAATCGACAAAGCAGGAGACTTTGTCATAGAGAATACAGGTATTACCTTATATTCGAGGTTAGATTTGCTAGAAAGAAACTCCACCTACCAAATAGAAGAGTGGGAACCAGATTTTTTCCTGATTGGGCAAGATGGGGATATCGCTTTTTTTATAAAGAAAGATTCTGACGATACCATTTATATGAATGATTTGGGGGCATTAGGCTCACTGGAAATGAAACCCATATCTTTGAATATTTTCGAGTTTGTGCAACAAGCAAGTGAACATTATGATGACATGTTTTGATGATTGTAAGTGTTGTTATTTTATCGTACGCGCGTGTAGAAGATATTTTTATGAAGGTATTTGAATATTTGGATTAATGTTAATCAATTTTTAGTAAATGATAATGATTTGGAGAGTGAATAGAATCATCAATTTCATGCTAACTGATCTTAAGGAAATGGATGGAGAAGTCAGCGAGGAAGATGTGAAGAACAAGCTGGGGAAACCCATCATTGACTACAATCAAGGAACAGTTAGTTATTGTGAGCAAACCTTCGATGATTGGCACCTATTTGAGTTTAAATTTTTGGATGAACAATTTGAAACATTGGAATGTTTTTCTGTTAATGGATAAAGGAGAGATTTATGGAATTCCCCAATACCTTGATTTTCTTTGTAGAAAACGGATACAAGAAATGATTTTCAAAATGCGTGCTTTATGTTATAATATTCACAAATAAAAGTTTTAGGAGTTTTTTATGGTCTCTTCAGAATTTATCTCAAAGATTGAATTTGCTTGCAAGAAGAAGGAAAGTCTTTATAGCCAAAGCAAATTTAAGTATGCGATTCGTTCTATGTTTGCAGGTGCCTTTCTAACATTTAGTACTGCTGCGGGTGCAGTTGGAGCTGACTTGATTAATAAAATAGCGCCAGGTAGCGGACGTTTCCTTTTCCCATTTGTTTTTGCTTGGGGATTGGCCTACATTGTTTTCTTGAATGCTGAGTTGGTAACTTCAAACATGATGTTCTTAACTGCAGGTAGTTTTTTGAAGAAAATCTCTTGGAGAAAAACAGCTGAGATTTTACTATACTGTACCTTGTTCAACCTCATCGGAGCTTTGATAGCAGGTTGGGGCTTTGCCCACTCAGCAGCCTATGCAAATCTGACTCATGATAGTTTCATCTCAGGGGTTGTAGAGATGAAGTTAAGCCGTTCCAATGAGCTAGTCTTGCTTGAAGGTATTTTAGCGAATATCTTTGTGAACATTGCCATTCTTTCATTCGTTTTGGTGAAAGACGGTGGGGCAAAACTTTGGCTTGTTTTGTCTGCAATTTACATGTTTGTATTCTTAACAAACGAACACATTGCTGCGAACTTTGCTTCTTTTGCGATTGTTAAGTTCAGTGTCGCTGCAGATTCTATTGCTAACTTTGACATTCCTAATATCCTTCGTCACTGGGGTGTAACCTTTATCGGGAACTTTATAGGAGGAGGTCTCTTGATGGGATTACCATATGCCTTCCTCAATAAGAACGAAGATACTTATGTCGATTAAAAAAATGAGCACGAGTCAATCGTGCTTTTTTGTTTGAGGTTAAGACTAGTCATAGTTGTTCCTTATATCAAAATATAGAAAAACGGTATTGGAAAAGACTGGCTCAAGATGATACAATATCCGTAATGAAGCTATTTGGAGGTCATGAAATGACTCGTGAATTTAAATTTGAAACCCTACAACTACATGCTGGGCAGGTGGTTGATCCAGCTACCAAGTCTCGTGCAGTGCCGATTTATCAGACAACATCCTTTGTATTTGATGACACGCAGGAAGGGGCGGATCTTTTTGCCTTGAGAAAACCAGGGAATATCTATACCCGTATTACCAATCCTACAACAGCTGCCTTTGAAGAAAGAATCGCTGCTCTTGAAGGTGGTGTCGGAGCGCTAGCGACAGCATCTGGTATGGCCGCAGTGACTTATACAATTCTTGCCCTTGCTCATGCGGGTGACCACGTAGTAGCAGCTTCAACCATTTACGGTGGAACATTCAATCTCTTGAAAGAAACCCTTCCTCGTTATGGTATCACAACAACCTTTGTCGATGTTGATAATTTGGAGGAAGTAGAAGCAGCTATCGGTGACAATACCAAGCTTGTCTTGATTGAAACCTTGGGCAATCCCTTGATTAACATTCCTGACCTGGAAAAATTGGCGGAGATTGCTCATAAGCACCAAATTCCTCTCGTTTCAGACAATACTTTTGCAACACCATATTTGATTAACGTCTTTTCTCACGGTGTTGATATTGCAGTCCACTCAGCAACTAAATTTATTGGAGGTCATGGTACGACTATTGGCGGTGTGATTGTCGATAGTGGTCGTTTTGACTGGGAAGCTTCAGGGAAGTTCCCTCAATTTGTAGAGGAAGATCCTAGCTACCACAACTTGAGCTATACTCGTGATGTTGGTGCAGCAGCCTTTATCATCGCTGTTCGTGTCCAATTGCTTCGTGATACTGGCGCAGCCTTGTCACCATTTAATGCCTTCCTCTTGCTTCAAGGACTCGAAACGCTTTCGCTTCGTGTAGAACGCCATATTCAGAATACAGAGAAAATCGTTGATTTCCTTGTTAACCATCCTAAGGTAGAAAAAGTCAACTATCCTAAACTAGCAGACAGTCCATATCATGCCTTGGCTGAGAAATATCTACCAAAAGGTGTGGGTTCAATCTTTACCTTCCATGTCAAAGGTGGAGAAGCAGAAGCCCGCAAGGTGATTGATAATTTGGAAATCTTCTCTGACCTTGCAAACGTTGCAGATGCCAAGTCCCTCGTGGTCCATCCAGCCACAACAACTCATGGACAGTTGTCTGAAAAGGACCTAGAATCTGCAGGTATCACACCAAACCAAATCCGCTTGTCTATCGGTCTTGAAAATGTAGATGATTTGATTGAAGACTTGCGCTTGGCCTTGGAAAAAATTTAAAGAAAAAGAAGTTAAACAGTGGGTTTCGACTCACTGTTTTTGATTTTCCCTTAGGCATGATATAATGGTTAAAGAAGTCTAGAAAGAGGAACGATATGAACGAAATCAAATGCCCCAACTGTGGGGAAGTCTTTACAGTAAATGAAAGTCAGTATGCCGATCTTTTGTCCCAAGTGAGAACAACAGAGTTTGATAAGGAATTGCACGATCGGATTAAGCAGGAACTGGCCTTGGCTGAGCAAAAGGCCATGAATGAACAACAGTCTAAACTAGCTCAAAAAGACCAAGAAATTGCTCAATTGCAGAGTCAAATCCAAAACTTTGATACAGAAAAAGAATTGGCCAAGAAAGAGGTTGAACAAACAAGTCATGAGGCTTTATTGGCAAAGGATAAGGAAGTACAGGCCTTGGAAAACCAATTGACTACCTTGCGTTTAGAGCATGAAAATCAACTGCAAAAGACCCTCTCTGACCTAGAAAAAGAGCGTGATCAGGTCAAAAATCAGCTGCTATTGCAAGAAAAGGAGAACGAGCTTTTTCTTGCTTCTGTTAAGCAAAATTACGAAGCTCAACTTAAGGCGGCCAGTGAGCAGGTCGAATTTTACAAGAATTTCAAAGCTCAACAATCTACAAAAGCCATCGGGGAAAGTCTGGAACATTATGCGGAAAGTGAGTTTAATAAGGTCCGCAGTTTCGCTTTTCCCAATGCCTACTTTGAGAAGGATAACAAGGTCTCTGCGCGAGGTTCTAAGGGGGACTTTATCTTCCGTGAATGTGATGAAAATGGAGTAGAAATTATTTCCATTATGTTTGAGATGAAAAACGAAGCGGACGGAACAGAGAAGAAGCATAAGAATGCAGATTTTTATAAGGAATTGGACAAGGACCGTCGGGAGAAGAACTGTGAGTATGCTGTTTTGGTGACTATGCTTGAGGCAGATAACGACTACTTTAACACAGGGATTGTTGACGTCAGCCACGAGTATGAAAAGATGTATGTGGTTCGTCCTCAGTTCTTCATCCAGTTGATTGGTCTCTTGCGTAATGCGGCGCTTAATTCTCTCAAATACAAGCAAGAGTTGGCCTTGGTTCGCGAACAAAATATTGACATTACGCATTTTGAAGAAGACTTGGATGCCTTTAAACAGGCCTTTGCTAAGAACTATAATTCAGCTTCGACCAACTTTGGTAAAGCAATTGATGAAATTGATAAGGCTATCAAACGCATGGAAGAGGTTAAAAAGTTCCTAACAACATCTGAAAACCAACTCCGCCTTGCAAACAATAAATTGGAAGATGTTTCCGTCAAAAAATTGACCCGGAAAAATCCAACAATGAAAGCGAAGTTTGAAGCGCTGAAGGGGGAGTAAGATTACCTTAAAAACAGGAGTTTCTATGAAAAAAGTTGTAGAAATTATCAGAACATGGTCAGCTGATAAAATAGAATCAATTTTTCTTAAAATTATATTTAAATATTTGCTGTATTTTTTAGTGTTTTCAACAGTAATGGTTTATGTCTATATTTTTAACCATTCATCGACCACTTACACAAAGGTATTAACAGTATTTCTTGTCCTTCTTATATTGTTTATTCTTCTATCTAAATTATTACTAGATAGGGCTTTAATTGATATTTTATTTGAGGATATCAATTTAACAAAGTATCAGGATATAGTTGCTAGAGCTGATGCAAATTCTTTAAATAGAAATGTTCAGATTCTTCCAAAATATTTGGCAAATGCAAGGGTATCCTTTTATAGAGGACACTTCCAAGATAGTTTAGAATTGCTGAATAAAATAAAAAATAGTAATCTAAAAAAATCCAAAAATCTCTACTATGTATTTCATATCAAGTATTATAGCATCCTAAACTTGGTTCATTTGAATGATTGTTTAGAATTGCAAGAATTAATGGTAGAAATTGAAGAACTAACAAGTCACTTTCAATCAAAAATTTTTAAATATCAGGAAGAAATTTTGAGTTTAAAGGCTATTGTTGATATCTATTGCAATAAAATATCAAACGACTATTTCGACACTGCGGAACCAGAAAATATGTTAGCCCAAATCATGTTCTCTTATTACGGAGCTCTCAATGCCCAATTAAAAGGAGATGAAGCTCGTGCCCGAATTTTGTTTGAAAGTATTGTCCATGAAAATTCAGAACTCTTTTGTGTTCAGGAAGCGAAGAAATATTTAGGAGCAGAGGAATAAGAGAGTAACATATGAAACTAATTGAAAAAATAGTAAGTAGGGCGACAGAAAACACTCTTCTACAAATAGAAACTATTAGTCAGCTTAGTTCAGTCTTAGGAATATCTTTGGGATTGCTAGCAGTGATTCTAGAATCTAAAGGTAATGAAAAATTATGGTCGTTAATATTTATATCATTTATGTTGGGATTCCTTATTCTTGTTTTATATTTACGAGTTGTATCCAACAAGGTTATCTATTTAATGTTACACGATTCTATAGATTTAGAGATATATGAAGCTATGTTCAAGGCTGAAGCTGAGAAATCTATCAAACCTTATAGACCAACTTATGAGGAAAATTTCCATTTTATTAAGGGACAAATCAGTTTCCTACAAGGTGATTTTCAGTCTGCTAAAGAATACCTAGCAAAGATTAATTTTAAAAAAATTTGGAAGAGATTCAGGGTAGACTTATTTCTAAGAACAAGCTCCAATCAATTGCTAGTTTCTATTCATCTTCAAGATGAGCAAAATATTGCTTTCTTTGAGGAACAATTGTCCAAGGCTGCAGATTATAAAGGAGGCAAAGCTAAACTCGTTGCTCAAGCTCAAGCCATAAAAGATATTGTGTTCAATAAAGAAGCGAACGACTACTTCGATACCACTGAATCAGAAAATAAGCTAGCTCGAATCATGTTCTCTTATTACGGAGCTCTCAATGCCCAATTAAAAGGAGATGAAGCTCGTGCTCATAGTTTGTTTGAAAGTATCGCCCATGAAAATCCAGAACTCTTTTATGTTCAGGAAGCGAAGAAATATTTAGAATTAGTGAAATGAGAGTAATATATGAAATTGATTGAAAAAATAGTAAGTAGGGCGACAGAAAACACTCTTCTACAACTTGATAGGGCTATTCTAATTTGCTCATTTTTAGGCTTGGTTGTTGATGTAATGGCAGTGTGTTTAGTATTGCAAAGTAATTTGAAAATATTGGGACTAATATTATTAGTTATTGCCTTATTAGCTCTCGTCTTTGTATTTTATTTAAGATTTGTATCTAGCAAAGTTGTTTATCTAATGTTAAACGATGCTATTAATCTTAAACTCTATGAAGACATGTTCAGGGTTCAATCCGAGAAATCCATTAAGATTTTTAGGGCAACATATCGTGAGTATTACCAATTTATACAAGGTCAAGTGGCTTATCTGAAAGGAGATTTTCAATCTGCCAAGGAAAATATGTCCAAATATGATTTGAAGAAGATTTGGAAGAGATTCAGAAACCTTACATTTTTAATATCAACCTATGAACTATTAAAAGTTTCCATTCATCTTCAAGATGAGCAAAATATTGCTTTCTTTGAGTCACAATTGTCCAAGGCTGCAGATTATAAAGGAGGCAAAGCTAAACTTGTTGCTCAAACTCAAGCCATAAAAGATATTGTGTTCAATAAAGAAGCGAACGACTACTTCGACACCACCGAACCAGAAAATAAGTTAGCTCGAATCATGTTCTCTTATTACGGAGCTCTCAATGCTCAGCTAAAAGATGATGAAGAACGTGCCCGTAGTTTGTTTGAAAGTATCGCCCATGAAAATCCAAAGCTCTTTTGTGTACGGGAAGCTAGGAAGTATTTAGAAAAATGAGCTGATATAGTTTTAAAATCTGTCTAAGATAGAATATGTTGATGTAAAGTGAAAGGGGAATTAGAAAGTAACACATGAACGGTATTATCAACTTAAAAAAAGAAGCGGGGATAACCTCGCATGACGCGGTTTTTAAACTGCGTAAGATTTTGGGAACCAAGAAAATCGGTCATGGTGGAACCTTGGATCCGGATGTGGTGGGTGTTTTGCCTATTGCTGTTGGCAAGGCGACACGCATGGTCGAGTTTATGCAGGATGAGGGCAAGGTCTACGAGGGAGAAATCACTCTGGGCTATTCAACGATAACCGAGGATGCTAGTGGGGAAGTGGTCTCTGAGACACCCGTTGTGTCGCCTTTGAATGAAACCATTGTCGATGAAGCGATTGCTAGCCTGACTGGGCCTATCACTCAGATTCCGCCTATGTATTCGGCTGTCAAGGTCAATGGTCGCAAGCTCTATGAGTATGCGCGTGCTGGTCAGGAAGTAGAGCGTCCAAAACGTGAGGTAACTATTTATAGCTTTGAGCGGACAAGTCCGATTTCTTATGAGGGCGAACTTGCACGATTCACTTTTCGTGTGAAATGCAGTAAGGGAACTTACATCCGTACCTTGTCTGTTGACTTGGGAGAAAAGCTTGGTTATGCGGCTCATATGTCTCACCTGACTCGAATCAGTGCAGCGGGTTTACAGCTAGAAGATGCCTTGACCTTGGAAGAAATTGCTGAAAAAGTGGAGGCTGGCCAACTGGACTTTCTTTATCCGTTAGAGATTGGAACAGGGGACCTTGTTAAAGTTTTCCTAACTCCAGAACAAGCTACAGAAGTGCGCTTTGGTCGTTTTATTGAGTTAGACCAAACGGACAAAGAATTGGCTGCCTTTGAAGGAGAAAAATTGCTAGCCATTCTTGAAAAACGGGGTGAACTTTACAAACCAAGGAAGGTTTTTATCTAGTCTAACTGAGATGTAGGGATTTGAATTGTTACCCATAATCTATCCAAAATCAGACTATAAATTTTGCTAGAAATGTGATAGAATAGACGACGGATAAAAAAACGGAGGATAGCATGCAAAATAGACCAATCATTATCGGAGTGACAGGTGGTTCTGGTGGTGGTAAGACCAGTGTTTCGAGGGCCATTTTATCACATTTTCCTGATGAGAAGATTTCCATGATTGAGCATGATTCATACTACAAGGATCAGTCTCATTTGACCTTTGAAGAGCGTGTCAAAACCAACTACGACCATCCTTTTGCCTTTGATACAGACTTGATGATCGAGCAGATTAAGGAGTTGTTGGCAGGACGTCCGGTGGACATTCCGACTTATGACTATACAGAGCATACACGAAGTAGCAAGACCTATCGTCAAGAACCTCAAGATGTCTTTATTGTTGAGGGGATTTTGGTCTTGGAGGACAAGCGTCTGCGTGATTTGATGGACATCAAGATTTTTGTGGATACAGATGATGATGTGCGCATTATTCGTCGGATCAAGCGTGATATGGAAGAGCGTGGTCGTAGTTTGGATAGCGTTATTGACCAATATCTGGGTGTTGTAAAACCTATGTATCACCAGTTTATCGAGCCGACCAAGCGGTATGCGGATATCGTCATTCCTGAAGGGGTCAGTAATACAGTGGCTATCGACCTGTTGACGACCAAGATTGCAAAGATTTTGGAAGAAGCTCGTAACAGCAAATAATCAGATGAGGAGGCCTTGCCTCCTTTTTCTATTTTTCCCTCATAATGGTACATAAATGGAGATTTTTAGGCATATTTTTGGTATAATAATACCCATGAACGAGCAAGAAAATGAATAGTAGGTGGAGATGGAAAAGTATTTATCAGTAACAACTTTGACCAAGTATCTGAAAATGAAATTCGATAAAGACCCTTACTTGGAACGGGTCTATTTAACTGGTCAAGTTTCCAACTTTCGTAAACGTCCTACTCACCAATATTTCTCCCTAAAAGATGACCATGCGGTTATTCAAGCGACCATTTGGTCAGGGATATACCAGAAATTAGGCTTCGACCTCGAAGAAGGGATGAAGATCAATGTAATTGGGCGAGTTCAGGTTTATGAACCGAGCGGGAGCTACTCCATCATCATTGAGAAGGCTGAACCTGATGGAGTTGGTGCGCTTGCGATTCAGTTTGAACAACTCAAGAAAAAATTGACAGAAGAAGGCCTGTTTCAAGAACGTTTCAAGCAACCTCTTCCCCAGTTTGCTAAGAGAATCGGTGTAGTAACCAGTCGCAGTGGCGCTGTTATTCGAGATATTATCACGACCGTTAGCAGACGTTTTCCCGGTGTCGATATCCTTCTCTATCCGACCAAGGTTCAAGGTGAAGGCTCTGCGGAGGAAATAGCACGGAATATTGCTCGTGCCAATCAGCGTGAGGATTTAGATGTCCTCATCATTGGTCGTGGTGGGGGTTCCATCGAAGATCTCTGGGCCTTTAACGAAGAGATTGTGGTACGTGCTATTTTTGAATCCCGTTTGCCAATTATTTCTAGTGTGGGTCATGAGACAGATGTGACCTTGGCAGACTTTGTGGCGGATCGTCGGGCTGCGACACCAACGGCTGCAGCAGAACTGGCAACACCTGTAACTAAGTTGGACCTCTTGACCCATTTGCAAAATCAAGAAAAAAGAATGGCAACAGCAGTTCAGAATGTCCTGTCAAAGAAAAAAGAAGCTTTGAAAAAATGCAGTCAGTCTGTTATCTTTAGACAACCGGAGCGCTTGTATGACGGTTATTTGCAACGCTTGGATCAACTGCAATTGCGATTAAAACAAAGTTTGCGAACACGGATTTCTGATAACAACCAATTAGTCCAAGCAAGGACTCATCGCCTAGTGCAGTTATCACCTGATGCCAAAATCCAACGCTATCAGGATCGGTTATGTCAGTTGGACAAGCTCCTCCGTAGCCAAATGGCCTTAGTTTATGACGCCAAGGTTGCTGAGGTCAAGCGACTTTCAGAAGCTTTGCTCATGTTGGATACGAGCCGAATTGTGGCGCGTGGCTATGCTATTGTCAAAAAAGAAGAGTCAGTAGTAGACTCGGTTGAGAAGTTGAAGAAAAAAGACCAAGTGACGCTTTTGATGCGAGACGGTCAAGTAGAATTAGAGGTTAAAGATGTCAAAACAAAAGAAATTTGAGGAAAATCTAGCAGAACTGGAGACTATTGTCCAAAGTTTAGAAAATGGTGAAATTGCTCTGGAAGATGCGATTGCGGCCTTTCAAAAGGGCATGGTCTTGTCAAAAGAACTCCAAGCGACGCTGGACAAGGCTGAAAAGACCTTGGTCAAGGTCATGCAAGAAGACGGAACAGAAAGTGATTTTGAATGAAGAAACAAGAAAAATTAGCTCTTGTCGAGTCGGCTTTGGAAGACTTTTATGGAGACCAGCAGTTTGCTTCTAGTTTAAGAGAGGCTGTTCTCTATTCCATTCATGCTGGCGGCAAGCGTATTCGGCCTTTTCTCTTGTTAGAAGTTTTAGAAGCCTTGCAAGTGGTTATCCAACCAGCGCACGCCCAAGTGGCTGCGGCCTTGGAAATGATTCATACAGGGAGCTTGATTCACGATGACCTTCCAGCTATGGATGATGATGATTACCGTCGGGGGCGCTTGACCAACCACAAGAAATTCGGTGAAGCAATGGCAATTTTGGCTGGAGATGCTTTGTTCCTAGATCCTTACGCCTTGATAGCGCAGGCAGATTTGCCAAGTCAGGTAAAGGTGGACTTGATTGCCAACCTATCCCTTGCGTCAGGTAGTCTGGGCATGGTGGCAGGGCAGGTTCTGGACATGGAAGGTGAACACCAGCACTTGTCTTTGGAAGAACTTCAGACCATTCATGCTAACAAGACTGGAAAACTACTAGCCTATCCATTCCAAGCAGCAGCTATCATAGCAGAATTAGCACCAGAGTTACAAGCAAAACTGAAAACTGTGGGTGAATTGATCGGACTTGCCTTTCAAGTCAGGGATGATGTGTTGGATGTGACCGCTAGTTTTGAGGAAATCGGCAAGACCCCACAAAAGGATTTGCAGGCAGAAAAGTCAACCTATCCAGCCTTGTTGGGCTTGGAGGAGGCCATTTCCTTTTGTAACCAAACTCTGGATCAAGCCACGGCTAAATTAGAAGAAATTGCTCAGCAAGTGAGCTTTGAAATAGAGCCGATTGTGAAAGTAGTAGAAAGTTTGAGAATCAATGGCTAAGGAAAGAGTGGATGTACTAGCTTATAAACAGGGTTTGTTTGAGACACGAGAGCAGGCCAAGCGCGGTGTGCTGGCTGGGCTTGTCGTAGCGGTCCTTAATGGAGAACGCTTTGACAAACCAGGGGAGAAAATTCCAGATGACACTGAGCTAAAACTCAAAGGTGAAAAACTCAAGTATGTTAGTCGTGGTGGTCTGAAACTGGAAAAGGCCTTGCAGGTTTTTGATTTGTCAGTGGATGGGGCGACCACGATTGATATTGGAGCCTCTACTGGGGGATTTACCGATGTTATGCTGCAGAATGGCGCTGAGCTTGTCTATGCGGTGGATGTTGGGACCAATCAATTAGCCTGGAAATTACGCCAAGACCCGCGAGTTGTCAGCATGGAGCAGTTTAATTTCCGCTATGCTGAAAAGACTGACTTTGAGCAGGAACCTAGCTTTGCTAGTATTGATGTGAGTTTCATTTCCCTTAGTCTGATCTTACCAGCCTTACATCGAGTTTTGGCTGAACAAGGTCAGGTGGTGGCTCTTGTCAAACCTCAGTTTGAGGCGGGTCGTGAGCAGATTGGGAAGAATGGAATTATTCGTGATGCCAAGGTTCATCAATATGTCCTTGAATCAGTCACTACTATGGCGGTTGAGCAAGGCTTTTCTGTGCTTGGATTAGACTACTCACCAATCCAAGGAGGACATGGAAATATTGAGTTTTTAGCTTATTTGAAAAAGGAAGATGGAGCAAGTAACCAAGTTGCCCCTGAAATAGAAAAAGTTGTAGAGAGAGCACATAGAGAATTTAAAGATGAATAAAAAAGAAAGACTTGAAAAAATTAGAAGATTTGTAACAGATTACCAAATCGGAACCCAGGAAGAAATCGTTGAGCATTTGAAGGAAGCAGGGATTTCTGCTACACAAGCCACTGTCTCAAGGGATATCAAAGAACTTGGAATTGTTAAAATTCCTTTGAAGAACAACACTTATATTTATGAGTTGCCAAAATCAATTGTGAAGAGTTTGCAGTTGGCTGAGGACAATATTGTGAGTTCCGAGCTAATGGGAAATATGATCAACCTTACTGTCATTCCTGGAAATACTATTTTTGTGAAAAGTCAGTTGGTTGAAGCATTTTCTGAACAGATTTTTAGCTGCCTAGCTGATGATGATTCTATCCTAATTGTAGCCAAAACAGTTGGGGCTGCTGAGGAAATTGTTGAACAAGTAAAAAAATGGTAGGTCAGTATGTTACTTGAAATTTCGATAAAAAACTTTGCCATTATTGAGGTCATTTCTCTCAATTTTGAAAAGGGTATGACTGTTTTGACCGGGGAAACGGGTGCCGGAAAATCTATCATTATCGATGCTATGAATCTCATGTTGGGGGCTCGAGCAACGACAGATGTTATTCGTCACGGTGCTCCTAAGGCAGAGATTGAGGGACTTTTCTCGGTTGAAAACCGTCGCTTTTTACAGGAACTTTTTGATGAGCAAGGTTTGGAATTGGGGGATGAGATTATCATTCGCCGTGAAATTCTCCAAAACGGACGAAGTATTAGTCGTGTAAATGGCCAGATGGTCAATCTTTCTGTCTTGCGTGCAATCAGTCAGCATCTTGTCGATATTCATGGGCAACATGACCAAGAAGAGTTGATGCGTCCACAACTTCATATCCAAATGTTGGATGAATTTGGTGATGCAGCATTTTTGGAGCTTAAACAAGCCTATCAGACAAGCTTTGACACCTACCGCAAAATGCGTAAGCAAGTTCTTGAAGTTAAGAAGAATCAGCAAGAACACAAGTCTCGCATTGAGATGTTGGAATTTCAAATGGCAGAGATTGAGGCGGTAAACTTGCAAGCTGGGGAAGATGTCACTCTCAACCAAGAAAGAGATAAACTCCTCAACCACAAGAATATAGCAGATACCTTGACAAATGCCTACACTATGTTGGACAATGAGGAGTTCTCCAGTCTAGCAAATGTCCGTTCCGCCATGAATGACATGGAAAGTGTCGAAGAATACGACCCTGATTACCGTGAAATTTCAAGTTCTCTATCAGAGACCTACTATGTTTTAGAAGATATTACCAAGCGTTTGGAAGATATCATTGAAGATTTAGATTTTGATGGCAATCGCCTCATGCAGGTTGAAAATCGCTTAGATTTGCTCAACACGATCACACGCAAGTATGGTGGGACAGTGGATGAGGTTTTGCTTTACTTTGCTAAGATTACGGAAGAGTACAATCTCTTGACTGGAAATAACCTTTCTTCCGAAGACATGGAAGCAGAGCTTAAGAAATTGGAAGTTGATCTTGTTGCGTTGGCGAACCAGCTTGCATCTGCTCGTCATGACTTGGCCCAGCAGCTCGAAGCTGAGATTAAGCAAGAACTTCAAGACTTATATATGGAAAAGGCACAGTTCCAGGTTCGCTTTAGTAAGGGCAAATTCAGTCGAGAAGGTAATGAAATGGTCGAGTTTTACATTTCGACCAACCCAGGTGAGGACTTTAAACCCTTGGTCAAGGTTGCATCTGGTGGGGAATTGTCTCGTCTCATGCTAGCCATCAAGTCTGCCTTTTCTCGTAAGGAAGGTAAGACCAGTATTGTCTTTGATGAGGTGGATACGGGAGTTTCAGGTCGTGTGGCCCAAGCTATTGCTCAGAAGATTCACAAGATTGGCCAGCATGGTCAGGTTTTAGCTATTTCTCACCTTCCACAAGTGATTGCCATCGCGGATTATCAATTCTTTATTGAGAAGATTAGCGATGAGCACTCAACGGTGTCTACGGTTCGACTCTTGACTTTAGAAGAGCGAGTAGAGGAAGTAGCTAAAATGTTGGCTGGGGAAAATGTAACAGAAGCTGCCCTTACCCAAGCCAGAGAATTATTGCAAACGAGGGAGAAGTAAGATGACAGACTATTATGTAATTGGAGATGTTCACGGAAAGGCAGGTATGCTAGAAGATCTGCTCAAGACCTGGGATGGTCAAACTCAGTTGCTTTTTCTAGGGGATTTGATTGACCGAGGTGAAGATAGTCGCCGTGTTCTGGAAATGGTCAAAGACTTGGTTGATAATCATGGAGCTATCTGTCTATCAGGAAACCATGAATATATGTTTCTGACTTGGCTCGATGACCCAGAAGAAAGCTATGACCATTATCGTCGCAATGGTGGTGATACAACCATTAACTCTATCCTAGGTCGTCCTTTGGATGCACCAGTTGATGGAGTTGAGGATGCCAAGCGAGTTGCCACTGAAGCAGCAGATTTGGTGGAATTTATTCGCAAGATGCCGTTTGTAGTAGAGACAGACAAGTATATCTTTGTTCATGCTGGTATTGATTTGACCTTGGATGATTGGCATGAAACAACTGATTACAAGAAAGTCTGGCTCAGAAAACCATTCCATGAAGCCGAAAATCATACTGGAAAAACCATTGTCTTTGGGCATACACCGGTTTATGGTTTGCTAAAGCAAGACCGAGGTACAGCTGAGCTTTGGATAACAGATGATGGTAAGATTGGTATGGATGGAGGAGCTGTCTATGGTGGTGTCCTTCATGGTATCGTCTTTACAGACCAAGGAATGACAGAACACCACTTTATCGAAAATGATGGTTTTATTGCCGAAGATTAGTACTCCTAGCAGGGTATGGTCTTGTCAAAATGTTAAAAACAATTTATAATTAATAGATACCCTGAAAGGAAGAGCATCATGAACTTAGAAGAATTAAAAAAACGACAGGAGAAGATTCGAAACTTCTCTATTATCGCCCATATTGACCACGGAAAGTCGACGCTGGCAGACCGCATTTTAGAAAAGACAGAGACGGTTTCAAGTCGTGAAATGCAAGCCCAGCTTCTGGATAGTATGGATCTTGAGCGTGAACGTGGGATTACCATTAAACTTAATGCCATTGAGCTCAATTACACTGCAAAAGATGGAGAAACTTATATTTTCCACTTGATTGACACGCCAGGGCACGTGGACTTTACCTATGAAGTGTCGCGTTCGCTAGCTGCCTGTGAAGGAGCGATTTTGGTGGTCGATGCTGCCCAAGGGATTGAAGCTCAAACCCTTGCCAACGTTTATCTAGCCTTGGATAATGATTTGGAAATTCTGCCCGTCATTAACAAGATTGATCTACCAGCAGCTGATCCAGAGCGTGTTCGTACAGAGATTGAGGATGTCATTGGACTGGATGCCAGCGAAGCAGTCTTAGCTTCTGCCAAAGCTGGTATTGGTATCGAAGAGATTCTTGAGCAGATCGTTGAAAAAGTGCCAGCCCCAACTGGTGATGTAACGGCGCCACTCAAGGCCTTGATTTTCGACTCGGTCTATGATGCTTACCGCGGGGTTATCCTCCAAGTGCGTGTTATGGATGGAGTGGTTAAACCTGGCGATAAGATTCAGCTCATGAGCAATGGCAAGACCTTTGATGTGACGGAGGTCGGAATTTTCACACCGAAAGCAGTCGGGCGTGATTTTCTAGCGACAGGTGACGTTGGTTATATTGCGGCTTCTATCAAGACGGTTCAAGATACGCGTGTTGGTGATACAGTGACCCTAGCAAGCAATCCTGCAGCAGAACCACTAGACGGCTACAAGCAAATGAACCCCATGGTCTTTGCAGGTCTTTATCCAATCGAGTCAAACAAGTACAATGACCTACGTGAAGCCCTAGAAAAATTGCAGCTCAACGATGCCAGCTTGCAGTTTGAGCCAGAAACATCTCAGGCTCTTGGATTTGGTTTCCGTTGTGGATTCCTTGGACTTCTCCATATGGATGTTATCCAAGAGCGTTTAGAGCGCGAGTTCAACATTGACCTCATCATGACAGCTCCGTCTGTTATTTACAAGGTTAACCAAACTGATGGTGAGTCTATGGATGTGTCTAACCCCTCTGAATTTCCAGATCCAACCAAGATCGCGACCATTGAAGAACCGTATGTCAAGGCGCAAATCATGGTACCGCAGGAGTTTGTCGGAGCAGTTATGGAACTAGCTCAGCGCAAGCGTGGGGACTTTGTAACCATGGACTATATTGATGATAATCGTGTCAATGTCATCTATCAAATTCCACTTGCTGAAATTGTCTTTGACTTTTTTGATAAACTCAAGTCTTCGACACGTGGTTATGCAAGCTTTGACTACGAATTGTCAGAGTACCGTCCATCTAAGCTAGTCAAAATGGATATCCTTCTCAATGGAGACAAGGTCGATGCCCTCAGCTTTATCGTTCACAAGGATTTTGCCTACGAACGTGGAAAACTCATCGTTGATAAACTCAAGAAAATCATCCCTCGTCAACAATTTGAAGTACCAATCCAAGCAGCTATTGGACACAAGATTGTGGCTCGTACTGATATCAAGGCCCTTCGTAAAAATGTACTTGCCAAGTGTTATGGTGGTGACGTTTCTCGTAAACGCAAACTCCTTGAAAAACAAAAAGCTGGTAAGAAACGCATGAAAGCTATCGGATCAGTAGAAGTCCCACAAGAAGCCTTCCTCAGCGTTTTGAGTATGGATGAAGAATAGAAAGTTGAAACAAAACTCTTGAAGATTTCTCAAGAGTTTTTTGTGTTTTTGATGAACCAAGTTATCACATACGAAAGTTGGATAAACACAAAAATCAATTTATCATGTCTTCTTTTTTATTTTATTTTCGAATAGATAGATGAGTAGTAAAAGAAATGGAGTTGTATATGAAGATCACAAACTATGAGATTTACAAATTGAGAAAAGCTGGGCTGACCAATCAACAAATTTTAACTGTTCTTGAATACGACGAGACTGTAGATCAGGAGCTCTTGCTAGGTGATATTGTAGAAATATCTGGATGCCGTAATCCTGCTGTCTTTATGGAACGCTATTTCCAGATAGATGATGCACAGTTGGAGAAGGAGTTTCAGAAATTTCCATCCTTCTCGATTCTTGATGACTGTTATCCTTGGGATCTGAGTGAGATTTATGATGCTCCAGCGCTCTTGTTTTATAAAGGAAATCTAGACCTGTTGAAATTTCCAAAGGTTGCTGTTGTAGGGAGTCGTTCATGTTCTAGTCAGGGAGCAAAGTCGGTCCAGAAAGTCATTCAAGGTTTGGAAAACGAGTTAATTGTGGTCAGTGGTTTAGCCAAAGGGATTGATACGGCTGCCCATATGGCTGCACTCCAGAATGGAGGAAGAACAATTGCAGTGATTGGAACAGGATTGGATGTTTTCTATCCCCGCGCCAATAAACGTTTGCAGGAACACATTGGCAATCACCATTTGGTACTTAGCGAATACGGACCTGGTGACGAGCCCTTGAAATTTCACTTTCCAGCTCGTAATCGCATCATTGCTGGCCTTTGCCGTGGTGTGATTGTAGCAGAGGCAAGAATGCGTTCAGGGAGTCTCATTACCTGTGAGCGAGCAATGGAAGAAGGGCGTGATGTCTTTGCCATTCCAGGAAACATTTTAGATGGGCATTCAGATGGCTGTCACCACCTGATTCAAGAGGGAGCAAAGCTGATTTCCAGTGGTCAAGATGTGCTGGCTGAGTTTGAATTTTAAGGAGAAATTTGTTCACACAGATAAACTTTTCTTCTATATATAGGACTTAGGTCTTGACAGCTATAGAAAAATGGTTTACACTTTATAAAGTTTATTACTTTGAAAAGGTGTGATAGTGTGGCTACGGCAACAAAGAAGAAAAAATCAACAGTTAAAAAAAATCTAGTCATCGTGGAGTCGCCTGCTAAGGCGAAAACGATTGAGAAATATCTAGGCAGAAATTACAAGGTTTTAGCCAGTGTCGGGCATATCCGTGATTTGAAGAAATCCAGTATGTCAGTCGACATTGAAAATAACTATGAACCGCAGTATATCAATATCCGAGGCAAAGGCCCTCTCATCAATGATCTGAAAAAAGAAGCCAAAAAGGCCAATAAAGTCTTTCTGGCGAGTGACCCGGACCGTGAAGGAGAAGCAATTTCCTGGCATTTGGCTCACATTCTCAACTTGAATGAGAATGATGCCAACCGTGTAGTCTTTAATGAAATCACCAAAGACGCAGTAAAAAATGCCTTTAAAGAGCCTCGCAAGATTGACATGGACTTGGTCGACGCCCAACAAGCTCGTCGTGTCTTAGACCGCTTGGTAGGCTATTCGATTTCGCCAATTTTGTGGAAAAAGGTCAAGAAGGGCTTATCAGCAGGGCGTGTGCAGTCGGTTGCTCTTAAACTCATCATTGACCGTGAAAATGAAATCAATGCCTTCCAACCAGAAGAATACTGGACAATTGATGGTGTCTTTAAGAAGGGAACCAAGCAATTTCAGGCTTCTTTCTATGGTATGAATGGCAAAAAGATGAAATTGACCACCAATGAAGAGGTCAAAGAAGTCTTGTCCCATTTGACTAGTAAAGATTTCACAGTAGACCAGGTAGATAAGAAAGAACGCAAACGCAATGCGCCCCTACCTTATACGACTTCAACCATGCAGATGGATGCGGCTAACAAAATCAATTTCCGTACTCGAAAGACTATGATGGTGGCCCAACAGCTCTATGAAGGGATCAATATCGGATCAGGCGTGCAAGGTTTGATTACCTATATGCGTACAGACTCGACTCGTATCAGTCCTGTAGCTCAGAACGAAGCAGCAAGCTATATTAACGACCGTTTTGGTAGCAAGTATTCCAAGCATGGTAGCAAGGTCAAGAATGCCTCAGGTGCTCAGGATGCCCACGAAGCCATTCGCCCATCTAGTGTCTTTAATACACCAGAAAGCATCGCTAAGTACTTGGACAAAGACCAGCTCAAACTTTATACCCTTATCTGGAACCGTTTTGTGGCAAGCCAGATGACAGGTGCTATCTTTGATACTATGGCTGTTAAGCTTTCTCAAAATGGGGTTCAGTTTGCAGCGAATGGAAGCCAAGTTAAGTTTGATGGTTATCTTGCTATTTACAATGACTCTGACAAGAACAAGATGTTGCCAGATATGGCTGTTGGAGATGTGGTCAAGCAGGTCAATAGTAAGCCAGAACAACATTTCACTCAACCACCAGCTCGCTATTCGGAAGCGACTCTTATTAAGACCTTGGAAGAAAATGGAGTTGGACGTCCGTCAACCTACGCTCCGACCATTGAAACCATCCAAAAACGTTACTATGTTCGTCTGGCAGCCAAACGCTTTGAACCAACAGAATTGGGAGAAATTGTCAATAAGCTCATCGTTGAATACTTCCCAGATATTGTCAATGTGACCTTCACAGCTGAGATGGAAGGAAAACTTGATGATGTCGAAGTTGGAAAAGAGCAGTGGCAACGTGTTATTGACGAATTTTACAAACCATTCTCCAAAGAAGTAGCAAAGGCTGAAGCTGAAATGGAAAAAATCCAGATTAAGGATGAGCCAGCTGGATTTGACTGTGAGGTTTGTGGCAGTCCGATGGTGATTAAGCTCGGTCGTTTTGGTAAATTCTATGCTTGTAGCAACTTCCCAGACTGCCGTCACACTCAAGCAATTGTCAAAGAGATTGGAGTCGAGTGTCCAAACTGCCATCAAGGACAAATCATTGAACGCAAAACCAAGCGCAATCGTATCTTCTATGGTTGCAATCGCTATCCAGAATGTGAATTTACTTCATGGGACAAACCAATTGGCCGTGACTGTCCAAAATGCGGACACTTCCTTGTGGAGAAAAAAGTCCGTGGTGGTGGCAAGCAGGTTGTATGTAGTAATGGTGACTACGAAGAGGAAAAGATTAAATAAAATGAAGAGTCCTGAAAATGAATTTCAGGCTCTTTTTAGTTTAAGCTTGACAAATTTCCTCATTTTGTGGGAAACTAGTAGAAGATTATTTTATTAGGAGAAGACATGCGCATTATTTATTTCTGTATTGGTTTTATTTCTTTGGCTCTAGCTCTTGTAGGTGTTGTCCTGCCGCTCTTGCCAACAACGCCCTTTCTTTTATTATCAATCGCTTGCTTTTCAAAATCTTCTAAGCGTTTTGAAGACTGGCTTTATCATACAAAGCTTTATCAGACCTATGTAGCTGACTTTCGGGAAACCAAGTCAATAGCGCGAGAACGAAAGAAAAAAATCATCGTATCTATCTATATCTTGATGGGGATTTCTATTTATTTTGCCCCTCTTTTGCCTGTTAAAATCGGTCTGGGAGCCCTAACCATCTTTATCACCTACTATCTCTTTAAAGTAATTCCTGATAAGGATTAATTTTTGAAATTTGATATTTCCTTTGATAAAAATGAAAGTATATTCAAATAATATGATATAATAAATTTAAAGAAAACATCAAGGAGAATCAAATGATTTACGAATTTTGTGCTGAAAATGTGACCTTGCTTGAAAAAGCTATGCAGGCTGGAGCTCGTCGAATCGAGCTCTGTGATAATCTAGCAGTTGGTGGGACAACACCAAGCTATGGAGTAACTAAGGCAGCTGTTGAACTAGCAGCTAATTACGATACGACCATCATGACCATGATTCGTTCACGTGGTGGTGACTTTGTCTATCAAGATCTGGAAATCGAAATCATGCTAAATGACATTCGTTTAACTGCTCAAGTAGGTAGCCAAGGGGTCGTCTTTGGTGCTTTAACTGCTAATAAGAAGTTGGACAAGGCTAATCTTGAGAAGCTGATTGCTGCATCTAAAGGAATGGAAATTGTCTTCCACATGGCCTTTGATGAATTGAGTGATGAAGACCAGTTGGAAGCTATTGATTGGCTCAGCCAAGCTGGCGTCACTCGTATCTTGACTCGTGCTGGCGTATCTGGTGACTCGTTAGAAAAACGTTTTGCCCACTATCACAGAATTTTGGAACATGCTGCTGGTAAAATTGAAATCTTACCAGGTGGGGGAATTGACTTGGACAACCGTCAAACCTTTATCGACCAACTAGGCGTGACACAACTTCACGGTACCAAAGTTGTCTTTTAAAAAATAGAAAGGAACTGCTAGCTTTTGGTAGCAGTTTTCACTTATGTTTGAAATCTTTAAATCCTATCAGTTTAATCAAGAAAAGGCTCGTGCCTATGGTTTTGTAGAAAGTAGTGGAGTTTGGACTTATAGTTGCATGATTTTGCAAGGCGACTTTGTTATGAATGTTTCAGTTACCGATGGGAAGCTAGCTTTTCAGGTCTTTGACCAGGAAACTGGTGATCTCTATCCTCAGGTACATATGGAAAGTATGCGGGGAAGTTTTGTCGGAAGTGTTCGTCAAGCTTGTCTGGAGATTCTCTATCAGATTCGGAAGGCTTGTTTTGACGTGCAGGATTTTATCTGTCCCCAGACCAAGCGTATCATGGCTCAGGTTCAGAAAAAATATGGCAATCAGTTGGAATATCTATGGGAAAAATCGCCTGATACAGCAGTATTACGTCATGAAGACAGTAAAAAGTGGTATGCTGTTTTAATGAGAATTCCTTGGGATAGGCTAGATAAGGCAAGAGAAGGGCTAGTGGAAGCAGTCAACCTCAAACATGATCAAGTGGCTGACTTGCTTTCACAAAAAGGCATTTATCCTGCCTTTCATATGAATAAACGTTACTGGATTAGTCTTGCTCTTGATGATAGTTTATCTGATGAAGACGTTCTAGATTTGCTAGAAATCAGTTGGAATTTGACATTGAAAAAGTAAAGAAATTCCCTTGTGTTTTCAAACACTTTCAATTAGCAAAATATTCTTTACTGAAGAAATTTTCAGAAAATATTGGATTTTTTCTTGACAAGAGATTTTTCCTATGCTAAAATACTTAACAAGACATCAAACGAAGGAGAAAGTCAAACATGAAAACAGCTAAGTTTAATCAATTTGCTTTGTTGTTGAGGTACTCGGGCTAGTGCAGAAGCATTAGTCCTGTTTGGCTTACCAAGCGGGAGTAAATCAACATCTCGCTTGGGTTTCCGAGCGAGATGTTTTTTCTATACTGAAATTTTGAAGGGGGAATTCTCATGCGTAGAGTTGAGTTTCTAGATACCAGTCTCCGTGATGGTGAGCAGACACCAGGTGTTAATTTTTCGATTAAGGAAAAGGTTGCCATCGCAAGACAGCTGGAGAAATGGGGCATTTCAGCCATCGAAGCTGGTTTTCCGGCGGCGAGTCCAGATTCATTCAGAGCAGTTCAGGAGATTGCCAAGGTCTTGAAGAAAACTGCGGTGACAGGCTTGGCTCGTTCGGTCAAGTCTGATATAGATGCTTGTTATGAGGCTCTAAAGGATGCCAAGTATCCTCAGATTCACGTCTTTATCGCCACCAGTCCGATTCACCGCAAGTATAAGCTCAATAAGAGCAAGGAAGAGATTTTGGAAGCAATCAGTGAGCATGTTTCTTATGCCCGTTCTAAGTTCGAAATTGTCGAATTTTCTCCAGAGGATGCGACTAGAACAGAGTTGGATTTCCTCTTGCAAGTTGTTCAGACAGCTGTGAATTCGGGGGCGACTTACATCAATATTCCTGACACGGTTGGATTTACGACGCCAGAGGAATATGGTGCCATCTTCAAACACTTGATTGAGAATGTCAAGACAGATCGTCAGATTATCTATTCGCCTCACTGTCACGATGACCTCGGAATGGCAGTCGCTAATAGCCTTGCTGCTGTCAAGAATGGTGCAGGCCGAGTCGAAGGTACTATCAATGGTATCGGGGAGCGAGCAGGTAATGCAGCCCTTGAAGAAATAGCGGTGGCCCTCAATATTCGACAAGATTACTACCAAGCTGAGACAAGCATTGTCCTAAACGAAACCATCAATACTTCTGAAATGGTTTCTCGCTTCTCAGGTATTCCAGTTCCCAAAAACAAGGCCGTTGTTGGTGGCAATGCCTTCTCTCACGAGTCTGGTATTCACCAAGATGGGGTTCTTAAAAATCCTCTTACCTATGAAATCATCACACCTGAATTGGTTGGTGTTAAGAGTAATAGTCTTCCGCTTGGAAAATTGTCAGGTCGCCACGCTTTTGTAGAAAAACTAAGAGATTTGGCACTAGACTTCACAGAAGAAGACATCAAACCACTCTTTGCTAAGTTCAAGGCGCTAGCGGACAAAAAGCAAGAAATCACAGATGCAGATATTCGAGCTCTGGTAGCTGGAATCATGGTAGAAAACCCAGAAGGCTTCCACTTTGATGATTTACAACTTCAAACCCATGAGGATAATACCATTGAAGCGCTTGTCTGCTTAGCTAATATGGATGGTGAAAAGGTTGAGTTTAATGCGACAGGACAAGGTTCAGTTGAAGCTATCTTTAATGCTATTGATAAGTTCTTCAATCAGTCTGTTCGCTTGGTATCCTACACTATCGACGCTGTGACGGATGGAATCGATGCCCAGGCTCGGGTCTTGGTCACTGTTGAAAACAGAGATACAGAGACCATCTTTAACGCAGCAGGACTTGACTTTGATGTACTGAAGGCTTCGGCTATTGCCTATATCAATGCCAATACCTTTGTTCAAAAGGAGAATGCTGGTGAGATGGGACGAAGCGTTTCCTATCGCGATATGCCTAGTGTGTAAAGGAGAAGCTATGACAAAGAAAATAGTTGCCTTAGCAGGGGACGGAATCGGTCCAGAAATCATGGAAGCTGGTTTGGAAGTTCTTGAGGCCCTAGCTGAAAAAACAGGCTTTGACTATGAGATAGATAGGCGACCCTTTGGAGGTGCTGGGATTGACGTAGCAGGACATCCCTTACCTGATGAAACCCTTAAAGCATGTAGAGAAGCAGATGCTATTCTCCTAGCAGCCATCGGTAGTCCCCAGTATGATGGGGCAGCGGTTCGGCCTGAACAGGGCTTACTGGCTCTCCGTAAGGAACTCAATCTCTATGCCAACATTCGCCCAGTTAAGATTTTTGAGAGTCTTAAGCATTTGTCTCCTCTCAAGCCTGAACGAATTGCGGGTGTGGACTTTGTCGTGGTGCGTGAGTTGACAGGAGGTATTTACTTTGGAGATCATATTCTTGAAGAGCGAAAAGCGCGTGATATAAACGACTACAGTTATGAGGAAGTGGAGCGGATTCTTCGCAAGGCCTTTGAGATTGCAAGAAATCGCAGAAAAATCGTTACCAGCATCGATAAGCAAAATGTTCTGGCAACCTCAAAACTCTGGCGCAGAGTAGCTGAGGAGGTTGCACAGGATTTTCCAGATGTGACCTTGGAGCATCAGCTGGTGGACTCAGCTGCCATGCTTATGATTACCAATCCTGCCAAGTTTGATGTCATCGTGACAGAGAATCTTTTCGGAGATATCTTATCTGATGAATCAAGCGTTTTATCTGGCACTCTTGGTGTTATGCCATCAGCCAGTCATTCTGAAAAGGGTCCAAGTCTTTATGAACCCATTCATGGTTCGGCACCCGATATTGCAGGTCAAGGAATTGCTAATCCTATTTCTATGATTTTATCAGTAGCCATGATGCTAAGAGATAGTTTTGGGCGTTCTGAGGATGCAGGGCGTATCGAACATGCTGTAGAAGCCAGTTTGGCAGCAGGAATTTTAACGAGAGATATAGGAGGAAAAGCTTCTACCAAGGAAATGACGGAAGCTATCATTGAAAGACTATGAAGATAAACGAAGGAATAACCGTTACTCTCGTGATTTGGAATGTCATGATTTTCATCATTTATGGCATTGACAAATCCAAGGCAAGGAGAGGTTCTTGGCGGATACCAGAGAAAATTCTCTTGACTATAGCACTTGTCTGTGGTGGATTTGGTGCTTGGTTAGCAGGAATCACCTTCCATCACAAGACTAGAAAATGGTATTTTAAAACGGTTTGGTTTCTTGGGATGGTGACCACACTAGTAGCCTTATATTTTATTTGGAGGTAATGGATGGCAGGAAAATCGATTTTTGATAAATTATGGGACCGTCATGTCATCACAGGAGAAGAAGGGCAACCCCAACTCATGTATGTGGATCAGCACTATATTCATGAAGTAACTAGTCCCCAAGCTTTTCAAGGATTGCGAGATGCAGGGCGCAGATTGAGACGACCAGACTTGACATTTGGAACTTTTGACCACAATGTACCAACGGTCAACATCTATGATATTCGAGATGTCATTTCCAAGGCTCAAATTGATAAGCTAGCAGAGAATGTTGAGGAATTCGGGATTGAACATGCGGCCCACGGTTCTGAAAAGCAGGGAATCGTTCACATGGTAGGTCCAGAAACAGGACGGACGCAACCAGGGAAATTCATCGTCTGTGGAGACAGCCATACGGCAACTCACGGGGCTTTCGGAGCTATCGCTTTTGGGATTGGGACCAGTGAGGTTGAGCATGTCTTTGCTACCCAGACCCTCTGGCAGGTCAAACCCAAGAAAATGCTGGTAGAATTCACTGGTGTTCCTCAAAAAGGAGTTTATTCTAAGGATTACATTCTCGCCTTAATTGCCAAGTACGGCGTTGCTTGTGGTGTTGGCTATGTGGTGGAATATCGTGGGCAAGCGATTGATGCTCTGACCATGGAAGAGAGAATGACCATCTGCAATATGTCCATCGAGTTTGGCTCTAAGATGGGGATTATGAATCCAGATCAGACTACCTATGACTATCTCAAGGGACGAGAATGTGTTCCAGAGGACTTTGAGGAGGCAGTTTCCGACTGGAAGACGCTTGTAAGCGATAGTGATGCCGTTTATGATAAGGTTATCCAGATGGATGTCTCTGGCTTGGCTCCTATGGTGACTTGGGGAACCAATCCTGCTATGGGCGTTGACTTTGACAGTAGCTTCCCAGAAATTAAGGATATGAACGATGAACGAGCTTATCATTACATGGACTTGGAGCCCGGTCAAAAGCCATCGGACATTGAACTAGGATATATTTTTATCGGGTCTTGTACCAATGCTCGGCTCAGTGACTTGCAACTAGCTGCTCGATTTGTCAAAGGGAAGAAAATAGCTCCCAATCTAACGGCAATCGTAGTACCTGGTTCTCGTCCTGTCAAACGAGCTGCTGAGAAGTTGGGCTTGGACA
This sequence comes from Streptococcus downii, assembly GCF_004353325.1. Classification (NCBI taxonomy): domain Bacteria; kingdom Bacillati; phylum Bacillota; class Bacilli; order Lactobacillales; family Streptococcaceae; genus Streptococcus; species Streptococcus downii. Next base: position 583,276 of record NZ_MZNX01000009.1, read on the forward strand.
AGGTTTTCCTAGACGCTGGCTTTGAGTGGAGAGAGCCAGGTTGCTCTATGTGCCTAGGAATGAATCCTGACAAGGTCCCTGATGGGGTCCACTGTGCCTCAACCAGTAACCGTAACTTTGAAGACAGACAAGGATTTGGTGCTAAGACCCATCTCTGCAGTCCAGCCATGGCAGCGGCGGCAGCTATTGCAGGGCGTTTCGTAGATGTTCGGCAAATGCCAGAGGCCCAGTAAGGAGAGGATATGGAGAAATTTACAGTTTATACGGGAACGACCGTTCCTCTCATGAATGATAACATCGACACCGACCAAATACTCCCCAAGCAGTTTCTGAAGTTAATTGATAAGAAAGGATTTGGTAAGTACCTCATGTATGCTTGGCGTTATTTGGACGACAAGTATACTGAGGATCCAGACTTTGTCTTTAACCGACCTGAATACCGAAAAGCCAGTATCCTTATCTCAGGGGACAACTTTGGGGCGGGTTCTTCGAGAGAACACGCAGCTTGGGCACTAGCTGACTATGGTTTTAAGGTCGTGATTGCAGGATCTTTCGGGGACATTCATTACAATAATGAACTCAATAATGGCATGTTGCCCATTGTTCAGCCTAGAGAGGTTAGAGAGAAACTAGCCCAACTTAAACCGACTGATCAGGTAACTGTGGACTTGGAACAGCAAAAAATCATCTCACCAGTTGGAGAATTCACTTTCGAAATTGATAGTGAATGGAAACACAAGCTCTTAAATGGTTTGGATGATATCGGTATTACGTTGCAGTATGAAGATTTGATTGCTGCTTATGAAAAACAACGCCCAGCCTATTGGCAGGATTAGAAAAAATAGAAAAGGAAATTGAACTATGACAAAACACATTCAATGGAACGGAACACTTTCACAAGAAGGCTATGACATTTTAAAAGGTGAGGGCGGTTGTATCGTTTGCCCTACAAAAGTCGGATATATCATCATGACTAGCGATAAGGCAGGACTTGAACGCAAGTTTGAAGCAAAAGAACGTAACCGTAACAAACCAGGAGTTGTACTTTGTGGTAGCATGGACGAGCTACGCGCTTTAGCACAACTTAATCCAGAAATTGAAGCCTTTTACCAAAAACATTGGGATGAAGACATTCTACTCGGTTGCATCCTCCCATGGAAACCAGAAGCTTTTGAAAAACTAAAAGCATACGGGGATGGCCGTGAAGAACTTATGACTGACGTGCGTGGAACGAGCTGTTTTGTGATTAAGTTCGGGAAAGCAGGAGAACAGTTGGCTGCCAAACTTTGGGAAGAAGGCAAGATGGTATACGCCTCATCAGCTAATCCATCTGGAAAAGGAAACCGCGGTAAGGTAGAAGGAATTGGAGAACGTATCGAAGGAGCAGTGGATCTTGTCATCGAAGCAGACGACTACGTGGCATCCATCCAGCCTGACAAAACGATTGAAACACGATACGAGCAAGGTGTGATGGTCTCTATGGTCGATAAAGACGGCAAACTCATCCCAGAACAAGGAGGAGCACGCTCAATTTCACCAGCGCCAGTGGTTATCCGCAAAGGGCTTGACATTGATAAAATCATGATGCACCTGTCAGATACCTTTAACTCATGGGACTACCGTCAGGGTGAGTATTATTAGGATAAAAAAGAAGTCTAGTGTTGAGAGGTAAGCAAGCCTCTACACTAGGCTTTTTCTTTAGAAATTCTTTCCTTTTTCTATAGGATATGATATTCTATATATGAAATACATAGTTTTTATTCGAACATTATTATAAAAGGAGTACGATTGATGCTGAAAAGGAAAGTTAGTTTAGATGATTTTTATGCTTGGTATCAAGAAAATAAAATAAGATTAAGAGAAGATGCATTTAAATATAGTATTCACAATGAAAAATTACGTGAAGAATTTCTTAAAGAATGGCCACTTGATAGAATTTTAACCATGTCTATTGATGAATATATAATTGGGAAAGGTGCCAAAAGTAATTCTTTTTGCTATGCTCTTGAGGCAGGAAAGTACCAATCATTATTTATGGGAATTGGAGGCGGAGGTTCTTCAAAATTTGGTATTTATTGGAATGAGAATACCAAAAGCTACAAAAATCAAGCAAATAAAATCATTCCAGAATCAGAACTAGAAGACCGATTTAACAAATTAAAATCGGATTTGTATGAGATCATCCAAGCTGGAAGAATGTTAGATTTCAATAATCCTATTTTTGACATAAAAAAGTCAAAGAATGAGTTTATTGGGCGTTCTGCAGTAGTAACAAAACTACTTTGTATTTATTCTGAGAACCATTCTTTTTTAGGAGTAAATATGAATAGTCAGAATGAATTTTGGAATAGGTTGATTCCTCAAAGTAATCAAGGAGGGCCCTATCGTCAGAATCATGAGATTTGTAAACTATTTTCTAAAACCTATCCAGAACTAGAATCTTCAATGTTGGGTAGTATTTTATTTGAGTATTCAAAAGATTGTATAGACAGTGATAATAAACAAGGAGAGAAAGAAATGTCTGAACAAAATAATATCCATCATCCCTTGAGTAATATCTTATTACAATCAAAAAACCTCATTCTGCGTGGGGCACCTGGTACTGGGAAAACTTATCTTGCTAAAGAAATAGCTGCAGAATTAACAGGTGGAAACGAAGATCAAATCGGCTTTGTACAGTTTCACCCATCTTATGATTATACGGATTTTGTAGAGGGTTTGAGACCAATATCAAATGAGGACGGATCTATTGGATTTAAGCCTCAAGACGGTATTTTTAAGAAGTTCTGTCAGAAGGCGAAAGAAGCTCAGAAAACTGGAGGACAAGATAATTTTGATGAAGCTTGGGATTCTTACCTAGCCTATATAAATAATTCGGATGAAAAAGAGTATTTAACAAAGGGTTCTTACCTGTCAGTAAATAGTAGACAAAACCTATCCGTTAATTATGATAAGGGAACATCAGGATGGAGTTTATCTAGAAATTATGTATACGAACTTTATAAAGATTCGAATTATAATAAACAGAATTATTATAAGAGTGAAGGAAAAAAAGTCCTTGAAACTTTAAAGAAAAGATTTGGTCTGAAAGACTATATCTCTCCAACAGAGATCAACACAGATAAGAAATTCGTTTTCATCATTGATGAGATCAATCGTGGTGAGATTTCTAAGATTTTTGGGGAACTCTTTTTCTCTATCGATCCTGGATATCGTGGTAGAGATGGAGAAGTTTCTACTCAATATGCTAATTTACATGAAACTGATGAGAAATTTTATATCCCTGATAATGTCTATATCATTGGAACCATGAATGATATAGACAGATCTGTTGATACCTTCGATTTTGCTATGCGTCGTCGTTTCCGTTTTGTTGAAGTTACGGCTGAAAGTCAACTTTATATCCTAGATAAGAAACTAGGTGAACATGCTGAGGAAGCTAAGACTCGACTAAGAAACTTGAATGCTGTTATTGAAAACGTTCAGGAGCTAAACAGTCATTATCATATTGGACCAAGTTATTTCCTTAAGTTGAAGGATGTAGACTTTGACTATGAATTACTCTGGTCTGATTATCTCAAACCGCTTTTGGAAGATTATGTACGTGGTTCTTATGAAGAGGATGAAACTCTGCAAACATTGAAAAAAGCATTTGATCTGACAAATAACGAGCAAACTGATCTACAAGATACTGGTGATTATGATGCGGATAACTGATAATCAGCATAGAATTGCTAAAGAAGACTTTGTCGCAGAATATCCCAACCTAAGTCAAGCACTTCTTGATAGAACACTAGATAACCTTTCTAGGGAGGACAGTATTTTTATTTTCCCGAATGATTTGATAAATTCTCCTGATTTAGACAGGGACCAAAAGATTTTTGAAACAGTTAATCAGGAAATCAAGACAGGGAACGTGATTGGTTTTCTTGGATATGGTCAGGAAAGATTAACGATTTCCTCTCGTTTTTCTGATGAAAGTAACGACCATTTTTTGCATTATCTTTTACAAAAGATTCTCAATATCAATTTGACTAGTTTAGACATCGGTCTATCTCAAGAGGATAAACTCTATCAGCTTTTGATTTACCTCTTTCCCAAATATCTGCAAGCTGCTCTTCGAAAAGGTCTTTATAAGGAATACCAGAGATTTTTCCATAACGATAGTCATGTAAAGGGAGTGCTAGATGTAGGAATGCATCTTAAGAAAAATGTTCCTTTTATGGGAAGCATTGCCTATACCACTAGGGAGTTTACCTATGATAATCCACTCATGCAGTTGATTCGGCATACGATTGAGTACATTAAGAATCAGAAAGGTTTCGGAGTTCTGCTCGATAGTAATCGTGAAAATATGACAGAAATTACTCGTGTAACCTCATCTTATAAACTAGCTGATCGTGCCAAGATTATCAGAATGAATAAAATCAAACCCATCCGACACGCCTATTTTAGAGAGTATAGAAAATTACAGGAACTCTGCTTGATGATTCTGAGTAGAGAAAAGCATGGTCTTGGACCTCAAGCCCAAAAGGTACATGGTATTCTCTTTGATGTTGCCTGGCTTTGGGAAGAGTATGTTTACACCTTGTTGCCAAAAGGTTTCATCCATCCTCGAAATAAAGAAAAGAAAGGCGGCATCCTAATATTTTCTGGTGGGGAACGAAAAGTATATCCAGATTTTTATGACAGAGAACGAAAGATTGTTCTAGATGCAAAATATAAAAAACTGGAGTTTACTGAAAAAGGGATCAATCGCGAGGACTTGTTTCAGTTGATTTCCTATTCTTATATTTTAGAAGCTGGGAAAACTTGGAAAGCTGGATTGATTTTTCCTAGTATGGAGCAGTCAGTAAATAGTGAAATAGGGAAACTAGCTGGCTATGGAGCTCAATTGAAGAAGTGGTCTATCCACATCCCTCAGAATGCTTCATCTTACAATGAATTTTGTAAAATGATGGAAAACTCCGCAGAAATTTTTAAAGCGATTATTGATAAAGAAGTGGGGAGAAAATAATCTCTTCACTTTTTTGCTATTTATACAAGTAATTTCCGAACAATATAATTTGATTGTTGAAAATATTTGACAAAATCTGTACTTTGGTGTAGAATTAATCAAGGAAACGTCGGGAAAAGGCGTAGGGATGCGAAGGCATAGGTAGGTCATTACAAAAGAAACGAGACATCAATATGTTAAATGAATTTCCAATTTTTGATTACGAAGATATTCAGTTGATCCCAAATAAATGTGTGATTAAAAGCCGTGCAGAAGCAGATACCAGTGTCACACTTGGAAATCACACTTTTAAACTACCTGTTGTACCAGCAAATATGCAGACGATTTTGGATGAGAACGTAGCAGAGCAACTTGCTAAAGGTGGGTACTTTTACATTATGCACCGTTTTGATGAAGCGGGGCGCATTCCTTTTATCAAACGCATGCACGATCAAGGGCTCATTGCTTCCATTTCTGTTGGTGTTAAGGATTACGAGTATGACTTTGTTAGCCAGCTCAAGGCTGATGCTCCGGAATACATCACGATTGACATTGCCCATGGTCATGCCGATAGCGTGATTTCTATGATTCAACACATCAAGAAGGAATTACCAGATACTTTTGTCATTGCTGGTAACGTTGGGACACCAGAAGCTGTGCGTGAATTGGAAAATGCTGGTGCGGATGCCACAAAGGTTGGAATCGGTCCTGGTAAGGTTTGTATCACCAAGGTCAAGACTGGTTTTGGTACAGGTGGTTGGCAGTTGGCTGCTCTTCGCTGGTGTGCAAAAGCTGCTCGCAAACCGATTATTGCTGATGGTGGGATTCGTACACACGGTGACATTGCTAAGTCTATCCGTTTCGGTGCTAGCATGGTTATGATTGGTTCCCTATTTGCAGGGCATATCGAAAGTCCAGGAAAGACGATTGAAGTCGATGGCGAACAGTTCAAAGAATACTATGGTTCAGCTTCTCAATACCAAAAGGGTGCTTATAAAAATGTAGAAGGAAAACGCATCTTACTTCCTGCCAAAGGGCATTTGCAAGACACCCTGACTGAGATGGAGCAGGATTTGCAAAGTGCCATTTCCTACGCAGGTGGACGCAAGGTTGCTGACCTCAAGCACGTTGATTATGTTATCGTGAAAAACTCTATCTGGAATGGGGATGCATCCCACTAATAGGCGCTTAATCCACCCATAAAAAACTTGTTATTAGAGCAAATTTCTGTTATAATAAAACAAGTTTCCACCCTTAGTGTAATGGATATCACGTAAGATTCCGGTTCTTGAGATGGGGGTTCGATTCCCTCAGGGTGGATGTAAACAGCCTAAAAAAGCCTTTAAATAAGGCTTTTTTCTTTATTGCCTCCAAAATTAGAAATCTTTTTTCAAAAATTACCCCACTCTCCGCTAGTCCTGTTTTAAAGTGACTCAGAGGGCTTTTTTTGTTATAATAGAAAAGATCGTAATTATTAGAAAGAGGTCAGTATGAAAGAATTACAAACTGTACTGAAGAAGCGTTTTGCAATCGAATTTGCAGACAAGAATTTGCTGGAAACGGCCTTTACTCATACGAGTTATGCCAATGAGCACCGCCTCTTAAAAATTTCACACAATGAGCGCTTGGAATTTTTAGGAGACGCTGTTCTGCAATTATTGATTTCAGAATACCTGTATAAAAAATATCCTAAGAAACCAGAGGGTGATTTGTCCAAACTCCGTGCTATGATTGTCCGTGAGGAGAGTTTGGCTGGTTTTGCGCGTGATTGCCAGTTTGATCAGTTTATCAAGCTAGGAAAAGGAGAAGAAAAGTCTGGTGGGCGCAATCGTGACACCATTCTTGGTGATGCCTTTGAAGCCTTTTTGGGAGCGTTGCTTTTAGACAAGGATGTTGTTAGGGTAAAAGAGTTTATCTATCAGGTTATGATTCCCAAGGTTGAGGCAGGTGACTTTGAGATGATTACGGATTACAAGACGCACTTGCAAGAGTTGCTCCAGGTCAATGGAGATGTGGATATTCGCTACCAGGTGACTTCTGAGATGGGACCTGCCCATGATAAGGTTTTTGATGTAGAAGTTCTAGTTGAGGGCAAAAGTATCGGAAAAGGACAAGGCCGTTCTAAAAAATTAGCAGAGCAAGAGGCCGCAAAAAATGCCGTTGAGAAGGGGCTTAATTCATGTATTTAAAGGAAATTGAGATCCAAGGATTCAAGTCCTTTGCTGACAAGACCAAGGTCGTCTTTGACCAAGGTGTGACAGCTGTCGTTGGGCCAAATGGTTCTGGGAAGTCAAATATCACAGAAAGTCTACGATGGGCCTTGGGGGAGTCTAGTGTCAAGAGCCTTCGTGGCGGTAAGATGCCCGACGTAATCTTTGCTGGAACTGAAAGTCGTAAACCGCTCAATTATGCCTCTGTTGTTGTGACCTTGGACAATGAAGATGGTTTTATCAAAGATGCGGGGCAAGTTATTAAGGTAGAACGCCATATCTACCGTAGTGGAGATAGCGAGTATCGAATTGATGACAAGAAAGTCCGTCTGCGTGATGTCCATGATCTTTTCTTGGATACAGGTCTGGGACGGGATTCCTTCTCCATCATTTCTCAAGGGAAAGTTGAGGAAATTTTTAACTCCAAGCCCGAAGAACGCCGTGCTATTTTTGAAGAAGCAGCTGGAGTTTTAAAATACAAGACTCGTAGAAAAGAAACAGAGAGTAAACTGCAACAAACTCAAGACAATCTCGATCGCTTAGAGGACATTATCTATGAGTTGGACAATCAAATCAAACCTCTTGCAAAACAAGCCGAGAATGCTCGCAAGTTTCTCGACTTGGATGGTCAACGCAAGGCGATTTACTTGGATGTACTGGTTGCCCAAATCAAGGAAAACAAGACTGAACTAGAGCTAACAGAAGAAGAGCTAACGCAAGTTCAGGAACTCTTGACCAGTTATTACCAAAAACGTGAAGAGTTAGAAGAGGAAAATCAAACTCTTAAAAAGAAACGCCAAGATCTCCAAGCTCAAATGGCTAAAGACCAAGGGAGCTTGATGGATCTGACGAATCTAATCAGCGATTTAGAACGAAAATTAGCCCTATCCAAACTGGAATCTGAGCAAGTAGCCCTCAATCAACAAGAAGCACAAGCCCGTTTGACTGCTTTAGAAGATAAGAGAAAGACTATAAGTAAAGAGAAATCTGAAAAAGAAGAGAACTTGGCACAGTTAGAGGAAAATCTAGCTGAAAATAACAAGGAACTCAATCGTTTAGAGGCAGAATTGCTAGCTTTTTCAGATGATCCTGACCAGATGATTGAGCTCTTGCGTGAACGTTTTGTGGCTCTTTTACAAGAAGAAGCGGATGTCTCAAACCAACTGACCCGCATCGAGAATGAGTTGGAAAACAGCCGTCAGCTGTCTCAAAAACAAGCTGATCAACTTGAGAAATTGAAAGAACAACTGGCTACAGCTAAAGAAAAGGCCAGTCAACAGCAGGCTGAGCTTGAAACTGCCAAGGAGCAGGTTCAGAAATTATTGGCTGACTACCAAGCTAGTGCCAAGGAGCAAGAGGAGCAGAAAGTTTCTTTCCAAGCCCAGCAGAGCCAACTCTTTGACCGTCTAGACAGTCTCAAAAACAAGCAGGCTAGAGCCCAGAGTTTGGAAAACATCCTAAGAAATCATAGTAATTTTTATGCGGGTGTTAAGAGTGTTCTTCAAGAAAAAGCCCGTCTTGGTGGGATCATTGGTGCAGTCAGTGAACATTTGACCTTTGATGTGCATTATCAAACTGCCCTGGAGATTGCGCTTGGAGCTAGCAGTCAGCATATCATCGTAGAAGATGAAAACGCGGCAACCAAGGCAATTGATTTCCTAAAACGTAACAGAGCTGGTCGTGCAACCTTTCTTCCATTGACGACTATCAAGGCTCGTACCATTTCTAGTCAGAATCAAGATACTATCGCAGCAAGTCCAGGATTTCTGGGAATGGCAGATGAGTTGGTGTCGTTTGATAAGAGACTAGAAGCCATTTTCAAAAACTTGCTTGCTACAACGGCTATCTTTGATACTGTAGAACATGCGCGTGCCGCAGCTCGTCAAGTTCGTTACCAGGTTCGTATGGTGACGCTTGATGGTACCGAATTGCGTACTGGTGGTTCCTACGCTGGTGGTGCCAATCGTCAAAATAACAGTATTTTCATCAAACCAGAACTAGAGCAATTACAAAAAGAAATTGCTGAAGAAGAAACTAGTCTGCGGTCAGAAGAAGCGAGTTTGAAGACCTTGCAAGATGAGATGGCGGTATTGGCAGAAAGATTAGAAGCTATCAAATCACAAGGTGAGAAAGCTCGTATTCAGGAGCAAGGTTTGTACCTTGCTTATCAACAGACCAGTCAGCAAGTTGAGGAACTGGAAACTCTTTGGAAACTTCAAGAAGAGGAATTAAATCGCCTTACTGAAGGAGATTGGCAAGCGGACAAGGAAAAATGCCAAGAGCGCCTTGCTACTATTGCCAGTGAAAAGCAAAATCTGGAAGCTGAGATTGAAGAGATTAAGTCTAACAAAAACGCCATTCAAGAACGTTATCAAAACTTGCAGGAACAGATTTCTCAAGCGCGCTTGCTTAAGTCCGAACTGCAAGGACAAAAGCGGTACGAAGTGACTGATATTGAACGCTTAGGCAAGGAACTGGATAATCTGGATATCGAGCAAGAGGAAATCCAGCGTCTCCTCCAAGAAAAAGTTGATAATCTTGAGAAAGTGGATACGAATTTACTAAGCCAGCAGGTGGAAGAAGCCAAAACTCAGAAAGCCAATCTTCAACAAGGTCTGATTCGCAAGCAGTTTGAGTTGGATGATATTGAGGGTCAACTGGATGATATTGCCAGCCATTTGGATCAGGCGCGCCAGCAGAACGAGGAGTGGATTCGTAAACAAACACGCGCTGAAGCTAAGAAGGAAAAGGTCAGCGAACGCTTGCGCTATCTACAAGCTCAATTAACAGACCAGTACCAGATTAGCTACAATGAGGCTCTAGAAAAGGCTCATGAACTGGAAAATCTCAATCTGGCGGAGCAAGAGGTTAAGGATTTAGAGAAGGCTATTCGCTCACTGGGTCCAGTCAATTTGGATGCTATTGAACAGTACGAAGAAGTTCACAACCGTCTGGATTTCCTCAATAGCCAACGAGATGATATTTTGTCTGCTAAAAACCTACTCCTTGAGACCATCACAGAGATGAATGATGAGGTTAAGGAACGCTTCAAATCAACCTTTGAGGCCATTCGTGAGTCCTTTAAAGTGACCTTTAAACAGATGTTTGGCGGTGGTCGGGCAGACTTGATATTGACTGAGGGCGATCTTTTAACTGCTGGTGTGGAGATTTCTGTCCAACCTCCAGGTAAGAAAATCCAATCTCTCAACCTCATGAGTGGTGGGGAAAAAGCCCTATCAGCTCTGGCTCTGCTCTTCTCAATCATCCGAGTTAAGACCATTCCTTTCGTCATCTTGGACGAGGTAGAGGCGGCGCTGGACGAAGCCAATGTCAAACGTTTTGGGGATTACCTCAACCGCTTTGACAAGGATAGTCAGTTTATCGTCGTAACACACCGTAAGGGGACGATGGCGGCAGCGGACTCTATCTATGGAGTTACCATGCAAGAATCAGGTGTGTCTAAGATTGTTTCGGTTAAGTTAAAAGATTTAGAAGAAACAATAGACTAGTTACCAAACGATAGCATCTCTTAGGAGGTGCTATTTTTTAAAACTAAAGTTCTAAGTTGTCTCTTAAGGTCAGTTCAGGCGCAAAAAACGACATTTGGGATTTCCTCTTAGCGAAAAGACTTGCTCTATGATATAATAGTTTCATGATTACAACAGTACCTATTAAGAACGAAAAAGATATTGCAGTACCAGGTAAAACAGTCCTTGTACTAGGTTATTTTGATGGCATCCACAAGGGGCATCAGAAACTTTTTGAAGTGGCTAGCAAGGCCTCGATGAAGGATTATCTGCCAGTTGTCGTGATGACCTTTACAGAGTCGCCAAAACTTGCCTTGCAACCTTACCAACCTGAGCTCATGCTCCATATCGTCAATCATGAGGAACGGGAGCACAAGATGAAGTGGCATGGAGTAGAGGCTCTCTTCTTACTTGACTTTAGTAGCAAATTTGCTAGTTTAACGGGTCAAGAATTCTTTGATACCTATATCAAGGCTTTAAAACCAGCTATCATTGTGGCAGGATTTGACTATACCTTTGGCTCTGATAAGCAAACTGCAGATGACCTGAAGGACTATTTTGATGGAGAGATCATCATTGTTCCTCCGGTCGAGGACGAAAAGGGCAAGATTAGTTCCACACGGATTCGTCAGGCTATTCTTGATGGAGATGTCAAGGAAGTCAATCATCTGCTCGGCACACCACTCCCATCTCGTGGGATGGTCGTTCATGGAAATGCTCGTGGGCGTACTATCGGTTATCCAACAGCCAATCTGGTTCTAAGAGATCGAACCTACATGCCAGCAGATGGTGTCTATGTAGTAGATGTCGAGGTGCAACGGCAAAGATATCGTGGCATGGCGAGCGTCGGTAAAAATGTCACCTTTGATGGAGAAGAGCCACACTTTGAAGTTAATATTTTCGACTTTTCAGACGATATTTACGGTGAGACAGTCATGGTCTACTGGCTGGACCGTGTTCGCGATATGGTCAAATTTGACTCCGTAGAGGAACTGGTAGACCAACTCCAGAAAGACGAAGAGATTGCTCGGAACTGGAAGGATGGAGAGTAGAAAAGTTTAAAAAAGTGAACCATATTTTGTGTTTGCTTTTTTATTTTTGAAAGAAATTTTAATAGAAAGAAACATAATTGAAGGTTGATTGAAAATCTGTTAAAATAGTGATATTCATAACTTTAAAACCAAAGAAAAGAGACTAGAGGAAATGTGAATCCTCTAATAAATATTGAATATATGATAGAAAGAGCAAAATCACAATTAGCAATTCAAAAATCTCTGGAAGAATTGGATCATCAGGTCTCTTATGTTTCTGATGATGTCTTTAACTTAAAATTGGATACAATTTTTGATGAATACGACGATGTTTTCAAAGCTTTGGTGGAAAAATGATAGTCTATCTAACAGAAAAGCAAATTGAAAAAATCAATGCTTTAGCAATTCAACGGTATTCTCCAAATGAGCAAATTCAAACAGTTAGTCCTTCAGCGTTAAATATGATTGTGAACTTACCAGAACAATTTGTTTTTGGCAAGCCTCTTTATCCAACAATTTTTGATAAAGCAACAATATTATTTGTCCAATTGATAAAGAAGCATGTTTTTGCCAACGCCAATAAACGAACAACCTTCTTTGTTTTGGTGAAGTTTTTACAATTCAACTCTTTGAAAAGGCTGAGGATAAAATTGGAGCAGATGAGGTAAGAGCTTTATTACAAAATGAGAAGTGGTCCAACTGAGCTGAAGAAAAACAGTAAAAAGCGGAGATTCATGGCGCAGAAAAGAGGCTAGTTCATAATTTCAACAACTGGAAGTTAAGAACTAGCCTCAAAAGTTTGACAGAAAAAATCCAGTTATGGGACTTAGTGCATTTATATTATGTCTTCATTTTACAGAAACCGAAAGTAAATAACTATTTTTAATATAAAATTTTGTCTTTTATCATATTTTTTTGAAAAAAGCTAGTAATTTGACTGAAAAAATTTGCAATTCTCCACAAGAAAATATATAATATAGTTGAGATGGAAAAACGTTTTTTAAAAGGAGGTGCACATTATGTTCTTAGGATTCTACTTCCGTTTTTGGTTCAGCATTTGGTGGCGTTAATAGAGGTTAGTGGTTGTTAAATTAAACTCAAATAGCTTTATGCCAGTAAGAAACTGAAATATTCAGTTTAATATGAGTTTTATTTTTTCTAGTAAATCAACGTTTTCTATCACAACTCTATTGCAGTTAAGCTATGATATGTGATGATTGTCAACCCTATCTTGTTAACATTTTTATGGTCTCGAGAAATCTTATTTCTTGGGACTTTTTCTATTGTTTGAAAGGTTGTGTGTTGATTTTGTTGAACTAGGAGAACAAAAAAAGACAAGCTACTTTAAAAAGTAATTTGTCTGTTGTTGGGTCCCTTTTTATTGAAACACGCGATAGACATAAGGATTTTCTGGTTTGTCTACTTTTGTGAAACTCTCAACTTCCAGTGTCGGGAGTTTTTGTTTGAGTTCTTTATGGTAGTGGAGGGTCATGGTTCCTCTAGCTGTAATCCAGGTATTGTCAGGATACTGGCGCGAGTTCCCCTTGGTCAAGAGTCCATATACTCCAGAGTCGGCGATACAGTGGATGATTCCAAAGCGAAAGAGGAACTGGCTATCTAGATGACTAGGATCGTTGTAGATAAAGCCTGTAAACTCGATTTTCTTCCCTTCAAACTCTTGAGGATAGTCATAGAGAACTTCCATGACCTCCATATAGTTTTCGTCTGTAACCTGAATGGTTGTTTTGGCAAGATATTTGTCAGCTGTAGCCCTCATTTCCTTTTCATAAGCAGATTTGGAAAAATAGGTACTGGTATCGGGTTTGAGGTATTGACTGGATGTTCCTTCGCTTGCCTGAATAGCAGTATCGATTCCCTCAGCAAGTGGGAAATGATAACCTTTGGCAGATACGGTTCTCGAGTCCAAGCTTACTGTCGGAAAGGCAACTCCAATCAACAGAGGTAGTGACAGTAAAACGAAGCTGATTCGTCTAGCTCGACGACTTTCCAAATGGCTGTGAGAGTTAATTTTCTTGATCCAGATGTAGAATTGGACCAGAGCCAACAGAAGAGAAAGGACCATAGAGATATAGACTAGATAGGAATAGTGGAGGTTGATGTAGTGGCTGAGCTTGCCAGATAGCTGCAGATACAGGGTCAGAGCAAAATAACCTAGTAGAATGAAAAATCGGATCATAGCATCACCCCCATCATGTAAGAATAAAGTAAGACAAGCACTGTCACAATGCCCATGAATTGCCAGATGAAGCGCGCTTTGAGATAGTGTTTCATCATGAGGAGATTTTTGATATCAAGCATGGGACCAATGACCAGAAAAGCAAGGACTGGTGCTAGGCCGAAGCTCGAGAGGAGAGAAGCTCCGATAAAGGCGTCCGCCTCGCTACAAAGAGAGAGGATAAAGGCTAGAAACATGAGCAAGAGAATCGCAAGGACTGGACTAGCACTGATAGAGGTCAGGATCCGAGTCGGGACATAGACCTGTACGATGGCCGCAAAGAGACAGCCAAAGACTAAGTAACGCCCCATATCGAAAAACTCATCAATAGCCTGTATAAAGACCTGAAAGACCTTTCTAGCAGGAGTCAAGTGTGAAAAGTCATGTTCATGACAAGTGATAGGATTCTCTTTTTGAATGGGTTTCTTCCAGAAAAATCCTAGGAAAATCCCCAGAACCAAAGCAATCACAATAGCTCCCAGCGCTCGCAAGAAGGCAAGTTTTATTGAATTGCCAAAGGCAGAATATGTGGCGAAAAGAACGATAGGATTGATGATGGGAGCAGTCACCAGAAAAGGAACTGCCGTGTAGCTGGGGACTTTCTTTTCCAGAAAACGATTGATAATCGGCACGATTCCACACTCGCAGGATGGAAAAAGGAAGCCAATGAAGGTACCAAAAAAGATCCTCCCCCAACGATTGCGAGGAAGAAACTCATAAACTTTATCAGGCGTGATATAGACCTCAATCAATCCCGAAATGAGACTCCCAATCAAGACAAAAGGAAGGGCTTCAATCATGATGGAAAGAAAGATAGCACCTGCTTGTAAGATGCTAGGAGGAAGAGATTGGAAAACAGTCATCTATTTTTTCTTCTCAACTTTTTCTTTTTTGTTTTTGTCATCTGGGAAAGTGACTTGTGTTAAGTCAGGAAGTTTGGCGAATTCTTCAAACATTTTGTCCAAGTCATCGGTTTTTGTAAATTTAACAGCCATGGGCCTACCTCTTTTCTAAATTCTACCTCTATTATACTATTATTTTGTGGAAATGGGATTATTTTGATAATCAAAGATGCAAAAACAGGTAAGGAAAAACAAGAGCAGTTCCTTATGGTATAATAGATTTATGGATAAAAAATATGAAAAAATCTCCCAAGATTTGGGTGTAACCTTAAAGCAAATCGATACTGTTCTAAGTTTAACGGCTGAAGGGGCGACGATTCCCTTTATCGCGCGTTACCGGAAGGACATGACTGGTAGTCTGGATGAGGTGGCGATTAAGGCCATTATTGACCTGGATAAAAGTCTGACTAATCTCAACGACCGTAAAGAAGCTGTCTTGGCTAAGATCCAAGAACAAGGCAAGCTGACCAAGGAATTGGAAGCAGCTATTTTGGCAGCTGAGAAATTAGCAGACGTAGAAGAACTCTACCTTCCTTATAAGGAAAAACGTCGGACCAAGGCAACCATTGCCCGTGAAGCTGGACTCTTTCCTCTTGCTCGCTTGATCTTGCAGAATGTAGATGGCTTAGAGAAAGAAGCTGAGAAGTTTGTCTGTGAAGGATTTGCGACTGGTCAAGAAGCCTTGGAAGGTGCGGTTGATATCTTAGTCGAAGCCTTATCCGAAGATGTGACTTTGCGGTCACTGACCTATCAGGAAGTGTTGAGACACTCTAAAATCACTTCGCAAGTCAAAGATGAAAGTCTTGATGAAAAACAAGTTTTTCAGATATATTACGATTTTTCCGAGACAGTTGGAAATATGCAGGGCTATCGTACCTTGGCTCTCAATCGTGGGGAGAAACTAGGTGTCTTAAGAGTCGGATTTGAACATGCGACAGACCGTATCCTTGCCTTCTTTGCTGCCCGTTTCAAGGTGAAAAATGCCTATATAGATGAAGTTGTTCAACAGTCAGTTAAGAAAAAAGTCTTGCCTGCTATCGAACGCCGCATTCGGACAGAATTAACCGAAAAGGCAGAAGAAGGGGCTATCCAACTCTTTTCTGACAACCTGCGCAATCTCCTCTTGGTTGCTCCGCTGAAAGGGCGCGTGGTTCTAGGATTTGACCCCGCCTTTCGTACAGGTGCCAAGCTAGCTGTCGTAGATGCAACAGGGAAAATGCTGACGACCAAAGTTATTTATCCAGTAAAACCAGCATCGGCTCGTCAAATAGAAGAAGCCAAGAAAGATTTGGCAGACTTGATTGGTCAGTATGGCGTGGAAATTATTGCCATTGGAAATGGAACGGCCAGTCGGGAAAGTGAATCCTTTGTGGCGGAAGTTCTGAAAGATTTTTCAGAAGTGAGCTATGTTATCGTTAATGAAAGTGGCGCTTCTGTCTACTCTGCCAGCGAACTAGCCCGTCAGGAGTTTCCAGAATTAACTGTTGAAAAACGCTCTGCTATCTCGATTGCTCGACGTTTGCAAGATCCTCTTGCCGAATTGGTCAAAATCGATCCCAAGTCAATCGGTGTCGGGCAATACCAGCACGATGTCAGTCAGAAGAAACTGTCTGAAAGTCTGGACTTTGTCGTGGATACGGTGGTTAACCAAGTTGGTGTCAATATCAATACAGCTAGCCCAGCTCTTCTTTCCCACGTAGCTGGACTCAATAAAACCATTTCTGAAAATATTGTCAAATACCGTGAGGAAGAAGAGAAAATCACTTCACGCGCACAAATCAAAAAAGTTCCTCGTCTAGGTGCCAAAGCCTTTGAGCAAGCTGCAGGTTTCCTCCGTATCCCTGAAAGTAGCAATATCCTTGATAATACAGGAGTTCACCCAGAAAACTATACAGCGGTTAAGGAGCTCTTCAAACGCTTGGATATCAAGGACTTGAATGAAGAAGCACAAAATAAACTTAAGTCCCTTTCAGTCAAGGAAATGGCGCAAGAACTAGAACTTGGCCCAGAAACCCTTAAAGATATTATTGCAGACCTTCTCAAACCAGGTCGAGATTTCCGTGATTCCTTTGATGCTCCAGTTCTCCGTCAAGATGTTCTGGATATCAAGGACTTAAAAGTCGGCCAGAAGCTGGAAGGTGTGGTGCGTAATGTCGTTGACTTCGGTGCCTTTGTTGATATCGGGATTCACGAGGACGGCTTGATCCATATTTCCCACATGAGTCGCAAATTTATCAAACACCCTAGCCAAGTGGTTTCAGTCGGAGATTTGGTAACGGTTTGGGTTAAGAAAATCGATACCGAACGTGAAAAAGTCAATCTGTCGCTCCTCGCTCCAGATGAATCTAACTGAGTACGTTCAGTCTGTTTCACTCGAAGACTTTGGTAGACCTTTTACACACCAAGCCCAGTGGAATTCTCGTCTGCGAACGACAGGTGGGCGATTTTTCCCTAAGGATGGGCATTTGGATTTTAATCCCAAGGTGTATAATGAACTTGGTTTGGAAGTTTTTCGCAAAATCGTGCGCCATGAGCTTTGTCACTATCACCTTTATTTTCAGAAAAAGGGGTATCGCCATAAGGACCGAGATTTCAAGGAACTTTTGAAAGAAGTGGATGGACTACGCTTTGCACCACCTTTGAAAAGTCAGGATAGTTACCTAGTCTATCAGTGCCAATCTTGCCAGCAAACCTATCAACGCAAGAGAAAAATTAACACAAAACGCTATCGCTGTGGCGTATGCCGTGGTAAACTCGTTATCTTAAATCGGCCTAAGGACTGATGTTTGTGACCCCGTTTCATGCTATACTACTTGTAAGAATACCGAAAGAG
Organism: Streptococcus downii; assembly: GCF_004353325.1. NCBI lineage: Bacteria > Bacillati > Bacillota > Bacilli > Lactobacillales > Streptococcaceae > Streptococcus > Streptococcus downii. The sequence goes on from NZ_MZNX01000009.1 coordinate 601,011, forward strand.
GAAATAATCATGAATACAAAATTTTATAAAATGAGACGAAATCGCATGGTATCGGGAGTTTTAGCTGGTCTATCAGACAAGTGGAACTTTGATGTAACCTTAGTCCGCTTTCTCTTCGCCATTTTTACCATATCAAATTTTGGAGTTGGTGTGATTATCTACATCATCCTCGCCTCTATCCTGCCAACTAAGGAAGAGATTGAAGCAGAAATGTACGGAACAGGACCACGCAAACGCAAGGAAGCTGAGGCCATTGATGACAATGATGGCTGGTTTTGGTGATAATAGTAGAAGCAGGAACTTCGTCCAATAGGACGAAGTTTTTTAAACTTGTCAAATCAAATCTTGAAATGGTATAATAAATCAGTGAATACAATAATTTAGAGAGATTAATATGGCTAACGAAAATAAAACGTTTGAATTACAAAGTTCTGAAATTGACTTTAACTATGAACAATTACTTGAATTAGAAAGTTCTTTAGAAAATAACCTTAAGGATGTTGTTGAACATATAGATCAACTTGATATAGACAGAGAGAAATTACAAAATAATGAATACCTTCAAGAATCTATTGAAAATATAGTTTGGGAACAAGTACAACTTCAACTTGCTGCCCAAATAGGTGAAGAGTTTATTAAAGATAACAATGGTCAAACTCTAGATTTGCGAAAAGAAGCTCATATTCAAACTGCTGAAAATTTTGAAAAAGGAAAATTTATTACTCATAACTCGGATAGAAATATATATGAGGACAGATATACAAAATGGCAAAAAAAGTTTGAAAGAGATGAATTAGGAAATATTAAAACACACTCAACTCGATCAGGTAAAATGGTGAATACCATAAAAAAAGATGCGAGAAAATTTTTAGATGAAAATAGACCAAGAGGTTCAAAAGAAAAAGGAACTCAAATGGATCACACAGTCTCTGCTGGAGAGATTATACGTGATCCAAAAGCCAATGCTTTTATGGATAAAGAGCAACAATATGCTTTCGCAAATAGCAAAGCTAATCTTAACGAAATAAGGAGTGAAATTAATCAAGCGAAGGGTGATCAATCTACAACTGAATTATTAGATAATCCAAATTCTAAGGGACAATATGCTAAAGAAGTCCATAATATTAGTTCAAAAGAAGAGAGACAGTTAAGAGAGAAAGATAAAGAGGCACGCGCTGAATACGACCGAGTAAGAGACGAAGCTGAGAAGCGAGCTATAAAATCTGGTAAAAAATCACGCCGTGACGAGGCTTTAAAAGTTTCAGGAAAAGCTTTGAAAGCAGCGCTTTTACAGTTACTATCAGAATTTTTGCGAGAGTTAATTTCAAAATTTATCTCTTGGCTTAAAGATATAGAAAGAAACTTATCAACTTTTATTGAAAAGGTAAAAGAGGCCATCATTTCATTTGTAAACAACTTATCAAATCACTTATTAAACGTTGGGAAATCAGTGATTACGATGATAGCTTCTGCGATAGTTGGACCTGTAATTAACACTTTTCTAAAAGCATGGACATTTATACACCAAGGTTGGAAGTCCTTAAAAGAAGCGATTGATTATCTAAACAATCCAGATAACAAAGAAAAAAGTGTTCAGATAATGATGCTAGAGATTGGTAAAATTGTTGTTGCTGGTTTATCGGCTACTGGGGCAATTGTAGTTGGGGAAGCATTAGGAGCATCCCTAACAGCTAGTTTTCCAGTTTTGGCTATTTCTATACCACTTTTAGGAACAATCGGCAGTGTTATTGGAACATTTATGGGAGCAACTTTATCAGGAATTATTGGCGCCTTCGTACTAAAAATGATTGATCAGCAAATTGTCAATAAACAGATTACTGAATTAAGTTCTAAGAAAATTGATCAAAATAATGAAATGTTAGTAATCAAAGATCAATTACTAGATGTAAAGAGCATAAGGCTTCAAGTAGAAAAAGATTCTGTTATCAATACTATTAAGGAAAGACACGATATGGCTGCTTCAATAATGAAAGAAAAGCTATCAGATATTTTTGAAGAATCTACAAGAGACGAAAAAAGTGACTTTGATGAGATTGATGCATTATTACAAGATTTACTAGATTAAGGAGATAAATATGGAACAAGAAGTAGTTGAGCAAGAACAGGAAAAATTTGAAATAAACATTAGCAAACATGATTTCGATGAAGCGAAAGAGCATCTGAAAGAGTTTGCTGAACAAAGTCAAGATGAATTGTATTTTGATACAGTTAGAACTCATGAAGATTTCTTTGGTTTTGAATTTGCTGAACATGGAGTTACTGGTAAAGAGTTTAATACTTTAGTTGAACAAACTCAAAATTACATTTCAAAATTTTATGATAATCAACAAACACTTATTGAAGAATTTGGTCAAGTTTATAAAGCTTTAGAAGCTCTTGACAAAGGTCATATTCAAGCGATTCTATCTAATATAGCTGCAATAGACCATACAAATAAGAAACTTACCAAAGAACAAGCTCGTATTGATAAAACAATCGAGAAACAGGCATCTACACTCCAAGTACTAAAGCAATTTAAAGAAAAATTCAATGAAAACAATCATAAAGAAGCCATTGAGGAACATGAGAATCGACTTTCTAAATTAGACGATAGAATTGTAAGCTTAGAGGATACAGTAAGCGCGCTTCCTTTGGAGCCTGTCTCGCATAATTCTGAAATTGAAGAACTCAGAAAAGAATTGAAAGAAAGTAAAGAACAAATTAAACTTATTTCTAGTCGACTTTTAACTGTTTTTATCATATCTGGAGTATCTATCGGAATGTTAATTATTGCTTTACTTTTTATGTTTTTGAGGTAAATTATGACTGTATCTCGTGACAAGCTAATTGAGAGCGCCAAAAAATTGGATCGACAACTGGGTAACGAGTCGACCTTTTGCACAAAAGTGAATGAGATTATAATTGATCATTCAGACACAAATAAAGTAGCAGATTTATATAAATCTATATATTTATTTCAAAAAGAGAATAAAATAAGCAAGATAAGTCAAACGCTAAAAGAATTGTCTGATAATTTAGCTTGTTATTTAGGTTACTCTTATCTTTTTGAAATACTAGGGAAGGAGTTAGGAAAACGTAACAACTCTTCTTTGGATGAATTGATGAAGGAATTAAATCAATTAGTTGGTTTACAAAAAGTTAAAGAGGAAGTTTCGAGGTTAGTCATATATCAAAAGGTTCAGTCCAAAAGAAAAGAGTCTGGGCTAAAAGTACCAAAGAGAACTTTACATATGGCGTTTATGGGGAATCCTGGTACTGGAAAGACGACAGTGGCCAGAATTGTAGGTCGGATGTATTATCAATTAGGCCTTCTTTCAAAGGGGCATTTTACCGAAGTCTCCAGAACAGATTTAATTGCTGGTTATCAAGGTCAAACTGCTCTAAAAGTAAAAAGTGTCATTGAAAAAGCAAAAGGTGGCGTTTTATTCATAGATGAAGCTTATAGTATTACAGAAAATGACAATACGGATTCATATGGACGAGAATGTTTAACAGAATTGACAAAGGCTTTAGAGGATTCAAGGGATGATCTAATTGTTATTGTTGCAGGATATACTGATCCAATGAATCATTTCTTTGAATCGAATCCTGGTCTGAAGTCTCGTTTTAATTATTTTATAAATTTTGAAAATTATTCTTCTACAGAATTGTTAGATATTCTTGAAACACTAGCAAGAAAAGATGACTACCAAATAGATGACAAGTTGAAAGAAATATTATTAAATTATTTTAATGATAAGTTAGAAATCAATCTTACCAATTTTTCTAACGGTCGTTTTGTTCGAAATCTTTATGAAGATTTAATAATGAATCAAGCAGTTCGAATAAATAAAAGTGAGAGTGTATCATCAAAAGAGTTAACCTTGTTAATAAAAGACGATTTTTCTTTAGAAGAAAACTGCTCTGCTTATATAGAAATATAATTAATTGAAAGAATACATCATCAAATTGTAGCAACATTTCTTACTGATTTATGCAGACTGAATAGTGAATTTTAACCCTTGCATCCGCAAGGGTTTTCTTCTTGCATTTCTTTTATGGTAAAATATTGATAGCGAAATTGCTTGATATTCTTCAATCTTACAAAAATGTAAGATTAAAGTCTCTTTTGTAAGGTTAGGTTATGGCAGGCCGCCTTTTTTTGCGATAAACTAGACTCATAAAGAACAAAGGAGCAAAACCATGAAAAGAATTTTACAAAAGAAAAGAAGAAAACCAAGTCAAAAAGATATTGAGCGTGTTCAACTGGGATGCGCTATGATGCAAGCACAGTTTCAAATGATGGGATATTAAAAAGGAGAAAAACATGACACTTTTAGATGTAAAACACGTTCAAAAAATCTACAAAACACGTTTCCAAGGCAACCAAGTAGAGGCGCTTAAGGATATTCATTTTACCGTAGAGAAGGGTGATTACGTTGCCATCATGGGTGAGTCTGGTTCAGGAAAGTCAACCTTGCTCAACATTCTAGCTATGCTGGATAAACCAACTCGCGGGCAGGTTTACCTAAACGGAATAGACACAGCAACTATTAAGAATTCACAGGCTTCGAGTTTCCGTCGTGAGAAGTTGGGATTTGTCTTTCAAGACTTTAACTTGCTAGATACCCTGTCTGTTAAGGACAATATTTTGCTTCCGCTAGTGCTATCACGAAAACCTATCACAGAGATGATGAAGAAATTGGTAGTAACCGCTGAAAATTTGGGCATCAACCAATTGCAAGAGAAGTATCCTTATGAAATCTCGGGTGGTCAAAAACAGAGAGTTGCAGTAGCGCGCGCTATTATCACCGAACCTGAAATTCTCCTTGCGGATGAGCCAACAGGAGCCCTTGATTCCAAGTCATCTGCAGCCTTACTCGATGTATTTGATGAAATCAATGAACGCGGTCAAACTATTCTCATGGTAACCCACTCAACGGCAGCAGCCAGCAGAGCCAAGCGCGTTCTCTTTATCAAAGACGGCATTCTTTACAACCAAATCTACCGTGGAGACAAGACAGAGCGTCAGATGTTCCAAGAAATCTCTGATACTTTGACTGTTATGGCAAGCGAGGTGAATTAGTATGTTCCGATTAACCAATAAGTTAGCGGTATCTAACTTGATTAAAAACCGCAAACTCTACTATCCCTTTGCTTTAGCTGTTCTCTTAGCTGTGACCATCACCTATCTCTTTTACTCACTGTCACTTAACCCTAACATTGGCAAGATCCGAGGGGGAGAAACTATCTCTATGACCCTCGCTCTCGGTATGGTGGTTGTTACTATCGCTTCTGGAATTATTGTCCTTTATGCTAATAGTTTTGTCATGAAGAACCGCTCCAAGGAGCTGGGTGTATATGGTATGCTGGGTCTCGAAAAGCGCCATTTAATCAGTATGGTTTTTAAGGAGCTTCTTATTTTTGGTTCCTTAACCTTGACAGCTGGTCTCGGCCTAGGAGCTCTCTTTGATAAGCTAATCTTTGCCCTTCTTCTGAAGTTGATGAAGATGAAAGTGGAGCTCGTTTCGACTTTCCAACCAATTGTCTTTATCCTAGTTCTCATCGTCTTTGGAGCTATCTTCCTAGGTCTAATTTTTATCAATGCCTTTCGTATCGCACGCATGAATGCCCTTCAGCTCTCTCGTGAGAAGGCCAGTGGTGAGAAAAAAGGACGTTTCTTAGGTCTTCAAACTATACTAGGTTTGATTAGTCTAGCAACTGGTTACTACCTAGCAGTTACAGTTGAAAACCCACTTTCTGCTGTTCTGATTTTCTTCGTAGCAGTCTTGTTGGTAATTTTGGGAACTTATCTTCTCTTCAATGCAGGGATTACAGTCTTCTTACAAATCTTAAAGAAAAACAAGCGTTATTATTACCAACCCAACAACATGATTTCCGTATCCAATCTCATTTTCCGTATGAAGAAAAATGCGGTTGGTCTGGCGACGATTGCTATTCTCTCAACTATGGTCTTGGTGACTATGTCTGCTGCAACGAGTATCTTTAAAGGCTCTGAAACTTTCAAGAAAGTCATGAATCCACATGATTTTGGAATTACAGGACAGAATGTTGAAAAAGAAGACATAAATAAACTCCTAGACCAGTATGCTAGTGATAAGGGATTGACTGTTACAAAGAAAGAAGTCCTTACATACAGTAGCTTTGGTGTAGCAAACCAAGAAGGTACGAAATTAACCATTTTTGAGAAAGGTCAAAATCGTGTTCAACCGAAAACCGTTTTTATGGTCTTTGACCAAAAAGACTATGAGAATATGACGGGCCAAAAACTTGCACTTTCAGGAAAGGAAGTTGGATTGTTTACTAAGAACAAAGAACTTCAAGGACAGAAAGAACTGACTCTAAATGACCAGACCTATACAATAAAGGAAGAAATCAAAAAAGATTTTATTCTTGAACATGTCCCAAATCAGTACAATATTCTAACTTCGGACTATAACTATCTGGTTGTTCCTGACTTGAAAGCCTTTCTTGACCAGCATCCTAATTCTTCCATTTTTAATCAATACTATGGTGGTATGAATGTAACAGCTAGTGAGGAAGAGCAACTCAAACTTGCAGATGACTATTCAAAATTCCTTGATGATTTTAATAGAGAATCAAGCAAAGAAGGAAGCTTTATTTACGGAAGCAATCTGGCTGATAGTAGTGCGCAGATGAGTGCTTTCTTTGGTGGGACCTTCTTTATCGGTATCTTCCTCTCCATCATCTTTATGGTGGGAACAGTTCTCGTCATCTACTACAAACAAATCTCTGAAGGCTATGAAGACCGTGAACGCTTTATCATTTTGCAAAAGGTCGGACTCGATCAAAAGCAAATCAAGCAAACTATCAACAAACAGGTCCTAACTGTTTTCTTCCTCCCATTGCTCTTTGCTTTTCTACATCTTGCCTTTGCCTATCATATGCTTAGTCTCATCCTAAAAGTCATTGGCGTGCTGGATGCAACCATGATGTTGACTGTTACACTTTCCATTTGTGCCATCTTCCTCATCGTTTACGTCTTAATCTTTATGATTACTTCAAGAAGCTATCGCAAGATTGTACAAATGTAAAAAAGATACCTCGAAATTCATCGAGGTATTTCTTTTATCTTAGATACTAAAGAGTTGTCCCAATAGGAAGGTTACGCCCATGGTGAGAAGTCCGATACAGAGGTTACGGATCATAGCAGTTCTCGTAGGAGCTTTTCCTAATTTAGCACTGGTATAGCCCGTAATAAGAAGGGAAAGGGCTACGATAAGAACAGTAGCAGGAATGCGATAGTCGCTTGGAAAGACGGTGATCGAAAGCATAGGAGGAAGACTTCCCAGTACAAAGGCGATAAAGCTAGAGATCGCAGCATGCCAAGGGTTGGTAAACTCTTCGTACTCGATCCCATACTTTTCTTCGACCAAGGCTTTGAGGGGATTTTTTAAAAAGGCCTTGTTGGTCAAGAGTTGGGCTGACGTTTCACACTCACCATTTTGTAGGTAAGCTGCGTAGAGGGATTGTTTTGCAGATTCGATGTCCTTATTCAAGAGCAACTGTTCTCTAGCAACAGCGGCTTCTTCCGTGTCTTTCTGAGTGGATACAGAGACATATTCGCCACCTGCCATAGAAAAAGCACCAGCGAGGATAGCCGCCAATCCAGATAAAAAGATAATCCAGATATTGCTCGTCGCACTAGCAACACCGATAACGACTCCAGCGATGGAAATAATCCCATCATTGGCACCGAGAACACCTGCACGCAGGATATTGAGTCGCCCTGCAAAGTTTGCATCAATTTCATGTTTCAATTCTGTCATAGTCATCTCCTTTCTCTCCATTATAGAGAAAAGAGTAGGGGAAAACAATCTTTTTAAACTATCTGAAAAAAGTTCTACGATTCTAATTTTTAAGCCCTTTCTAATTTTACCGGAAAATGCTACTTCAAATTCTCAAATATTAAATTTTCTGACAATTTATTAAAAAATTAAGGAAAGGATGTTATAATGGAACGTAAAATAAATTCAGGTCTTCTGAACCAATAGGAGTATACAATGAAAAAACTAGGTTTTGTCCTTTTATCTTCAGCTTTGCTATTGACAGCATGTGCAGTCCGTTTTGAAAAATCAACCGATACAAATGATTCCTCTAAGGTGACAGCTTTATCAGATGATAAACAAAAATTACTTGATAAGGCAACCGCAGATTATAAGACTTTTGTTCAAGGACAAATTGATAAGCTTTTAACGGATACAGAAGGATTTGTCCAGCTTTTAAAAGACGGAAAATTGGAGGAAGCCAAGAAAGCTTATCCACTTGTTCGTATGGCTTATGAACGTTCAGAACCAATCGCTGAGAGTTTTGGTGAATCTGATGTTAAGATTGACTTTCGTCTAGTAGACTATGTGGATGAAAATAAGACTGAGGAAGGTTGGTCTGGTTTCCACCGTATCGAACGAATCCTCTGGGAAGAAAACACAACTAAAGGAACTGAAAGTTATGGGGAACAATTAGTCAACGATATCAAAGAGTTGAAGGCTAAGGTAGCGACTGTTGAAGTCGATCACAAGATTATGTTGACAGGGGCAGTTGACTTGCTTAATGAAGTAGCGACAAGCAAGATTACAGGTGAAGAAGAAATCTACTCTCATACAGATTTGTACGACTTCCGTGCTAATATCGAGGGAGCTGAAAAGATATTTCAACTCTTTAAACCTTTACTAGAAAAATCAGATGCTGATTTAGTTAAAGAATTAGAAGCGGATTTCAAATCTGTTAATAGCTTGTTGGACAAACATATGACAGACAAGGAACACTACAAACTCTATACAGATTTGACAAAAGAAGACACCAAAGAATTGGCTGAAGCCGTGACGAAACTTGGTGAACCTCTATCACAAATGGGCAAATTTCTTGATGGAGAATAAGCAGTATGACTAAGAAAGACGAAAATTTTTTTGAGAAAAAAATGGACCGTCGAGAATTTCTAAAAAAAGCGGGTATTGGAGGTGCTGGACTAGCACTAGGTCTCTCCGGTGCCTCCGCTTTTTTAGCACCTAGGTTAGACAAGCAAGAAAAAATCTCGTACGGTAATGAAAAGATTGACTTTTATGGGAAACACCAAGCGGGTATTACAACCCCTATGCAGAAGAATATTTATTTTGTTGTCCTAGATTTGCATACGACAGATAAAGATAAGATTATTCAGCTATTTAAGGATTGGACAGATTATAGTAGCAAGTTGGTAGAAGGAGAATTAGTCAAAAAAGATGGTCAGAATGCTCTCTTACCACCTAGTGACACTGGAGAAACCGTGGGGCTAAATCCTCATCGTTTAACGTTGACTTTTGGTGTGTCTGCAAGTTTCCTGAAAAAAATGAATTTAGAACAAAAACGTCCTCAACTTTTTAAGGATTTACCACCCTTCCCAAAAGAGCAACTGCGTGAAAAATATACTGGGGGAGATATTGTTATCCAAGCCTGTGCAGATGACGAGCAAGTTGCTTTTCATGCTATTCGCAACCTTATCCGTAAAGGGAGAAATGCGGTGACTCTCCGTTGGAGTCAGTCAGGTTTTGCAGCCATTGGAGATCGTCTGGAGACACCCCGCAACCTTTTTGGTTTCAAGGATGGAACAGCCAATGTGACCAAAGAGAAGGATTTTGACCGTGTTGTCTGGGCCGACAGCAAGGACTGGATGCAAAATGGATCCTATATGGCCGTTCGCCGCATCCAGATGTTTCTCGATACTTGGGATCGAACCAATCTTGAAGAGCAAGAAAATACCTTTGGTCGCTACAAGGAAAGTGGCGCTCCCTTTGGTAAGAAGAATGAGTTTGATGAAGTGGATTTGAGTCTTTTACCAGATGATTCGCATGTTCGATTAGCCAAAGAGGTAGATAAGCCACTCTTACGACGATCCTATTCATATTCAGATGGCATTGATGAAAAAACTGGACAATTTGACACAGGCTTGCTCTTTATTTCTTTCCAAAAGGATCCAGATCATTTTGTCAAGGTTCAAACTAACCTTGGAGCTACAGACAAGATGAATGAGTATGTAACCCACATCGGTAGCGGTCTCTTTGCCTGCTTTGGTGGAGTAGAGAAAGGAGGCTATATTGGTCAAAAATTATTGGAAGATTAACATTTGTTTCTTAGCCTTGTCTTTTCTCTTGTTAGCTGTTTTTCCCGTTAGCGCACAGGAAAGCCTGAGTTCATATTTTGTAAAGATAACGGATGCCTCTAAGGCTGTAAAAAATGATAATCAGGCAGAAGCCAAAGCTCTTGTTAGAGAAATGGCGACGGATTTTGAAAAAGTAGAACATTCTGATTCGGAAGCTGGTAAGGTCGTCAAGGAAAAGCTTGCTCTGACAGGAGATATAAGTGAGGAAAATCTGACACAGATTTCATCTGCTCTTCTTGCATTTGAGAAAGAGCAAAATCCAGTAGATCTTGATGCTGAAAAAGAAAAGCTTGTTAGTCGACTAAGACCGCGTTTTGAGGTTCTGGATAAGGCAATTACTTCAAAAGATATAGAGCAAATCCGAGAAGCTTATAAAAAGATGAATTCAACCTGGACGATCAATGAGAGTGTTGTCCGTGACAACAGTACAGCTCATTATGGTCAAGTAGAAACAGCTATTTCTTTCTTACGGAGTAGCATAGAAACTGAGCCTACTGATTTTAACTCCATCCAGACTTCCTTTGAGGACTTAAAAAAGGCTATTGATGATTTTGTAACTGGAAAAGAAGTCGCAGAAGCATCTTCTGATTTAAGTCTCAAAGACGGTATTGCCCTTTTGAAGAAGGCTTTGGAACAATTCCAAGCTGGTGACCAAGCATCAGGAGCAGCTAGTATGAAGGAATTCATCACTATCTGGCCAACGATTGAGGGTTCTGTTAGCACGACCAATCCTTCCCTCTATACACGAGTTGAAAGTGAAAGCCCTGTAATCATGGTCAAGGGAAGTGAGAAGGAATATCAAGAAAAATTAGAAAAACTGATTGCAGATTTATCTCAAATTGACACTAGTGCTACCTACAATGCTTTTGATGCCATGCTTATTCTCCTACGGGAAGGAGTAGAGGCTCTTTTAATCGTCATGGCCTTGGTCACGACACTAAAAGCAGCCAAGATGCGCAAAGGACTCAAGTGGGTATATGGTGGGGCCCTAACAGGTATCGCTGCGAGTCTAGTGATTGCATTTATATTACAAATTGCCTTTCCTGCTGTGACATCAGGTGCCAATCGCGAAATTATCGAAGGTGCTGTTGGTATTTTCGCAGTAGTGATGATGATTGTTATCGGTATTTGGCTTCATAGTAAATCCTCGGTCAAAAAATGGAATGACTTTATGGATTCACAGATAAAAACTGTGACCAAGACAGGTTCATTCATTTCTATGTTTGCTCTTAGTTTTCTAGCTGTTTTCCGTGAAGGGGCAGAGACCATTCTATTTTACGTAGGGATGTTACCGAGAATATCTAGTTTTGACTTTATTCTAGGTATTTCTCTAGCTTTGTTCGTCTTGCTAGTTATCGCATTTCTGATGAACAAGGCGAGTCAATTTTTCCTACCTCATAAGGTCTTCTTTATCCTGACATGGATGATTTATGCTCTGGCTTTCAAGATGCTTGGAGTTAGTGTGCATGCTCTGCAGCTGACAAATATGGCACCAAATCACCTGCTATCAAGTTTCCCAACTATCGACCTATTGGGCATCTATCCAAGTTGGGAAGGTTTAGGAAGTCAGCTAGTCTTCTTGATAATTGTTTTGGCTGTCACATTGAGACAGGGTGAAAAGTAGATGGATACAAAAGAATTGACAATCGTTGAACATCTGGTAGAATTTAGAAAGAGGTTCATTGCTGTTATAGTCTGTTTTTCTATAGTTTTCTGCGGAGCTTTATTGTTTGCTGATCAGCTTTATTGCTACCTGACTCAGTCCTTTAATCAAAAGTTGATTGTATTAGGTCCAAATGACATCCTGTGGATTTATTTGCGCTTAGCGAGCCTAATGTCCTTTACCATTACGCTACCTTTTACAGTTTATCAGATTTGGAGTTTTATCAAACCGGGGTTGAAAATAGAAGAAGCAAGAGCCATTTTTGCCTATATTCCAGCTAGTTTTATTTGCTTTTTACTTGGACTAGCCTTTGGATTCTACTTTGTAACGCCTGCCTTACTTCAAGTGCTTTTAGGACTTGGGGAAGGATTATTTGAAACTCAATTAACAGCGCAGAACTACTTAGACTTTGTTTTTCAAACAACTATCCCTTTGGCGTTCATCTTTGAATTGCCAGTCATCATCGCTTTTTTAACGACGATTGGCTTGATTGGACCAGGGCTCTTAGTTACCTATAGACGTTATGCCTACTTTATTTTATTGGTACTTGCTGTTATTTTGACACCAGCTGATTTTATTAGCGATCTAGCCATGACAATTCCTTTAATCTTGCTCTATGAGCTTAGTATTGCAATTAGCAAGAGGATAATAAAGAAAAAAATGAAAGGAGAAAAGAATGGGAATCTTACGTGATATCGGTGCTCCAGGATTGATTATCATTGTTTTAGGGGCACTCTTAATCTTTGGACCAAAACGGTTACCAGAACTTGGTGAATCAATCGGTAAAATGCTGTCTGAATTTAAAAAGGCAGTTAAAGGAATTGGTGACCAAGATCAGGAAAAGTAATCTATTCCATAATCATAAATAAAAACAAGAAAGTTAGGAACTGTAGCTGTCTAGGCCTAGGTGAGCAGTTTCCTAGCTTTTTATTGTATTCTTAAAAGTGATTTTAAGTTTTCTTTAAGGTTTGTATTATACTCTAAAGAACTCTATATTAACCGAATGTTAAGTAAAAAATATAGAGGGAAATCTAATTTTATTTCTCAAATTTAAATAGATAGTTTTCTGTCTTTTCTTCATGATGGAGACAGATTGTGATATAATAGATGGTAATGAGTTTTTTAGAATAAACTAAAGGAGAATATAAATGATCTATGCAGGAATCCTAGCCGGAGGAACTGGCACACGCATGGGAATCAGTAATTTACCAAAACAATTTTTGGAGTTGGGTGATCGACCTATTTTGATCCACACAATTGAAAAATTCGTCTTAGAACCAAGTATTGAAAAAATTGTAGTTGGAGTTCATGGAGACTGGGTGTCACACGCTGAGGACTTGGTTGACAAGTATCTTTCTCTCCACAAGGATCGCATCATCATTACCAAGGGTGGTGCTGATCGCAATACCAGTATCGAGAAGATTATAGAAGCTATTAATGCCTATCGTCCAATCACTCCAGAAGATATCGTGATTACCCACGACTCTGTTCGTCCATTTATCACACTTCGCATGATTCAGGACAATATAAAACTGGCTCAAAATCATGATGCGGTTGACACAGTAGTAGAAGCAGTTGATACCATTGTTGAAAGTACTAATGGTCAGTTTATCACGGATATTCCAAATCGTGCTCACCTTTATCAAGGTCAAACACCTCAGACTTTCCGTTGCAAGGATTTCATGGATTTGTATGGTTCCCTATCTGACCAAGAAAAGGAAATCCTGACAGATGCATGTAAGATTTTTGTTATCAAAGGAAAAGACGTTGCCCTAGCTAAAGGGGAATATTCAAATCTTAAAATCACAACTGTGACAGACCTGAAAATCGCGAAAAGCATGATTGAGAAAGACTAAGGCTATGATTAATCAAATTTATCAACTGACCAAACCAAAGTTTATCAATGTAAAATACCAAGAAGAGGACATTGATCAGGAGAATCATATCCTTATTCGTCCAAATTATATGGCGGTTTGTCATGCAGATCAACGTTACTATCAAGGGAAACGCGATCCAAAGATATTGGCTAAAAAGCTTCCTATGGCCATGATTCACGAGTCTTGTGGAACTGTTATTTCCGATCCAACTGGGACTTATGAAGTCGGTCAAAAGGTAGTTATGATTCCAAATCAACCGCCTATGCAGAGTGACAAAGAGTTCTACGAAAACTACATGACTGGAACCTACTTCCTATCTAGTGGTTATGATGGCTTTATGAGAGAATTTGTCTCTCTTCCCAAAGATCGTGTTGTGTCTTATAATTACATTGAGGACACAGTCGCTGCCATTACTGAGTTTGTAAGTGTTGGTATGCATGCCATGGATCGTTTCTTAAATCTTGCTCATAGCAAGCGAGAGCGCATTGCAGTTATCGGAGACGGTAGCTTGGCCTTTGTGGTTGCCAATATTATCAATTACACCTTGCCAGAAGCAGAGATTATCGTGATTGGCCGTCATTGGGAAAAATTGGAGCTTTTCTCTTTTGCAAAAGAGTGCTACATCACGGATAATATTCCCAAGGATCTGACCTTTGATCATGGATTTGAATGTTGTGGTGGCGATGGAACAGGACCAGCTATCAATGACTTGATCCGTTATATTCGCCCACAGGGAACGATTCTCATGATGGGAGTCAGCGAGTACAAGGTTAATATCAATACGCGAGACTCTTTAGAAAAAGGTTTATTATTGGTCGGTTCGTCTCGATCTGGACGGATTGATTTTGAAAATGCAATACAGATGATGGAAGTTAAAAAGTTTGCAAATCGTCTGAAAAATATCCTTTATGTTGAAGAGCCAGTGAGAGAAATTAAGGACATTCATCGTGTCTTTGCTACAGACCTAAATACTGCTTTCAAAACAGTGTTTAAGTGGGAAGTTTAAGAGATGGAGGCTAATTGTGGAGAAAATCATCAAAGAAAAAATTTCTTCTTTACTATCTAAAGAAGAGGAAGTCCTTAGTGTTGAACAACTGGGTGGCATGACCAACCAAAACTACTTGGTTAAAACAACCTCCAAACCCTATATCGTTAAATTTTTCGGAAAAGGAACTGAAAAGCTCATCAATCGTCAAGATGAAAAATACAATCTTGAATTGTTGAAAGACTTGGATCTTGATGTCAATAATTATCTCTTTGATATAGAGTCAGGAATTAAGGTCAATGAGTACATCGAATCAGCAGTAACTCTTGATTCAACATCAATCAAGTCCAAGTTTAAAAAGATTGCACCAATTTTACAAACCATTCATGCTTCAGGAAAAGAGCTAAGAGGAGAGTTTGCTCCATTTGAGGAAATCAGAAAATATGAATCCTTGATTGAGGG
The DNA here is from genome assembly GCF_004353325.1 of Streptococcus downii. Taxonomy (NCBI): domain Bacteria; kingdom Bacillati; phylum Bacillota; class Bacilli; order Lactobacillales; family Streptococcaceae; genus Streptococcus; species Streptococcus downii. The sequence continues at coordinate 616,175 of NZ_MZNX01000009.1, forward strand.
AGCTATTCCTTACGCTAACTATGAAGCCGTGAGAAAAGAAGTATTTTCACTAGAGAAAAGATTGGCTGACTTAGGTATTGACAAAAAGTCTTGTCATATTGATTTGGTACCAGAAAACTTTATCGAGTCACCCCAAGGACGCATGTATTTGATTGACTGGGAATACTCTTCTATGAATGATCCGATGTGGGATTTGGCAGCTCTCTTTTTGGAGTCTAAATTTACAAATCAGGAAGAAGAAGATTTCCTAACCTACTATGAGGGTGACAAAACTCCAGTATCTCGTGAAAAGATTCGAATCTATAAAATCTTACAAGATACCATCTGGAGTTTGTGGACAGTGTATAAAGAAGCTCAAGGGGCTGATTTTGGAGATTACGGTATCAATCGTTACCAAAGAGCTGTCGAGGGTCTGACTTATTATGGAGGTTAGGATGAAGAATAAAAATGGTGTTTCTTTCGGTCTGCTCTCTGGTATCTTCTGGGGATTAGGTCTAACGATTAGTTCTTATATCTTTTCAGTTTTTACCAATCTTTCACCTTTTGTGGTGGCTGCCGCTCATGATTTCTTGAGTATCTTTATCTTGTTAGCTTTTCTTTTGGTAAAAGAAGGAAAAGTTCGACTCTCGATTTTTCTAAATATCCGAAATGTTAGTGTTATTATCGGAGCCTTGCTAGCTGGACCTATAGGAATGCAAGCCAATCTTTATGCGGTTAAGTATATCGGAAGTTCTCTTGCATCTTCAGTATCAGCTATCTACCCAGCAGTTTCTGTTTTACTAGCATTTTTTATTTTGAAACACAAGGTATCTAAGAATACTGTGTTTGGTATTTTGTTGATTATCGCTGGTATTATTGCCCAGACTTATAAAGTTGAGCAGGTTAATTCTTTTTATATCGGAATTCTTTGTGCATTAGTTTGTGCCATCGCTTGGGGAAGTGAGAGTGTTCTTAGTTCCTACGCCATGGAAAGTGAATTAAGTGAAATTGAAGCACTATTAATCCGCCAAGTAACCTCATTCTTGTCATATCTTGTCATTGTCCTCTTTTCTCATCATTCATTTGCAGAAGTAGCAGATGGACAATTGCTGGGTTTGATGTTAGTCTTTGCAGCATGTAATATGATTTCATACCTAGCTTACTATATTGCTATCAATAGTCTGCAACCAGCAAAAGCAACTGGTTTGAACGTAAGCTATGTCGTATGGACAGTATTGTTCTCAGCAATGCTTTTAGGTACACCGCTCGATATGGTGACCATTATTACATCGCTTGTTGTCATGGCTGGTGTTTATATTATTATTAAAAAATAAAGGAGAATAGCGTGAAAGCAATTATCTTGGCAGCGGGGTTGGGAACTCGTCTGCGTCCTATGACTGAAAATACCCCAAAAGCTTTGGTCAAGGTTAATCAAAAACCCTTGGTAGAGTACCAAATCGAGTTTTTGAAAGAGAGAGGAATCGATGAGATTATTATCGTTGTTGGCTACCTCAAAGAACAATTTTCCTATCTAAAAGAAAAATATGGTGTCCGTTTAGTCTTTAACGACAAGTATGCTGATTACAACAACTTTTACTCACTTTATCTCGTTAAAGAAGACTTGGCTAACAGCTATGTGATTGATGCGGATAACTATCTTTTCAAAAATATGTTTAGAAACGATCTTAAACGTTCAACCTATTTCAGTGTTTATCGTGAAGACTGTGAGAATGAATGGTTCTTGGTTTATGGTGATGACTACAAGGTTCAAGACATTATTGTTGATAGCAAGGCTGGTCGCATTCTGAGTGGAGTTTCATTCTGGGATGCACCAACTGCTGAGAAGATTGTTGGCTTTATTGACAAAGCTTACGAAAGTGGTGAATTTGTTGATCTCTACTGGGATAACATGGTTAAGGATAATATCAAAGAATTAGATGTCTATGTCGAAGAATTAGAAGGAAATAGCATCTATGAAATTGATAGTGTAAAAGATTACCATAAATTAGAAGAGATTTTATCTACTATTGAGTAAGGAAATAGAAGAAGGCTTGGGCCTTCTTTTTTTGTGGATTTTATAACAAGAGTGTTTGATATTGATTGTATTCTTTAAATGAAACAAAAATTACAAAAAAATGAACAAAATAAAACAAAAATTATTGACAACGATTTCATATAGTGTTATACTTATAGCATAAAAGATAATTGAAAGAAGGGAAAATGTTATGGGATTAGATCATTTCTTTGACAAAAACCTGGTGTTTTGCTTAGAAGCGGATAATCAAGAACAACTCTTTGATCAGGTAGCAAGCTTGTTGGAGGAACGAGAAATTGTCACTCCAACTTATCGTGAAGCCTTGATCACGCGTGAAAAGTCATTTCCAACTGGCTTAGATATGGAATTTCTAGGTAAGGACTTGCCAAATGTAGCGATTCCTCATACAGATATTGTTCATAATCTAGCTGAGAAAGTGGTGGTTGTTCGATTAGAAAAACCAGTAACTTTTCACAATATGATTGCTCCTGATAAGGAAGTGGAAGTATCTCTACTCTTCTTTATCATTAACAATTCAAGTTCGAGTCAAACCAACATTCTTGCTCAGTTGATGGACTTCTTTACAGGAAATGGTCACCTAGAAGATTTATCAAATATTTCTGAACCAGAAGCCTTGTATGCCTATATCTCTGAAGCAACAGCTTAAATCGTACATTATAAAAAATAAATCGGAGGAAATCCAAATGATCAAAATTCTCGCTGCCTGCGGTGCAGGTGTTAACTCAAGTCACCAAATTAAAAGTGCTCTTGAAGAAGAGCTTTCAAATCGTGGTTACGATGTTCACTGTGATGCAGTTATGGTAAAAGATGTGAATGAAGACCTTATCAAAGGATATGATATCTTTACCCCAATCGCTGCAACAGATCTTGGCTTTGAACCAGGTATTCCAGTTATTGAAGCTGGACCAATCTTGTTCCGTATTCCAGCAATGAGCGCTCCTGTATTTGACAATATTGAGGCAGCTATCAAAGAACACGGACTAAGCTAATTATTATTTTGTAAGATTCCATAAAAATAAAGGGAGGAACTATTATGGATGTCATTATCGAACTAGCCAATAAGATTTTCAAGCCAGTCTTGGAAATGGGTGGTCCTATCATCATGCTGATCATCTTGACAGTATTGGCTCTACTTTTTGGAGTGAAATTCTCCAAAGCGCTTGAAGGTGGTATCAAACTTGCCATCGCTCTTACTGGTATCGGTGCTATCATCGGTATGCTCAACGGAGCTTTCTCAGCATCTCTTGCGAAATTCGTTGAAAACACTGGTATTCAATTGAACATCACTGACGTTGGTTGGGCACCACTTGCTACGATCACTTGGGGTTCTGCATGGACACTTTACTTCTTGCTTGTGATGTTGATTGTCAACGTTGTGATGCTTGCAATGAAGAAAACGGACACACTTGACGTCGATATCTTTGATATCTGGCACTTGTCAATCACTGGTCTTTTGATTAAATGGTATGCAGACAACAATGGTGTTAGCCAAGGAGTTTCACTTTTCATCGCAACTGCAGCAGTTGTGCTTGTAGGTGTTTTGAAAATTATCAACTCTGATTTGATGAAACCAACATTCGACGACCTTCTTAATGCACCAAGTTCATCACCAATGACTTCAACTCACATGAACTACATGATGAACCCAGTTATCATGGTCTTGGATAAGATCTTTGATAAAGTATTGCCAGGTCTTGATAAATATGACTTTGACGCTGCAAAATTGAACAAGAAAATCGGTTTCTGGGGATCTAAATTCTTCATTGGTTTCATTCTTGGTATCGTTATTGGTTTGATGGGAACTCCACACCCAGTTGCTGGTGTAGAAGGAGCCGATAAATGGGAACTTGTTATTAAAGGTTGGTTGAGCCTCGGTTTGACTGCCGGTGTCTGCTTGGAGCTCTTCTCACTTATCGGATCTTGGTTCATCGCAGCCGTAGAACCACTTTCACAAGGTATCACAAACGTTGCTACTAAACGTCTTCAAGGACGTAAATTCAACATCGGTCTTGACTGGCCTTTCATCGCTGGTCGTGCTGAAATCTGGGCTTGTGCCAACGTACTTGCTCCAATCATGCTAGTAGAAGCAGTGCTTCTTTCAAACGTCGGAAATGGTATCTTGCCACTTGCAGGTATCATCGCTATGGGTGTGACTCCAGCTCTCTTGGTTGTTACACGTGGTAAATTGCTTCGTATGATCATCTTCGGAACACTCTTGTTGCCACTCTTCCTTCTTTCAGGTACTCTTATCGCTCCATTTGCAACTGAACTTGCGAAAGGTGTAGGTGCCTTCCCAGAAGGTGTGAGCCAAACTCAATTGATCACTCACTCAACTCTTGAAGGACCAATCGAAAAACTATTTGGTTGGGCAATTGGTAATGCTACAACAGGTGATATCAAAGCAATCCTTGGTGCAGCAGCCTTCCTTGTATTCTATGTAGGTATCTTTGCTTGGTATAGAAAACAAATGATCAAACGTAACGAAGAATACGCAGCAAATGCTAAATAATTCGCTCCTATAAAATGTAAATTGTGAAAACTAGGTTGTTAATTTCCTACATTGGGAGTGGCAACCTAGTTTTTATATAAATATCTAAAAATAGTTGGAGAACATTATGGTAATTGAAATAAAATCAGACCAGTTAACGGTTCAATTTAAAACCTTAGGTGGCGCCTTGTCGTCTATTAAGGACCGAGATGGCATTGAGTATCTGTGGCAAGGAGATTCCACTTACTGGAGCGGACAAGCTCCAGTACTATTTCCAATCTGTGGCTCTTTGAGAGAGGATACAGCCTTCTATAGCCACGAAGATGGAACGGAGACGAAAGGAACCATTCCGCGTCATGGTTTAGTCCGTAAAAAAGAATTTGAATTAGTTGAACAAACAGAAAACAGCGTAACTTTTGCTATCGAAGATGATGAGAATACTTATCAGAACTACCCTTATCATTTCCGCCTTGAAATCACTTATCTAGTGAATGGCAAGACTGTCCGTACTCAATACAAAGTTTTCAATAGAGAAACTAATAAAGTAATGCCATTCTTTGTAGGAGGACATCCAGGATTTAATTGTCCTCTGCTAGATGGCGAAACTTATGAAGATTACTATATAGAGTTTGATAAAGAAGAGACTTGCTCTGTTCCACGTCCTTTCCCAGAAACTGGACTCTTAGACTTCCAAGATAGAAGTCCATGGTTGGATTCACAAAAGGAAGTGGACCTCAGTTACGATCTGTTTAGTGTTGATGCAGTGACTTTGGATGAGTTGCAATCCAGAACAATTTCCCTTCGTTCGCGCAAGCATGAGAAGGGATTAAAAGTACACTTCCAAGAGTTCTCAAATCTCATCATTTGGTCAACTTTGAATAAGGGACCTTTCATCGCGTTTGAACCATGGTCTGGATTGTCAACATCTCTTGAAGAAGGAGATCATTTAGAAGATAAGAAAAACGTTCGTCTCTTGGAACCCGGTCAAGTGGATCAAATTGGTTTTGATATTGAAATCTTTTAGATTAAAAAATATAACACAAAAACAAACATTTACTGTTGACTTTTTCTGAAAATAGGAGTATATTATGTTTGTAAAAAACAAATGATGTTTGTAACAAACAAATAATCACTTGTTATATTCTCTTTCGCGGAGAAAGATTATTTCTAGGAAATTGGTTTCCTGGACTTGGATATGGTGTTATTCATCTCATTCAATCAAATTTGTCAATAAACTGCTAGAAAGTCTTTTGTAGGTAAACTGCTAACTATAAAAGTCTTTACTAGCCTAGAAAAATAAAAAGGAGTATACAATATGTCTATTGTTATCGGTGCAGATGCTGCAGGTTTGAGATTGAAAGAAGTTGTGAAAGACTTCTTGGAAAAAGAAAACTTCCACGTTGTGGATGTTACAGCTGAAGGTCAAGACTTTGTTGATGTGACTCTTGCTGTTGCTGCAGAAGTAAACAAAGAAGAACAAAACCTTGGTATCGTGATTGATGCCTATGGTGCTGGTCCTTTCATGGTCGCAACAAAAATCAAAGGAATGGTTGCTGCAGAAGTATCTGACGAACGTTCAGCTTATATGACTCGTGGCCACAATAACTCACGTATGATCACTATGGGTGCACAACTTGTTGGTGATGAATTGGCTAAAAATATTGCTAAAGGATTTGTTAACGGCAAATACGACGGTGGTCGTCACCAAATTCGTGTTGATATGTTGAATAAAATGTGCTAATTAGATTACAGTAAGAAAGGTAAGATAAAAATGAGAATTGCAATTGGATGTGACCACATCGTAACAGATGAAAAAATGGCGGTTTCAGAATTTTTGAAATCAAAAGGATATGAAGTCATCGACTTTGGTACCTATGACCACACACGTACTCACTACCCAATCTTTGGTAAAAAAGTTGGTGAAGCCGTTACAAGCGGTCAAGCTGATCTTGGGGTATGTATCTGTGGTACCGGTGTTGGGATCAACAACGCTGTAAATAAAGTTCCAGGTGTACGTTCTGCCTTGGTTCGTGATATGACAACAGCTCTTTACGCTAAAGAACAGTTGAATGCCAACGTTATTGGTTTTGGTGGTAAAATCACTGGTGAATTGCTCATGTGTGATATCATCGAAGCTTTCATCAATGCCGAATATAAACCATCAGAAGAAAACAAAAAATTGATAGCTAAAATCGAGCACGTTGAAACTCACAATGCTCATCAAGCGGATGCAAACTTCTTTACAGAATTCCTTGAAAAATGGGATCGTGGTGAATACCACGACTAAGAGGTGACGCATGATTTTAACAGTCACAATGAATCCATCCATTGATATTTCTTATCCTTTGGGTGAATTGAAAATTGACACTGTCAACCGTGTGGTGGACGTGACCAAAACAGCTGGTGGTAAAGGACTCAATGTCACACGAGTTCTTTCAGAATTTGGTGATTCTGTTGCTGCTACTGGTCTAGTTGGGGGCAAACTCGGTGACTATCTAGTAGAAAACATTGACGATAAGGTAAGTAAACGTTTCTTCTCGATTCAAGGAGAGACTCGTAACTGTATCGCTATTCTACACGGAGACAACCAAACAGAAATTCTTGAGAAAGGGCCTGAAGTATTGGAACAAGAAGGGCAAGATTTCTTGGCTCATTTCGAAAATCTCCTTGACACTGTGGAAGTAGTAGCTATCTCTGGTAGCCTGCCAGCAGGTCTTCCAGTTGACTACTATGCGAGCTTAGTAGAACTTGCTAATCGCGCAGGAAAACCAGTTGTTCTAGACTGCTCAGGTGCAGCTCTTCAGGCTGTCCTTGAATCACCACATAAACCAACAGTTATTAAACCAAATAACGAAGAATTGTCTCAGCTTCTTGGGAAAGAAGTTTCTGAGGATTTGGATGAATTAAAAGAAGTTCTTCAAGAGCCTCTATTTGCAGGGATTGAGTGGATTATCGTTTCACTTGGTGCAAATGGTGCTTTTGCAAAACACGGTGATACTTTCTACAAGGTAGATATTCCAAGAATTCAGGTAGTCAATCCTGTCGGATCTGGAGATTCTACTGTTGCAGGTATTTCATCAGGTCTTCTTCATAAGGAATCGGATGCAGAACTCCTCATCAAGGCAAATGTCCTTGGTATGCTTAACGCTCAAGAAAAGATGACAGGTCATGTCAATATGGCCAACTATCAAGCTTTATATGATCAATTAATAGTAAAAGAGGTATAAAATGGCTTTAACAGAACAAAAACGTGCACGCTTAGAAAAACTTTCAGATGAAAATGGCATTATCTCAGCTCTTGCCTTTGACCAACGTGGTGCTTTGAAACGCCTCATGGCTCAATACCAAACAGAAGAGCCAACAGTGGCTCAAATGGAAGAACTCAAGGTCTTGGTAGCAGATGAATTGACAAAATACGCATCCTCTATGCTTCTTGACCCTGAGTATGGGCTTCCAGCTACAAAAGCGCTTGATCCAAATGCTGGCCTTCTCCTTGCTTATGAAAAAACAGGTTATGACACAACTAGCACCAAACGCTTGCCTGACTGCTTGGATGTTTGGTCTGCCAAACGCATCAAGGAACAAGGCGCAGATGCTGTTAAGTTCTTGCTTTACTACGATGTAGACAGCTCTGACGAACTCAACCAACAAAAACAAGCCTACATCGAACGCATTGGTTCTGAGTGTGTGGCAGAGGACATTCCATTCTTCCTTGAAATCTTGGCTTACGATGAAAAGATTGCTGACGCAGGTTCTGCAGAATACGCCAAAGTGAAACCACACAAGGTTATCGGTGCCATGAAGGTCTTCTCAGACCCACGCTTCAACATCGACGTCTTGAAAGTGGAAGTTCCAGTCAACGTCAAATACGTTGAAGGATTTGGCGATGGTGAAATCGTGTATACACGCGAAGAAGCTGCAGCCTTCTTTAAAGAACAAGATGAAGCGACTAACCTTCCTTACATCTACTTGAGTGCAGGTGTATCAGCCAAACTCTTCCAAGAAACCCTTGTCTTTGCTCACGAATCAGGTGCAAACTTCAACGGTGTTCTTTGTGGACGTGCAACTTGGGCTGGATCAGTTGAAGCCTACATCAAAGACGGTGAGGCAGCAGCTCGTGAATGGCTTCGCACAACTGGATTTGAGAACATTGATGAACTGAACAAAGTTCTCCAAACCACAGCGACTTCATGGACTGAACGTGCGTAAGTTTCCCCCCCTAATCTTAGGAACATTGATCTAAATAAAAAATTTAAAAAAAGTTGAATGTAAAGGTTTACAAAAAAACTTACTTGTGCTATACTTAAATCACAAGTTAATACAAGGTGAGTGTTACTAAGTAATATTAGGCATGATCACAGGTGAATTAGAAATCAAAAGATTTTCTAGTTCATTTGTGGTCATTTTTTATACTCATATACCTTTAAGAGATAAAAGGAGGTTGCCATGTATCGAATTCTAAACCCAATGAATCACAACGTCTCTCTTGTCAGAAATGACAAGGGAGAAGAAGTGATTGTGATTGGTAAGGGGATTGCATTTGGGAAAAAGAAGGGGGATTTAATTTCTGAAGATCAAGTTGAGAAAATCTTTCGGATGAAGACAGAAGAGTCCAGAGAAAACTTTATGGCTCTTCTCAAAGATGTTCCGCTTGATTTTATCACAGTGACCTACGAGATCATTGATAATCTTTCTAAGAAATATCACTATCCGATTCAAGAATATCTCTATGTGACCTTGACAGATCATATTTACTGTTCTTATCAAGCTCTAACACAAGGAAGGTACAAGGATAGTAATCTGCCAGATATTTCTACCAAGTATCCTGTCGCTTTTCAAATCGCAAAGGAAGCCTTTGAAATCTATCGTCAGAAATTGACAGATCATTTCCCTGAAGATGAGATTATTCGGATTGCTTATCATTTCATCAATGCCGAAGGGGAAAATGAAGTTCAAGTGGTTGAGTCGATAGATAAGAGGAAAGAAATTCTCAGGAATGTTGAAGAAGTGCTGAAGAGTTACGCTATTCAACGAACCAAAGAGAATAATCATTTCTATGATCGCTTTATGATTCATCTCAACTATTTTTTGGATTATTTAGACCGATCCAGAGATGATAATCAATCGCTTCTGGATATGGAAGACCATATCAAACAATCCTATCCAAAGGCATTTGAGGTCGGTTCCAAGATCTATGATGTGATTACGCAACATACTGGTCTTGATTTGTATAAGAGTGAGCGAGTTTATCTAGTTCTACATATCCAGCGTTTATTGTCATAAAAATTATTTAAAACTGTATAAGGAGGATTCTATCATGAATAGAGAAGAAGTAACATTGTTAGGTTTTGAAATCGTAGCCTATGCTGGCGATGCTCGTTCGAAACTATTGGAAGCCTTGAAGGCTGCTGAAGCTGGTGATTTTGCGAAAGCAGATGCTCTCGTGGAGGAAGCTGGTGGCTGTATCGCCGAGGCTCATCACGCGCAAACAAGTCTATTGACCAAGGAAGCAGCTGGTGAGGACTTAGCTTATAGTGTAACCATGATGCATGGCCAAGACCACTTGATGACAGCTATCTTGTTAAAAGACTTGATGCACCATTTAATCGAACTCTACAAGAGAGGAGTTAAGTAATGAACAAACTAATTTCATTTATTGAGAAAGGAAAGCCTTTCTTTGAGAAACTATCTCGTAATATCTATCTTCGCGCTATTCGTGATGGTTTCATTGCAGGTATGCCTGTTATTCTCTTCTCAAGTATCTTTATCTTGATTGCTTTTGTACCAAACTCATGGGGCTTTAAATGGTCTGATGAAGTTGTAGCCTTTCTAATGAAACCTTACAGCTATTCAATGGGTATTTTGGCTCTCTTGGTAGCTGGTACAACAGCTAAGTCATTGACCGACTCAGTAAACCGTAGCATGGAGAAAACCAATCAAATCAACTATATGTCAACCCTTTTGGCTGCGATTGTTGGTTTGTTGATGTTAGCAGCTGATCCGATTGAAGGTGGCTTTGCGACAGGTTTCCTTGGGACAAAAGGTTTGCTTTCAGCCTTTCTTGCTGCCTTTGTTACCGTAGCAATTTATAAGGTTTGTGTTAAGAACAACGTTACCATTCGTATGCCTGACGAAGTTCCACCCAATATCTCACAAGTTTTTAAAGATGTGATTCCATTCACTCTTTCAGTTGTTTCTCTTTACGTCCTTGATTTACTGGCTCGCCAATTTGTTGGTGCCAGCGTTGCAGAATCAATCGGTAAATTCTTTGCACCATTATTCTCTGCTGCTGATGGTTATCTAGGTATTACCATTATCTTTGGGGCCTTTGCCTTCTTCTGGTTTGTTGGTATCCACGGTCCTTCCATCGTCGAGCCTGCGATCGCAGCGATTACCTATGCAAATGCTGAAGTCAACTTGAACCTTCTCCAACAAGGGATGCATGCAGACAAGATCCTTACTTCAGGTACACAAATGTTTATCGTTACCATGGGTGGTACGGGTGCGACACTGGTTGTTCCATTCATGTTCATGTGGTTGACCAAATCGAAACGAAACCGTGCAATCGGACGTGCATCAGTAGTTCCAACTTTCTTTGGTGTAAATGAACCAATTCTGTTTGGTGCACCACTTGTCTTGAACCCAATCTTCTTTATTCCCTTCATCTTTGCGCCAATCGCAAACGTATGGATTTTCAAATTCTTTATCGAAACGCTTGGCATGAACTCATTTACTGCCAACCTTCCTTGGACAACACCAGGTCCGCTCGGTATTGTTCTCGGTACAAACTTCCAAGTTCTATCGTTCATTCTTGCTGCCCTTCTAATCGTTGTTGACATTGTCATTTACTATCCATTTCTTAAAGTCTATGATGAACAAATCCTTGAAGAAGAGCGTTCTGGTAAAGTTAATGATGAATTAAAAGAAAAAGTAGCTGCAAACTTCAATACTGCCAAAGCAGATGCTATTCTTGAAAAAGCAGGTGTAGAAGCAGCGCAAAGCACTATCACTGAGGAAACAAATGTTCTCGTTCTCTGTGCAGGCGGAGGAACAAGTGGCCTTCTTGCAAATGCTCTAAACAAGGCAGCTGCAGAGTACAAGGTTCCTGTTAAAGCAGCAGCTGGTGGCTATGGAGCTCACCGTGAAATGTTGCCTGAGTTTGATCTGGTTATCCTTGCTCCTCAAGTAGCTTCAAACTTTGAAGACATGAAGGCCGAAACCGACAAGCTTGGTATTAAACTTGCCAAGACAGAAGGTGGTCAATACATTAAGCTGACTCGCGATGGAAAAGGCGCTCTTGCCTTTGTTCAAGCGCAGTTCGAAGAATAAAAGGTAAATAGCGAAGAAGTGAGATGGAGGAACTCCTCTCAACTATACCCCCATCTCATTTCTATTTCTTGAAAGGTGAATCAAATGACAAAAACACTTCAAAAAGACTTTATTTTTGGCGGGGCAACAGCAGCCTACCAAGCAGAAGGTGCTACACATACTGATGGTAAAGGGCCAGTCGCCTGGGACAAATACCTCAAAGCTAACTACTGGTACACTGCTGAACCAGCCAGTGATTTCTACCACAAATACCCAGTTGACCTCAAACTAGCAGAAGAGTATGGTGTCAATGGTATCCGTATTTCAATCGCTTGGTCACGTATCTTTCCAACTGGTTACGGGAAAGTCAATGCCAAGGGAGTTGAGTTCTATCACAAGTTGTTTGCAGAATGTCACAAACGGCATGTTGAGCCCTTCGTGACTCTTCATCACTTTGACACGCCAGAAGCACTTCATTCAAACGGAGATTTCCTGAATAGAGAAAACATTAATCACTTTGTGGATTATGCAGCCTTCTGTTTTGAAGAATTTCCTGAAGTTAACTTTTGGACAACCTTTAATGAAATTGGGCCGATAGGGGATGGTCAGTATTTGGTTGGGAAATTCCCTCCAGGTATTCAGTACGACCTTGCCAAAGTCTTCCAATCTCATCACAATATGATGGTGTCGCATGCGCGTGCAGTAAAACTTTTCAAGGATAAGGGATATAAGGGTGAAATTGGTGTGGTTCATGCACTGCCTACTAAGTATCCTCTGGATCCAGATAATCTAGCAGATGTTCGTGCAGCCGAGTTAGAAGATATCATTCACAATAAATTTATTTTGGATGCGACTTATCTAGGACGATATTCCGAAGAAACAATGGAAGGTGTCAACCATATCTTAGCAGTCAATGGTGGAAGTTTAGATCTGCGTGAAGAAGATTTCGCAGTCCTAGAAGCAGCAAAAGACTTGAATGACTTCCTCGGTATTAACTACTATATGAGTGATTGGATGCAAGCCTTTGATGGCGAAACAGAAATCATTCACAACGGTAAGGGTGAAAAAGGAAGCTCTAAATATCAGATTAAGGGAGTCGGCCGTCGAGTGGCGCCTGACTATGTACCACGTACGGATTGGGATTGGATTATCTACCCTCAAGGTTTGTATGACCAAATCATGCGCGTGAAGAAAGATTATCCTAACTACAAGAAAATCTACATCACTGAGAATGGTCTCGGATACAAAGATGAGTTTGTGGATGGGACAGTCTACGATGATGGACGGATTGATTACGTTAAGAAACACATGGAAGTGATAGCAGATGCAATCTCTGATGGAGCCAATGTCAAGGGCTACTTTATCTGGTCGCTGATGGATGTCTTTTCTTGGTCAAATGGTTACGAAAAGCGTTACGGTCTCTTCTATGTTGATTTTGAGACGCAGGAGCGCTATCCGAAGAAATCGGCTCACTGGTACAAGAAACTAGCTGAGACACAGATTATCGAGTAAAACTAAAACAAAAAAATTCCCCGCCAAAAGGCAGGGGGATTTTTATGGTTTTGATAAAAGAATGGTTGTTTGTTTTGACAGATCTTCAAATGTCTCCTGACTCAGTTTGGAATCTGAAACGATGGTATCAATCTCTGAGATATTGTAGAATGTGTAAAAATCAAACTTATTAAACTTGCTGTGGTCTGCTAGTAAGTATTTTTTATTGGCATTGTTCAAGGCGATTCGTTGTACCTCGCCCTCTTCTTCACTGAAAGTAGCAATTGCCTTATCCTTAATACCATTACAGCTAACAAATGCCTTAGAAAACTGAAGGTTTGTCAAATCCTGCAAGGTGAGTGTCCCTACAAAAGCACCAGTGATAGAGCGATAATTTCCGCCAATCAAGATCAAATCTGTTAATTTTCGTTCGTTTAGGATGAGAAAAACTGGAAGACTGTTTGTTACAACACGAATATTATCGATAGGAAGCTCACGAGCAAAACATTCTAAGGTTGTACCTGGCCCGATAAAAATGGTTTCACCTTCGTCAATCAAATGACCTGCAAAACGGCTAATTTCTTGTTTTTCAGCAATCTGCAAGCCTTGTTTTTCGACGTTTGAGCGTTCGTTGTTTAATAGAGAACCTGTACGAAGTTTTTCAGCGCCACCATGCACACGAACCAGCAAATCCTTGTCTGCTAGTTCTTGTAAATAGCGGCGAGCTGTCATATCTGACACATCAAGACTCTCCATAATCTCTTTTACAGTAATAGTGCCTTTTGTGTTTACTGCTTCTAGAATACTATCTAGTTTTTCTTGCTTTAGCATCCTTATCACCTCGATTTCTACTATTATTATCTTACCATAAAACGCTCAATCAATCAAATAGAAAAAAACAAAATAAAACAAAAACAAAAATACCATGGTTGTTTTAAACAAACCATGATATTTTGAATGATTGGCCAAATTAGTCTAAACCGTAGTTGTAATCCTCGTCTTGCATGGCTTCAACTTCACCAAGGAGGTAACCATTTCCGACTTGAGAGAAGAAGTCGTGGTTAGAAGTTCCTGTTGAAATTCCGTTCATGACGATAGGATTGACATCATCAGCTGAATCTGGGAAGAGTGGATCTTGTCCTAGGTTCATAAGGGCCTTATTGGCATTGTAGCGAAGGAAGGTTTTGACTTCTTCAGTCCAACCAACACCGTCATAGAGACTTTCTGTATAACCTTCTTCGTTCTCATAGAGAGTATAGAGAAGATCGTACATCCATTCTTTGAGTTTTTCTTGCTCTTCTTCAGGCAATTCATTAAAACCAAGTTGGAATTTGTACCCGATATAAGTTCCGTGAACAGATTCATCACGGATAATCAACTTGATAATTTCCGCAACATTGGCAAGTTTGTTGTTACCGAGATAGTAGAGCGGTGTAAAGAAACCGGAGTAGAAGAGGAAGGTTTCAAGGAAGACACTGGCAACTTTCTTTTCAAGGGGACTACCATTGAGGTAGATTTCATTGATAATTTCAGCTTTTCTTTGTAGGTAGGGATTAGTGTTGGTCCATTCAAAGATTTCTTCAATTTCAGCCTTAGTATTCAGGGTAGAGAAGATAGAAGAATATGATTTTGCGTGGACAGATTCCATAAATTGGATATTGTTGAAAACAGCTTCCTCATGCGGTGTACGGATGTCTGAACGAAGAGCCTGTACACCAGTTTCAGATTGCATGGTATCAAGAAGGGTCAACCCACCAAAGACTTTTCCTACCAAGTCTTTTTCTTTGTTTGATAATTTTCTCCAGTCGTCTAGGTCATTTGACAGAGGAATACGAGTGTCGAGCCAGAATTGCTCCGTCAGCTTTTCCCAAGTTGATTTGTCGATGACATCTTCGATGGCATTCCAGTTAATGGCTTTGTAGTAAGTTTCCATAAGGTGTATTTCTCCAATGTAATAGTAATTATTATGCAGCCTTGCTTAGTTTTATAGGACCTATTTCAATGGTATCATATTTTTTTATTGCGGAGTAAGCAATAAATGTCATGGGGCCAAGAAAAAGTATAACGTAAATTGGCCCCCATTTACTATTTAAACAAGTAGTAAAAATTTTTTCCATTAAATCACACAACTTTCACATTGGTTAGCACCGACTTCCCCACCGTCGTCTGTAAAGGTACGGACGTAGTAAATAGACTTGATGCCCTTGTTAAAGGCGTAGTTACGAAGGATAGACAAGTCACGTGTCGTTTGTTTGTTTTCTTTCTTCCATTCGTAAAGACCTTTTGGAATGTCACTACGCATGAAGAGAGTGAGTGAAAGACCTTGGTCTACGTGCTCAGTTGCAGCAGCGTAAACATCAATCACCTTACGCATATCCATGTCGTAAGCAGAAGTGTAGTAAGGGATAGTATCTGTTGACAAGCCTGCGGCAGGATAGTAGATTTTACCAATTTTCTTTTCTTGACGTTCTTCGATACGTTGCGTAATTGGGTGGATAGATGCAGAAACATCGTTGATGTAGCTGATAGAACCATTTGGAGCAACAGCTAGACGGTTTTGATGATAAAGTCCATCTGCTTGAACCTTGTCACGAAGTTCAGCCCAGTCAGCAGCACTTGGGATAAAGACGTCTTTGAAGAGTTCTTTAACACGGTCTGATTTTGGAACAAATTCGCCTGTCACATACTTATCAAAGTAGCTTCCGTTAGCATAGTCTGATTTTTCAAAGTTATGGAAGGTGATACCACGCTCGCGAGCGATATTGTTTGATTCTACCAAGGTCCAGTAGTTCATAAGCATAAAGTAGATGCTTGTAAACTCAACAGACTCAGGTGATCCGTATTCGATCAGTTGTTGAGCAAGGTAGCTGTGCAGCCCCATGGCACCAAGACCAAAGGTGTGAGCCAAACTATTTCCGTGGTCGATAGTAGGAACAGCTACGATGTGGGAACTATCTGTAACGAAAGTAAGAGCACGTACCATAGCACGGATAGAACGACCAAAGTCAGGTGAGGTCATCATGTTGACCACGTTAGTTGAACCAAGGTTACATGAAACGTCCGTTCCCATTTGAAGAAATTCTTGAGCATCGTTGATCAAACTTGGTTCTTGAACTTGGAGAATTTCAGAACACAAGTTACTCATGATAATCTTACCATCAATAGGATTAGCACGGTTAGCCGTATCGATGTTGACTACATAAGGATAGCCAGACTCTTGTTGCAATTTAGAGATTTCCGTTTCCAAATCACGCGCCTTGATTTTTGTCTTACGGATGTTTGGATTTGCGACCAGCTCATCGTATTTCTCTGTGATGTCGATGTAGTTGAATGGCACACCGTATTCAAGCTCTACAGAGTAAGGGCTAAAGAGATACATTTCTTCATTTTTACGAGCCAATTCGTAGAATTTATCGGGTACTACAACACCAAGTGAAAGGGTCTTTACACGAACTTTTTCATCTGCATTTTCTTTCTTAGTTGAAAGGAAGGCGATGATATCTGGGTGAAAGACGTTGAGGTAGACAACCCCAGCACCTTGACGTTGCCCGAGTTGGTTTGAGTAAGAGAAACTGTCCTCAAAAAGCTTCATAACTGGCACGACACCAGATGCTGCTCCTTCATAACCTTTGATAGGAGCTCCAGCTTCACGAAGGTTGCTGAGGGAAATTCCCACACCACCACCGATACGTGAAAGTTGAAGGGCAGAGTTGATAGAACGTCCAATAGAGTTCATGTCATCAGTTACCTGAATCAAGAAACAAGATACCAACTCCCCACGACGGGCGCGACCAGCATTCAAGAAGGAAGGAGTAGCTGGTTGGTAGCGTTGGTGGATGATTTCATTGGCAATATCAGTCGCAATCGCCTCATCCCCGTCTGCGAAATAAAGTGCGTTAAAGAAGACACGATCTTCCATGCTTTCAAGATAGTATTCCCCATCGTTAGTCTTCAAGGCATATTGATTGTAAAACTTATAGGCAGCCATGAAAGACTTGAATTGGAAGTTTTGATCTTTAATAAATTGAGACAATTCTTCCAAGAATTCTGGGCGGTATTTTTTGATAAATGCTGTTTCAATGTAGTTGTGTTCAATGAGGTAGTTGATTTTATCAGTGATTGAATCAAAAACCATAGTGTTTGGAACTACATTTTCTTTAAAGAAGGCATCCAAGGCTTCTTTATCTTTATGAAGCATGATTTGTCCATTGACAGGACGGTTGATTTCGTTATTGAGACGGAAGTAGGTCACGTCCTCAAGATGTTTTAATCCCATAAAATTTCCCTTATCTAATTACAAAAGAAAGGCCTCTAAGTTAGCCCTAGAAGCAGTTTCTTCTGGATGATGTACTAAGATTATGCTAACTGTTTTAGTTTTCCTGGTTGAAAACCTGAAAAAACTTCAGTTGGTGTTTGGATAACAGGAGCAGCGCTGAAACCAAGCTCTTTAACTTGGTCGATATACTCTGGTTGCTCATCAAGATTGATTTCACGATAGGCTACATTGTTGCTATCCAAGAAACGTTTGGTCATTTTACATTGTACACAATTATTTTTAGAATAAACTGTTACCATTTTCGTAACTCCTCATAAAATTTGATTACTTTCTTAGTATATCAGAAAAAAAAACTTTGTCAAACTTTTTAAACTAAATCTTGTGCCTAAAAGTTACAGTTTTAAAAACCAAATACAAGATATAGTGGTTTTTAAAACATAAGCTTTGACTTTCATTGAACTATCAAAGTTTATTAAAACAAAAAAACTATATCCTGTATGTTGATAATTTATATAGAAGATTTTCAGCAAGTTATCTGAAAGGAAATTGAAGAAAGTCCATAAAATACTTGAAAAATTATCTTGAAGATGATATAATACAGTCTTGTAAGGGTTATCACATATAACTCAAATAGAAAACACTTAAAGGAGAGTCAAACTATGGCTTCTAAAGATTTCCACGTAGTGGCAGAAACAGGTATTCACGCACGTCCAGCAACATTGTTGGTACAAACAGCTAGCAAATTTGCTTCAGATATCACTCTTGAGTACAAAGGTAAATCAGTAAACCTTAAATCTATCATGGGTGTTATGAGTCTTGGTGTTGGCCAAGGCGCTGACGTTACAATTTCAGCTGAAGGTGCAGATGCTGACGATGCAATCGCTGCTATCTCAGAAACAATGGAAAAAGAAGGATTGGCATAAGGAAATGACAGAAATGCTTAAAGGAATCGCAGCATCAGACGGTGTTGCAGTTGCAAAAGCATATCTACTCGTTCAACCGGATTTGTCATTTGAGACTGTTACAGTCGAAGATACAAACGCAGAAGAAGCTCGCCTTGATGTCGCTCTAAAAGCATCACAAGACGAGCTTTCTGTTATTCGTGAGAAAGCAGTAGGTACGCTCGGTGAAGAAGCTGCTCAAGTATTTGACGCTCACTTAATGGTTCTTGCTGACCCAGAAATGATCAGCCAAATCAAAGAAACAATCCGTGCCAAGAAAGTGAATGCAGAAGCAGGTCTGAAAGAAGTGACAGACATGTTTATCACTATCTTTGAAGGCATGGAAGACAACCCATACATGCAAGAACGTGCAGCGGATATCCGCGACGTGACAAAACGTGTATTGGCAAATCTTCTTGGTAAGAAATTGCCAAACCCAGCTTCTATCAATGAAGAAGTAATCGTCATTGCACATGACTTGACTCCTTCTGATACAGCTCAATTGGACAAAAACTTTGTAAAAGCTTTTGTAACCAACATCGGTGGACGTACAAGCCACTCAGCTATCATGGCACGTACACTTGAAATCGCTGCTGTATTGGGTACAAACAACATCACTGAAATCGTTAAAGACGGTGACATCCTTGCCGTTAACGGTATCACTGGTGAGGTTATTATCAACCCAACTGATGAGCAAGCAACAGAATTTAAAGCAGCTGGTGAAGCTTATGCTCAACAGAAAGCTGAGTGGGCACTCTTGAAAGATGCTAAAACAGTGACTGCTGATGGCAAACACTTCGAATTGGCTGCCAACATCGGTACTCCAAAAGACGTGGAAGGTGTCAATGACAACGGTGCAGAAGCTGTCGGTCTTTACCGTACAGAATTCTTGTACATGGATTCTCAAGATTTCCCAACAGAAGACGAACAGTACGAAGCATACAAGGCTGTTCTTGAAGGAATGAATGGTAAACCAGTTGTCGTTCGTACAATGGATATCGGTGGAGATAAGGAACTTCCTTACTTCGATATGCCTCATGAAATGAACCCATTCCTTGGATTCCGTGCCCTTCGTATCTCTATCTCTGAGACTGGAGATGCTATGTTCCGCACTCAAATCCGTGCCCTTCTTCGTGCATCTGTTCACGGTCAATTGCGTATCATGTTCCCAATGGTTGCGCTCTTGAAAGAATTCCGTGCAGCTAAAGCGGTCTTTGACGAAGAAAAAGCGAACCTTCTTGCTGAAGGTGTTGCCGTTGCGGATAATATCCAAGTTGGTATCATGATCGAAATCCCAGCAGCAGCAATGCTTGCAGACCAATTTGCTAAAGAAGTTGACTTCTTCTCAATTGGTACAAACGACTTGATCCAATACACAATGGCAGCAGACCGTATGAACGAACAAGTTTCATACCTTTACCAACCATACAACCCATCAATCCTACGTTTGATCAACAACGTTATCAAAGCAGCTCACGCTGAAGGGAAATGGGCTGGTATGTGTGGTGAGATGGCTGGTGACCAACAAGCTGTTCCACTCCTTGTCGGAATGGGCTTGGATGAGTTCTCTATGTCAGCAACATCAGTACTTCGTACACGTAGCTTGATGAAGAAACTCGACACAGCTAAGATGGAAGAGTACGCAAATCGTGCCCTTACAGAATGCTCAACAATGGAAGAAGTTCTTGAACTTCAAAAAGAATACGTTAATTTTGATTAATCGAAAAATCCCTGCAACTTAGTTGCAAGGATTTTTTTGATATTTCTAAAAGAAGTTTCAGGAAAGCTGATTACATGCCCCCTTTTAAAGAAAAAGTAGTGGAGCAGAACAAAAAAATACTTAACTGGTTCATGAAAACCTTGACAAGTTGCAAATTTAGGAGTAAACTATTAACCAGTTAAGTAATAGAGAGGAGTTTCTGCAATTTAGAAATGAATTGCAACTAGAAATATCAAAAAGAAAGTGAGTTTCAATGAAAATTAATAAAAAATACCTTGCTGGTTCTGCGGCAGCTTTAATTTTAAGTGTCTGTTCTTATGAATTGGGACTGTATCAAGCTAGAACGGTCAAGGAAAATAATCGTGTTTCCTATATAGATGGAAAACAAGCAACGCAAAAAACGGAGAATCTGACTCCTGATGAGGTCAGTAAAAAAGAAGGCATTAATGCCGAACAAATCGTCATCAAGATAACTGATCAAGGTTATGTCACTTCACATGGAGACCACTATCATTATTACAATGGGAAGGTCCCTTATGATGCTATCTTCAGTGAAGAGTTGCTGATGAAGGATCCAAACTACCAGCTCAAGGACGAAGATATTGTCAGTGAAATCAAGGGTGGTTATGTAATCAAGGTGGACGGAAAATACTATGTTTACCTTAAGGATGCAGCCCATGCGGATAATGTCCGTACAAAAGAAGAAATCAATCGGCAAAAACAAGAGCATAGTCAGCATCGTGAAGGAGGAACTTCAGCAAACGATGGTGCGGTAGCCTTGGCACGTTCACAAGGACGCTACACCACGGATGATGGTTATATCTTTAATGCTTCTGATATTATTGAAGATACTGGTGATGCTTATATTGTTCCTCATGGCGACCATTATCATTACATTCCTAAGAATGAGTTATCAGCTAGCGAGTTAGCTGCTGCAGAAGCCTTCCTAACTGGTAGAAGTGGTCAATCGAATACGCCTACTTATCGCCGTACCAATAACAACAGTGCTAGCAGTGATGTAGATAGATGGACCCCATCTTATAATAACCAAGGCAACAGCTATACAAATACGAACACAAACAACAACAGCAACACTAACAGTCAAGCAAGTCAAAGTGATGACATTGATAGTCTTTTGAGACAGCTCTACAAACTGCCTTTGAGCCAACGACATGTGGAATCTGATGGCCTTGTTTTCGACCCAGCACAAATCACAAGTCGCACAGCCAGAGGAGTTGCTGTGCCTCATGGCAATCATTATCACTTTATCCCTTATGAACAAATGTCTGAATTGGAAGAACGAATCGCTCGCATTATTCCTCTTCGCTATCGTTCGAACCATTGGGTGCCAGATTCAAGACCAGAACAACCAAGTCCACAACCGACTCCGGAACCTGCACCAAATCCTCGACCAGCTCCAAGCAATCCAATTGACGAAAAATTGGTCAAACAGGCAATTCGAAAAGTAGATGATGGTTATGTATTTGAGGAAAATGGAACATCTCGTTATATTCCTGCCAAGGAATTATCAGCTGAAACTACTGCAGCCATTGATAGTAAGCTAGCCAAGCAAGAAAGTTTAGCTCATAAGCTCGGAGCTAAGAAAACCAATCTCCCATCTGGTGATCGAGGATTTTACAATAAGGCTTATGATTTACTAGCAAGAATTCATCAGGACTTACTTGATAATAAAGGTCGTAAAGTTGATTTTGACGCTTTGGATAAACTGTTGGAACGTTTAAATGATGAAAGCAGTGATAAAGTTAAGTTGGTCGAAGATATACTTGCATTTCTAGCACCGATTCGTCATCCAGAACGTTTAGGAAAACCAAATGCGCAAATTTCCTACACTGATGATGAGATTCAGGTA
This sequence comes from Streptococcus downii, assembly GCF_004353325.1. Classification (NCBI taxonomy): domain Bacteria; kingdom Bacillati; phylum Bacillota; class Bacilli; order Lactobacillales; family Streptococcaceae; genus Streptococcus; species Streptococcus downii. The sequence goes on from NZ_MZNX01000009.1 coordinate 638,304, forward strand.
GCCAAGTTGGCAGGCAAGTATACAACAGAAGATGGCTATATCTTTGATCCACGTGATATCACCAGTGATGAGGGGGATGCCTATGTAACTCCACATATGACCCATAGCCATTGGATTAAAAAAGATAGTTTGTCTGAAGCCGAAAGAGCTGCAGCCCAAGCTTATGCTAAAGAGAAAGGTTTGACTCCTCCTTCAACAGACCATCAGAATCCAGGAAATACGGAGGCTAAAGGAGCAGAAGCTATCTACAACCGCGTGAAAGCAGCTAAGAAGGTGCCGCTTGATCGTATGCCTTACAATCTCCAACATACCGTGGAAGTTAAAAACGGAAGCTTGATTATTCCTCATTATGATCATTACCATAACATCAAATTTGAGTGGTTTGACGAAGGACTTTATGAGGCACCTAAGGGGTATAGTCTAGAAGATCTCTTTGCGACTGTCAAGTACTATGTCGAACATCCAAACGAACGTCCGCATTCAGATAGTGGTTGGGGCAATGCAAGTGACCATGTTCAAAGAAACCAAAATGGTCAAGCTGATACCAATCAAACGGAAAAACCATCAGAGGAGAAACCTCGGACAGACAAACCTGAGGAAGAAAAGCCACGCGAAGAGAAGCCTCAAAGTGAGAAACCAGAATCTCCAAAACCAACTGAGGAGCCGGAAGAAGAATCACCAGAGGAACCAGAAGAATCTCAGGTCGAGACTGAAAAGGTTGAAGCGAAGTTGAGAGAGGCTGAAGAGCTACTTGCAAAGATCCAAGACCCCATTATCAAGTCCAATGCCAAAGAAACTCTCACTGGCTTAAAAAATAACCTGCTATTTGGTGCTCAGGATAACAATACCATTATGGCTGAAGCTGAAAAGTTGTTGGCTTTATTAAAGGAGAGCAAGTAAAGGTAGTAGCATTTTCTAACTCCTAAAAACAGGATAGGAGAACTAGAAAAGATTAATCGAAAATGAGAGCAGAATGTGAGTTCTAGTTCTCATTTTTTTCATGAAAATGTGCAAAATATCTTGACATATAGTGTAAATAAAGATAAACTATTTACTAGTTAATTAAATGGTTAAATACTAGTTAAGGAGTAATGATGAAAAAAAGAACATTTCTATTATTAATGGCCAGTCTGTTGATTCTTGTCTTAGGAGCGTGTAGTCAAAAAGAAAAACAAGAAGCAAAAGGAATGAAGATTGTAACAAGTTTTTACCCAATCTATGCCATGGTCAAAGAGGTATCGGGCGACTTGAATGATGTACGGATGATTCAGTCAAGTAGTGGGATTCACTCCTTTGAACCTTCGGCAAATGATATTGCTGCTATCTATGATGCGGATGTCTTTGTCTACCACTCTCATACACTGGAATCTTGGGCGGGAAGTCTGGATCCAAATTTGAAAAAATCAAAAGTTAAGGTTCTTGAAGCTTCAGAAGGGATGACCTTGGAGCGTGTTCCAGGTTTGGAAGATGTAGAAGCTGGTGACGGTATTGATGAAAAAACGCTCTATGACCCTCACACTTGGTTAGATCCAGAAAAAGCAGGTGAAGAAGCACAGATTATTGCGGACAAACTTTCGGAGATTGATAGTGCTAATAAGGAAACGTATCAAAAGAATGCTAAAAACTTTATTACTAAAGCCCAAGAATTGACTAAGAAGTACCAGCCTATTTTTGAAAAAGCGAGTCAAAAGACTTTTGTTACACAACACACAGCCTTTTCTTACCTCGCTGAACGGTTTGGATTGAAACAACTTGGTATAGCAGGGATTTCCCCTGAACAAGAACCAAGTCCGAGACAGTTGACAGAAATCCAAGAATTTGTCAAAACCTATAAGGTCAAAACCATCTTTACTGAGAGCAATGCTTCTTCTAAAGTTGCTGAAACCTTGGTCAAATCAACAGGAGTTAATCTAAAGACACTCAATCCTTTGGAAGCAGATCCTGAAAATGACAAAACTTACTTAGAAAATCTAGAAGAAAATATGAATGTTCTTGCAGAAGAATTAAAATGAGGAGATGATAAAAATGAAGAAGAAATACCTTGCAGCAGGATCGGCTCTTGTCCTTTCCCTAAGCCTTTGCATCTATGCATTGAACCAACACCGGGTGGAAGGAAACAAAGATAATAATCGTGTGTCTTATGTCGATGGGAAGCAAGACTCTCAAAAAACAGAGACCCAGACACCAGATCAAGTTAGCAAAAAAGAAGATATTCAGGCTGAACAAATTGTTGTGAAAATAACAGATCAAGGTTATGTGACTTCACATGGTGATCATTTCCATTATTACAATGGTAAAGTTCCTTTTGACGCGATTTTCAGCGAAGAGCTTTTGATGAAAGATGCCAATTATCAACTGAAAGACGCTGACATTGTCAACGAAATCAAAGGTGGTTATATTATCAAGGTGGATGGCAAGTATTATGTCTACCTTAAAGATGCGGCTCATGCTGATAATATTCGTACGAAGGACGAAATTGAGCGCCAAAAACAAGGCCATACTCATGATGCGCCAACTTCAAACAGTGCAGTGGCACTTGCTCAATCTCAAGGACGCTATACTACCGACGATGGATACATCTTTAATCCATCTGATATTATAGAGGATACTGGTGATGCTTATATCGTCCCTCATGGTGGACATTACCACTACATTCCAAAGAGTTCCTTGTCTGCTAGCGAATTAGCTGCTGCCCAAGCCTACCTATCTGGAACTAGAAAACAACCGACTGTGACGGACTATCGTCCAAGTCAAAATGGAACCAGTCAAACTGCTAATTCTAGTCAACAAACTGAAACACCAAGCAATCCAGAAGAGAGCTTACAGAGTCTATTGCAGCAACTCTATGCTCTTCCAAGTAAGCAACGTTATTCAGAATCAGATGGCTTGATTTTTGACCCTGCTAAGATTTCAAGCAGAACGCCAAGTGGCGTAGCGATTCCTCATGGAGATCACTATCATTTTATTCCATATACAAAGCTTTCTGCTTTGGAAGAAAAGATTGCTCGTATGATTCCTCTTACTAGCGACAGTGGAAAACCAGCACCTTTGGAAAAACCAAGTAAACCAGTAGAACATCCTGATCAGCAAAGCCATCATCATGACCAAGACGGTGACCATGGAAGTCAGGGGACCAACCATGAAGACCATGACCATGATGGAGAGGAGCATGACCACCACCACGGTGAAGAACATGATCATGGTTTTGCAGCTGACCGTGTTATTAGTGAAGATGAGCAAGGATTTGTAGTTTCTCATGGAGATCACGCTCATTATTTCTTTAAGAAGGACTTGACTGCAGCCCAAATCAAAGCTGCCCAAAACCACTTGAAAGAAAATCATCAGTCTGATCCTGTTCAACCACTTGCCAAGACTGTGGAAAGTTTCTCGAGAGATGCGAGCGATGAAGAAAAAATCAGGTATATCTCGCAAACCTACGGAGTACCGCTCGAAGCGATTCGTATTTCAAACGGCTTCTTTGTCTTTGGAAATCCGGATCAAGCCTATGATCCTACTCATATTCACCCCTATGCTGTTCGAAAAGAACATGTTCGTATTCCTCTCCAAACTGGGAATCCAGAACTGGATTTCCTAAATGAACTGTATACGACTGCCCTACGTGATGGGGTATCTCCTTATAGTTTACAGGTAGAAAGTGGTAGTTTTGTGATTCCTCACGGAGACCACAATCACTACATCAAGGTTCAAACTAAGGGCTATGAAGTAGCTTTGAAAAATAAGATTCCGGCCCTACAATCGACCTATCAACCTGGAGCATTTGATGAACAAACAGTTCTATCTAAGGTGGATCAACTTTTAGCAGATAGCAGAAGTCTCTACAAAGACCAGCCAATCATGCAGAGACGTGTTGAACTTGCTTTGGGGCAATTCACCGAAAATATGAAAAAACTGGCAACAAACTCAACTGGTGGATATCTAGCAGCCTTGGATCTCTTTGACAAGCAATACATCCATGTGGATCAAAGTGTGGCACCAGTTGAAACTTCACCTTTGGATAAGAAGTACCAAGCCCTAGTAGATAAGATTAATACTTTGGACACGGACACTTATGGCTTGCCTAAGAAAGATCTTTTGGTACATTTGCAGGAAGCAAAACTAGCACAGGATGAGACAGAGTTGGCTGCCATTGAAGCGAAACTGCAGGCCTTGCAAGATTTCCAAGATCGGACCGGGGTTACAACAGTAGAGTACATCAAGTACTTCTACGAACATGTGTCTGATGGTCGTTTGAGAGAAGAACTTCGGAACCGTGTTGCCAAGTTGACTTGGGAACTTTACCAGTCACAATCTTTCCTCAAAGCAACCGACTTGAACAAGCTATTCCCAACTATTTACCAAACTAAGCTAGAAGTAGAAGAAGCTCTCAAAGAAGAACCCGTATCTACAAAAGCTGGTAAAACCATTCTGGATACAGAAAAAGTGGATAGTCAAACCGCTAAGACAGCCATCTATGAATTCCTAAAAGAACTCTATGGTGATTTTATGCCAGAAGAGCGGGTTAGCCATGTTAAAAAGGAAGAAGTGAATGCTCTTCTAACAAAAGCTGCCCAACTCCTAGCGCGTGTCAAAGAAGATGGTGTCAAACAATCTCTAGCTGAAGAAGCAGCTAATATCAAAGCGGCTACTGAAAAGGAAAATGCAGACCTTGACGAAGCTAAAACACAACTTGAGGATCTTTTAAATCGTATTGCAGCGACTATCCAACGAGAGAAAAAAGAAGCAGAACAAGATCCACAAACGGTAATTATCTACCAAAAACTCTATAATGTCTTGCTCTCTCTTCACAAGTACTTAGAGGATAACAAAGGATCCGATGCAGACTTTGAACGTGTTGATGGCCTATTTGATCAACTTGCAGCCAAAAGCAGTGATAAAGAAGGTCTCCTCACTCTAGCTAAAGAAATCATTAGCTTGAACCAGGAACTCCGTTCAAAAGCAAGTGAAACTGATAGCCAATCTAAGTCTGAGAAAGACAGTGAAACAGTTGCTTCTCAACCAACAGAAAAGCAAGCGCAAAGTGAGTCTGAGCCAAGTACTCAACCAAATGAATAAAAAGAAAGACGAAGTAGCTGAGCTACCTCGTCTTTTTTAGTCTTTATAAGATACAATTCCAATGATGGTATCCACCGCACGCTCCATAGTCTGAAGGCTGACGTATTCAAAACGTCCATGCATGTTTTCACCACCAGCAAAGATATTTGGAGTCGGGATACCCATAAAGGAAATCTTAGAGCCATCTGTTCCACCACGAATTGGTTCGATAATAGGCGTGATACCTAAATCTTCCATAACAGCTTTAGCAATAGTAATAGGTGTCATGTCTTTCTCAATGACTTCCTTCATATTGTAGTACTGGTCTGTCAGAGTTAAGGTCACGCGATCATTCCCAAGTTCTTGATTCATCTTGTCTGCGATGGCTTGCATAGCTGCTTTACGCGCTTCAAAGGCATCCTTTTCAAAGTCACGGATGATGTAGCTTGCACGCGCCTCCTCGACACTACCTGACACATCCATAAGATGATAGAAACCTTGGTAACCATCTGTCAGTTCAGGTCGGTCATTCTCTGGAAGTTGATTGTGAAAATCAATTGCTAGCTGAAGGGCATTAACCATCTGACCTTTGGCAGTACCAGGATGAACATTGCGTCCTTGGAAATGAAGCTCAGCAGCAGCGGCTGAAAAAGTCTCGTACTGAAGTTCACCTAGTGGGCCACCATCAACAGTATAGGCAAAGTCAACGTCAAAATCTTCTGCATCAAATTTATTGGCACCAACACCAATTTCTTCATCGGGACCAAAACCAACACGAATCTCACAGTGTTTGATTTCGGGATGAGCAGTCAGGTATTCGATAGCAGTCATAATTTCAGCAATTCCAGACTTGTCATCAGCACCTAGCAAGGTCGTGCCATCTGTTGTGATAAGGGTTTGGCCTGGATATTTCTCAAGACTCTTAAAGTCAGCTGGATCCAGTTTAAATCCAGAATCACCCAAGTTGATAACTCCTCCATCATAATTTTCGATGACTTGCGGATTAACTCCCTCAGCATTAAAATCAGCTGTATCCATGTGGGAGATGAAGCCAATTTTGCGAGTGAGATTTGGATCATTAGCTGGTAAGGTACCAATAGCAAAACCATTTGGCAAGTAGTAGACGTTTTGTAAACCAACACGTTTCATTTCAGGAATAAGAACATTGGTCGCAAAATCTACCTGGCTTTGCGTACTTGGAGTAGTAGTAGAGTGTTCATCAGAACGCGTATTGACCTTAACGTAGGTCAAGAAACGCTCTAAAAGGTTGGGATAAGTCATAAAAACTCCTTTAATAATCATTTTTTTCATTGTATCATAGAATGGAGAGAAAAACAAAGAGGAGTAAATAAAAATAAAATGAATGAAAGCGTTTATTTATTATATATTTCATGGTACAATGGTAATTGAAAAAAATATCACAAGGACGTATCAATGAAAAAAGCAATTTTAATGATGACATTCGGTTCGCCAGAAGAGATTACCTTTGAGAGTGTGGCGGATTTTTTTACTAACATTCGTCGTGGAGTTAGACCCAAAGATCACGAGATTCAGACTCTCTATGACAACTATGTTCGTATAGGTGGAACACCGCTTCAGAGGATTACACGTGAGGAGGTCAAGTTAGTCAATGAACAGTTAGGAGAAGAGTATGGCATCTACTTTGCCAATAAGTTTTCTCGCCCCTTTATCCCAGACGTAATCAAGCAGATGGAGGCTGATGGCGTTGAAGAATGTATCTGCTTGATTTTGGAACCTCATTATTCCTTTTACTCAGTCATGGGGTATGAGAAGTTTCTGGAAAGTCAGCAGATCCGATTTTTAGTCATTAAGGATTGGTATCAGCAACAGTCTTTGCTGGACTTCTGGACAGATGAGATTAGCAAAATTTTACGAAACGATGTGAGAGAAGAGTCCTTTAAGGTAATCTTCTCAGCCCATAGTGTTCCCATTTTTGCCTTGGATTTTGGAGATCCTTATATCGATCAGATTTTTGATAATAGCAAGTTGATAGCAGAGCAACTCAGTCTAACAGCAGATCAGTATACCAACACTTGGCAGAGCGAGAGTGATATTGGAATCCCTTGGATCAAGCCAGATGTACTCGAGTATTTGAGAGAACAAAAGCAACATCCAGAGCATTATATTTTTGTACCAATTAGCTTTATCAGTGAACATATCGAAGTTCTTTTTGATAATGATGTAGAATGTTATGAATTATGTCAAGAATTAGGTGTCACCTACCATCGACCAGCTATGCCAAACACAGACTCTCGTTTAATTGATGCTTTAGTTGATACTGTAAGAGCTAATGAATACAAAGAATTTAAGGAATTTCTCCCAGAAGAAGAAACCTTTGACGAGCTAGCTCCGTCAGCCACCACTAAGGATATTATGGAGGAGACAGACGACCTCCAGATGCCAGAATTTGTGAAAAAACTCATTGAGAAAAAAGGCCGTGAAAATGTGAAGATGCCTTACTTGATTAAGAAAATGCTAGAAAAGGCTGGTAAGTTGCCGAAAGACTAAAGAAAAAGGATTTAGCATGAAGCTAGATCCTTTATTTGTCTTATTTTTTCTCAAGAAGAGCTTTGATTTCTTGAAGGACTTCAAGTTCAGTTGGAGCAGCAGGTGTATCCTCAGCTGGCTCTTCTTTCTTAGTAAGGTTTTGAGCTTTTTCAACAGCCTTGATAACGAAGAAAAGAACAGTACCAATCACTAAGAAGTTGATAACAGCACTCAAGAAGCTACCGTAACCAACGCCATTCCATGAAAGTTCAGCGATGCGTTCAACGTTCGCCGCTTTCAAAGCTGGGTTCAAGATAAGTGGAGTGATGATGTCATTTACAAGTGAAGTAACGATAGCACCAAAAGCAGAGGCGATGATCACACCGACAGCGAGATCAACGACATTGCCACGAAGCAAAAATTCTTTAAGATCTTTTAACATTTTCATAATTTCCTTTCAAAAACTAATCTTAATTGTACCTGAAATACCTAAATATTACAACCTTAATACTTACTGATACCTATTTCATTTATAAAAAACGTATACTTTACTAAAAATATAGTTAAGAATGATAATCAAAACCTGCGCAATTAGCGTTTCGATGGCATTAACCTGATCTAGTTGATCGTTGACAAATTGTCCGATAATATCGGGATAAGATGTAACAAAGATATAAGTTAAAAGAACGTCAAGACCAAGTGTAGAAAGACGTGCTAAGAAAAATTTAACTAGGCGAATTAGCCAATTCTTTCTCTTTTGCTTAAAGACGATAGTGTCATTTGTGATAAAGGCAAAAAGAATACCGATAATGTTTGCGAGTATGGTTGCTAGGATTTCTTGGTGGCTAATACGGTAAATAACCAAACGTGATAAAATTGATACCAGAGTAGTAGCACCACCAAAAAATAGATAGGAGAGGATTTCATTATCAAAAAAAGCTTTAATTTGATTTTTCATAATTTTAGTATAGCATAAAGTCATATAATGTGCTATACTGGTAAGGTTGATTCACTCAACCCTTGGTGCTTAGCTTCTTTCACCAAGCATATTTTACGCGGGAAACCGCCAAAGGAGAAAACATGAAAAATCTAACTGTTCGTGACATGGCAGATATTGCTATCGTTGCTGCTATCTATGTGGTTTTGACCATCACCCCACCGCTGAATGCCATTAGCTACGGTGCTTACCAGTTCCGTATTTCTGAGATGATGAATTTTTTGGCCTTCTACAATCCTAAATATATCATCGGTGTGACGATTGGTTGTATGATTGCTAATTTCTTTAGCTTTGGTCTGATAGACGTCTTTGTCGGAGGGGGGTCTACCCTAGTTTTCCTTAGTCTGGGTGTTTGGCTCTTTAGCAAGTACAAGAAAGACTATTTGTTCAATGGTTTGATTCGAAAAGATCATTTCTTCTTTTCAATCCTCTTCTCCATTTCAATGATTACCATTGCGGCAGAACTTCATATCGTTGCAGAAGCTCCATTCTTCTTCACTTGGTTTTCTACAGGAATTGGAGAGTTTGCATCCCTTATCGTTGGTGCAATCCTAATCGGAAAACTGGGACAGCGAATCGACCTCACAAAATAAGAAGTTTATAAGCTAGATTCTTGCCAAATCTAGCTTTTTTCATTCCATAAAATTAAAAGAGAGCGCTTGACAAGAACATAGAACTATAGTATACTTTTTAGGTAAGCTGATTTAGCTCAGTTGGCAGAGCGCATCCATGGTAAGGATGAGGTCGCCGGTTCAATCCCGGCAATTAGCATGAATGAAACGAAATAACCTTGGGCAACCAAGGTTTTTCTTATGTTCCTGTGTAAATAAACCCAAAGAATTTTGTTTGTTGACAAAAGTGACTCTCTTTAGTAGAATAGTAGGTGCGATGAGTCGATAGGTAGTCTTCGGACTGCTATTGAGCATAAGGAGGTCATAACGCAGGAGCGGACCTTGATGAGTTGTGTGAACCTGCTCATCACATGAAGATGCCTCTTAGTCCCTAGTCAATGGCTAGGGATTTTTAATTTTCAGAAAATAGAACCCCAAAATACTTTTCAATTTTTAGAAAAAGTAGTATAATACTTCTATTATAGAAATTTTTAGAAAATTCCGAAAGAGGTTATTTATGGGATATACAGTTGCTGTAGTCGGCGCGACAGGTGCTGTCGGAGCTCAGATGATAAAAATGTTGGAAGAATCAACACTTCCAATCGATAAAATCCGTTACCTTGCTTCTGCACGTTCAGCAGGTAAGACTTTGAAATTTAAAGATCAAGATATTACGATTGAGGAAACGACTGAGACAGCCTTTGAAGGTGTTGATATTGCTCTCTTCTCAGCAGGAGGTTCGACATCTGCTAAGTATGCACCGTACGCCGTTAAAGCTGGTGCGGTAGTAGTGGATAATACATCTTATTTCCGCCAAAATCCAGATGTACCCTTGGTGGTCCCAGAAGTAAATGCTCACGCACTTGATGCCCACAATGGGATTATTGCCTGTCCGAACTGTTCAACAATCCAAATGATGGTAGCGCTTGAGCCAGTTCGTCAAAAATGGGGCTTAGACCGTATCATCGTTTCAACTTACCAAGCTGTTTCAGGTGCTGGTATGGGAGCGATTCTTGAAACACAGCGTGAACTTCGTGAAGTCTTGAATGATGGTGTAAATCCACGTGATTTGCATGCAGAAATCTTGCCTTCAGGTGGTGACAAAAAACACTATCCTATCGCCTTCAATGCACTTCCACAAATCGATGTCTTCACTGACAATGATTACACTTACGAAGAGATGAAGATGACCAAGGAAACGAAGAAAATCATGGAAGATGATAGCATCGCAGTGTCTGCAACATGTGTTCGTATTCCAGTCTTGTCAGCTCACTCTGAGTCTGTTTATATCGAAACAAAAGAAGTGGCTCCAATTGAAGAAGTGAAAGCAACCATCGCAGCCTTTCCAGGTGCAGTTCTGGAGGATGATGTAGCTCATCAAATCTATCCGCAAGCTATCAATGCTGTTGGCTCACGTGATACCTTTGTTGGTCGTATCCGTAAAGACTTGGATGCTGAAAAAGGAATCCATATGTGGGTTGTTTCAGATAACCTCCTCAAAGGTGCTGCTTGGAACTCAGTTCAAATCGCAGAAACACTTCATGAGCGTGGTTTGGTCCGTCCAACAGCTGATCTGAAATTTGAATTGAAATAATGGTTTAGGAGTTCGAATGAACTCCTTCTTTGAAATAGAGAGGTGTTTCACATGTCTTACCAAGATTTAAAAGAGTGTAAAATCATCACGGCCTTCATTACCCCTTTCCATGAGGATGGTTCCATCAACTTTGATGCCATTCCTGCTTTGATTGAGCATTTGTTGTCCCATCACACAGACGGAATTCTTCTCGCAGGAACAACTGCTGAGAGTCCGACCTTGACCCACGATGAAGAGTTGGAATTGTTTGCGGCTGTGCAAAAGGTTGTCAATGGACGTGTTCCTTTGATTGCGGGTGTAGGGACCAATGACACACGTGACTCTATCGAATTTGTCAAAGAAGTCGCAGACTTTGGTGGTTTTGCTGCTGGTCTTGCTATCGTGCCTTACTACAATAAACCTTCTCAAGAAGGGATGTATCAGCACTTTAAGGCGATTGCGGATGCTTCGGACCTACCCATTATCATCTATAACATTCCAGGTCGTGTAGTAGTGGAATTAACTCCAGAAACCATGCTTCGTTTGGCTGACCATCCTAATATTATCGGTGTTAAAGAATGTACCAGCTTGGCAAATATGGCTTACTTGATTGAGCACAAGCCAGAAGAGTTTTTGATTTATACAGGTGAAGATGGCGATGCCTTCCATGCTATGAATCTCGGTGCAGATGGGGTTATTTCGGTTGCTTCTCATACAAATGGAGATGAAATGCACGAAATGTTCACTGCAATTGCAGAAAGCGATATGAAAAAAGCTGCAGCAATTCAACGTAAATTCATTCCTAAGGTCAATGCCCTCTTCTCTTATCCAAGTCCTGCTCCAGTTAAGGCGGTTCTGAACTATATGGGATTTGAAGCTGGACCAACTCGTCTACCTCTAGTTCCAGCGCCGGAAGAAGATGCCAAACGCATTATCAAAGTTGTTGTAGATGGCGACTACGAAGCAACTAAGGCAACCGTAACAGGTGTCCTAAGACCAGATTACTAATAAAGATAATAAAATCCATGACCGAATGAACGATCATGGATTTTTCTTATTTTCCTAAACAGAATTGGCTAAAGAGTTGGGTGATGAGTTCATCTGGAGCAGCATCACCAGTGATTTCTCCGAGAATTTCCCAAGTACGAGTTAAGTCAACCTGAAGAAGGTCAACTGGCATCCCCAGTTCCAGACCTTGGTTAACAGCTTGTAGACTTTCAACGGCCTTTTCAATCAAGGAAATATGACGGACATTTGACAAGTAAGTAGCATCTTGCTCAACCAAACCAGCATTTTCAAAGAAGAGATCGTTAATACGCTCTTCGATCTTATCAATGTTTTGGTTTTTAAGAACTGAAATACGGATGACATCTTCAGGAAGTTCAGAAGTTTCAATCGCTTCTGGCAGGTCAGTTTTGTTAAGAAGAATAATGCGATTGGTATCCTGACTGATTTCTAAGAGTTGTCTGTCTTGTGCTGTTAGTGGTTCACTGGCATTTAGCACTAGTAGTACCAAGTCAGCTTCCTTGAGGGCTTTTCTCGAACGTTCGACACCGATTTGTTCCACGATATCATCTGTTTCACGGATTCCAGCTGTATCAATCAATTTGAGAGGAACCCCGTTAATGTTGACGTATTCTTCGATAACATCTCGTGTCGTACCAGCGATGTCAGTTACGATAGCCTTGTCTTCACGCAAGAGGTTGTTGAGGAGGCTCGATTTTCCAACGTTGGGACGCCCGATGATGGCAGTTGAAATTCCCTCACGGAGGATCTTACCGCGACGAGCTGTTCTAAGGAGATTGGTTAGCAATTGTTCAAACTCCATAGTCTTCTCGCGGACAACAGCAGTAGTAGCTTCCTCAACATCGTCGTACTCAGGATAGTCGATATTGACCTCTACTTGGGCAAGCGTATTGAGGATTTCTTGCCGAGTATTGTTAATGTGATCAGAAAGGGAACCGTCCAATTGTTTGACAGCGATATTCATAGCCTTGTCAGTTTTGGCACGGATGATGTCCATCACTGCCTCAGCCTGTGTCAAGTCCACACGACCATTTAGAAAGGCACGCTTGGTAAATTCACCAGGTTCTGCCAACCGAGCTCCTTCACGTATAGCTAGCTGAAGAATTTCATTGGTTACTGCAATCCCACCGTGGGTGTTAATCTCGATAATATCCTCACGAGTGAAGGTTTTGGGAGACTTCATAGCCCCAACCATAACCTCGTCCATGACCTTACCAGTTTGAGGGTCAACGATGTGACCGTAGTTGAGAGTGTGGCTAGCAACCTGACTCAAGTCTTTACCTTTAAAGATTTTTTGTGCAATGGCAAAACTGTCAGTTCCACTCAGGCGGACAATACCAATAGCCCCTTCTCCTAGTGGAGTAGAGATAGCAGCGATGGTGTCGAATTCACGTGTAATCATACTATTTCCTTTTGTATTTCTTTTCTTAGGATATGTATCCAAGCATCTCTTCAAATTGTAACAAATTTAGGTTATTTCTTCAATGGATGCTACTTGGAGATTGAAAAAGCCTAAGCAATTCTGCTTAAGCTAGTTTATTTGGTGCGCATTTCTCCTTGAGGGAAGTAAGTTCCTTCAGGCATGTCATTGATGATGACATGGACAGCAGATTGAGGTGCTCCTGTGTTACGGACAACAGCTTCCGTTACTTCCTTAGCAAGAGCTTTTTTTTGCTCGAGCGTGCGTCCTTCAAATAAATCGATGCGTACAAATGGCATAATAGCTTCCTCCACTAGTTTTTGATTTCTTCTATTTTACCACATTTTGCCGTTTAAAGCTTCAGAAAATTATGATATACTAGAATGTAGCAAAAATTTAGAAATGGACGTGAAATAATAGCATGGCACAGTTGTATTATCGTTATGGGACCATGAACTCTGGTAAGACGATTGAGATTCTCAAGGTGGCCTATAACTACGAGGAGCAAGGAAAGGGAGTTGTGATTATGACTTCGGCTCTGGATACGCGTGACGGTGTTGGCTATGTGTCTAGTCGGATTGGCATGAAACGCCCAGCCATTGCGATTGAGGAAACGACAGATATCTTCGGTTATATCCGTGACTTACCTGAAAAACCTTACTGTGTGTTGGTCGATGAGGCCCAGTTTCTCAAGCGTCACCATGTTTACGACCTAGCTCGTGTTGTTGATGAGTTAGACATACCTGTCATGGCTTTTGGTTTGAAGAATGACTTTCGCAATGAATTGTTCGAAGGTTCAAAATACCTCTTGCTCTTAGCAGACAAGATTGACGAAATCAAGACCATCTGTCAGTACTGTAAGAAAAAGGCGACCATGGTGTTGCGTACTCAGGATGGGCTGCCCGTTTATGATGGCGAACAAATTCAAATTGGTGGCAATGAAACCTATATCTCGGTTTGCCGTAAACATTATTTTGCGCCAATGATAACATCTAACAAGGAGCACAACTATGACAATTGAACTAAGAGATGTTACAATGGAAAATTATTTTGATGTTTTGAATTTGGATGTCAAGGAATATCAAAAACAATTCATTGCAACCAACGCAATTAGTTTAGCTGAAGCATATGTCTACAATAAAAATGGAGATTTTGTAGCTCCATTGGCAGTTTATGATAATGATGCAATTATAGGTTTTGTGATGATAGCTTATGATAAAAAGATCGGAATTAGTAGTGGAAATTATTTACTATTTCGTTTTATGATTGATAAGAATTTTCAAAATCAAAGATATTTTAAACCAATTATGGATAAAGTGCTGGACTATGTTCGGACAGCGCCAGCAGGTTTAGACAATAAACTTTGGTTGTCTTATGAACCAGAAAATGAACATGCAAGATCTTGTTACCTCAGTTATGGATTTAAAGAAACTGGGGAAATATTTGAGAACGAAGTAGTAGCAATCTATGATTTAACAATTTAGAACTAAGGAGAAAAAATGAACATCTATGATCAACTACAAGCTGTAGAAGACCGTTATGAAGAACTAGGAGAATTGCTGAGTGACCCAGATGTCGTCTCAGATACCAAGCGTTTCATGGAGCTTTCGAAAGAAGAAGCTTCTACTCGTGATACGGTAACTGCCTACCGTGAATACAAGCAAGTCCTTCAAAACATCGTTGATGCCGAAGAGATGATTAAGGAATCTGGTGGAGACGCGGACTTGGAGGAAATGGCCAAGCAAGAGCTCAAAGATGCCAAGGCTGAAAAAGAAGAATACGAAGAAAAACTGAAAATCTTGCTCCTTCCAAAGGATCCAAACGATGACAAGAACATCATCCTTGAAATCCGTGGAGCAGCTGGTGGAGACGAAGCGGCGCTCTTCGCTGGAGATTTGCTAACTATGTACCAAAAGTATGCTGAAGCCCAAGGCTGGCGCTTTGAAGTCATGGAAGCTTCTATGAATGGTGTCGGTGGTTTCAAAGAAGTCGTTGCTATGGTTTCTGGTCAGTCTGTATACTCTAAACTCAAGTATGAGTCTGGTGCCCATCGTGTGCAACGTGTCCCTGTGACAGAGAGCCAAGGCCGTGTCCACACCTCAACAGCGACAGTTCTTGTCATGCCAGAAGTAGAAGAAGTAGAGTACGATATTGATCCAAAAGACCTTCGTGTTGACATCTACCACGCATCTGGTGCTGGTGGTCAGAACGTCAACAAGGTTGCGACTGCCGTTCGTATTGTTCACTTGCCGACCAATATCAAGGTTGAGATGCAGGAAGAACGTACCCAGCAGAAGAACCGTGAGAAGGCTATGAAAATCATCCGTGCGCGTGTGGCTGACCACTTTGCACAAATTGCCCAGGATGAACAAGACGCTGAACGTAAGTCTACTATCGGTACTGGTGACCGTTCAGAACGGATCCGTACTTACAATTTCCCACAAAACCGTGTTACAGACCACCGTATTGGCTTGACCCTTCAAAAACTAGATACCATCTTGTCTGGTAAATTGGATGAAGTTGTAGACGCTTTGGTCCTTTACGATCAAACACAGAAATTAGAAGAATTAAACAAATAATGAAACTAGCTCAATTATTTTCAGATTTTGAAGAAGAATTGATAAGACAAGGAGAGGAAGCAGAAAGCCTCTCTTTTGTCTATCGTAGCCTGAAAAAACTCTCTTTTACGGATTTCGTCTTTGCCCTCCAGCAAGAAGTAACAGAGGAAGAAAAACAATTTGTAGAGGAAATTTACCAGCAGTTAACGGCCCACAAACCAGCTCAGTATATCATTGGTCACGCATATTTCTTTGGAATGCAGTTAAAAGTAGATGAGCGGGTTTTGATTCCTCGTCCAGAAACAGAAGAGTTGGTGGAACTCATCCTCACAGAAAATCCTGAGGAAAATCTCAATGTCCTAGATATCGGGGCTGGAAGTGGTGCCATAGCCCTTGCTTTAGCAAAAAATCGTCCAGATTGGTCTGTAACGGCAGTGGATATTTCACAAGATGCACTAGATTTGGCAACTGAAAACGCTAAAGTTCAGAATCTCCAGATATTTTTTAAAAAATCTGATTGTTTTGCAGAAATTTCTGAAAAATATGATATAATTGTATCCAATCCACCCTATATCTCTCGTGAAGATGAGTCGGAGGTCGGTTTGAATGTTTTACATTCGGAGCCTCATCTAGCTCTCTTTGCAGATGAGGATGGCCTAGCTATTTATCGCAGAATTGCGGAAGATGCAAAAGACTATCTCACAGATGGTGGTAAGATTTACCTTGAAATTGGATACAAGCAAGGTCAAAGTGTTCCTGCGCTTTTTAGGAAATATCTTCCTGAAAAACGAGTACGAACACTCAAGGACCAATTTGGTCAAGATAGGATGGTTGTGGTTGATGATGGACAGGATTAGACAAGAGTTAGAAAATGGTGGAGCTGTCGTTCTGCCTACAGAGACGGTTTACGGTCTTTTTGCTAAGGCCTTAGACGAAAAAGCTGTTGACCATGTTTACCAACTCAAACGTCGTCCTAGAGATAAGGCGCTCAATCTTAATGTCTCTTCTCTAGAGGACATCTTGCACTTTTCAAAGAATCAGCCAACTTATCTAGAAAAACTTGTAGAGGCCTTTTTACCAGGGCCCTTGACCATTATCCTCGAATCCAATGACAGAGTTCCCTATTGGGTCAATTCTGGTCTTGTAACGGTAGGATTTCGGATGCCGAGTCACCCCATTACACTTGATTTGATTCGAGAGACAGGTCCCTTGATTGGGCCGTCTGCCAATATTTCAGGTCAGGCAAGTGGAGTGACCTTTGCTCAAATTCTAGAGGATTTTGACCAAGAGGTTCTGGGTCTGGAGGACGATGTTTCTTTAACTGGACAGGATTCGACGATTTTGGATTTGTCTGGAGATAAGGTGAAAATCTTACGCCAAGGGGCGATCAAGCGTGAAGATATTCTTGCTCAGTTGCCAGAGATTTCTTTTGAGGAGGAATGAGATGCTAAGAGATTTGCAAGAAACAGATGTAAAAGCTATATGTGACATCAATCAAGAGACTTTGGGCTATACTTTTAGTCCAGAGGACACAGCTAGTCAACTAGCTAGACTGTCTCAGGATTCTCATCATTTCCTACTTGGCTATGAGGATGAGGTCAGCCATGTCCTACTTGGATATGTCCATGCTGAAGTTTATGAATCTCTCTATTCCAAAGCAGGCTTTAATATCTTAGGCTTAGCGGTTTCGCCTCAAGCACAAGGGCAAGGTATCGGTAAAAGCTTACTGCAAGGGTTGGATCAAGAAGCAAAAAGACGGGGCTATGAGTTTATCCGCTTAAACTCTGCTGATCATCGTCTGGGTGCTCATGCATTTTATGAAAAAGTTGGTTATACTTGTGATAAAATGCAGAAACGGTTTATTCGCATCTTTTAGTTTTTTTCTTATTGAAAAATAAACTAAAGGACCAGTCACACTATAAAGGAGAAGACCTATGATTTTTGATAAAGACGATTTTAAAGCATACGATGCTGATCTCTGGAATGCTATTGCCAAAGAAGAAGAACGCCAACAAAACAACATTGAGTTGATTGCTTCGGAAAACGTGGTTTCCAAGGCTGTTATGGCAGCTCAAGGGTCTATCTTGACAAACAAATATGCCGAGGGTTACCCAGGACGCCGTTATTATGGTGGAACTGATGTAGTAGACGTGGTAGAAACTCTAGCGATTGAACGTGCAAAAGAAATTTTTGGTGCTAAATTCGCCAATGTCCAACCTCACTCAGGAAGCCAAGCCAACTGTGCTGCTTACATGGCCTTGATTGAGCCAGGTGATACCGTTATGGGGATGGATTTGGCAGCAGGTGGACACTTGACTCACGGAGCTCCTGTTAGTTTCTCAGGTCAAACCTACAACTTTGTTTCTTACAGTGTGGATCCTGAAACAGAACTCTTGGACTTTGATGCTATCTTGAAACAAGCCCAAGAAGTCAAACCAAAACTAATTGTAGCTGGTGCTTCAGCCTATTCTCAAATTATCGACTTCTCAAAATTCCGTGAAATCGCAGATGCTGTTGGGGCTAAGCTCATGGTCGATATGGCCCATATCGCTGGTTTGGTGGCAGCCGGTCTTCACCCAAGCCCAGTGCCATACGCTCATATCACTACAACAACGACCCACAAAACCCTTCGTGGACCTCGTGGTGGTTTGATTTTGACAAATGATGAGGACCTAGCTAAGAAAATCAACTCAGCTATTTTCCCTGGTATTCAGGGTGGTCCTTTAGAGCATATTGTGGCGGCTAAGGCAGTTTCCTTCAAAGAAGTTTTGGATCCAGCCTTTAAGGAATATGCTTCTAATGTCATCAAAAACAGCAAGGCTATGGTTGAAGTCTTCTTGCAAGACTCTGATTTCCGTATCATCTCCGGTGGAACTGAAAACCACCTCTTCCTAGTGGATGTAACTAAGGTTGTAGAGAACGGAAAAGTTGCTCAAAACTTGCTGGATGAGGTTAATATTACCCTAAATAAAAACTCAATCCCTTACGAAACCTTGTCACCATTCAAGACAAGTGGTATTCGTATTGGATCTGCAGCCATCACTGCGCGTGGATTTGGTGAAAAAGAAAGCCGTAAAGTGGCTGAACTCATTATCAAAACCCTTAAAAATGCAGAAAATGAAGCTGTCTTAGAAGAAGTGAGAAGTGAAGTTAAAGCGTTGACAGATGCCTTCCCACTATACGAGGACTAATACTTTTATGGACATTTATATTAAGAAAGCTATTATCCATCAGTTCAGCCCAGATGATACTGAGTTGTTTCTAGCGGATAAGTTTCTCAATATCACTCCAAAAATCGAGGAATACCTACGTAAAAAAATCGAACGCGTGTATTCAGATGAAGCCAAGACTGGGATTTTCGAAGAAGAAAATCCCTTCTTCAATCACATCACAGATGATTTGTTGGAGACATCAGTAACCCTGGCTAATCTCTGGAAAGAAGAGTTTAGCATTTCTGAAAATCTCAAGACCAATGACTTGATTTTTGTGCAATTTTCTAAAGAAGGTGTAGAGCATTTCGCTTTCTTGCGAATTGCCTTGCGGGAAACCTTGACTCACCTCGGTGGGGAAGTTGATAATCCAATCAAGCTGACTCAGAATAACCTGCCTGGATTTGGAACAGGGGCTGATGAGGCCTTGGTGGTCAATCTTCAAAGTCGCAAGTACCATCTCATCGAAAAACGTATCAAGTACAATGGGACTTTCTTGAATTATTTTTCAGATAATCTCCTAGCTGTTGCCCCTAAGATTTCACCAAAGAAATCCATCAAGGAACTGGAGAAAACGGCCCAGAGAATTGCTGAATCTTTTAACACAGATGATTTTCAATTTCAATCCAAGATCAAATCAGCGATTTTCAACAATCTTGAAGAAAGCAATGAACTGTCACCTGAAAAATTGGCTAATGACCTTTTTGACAACAATCTGACAGCTCGTTTGAGCTTTATTGATCAAGTTAAGGAAGCCGTACCAGAACCAGTCCAGTTTGATGAAATTGATGCCAGTCGTCAGCTCAAGAAATTTGAAAATCAAAAACTCTCCTTGTCAAACGGAATCGAGCTCATCGTTCCCAATAACGTCTATCAAGACGCAGAATCTGTCGAGTTTATCCAAAATGACAATGGAACCTATTCTATCTTAATCAAAAATATCGAGGATATTCAAAGTAAATAATGTTTAAATTACTACGAAGAGTGCTAGTGCTAGCAGTCTTCCTTTTCGCTGTCTATAAAGTCTATCATATCCATCAAGATGTGAAGCAAGTCATGACCTACCAACCCATGGTTCGAGAAATCCTCAATGAAAGAGATACTCCAGCCAATGAAGAGCTTGTGCTCGCCATGATTTATACCGAAACAAAGGGAAAAGAAGGCGATGTCATGCAGTCTAGCGAGTCTGCTAGCGGTACCACAAATACTATCAATGACAATGTGACGAGCATTCGTCAGGGAATTCAGACATTGACTGATAATCTCTATCTAGCTCAGGAAAAGGGTGTTGATGTCTGGACAGCCGTGCAAGCCTATAATTTTGGACCTGCCTATATCGACTTTATCGCTCAGAATGGCAAGGAAAATACTCTGGCACTAGCCAAGCGTTACTCCCGAGAAACGGTCGCTCCAATCCTAGGCAATATTACAGGGAAGACCTACACCTATATCAACCCGATTTCTATCTTTCACGGAGCCGAACTCTATGAGAATGGTGGAAATTATTACTACTCGAGACAGGTTCGCTTTAATCTCTATATCATGAAATTCTTTAATTTCTTCTAAACATCTGGTTTTGCCAGGTGTTTTTCGCTATAAGTTTTCTTTAAGATTGTTTTATTAACCTAGAAAGGTAAAGGAGGGAATATCCCATGAGAAAGAAATTCTTTCTAACAAGTGCTGCAGTATTGTGGGCTGCAACAGCTATGGCGAGCGTCCACGCAGCAACCGATGTTCAAAAAGTAATCGATGAAACCTATGTACAACCAGAATATGTCCTAGGTTCTTCTCTATCTGAAGACCAGAAAAACCAAACTCTTAGCAAACTGGGCTATGATGCATCAAAAGACACCAAAGATATCAAAACTATGACACCTGATATCTATTCGAACATTATGAATGTGGCTAATGATGCTAGTCTCCAGCTCTATTCGTCAGCCAAGATTCAAAAACTGGGTGATAAGTCGCCTCTAGAGATCAAGATTGAAACGCCTGAAAATATCACCAAGGTGACGCAGGATATGTATCGTAATGCAGCGGTGACCTTGGGAGTAGAGCATGCTAAAATCACAGTTGCAGCTCCTATTCCAGTTACAGGTGAAAGTGCCCTGGCAGGGATTTACTACTCGTTAGAGGCCAATGGTGCTAAAGTACCGCAAGCCAATAAAGACTTGGCCCAAGAGGAGCTAAAAGCCTTATCAGATATCAATGCTGAAAACAAGGACAAGTCAGGTTACGATGCCAATAAACTCAATGTTGCTTTGGCAGATATCAAGGCAGGAATCGCAAAAGCAAAAGAAGCCAAAGGCAATCTGACAGAGGAAGATGTTCGCAAAATTGTAGAAGACACACTAAAAAACTACAAACTTGATCAGGTTATAACAGGAAACCAGGTCAATATCATCATCAATTTTGCGCTCAATCTCTCAAAGAGTGACATTTTGAACAATGCTGATTTCACCAAAACCCTAAATGATCTCAAACAAAGCATCGTTTCACAAGCTGGAGATAGTTTTAAAAATATCAACCTCAACTTTGATGCCAATAAAGCGCTAGAAGAGGGGGGCAACTTCTTTAGCTCTCTTTGGCAAGCCATTGTCAACTTCTTCAAGAGTTTTGGTGCTTAGGTCATTTCATGATATAATAGATGGTAACAGAAATGTTGCCGTCTTTTTTGTCGGCCGATAGAAAGTGAAAAATATGTTAAAGAAAAATGATATTGTAGAAGTTGAAATTGTTGATTTGACCCATGAAGGTGCTGGTGTTGCCAAGGTAGATGGTTTGGTTTTCTTTGTAGAAAATGCTCTTCCAACTGAGAAAATCCTCATGCGTGTCCTTAAAGTCACTAAAAAGATTGGCTTTGGGAAAGTTGAAGAATACCTTGTTCAATCACCTCATCGTAACCAAGACCTTGACCTAGCTTATCTGCGTTCAGGAATTGCTGACTTGGGGCATCTTGCCTACCCAGAGCAGCTCAAGTTTAAAACCAAGCAAGTCAAAGACAGTCTCTACAAAATTGCTGGTATTAGAGATGTAGAGGTCGCTGAAACGCTGGGTATGGAAAATCCAGTCAAGTATCGAAACAAGGCGCAAGTTCCCGTTCGTCGAGTGAATGGTGTCTTGGAAACTGGCTTTTTCCGTAAGAATTCCCATGATCTCATGCCTCTGGAAGACTTCTTTATTCAGGATCCAGTAATCGACCAAGTTGTAGTAGCCCTACGTGACTTACTCCGTCGTTATGATTTGAAGCCTTATGATGAAAAGGAACAGTCTGGCTTGATTCGCAATCTCGTTGTGCGTCGTGGTCATTACTCAGGACAAATCATGGTCATTTTGGTGACAACTCGTCCGAAAATTTTCCGAGTGGAGCAATTGATTGAACAACTAATCAAGCAGTTCCCAGAGATTGTCTCTGTCATGCAAAATATCAACGACCAGAATACCAATGCTATTTTCGGCAAGGACTGGCGTACGCTTTATGGTCAAGATTACATTACCGACCAAATGTTGGGAAATGATTTCCAAATCTCTGGACCAGCCTTCTATCAGGTCAATACAGAGATGGCTGAGAAACTCTATCAAACAGCCATTGACTTTGCTGAATTAAAAGAAGATGATGTGGTCATTGATGCCTACTCAGGAATTGGAACCATTGGTTTATCCGTTGCTAAGCATGTCAAGGAAGTTTATGGTGTTGAAGTGATTCCAGAAGCAGTTGAGAATAGCAAAAAGAATGCGGCAATCAACGGGATTGCCAACGCCCACTATGTATGTGACACAGCTGAAAATTCTATGAAGAATTGGCTCAAGGAAGGTATTCAACCAAGTCTTATCCTAGTAGACCCACCAAGAAAAGGCCTCACAGAAAGCTTTATCAAGGCAAGCAGCCAAACAGGAGCAGACCGCATTTCCTATATCTCCTGCAATGTCGCAACCATGGCGCGTGATATCAAACTTTACCAAGAATTGGGATACGAGTTGCAGAAAGTACAACCAGTGGATCTTTTTCCGCAGACGCATCATATCGAGGTTGTAGGACTGCTGGAGAGAAAGGGATAAAGCCCACCGTTTCAGGGGTTACAAAAGGCTTGATATTCGGTCTTTTTTGAATTTTTGAGTGAAGTATAAATCTAACAGCCTGAAGTGATGTAGCAGGATTGATAGTGGTAAAGTATGAAATTTATTCCCACATACGCAAAGGGGGTGCAAAATGTTCCAACAGGTAGGGTGTCTGTGGGAATTGTTTTGCACCCCCTTTTTTTGATTTTCTGATATCACCAAGATGGTCGATGGAAGTAGGAGTTCAGTAATTGATACAATAGTCTACAATGAAATGCATTATAACCTAGTATTTTTATATTGAAAGATGTGACATGCTTGATTGAACACATCAAATAGTGGGAAGTTTTCAATCGATTTATAAAGTTGAATCAAAATTCTAAAAAACACTTGCAATCTGACGAGTTTGTGATACAATATTGACTATAAGGTTATCGGGAAGATGACCAAGTCAAAAAAGGAGAATAATGATATGCCAGCAATTTCGTTGACCCCAGAACAGTTAAAGTCTGAAGCACAAACTTATACCAATGCTTCTGAACAATTGAAAGATGCCATTAACAAAGTTTCAGGCGCAAATGGTCGTCTCCAAGGACAATGGCAAGGTGCGGCTTTCCAATCTTACTTGGAACAATTCCAACAATTATCAGTAAGCGTAACTCAAATGGAACAACTTCTTGAAAGTATCCATGCACAATTGAATCAATACGCCGATACTGTTGCTGAGCGTGACCGTCAGGATGCAACTTCATTTGGTTTGAATTAATCATCGGTGAACGGCGCTTCGAAAGGGGCGTCGTTTTTTGCTAGTTATAAGTGGAAAAGGTAATAATGAATAGTCCTCATAAAGAAAAACGATACTTAAAAATTTTAACTGCAGTAGCATGCGTATCCCTGTTATCAGGTTCTCTTGTTTATTTCGCATTAAAGGATCAGAGCCTTCACTATTCAAGTGAGATCAAGCAAACTGCTAAGGTTCAATATGCGCTTGTGAATGAAGATAAAGGTGCAAGGTTTGAAAATACTGATTATAATTTAGGCTCGGATTTTGTCACTTTAATTAATCAGGATACAGAGAATAACTGGGAGACAACCAATCGTAGCGTGGCTGAAGCAGGATTGAAGTCAGGTCAGTTTGATGCAGTTATTACTCTTCCGTCAGACTTTTCTGAGAAATTGTTGAGCTTAGAGAGTGTTTCTCCAGAAAAAGCCACTGTTTCTTACCAGATTCGCGAAGGGCAAAACGAACAAGCTAATCAGGCTGTCCACAGTCAAGTTAATACAGTCTTACAAGGATTTAATCAACGGGTGGTTCGGATGTATTTTTCGAGCATCATTCGAAATCTTTCAGATGCACAGACGAATGTGAATCAGATGGCAACTACAGAGTTATCTCAAAATACGTTCATCATTTCAAATATTCAAGCTCCATTTTCGACCCTACCAGATTCATTTAGAAGTACTCAATCCATTGCAAATAGTCTGAAGACGGATAATGAACTCTTTAAGACCCAACAAGAAGCTTTTGTTAAATCAGTCGCAAGCAGCATGGAAGCGAATAACAACTCTTTAGATGCTTCTGGGAAAGCCCTTGAATCTACAACAAACTCTGTGAATGAGTTTTCAAAAGAAGCTAATACTCGTCTTGAAAAGTCAACCAACCAATATAAGGAGCAATCTGAAAAAGATAAGGCTGCCTTGGAAAAACAATGGACAGATGATCAGAAGCATTATTCTGACTTGTATAATGCCCTTTACACTGTTGGGAATGCTAAATTAAAAGAATTGCAGTTTTCCGATACGGCAACCGGTTCCTTTATGGCAGATTTCAAAGCTAAGGCGGGGGAGTATAAAACTGCACAAAGTAAGGTCAAGGGGAACTTAGAGGCACAAATCACTTCTTTAGAAAAAGAAGTAGCGGAGCTTAGAGCACTCAGGGAGACCATTGCAGAGACTTATTATGGCTCTAAGGATTTAAGTGATCAGACAGCTACTGATAAAGATATTCGCTCGGCTATTTTGAACTTAATGACGAAGCCAGAAAACCGAAGCAAACTTCCTAAGCAGTATATTGAGGCAATTGCTAGTCGCCTACCGATGATTTCATCTGGAGATTTGAGTGCTCTCATTGCTAAATTAGAGCAAGATAAATTGATCTCATCAGATGAGGCTACAACTTATCGTAATGCACTGAAAATTGTGTCTAACTACAGTAGCGAGTTGGGTGGCTCTTTAGGACAAAATACAACCTTTAAGTATCTGTCCTCAGCGGCTACTGTTACTAGTCCAGTGACCTATCCCATTCACCAAACTCTAGAATTTGATCCGTCAACTGGTAGTCAGACAGTCCAATTGAACATCGATGATGCAAATATGGGGAATCTTGAACTGGAAGGTGTGACGAAAGATTCAATTGAAGCCTCTATCCGTCAACAGTTAAAAGATACAGGCTATCATGTGACAGCTGCAGTATCAGGAAATACAATTCAAGTCACATTTATTAATGAAAGAACGGCGTCAACTACTCCTGTCGCCTCTTCGGACTCAGGGGGATCAAGTACTTCAAATGCGGATGCAAGTGATGCAGCAACATCTACAAATTCCACTTCTACAAGTGAAAGTACGACAGCAACGCCAACTACTTCACCAAAAGTCAGTCAACCAAGCTATGCGACACTTCCTAAAAAGGTGAGTGTCACGATTAGTGGTCAGATAAAGTGGAATTTATCTGATGATGTGAAAAAGAATTCCTATAACCAAGTAGGTTATAGTTGGACAGATGGAAGTTCAGTTCAAGCTAGTGCTCAGTTATCTGTCTTTAATGGTAAGTATGACACTTTGGCTGAGGATTTACCTGCGATTCTGAAAAACTTCCAAAACCTAGACCTTACTGCCCAACAAATCGTTACTCTATTTGCATCACCAGGGGCAAGTTTAGATATCAATCAATTTGCAAGCACGCTATCAAGTGGTACTCTCGTACAAAAGGCTAGTCCAGATTCTGTATATAGTCTCTACAATAATCTAACTGACGACGAACGGGCTTCAGAAATATCGGATGTTTTAGTTACTAAGTATCGGCTTACAGGAGATAATTTATACAAACAGGTAGATCAGCAATTAAAGGATGTAACAGATATTCTAGGTGAAAAAGAAAATCCTAAAGAAGGCACCCTTCGTCAAGTGTATCAGTCTCTCCCAGACTCAGATTTGCTTGTTAAGCAAGCTTCTGCCTTAAATACCTGGTATGGGGAGATGCAGAAGGTCTTAGATGAGGCTCATAATCAGTGGAAAGATTCTGAGAAACTTGCTTATGAATCAGTTGTCAATGATCAAAATCCACAACCAGAGAAGATGAATACCTCTAAGCTGGAAGAAGAAGTGAAGTCACTTTTGTCTCAATACGATAGCTTACGAGATAGTTCTAAAAAAACTGCACAAGCTACAGCTGATGGAGCTGCTCAGGTACGAGATATCTCACCACAAATCCAACAGTTAAACGAGACAACAGAATCGATTCAAAAGTCCGCAGATGGTGTCCTTTCCAGTTTGAATCAGAGTGTGAAGGAAACAAGTGGTACAGTTGAGAAAAATACCTCTTATGCAGAACAGTTTGGAAAGGTGCTTGCCAATGCGAAAAGTGGAGGTGCTGATAACAAGCAAGTGTTCAATTTCTTATCCGATCCAATTACTACAAAAGTCACAGAAGGTAAGACACAGGCAGCTAGTCACATTTCCATCATCCCCTATTATATGACCTTGTTGTTATCGGTTATTTCTTTTGTGATAGCTATGACGATCGGACGCTTTGTTAAAGATAGACAGGAAAGGGAAGAAACTGATCTTTTGACAACGAAAAAGTGGGACTTGAAGCTTCAAAGTTTCTTACCGACAATCATAACAGCTACTGTTGGTTCGATTTTGTTTTCAGGAGTTACAATAGGAGTAGCAACAGCAGCTAATGGATTCTTATGGTTCATTTATAGCTTTATGTTAATGGCAAGCTTGATTTTAGTGCTATCTTACAGCTTGAAGAAAGCTCCGTATCCGACTTATATTGTATCTGCATCCCTCTTAGGTTTTTATCTCCTACTAACTCCTATTTTGGGAGTGGCAACTCAATCAGGAAGTTTCCTTAATTTCTTATATCGACTGTCTCCGTTACAAAATATTGAAAACGGCTTTAGTTATCTCTTGGTCGGTGGTAACTTAAGCATTGTAACGATTCTTCTACTCTTATTATTTGTAGGCATCGGAGTTAGTCTCAATCTCTTTACAAGAAAGAAATAAGGCTCTTTGTCAACTGTAGTGGGTTGATAAAAAGTTACAGCCTGGAGAGGACCAAATTGGTTCTCTCCTTTTTGATATTCAAAGAGCGATGAGGATTCTCGTTTTAAAATTTTCAAAGTTCCGGAAGCCAAAAGCATTTCGCTTAATGACTTTGATGAGGATATTTGTGGTTTCAAGTTTTGCTTTTGAGTAGGGAAGTACAAGTGCATTAATGATCTTATCCTGATCTCTCAAAAAGGTCCTAAAAATGGTCTGGAAGATTGGATTGACAGAAGAAATAGTTTCCTTGATTAATTCAAAGAAATAATCAGCGTGCTTCTCTTGAAAATGAAAGAGTAAAAGCTGATAGAGTTCATAGTGATCTCTAAGATCTTGAGAGTAAGAGAGAAGTTTTTGAGAATCTCTTTATTGGTTAAATGCGACTGAAATGTTGGACGATAAAATCGTTTACTGCTCAGCGTATAGTTATCCTGTTGAATGAGTTTCCAGTAACGTTTCAGTGCTTTATATTCGTGCGATCTTCTATCAAACTGATTCATAATTTGGATGCGTACGCGATTCATTGCTCGGCTGAGATGCTGGATAATATGAAAACGATCGAGAACGATTTTAGCATTTGGAAAAAATTTTCTAGCAATATCGTAGTAGGGACTAAACATGTCCATGGTAATGACTTTCACGCGACTTCTTACCTGTCTAGAATACCGAAGGAAATGATTGCGAATAGTTGCTTGAGTCCGTCCATCTAAGATAGCTAGGATCTTTCTTGTATCGTAGTCCTGTGCAATAAAGCTCATCTTTCCTTTCTTGAAGCTATATTCATCCCAACTCATGTGTTCTGGAAGGTGGTTAAGATCAGTCTTAAATTTGAATTTATGTAACTGACGAATGACTGTAGAAGTGGAGACAGATAAACTTTCGGAGATAGCTGTCATAGGGACTTTCTCAATCAATTTTTGAGTGATTTTCTGTTTGACGATGGTTGCGATCTAGTGATTCTTCTTGACTAAGGAAGTCTCTGCGACGGCTATTTTTCCACAGTTTTTACAGCGGAAACGGCGTTTTTTCAATCGAATGAGAGTCTTGTAGCAAGCGCATTCGAGGTAGGGGATTTTGGATTTTTTGAAAGTCATATTTAGCCATTTGTCCTTGACAGTTGTGACATTTAGAGGCAGGATAATCGAGCTTAGCAATGACTTCTTTATGCGTTCCAGCGTCAAGATAATCTAAGATAATAATATTTTTGTCTTTAATTTCAAGTATGTTTGTGATAAAATTTAATTGTTCCATAAGATTCTTTCTAATGAGGGGTTGGTCACTTTTTCATTATAGGTCTTATAGGGCTTTTTTTCTACAACAAAATAGACTCCATAATTCCTACAGTGGTTTTACCCACTACAGAAATTATAGAGCCAGAAATAATCAAGGTAAGGATCCGTAAGGATCCTTTTTGTTTTCTTGTGAGATGGTGTGATTTGTAGTATAATAAAGTTATCTTTACCAAGTGGGGAAGGAGATTTATGAAGAAGGTTCAAGTCATTTTTAGTCTATTATTGTTGTGTCTTTTTCTTAACTCAGGTGATGTCCGAGCAGATGATGGAAGTCTTGAAATTAATAATCAAACCATCCATGATCAAGGGAACAGTCCTCAGACTACTAAGTCTAAGAATATTCCTGAATTATTTTTAGAAGATAGTGTGAAGAAAGAAAAACAGCTACAAAAAGCACAGCAAGAGAATGTTCATCAAGCGCAGTCCTCTCTTTTTACCGGGACTAAAGATACTAATAGTTTTCAGAGTCAGGATAAGGTGACGCGTGGCTTGTTTCAAGCAGATTATAGAGCAGATGAAGCAATTTTGACTGGAGAGAGCACCTCTAACACTTCGCTACCTACTTGGCTATCTATTTTAGGATTTGGAATAGGTCTACTTGGAGTGACCTATCTAGGTGTTTGGCTAGGTAGGAAGTACTCAAAAGTGCTTCGTTTTAAGAAGGAGAGTGTGTGATGAAGACAATTACGGTTGGTATAAAATGGAGAGACCAAATATATGATTTGAAACTTCCAACGCAGGTTTCATTCAAGAGAGTAAAAGAGCTGATATGTGAGTCATTTTCAATGATGAACCAAGAGCTACCAAGTCACTTTGATCTTCAAGTGACTAATAAATCAATTGCCTTTTATGATGATGACCAGATAGCGGACTTTCCTTTAGGAAACGGAGATCAATTAGAAATTGTAGGGAGAAAGAAATGAAAGTACAAGAGACAAGTATCCAATCCAAGTGGTCGAAAGAGGCTGGTGAACTAGAGATTAAGTTATCCGCTAATCAATTTCAACTGAATCGGATGAAGCAGTATCGATTCTTTTTAGAAAGCACGGCACATTTAGCTCAAGGAGCAGTGAAAGAAGAGGCAGAAGAGGTCGTTCGTCTTTCTTACCAAATTCCAGCAGGTTATCAGTCGATTCGAGAAGCTGTTGAAAATAAAGAAATCTTAGAACGCCTTCATCTTTTTCAAAAGTTACAATTCTTAAAAGAAACTGTCGATCAGCCTATGAAACCCTTTATTCACCCAGATAATCTGTTTGTGAGCGGGGAAAGTGTCCTTTTAGGACATAGAGGGATGACAGATAGTGTGGTTCCTTTTTCGCTCATGAAAGAGGACTTGTTAAAGCAATATAAGGCTTTAGCTGTGTTCATTTTACAACCTAAGCTCAACTTTGAAGAGTTAATTGATAGTCTTACGACGGTAAAAAATGCTTTTGCGGAAACTCTTTTTAAAGCGGAGACTTTTGATGAAGTAGACCATCTCATTAGTGAGCAGGCTCGTATCCAAGAAGAGAAGCGTCAAAAGGAAAAACTGTTTGTCTCGAAAAGGAACTATCAATTGTTTAAATGGGGTTCTTTAGGACTCGCAATTGTAACAGTTGCGATGGGGATTGCAACAGGTATTTATGCTTTTTATGTGGTGCCTAAGCAGGATAAAATCATTCAGGCTGAGACGAGTTACATTGCTAAGGATTATACGGCAGTGGTAGAAGGTCTTAAGTCAGAAGCTCCAAATAGTCTTCCGAAGGGAGTCCAGTATACACTTGCGGCTAGCTCGTTAGAGTTAGACAATCTGACTCAAGAACAAAAGGAAGCTGTATCTAGAAACTTGTCACAGAAATCTAGTGAGAATACTCTTTCTTATTGGATCTATATCGGCCGTGGAGAACTTGAAAAAGCACTTGATATTGCTCAAAATATTGGGGACATTCAGTATATTCTTCATGCTTATACAAAGCTCTATGATCAGGTCAATACAGACAGTACGATGAGCGGAGCGAAAAAGCGAGAACTCCTTGAAAAGTATCAAAAAGAAATTGATAAGTTACAGGAACAATTAAACGGAAGTTCAAAGGCAAATAGTACATCAAAGGAGACTAAAAATGGCAACTAAGGGCAAACAAGCGACTTGGAGTCAAAAGCTGTCAGATGAAGAGGTTCTTTGGCATGTGTTTTCGTTTAAAGAATGCTTTGAGTACAAAGAGTTGACCGAAAGGGCCTCCTCAATCAATATTGGAGAAAGTCATATCTCAATTACTGAAAGTGGTCTTGAAAAGGACGGAATCCCTTGGGCTGGTCAGGAGGAGGAAAGTCTGGTAGCCATTCCACATGAACAGATTCAGATCCATTCCTTTACCTATCCTAAGCAGGACTTACTCTTTTCTAAGGAGAAGAAAGCAGATGTTTGCCTTGAAAGTCAAGCTCTCCTTTACCTGAAGGTTAAGGAGAATACCTATCATCTCTCTGGATCATCTAATGGAGCTAAGGTTTATCTAAATGGACAAATTCTAGAGGAAGTTGATGCCTCTATTCAGGTAGGGGATGTTTTGGTGGTGGACTGCTTTCTTTTCTCATTTCGAGAACATCAGATCCATTTCCTGCCCTTGAGCAGACAGCACACTATCCAATCTGATCATTTGTTTGAAGAACCTTATAAAGCTGAGTTTCCACATGAGTTTCCTAATTATCGTAGAAGTCCACGCATTTATCTAAAAGAGCCTGAGGATAAGGTGGAAATCAATTCACCAGCACCAGAAGAAAAACTTAGACGTGGTGAGCTATGGCGTGCGATCGTACCGCCTGTTGGAATGGTGGTGATTAGCGGAGCCTCTAGTGTCTTTATGCAGGGAAATGCCTTGCTTATGATGGGAATGGCCAGTGCCAGTCTCTTGACAGCTGGATTTTCAGTATCGAGCTATTTTACCAATAAAAAGGAAGTCAAAGAGAAGAATCAGAAAAGAAACGATGATTATCAAGAGTATCTCTTAGAGACAGGAAGCCAATTGAGTCGTCTAAAGACGGAACAAAAGAAAGCCTTGACATATAATTTTCCATCGGTTGATGAATTAGTGGATTTAGTAGAAAGTTACAACCCACGGATTTATGAGAAGATGGTGACAAATGATGACTTTCTAAAGGTTCATTTGGGAACTGGAACGATTGATTCTAGTTATTCCTTACGTTTTCAACCAACCAATCGCAAGGAAGACTGGAGCCGCTTTGTCGAGAAAAAACTGGTACAACCTCATATAAAATTAGAGGATGCGCCTATTGTCCTCTCTCTACGTGATCAGGCTTTGGGATTAGCGGGAGTAGCTCCTGTCTTACGAGTAGCAGTTCAAACGCTATTGTTTCAGATTGCGGCGCTTCATTCCTATCATGATGTAGAGTTTGTGACCTTGGTCTCCCAAGAGGAATACGAGAATCACTGGCGAGAATGGCGCTGGTTGCCTCATGCGCAAATGCGGAGTCTCAATCTACGGGGACTTATTCATGATGACCAGACTAGGGACATGATCTTGACCTCTTTTTACCAGATGTTAGTCAAGCGTCGTCAGGTCGTTCGGGAACAAAAGCAGGAGCAAATCTTCTCGCCGCACTATGTCTTGACGATTTTGGATGAGTCATGGCTGTCAGGACATGGGCTCAATGAATTTCTGGCAGAGGATATGACCCAATATGGGGTGACGGTTATCTGGGGTAAGGAAAGCCTTAATATGTTGCCTGAGACGGTGACGGCAGTGGTTGATTATCAAAATGGAGAAACAGCCAAGCTCGTCAATAATCATCATATCTATGTCAACCAAGACTTTAAGCCTAATCGTCTGCCTCAAAATGGAAAACTTGAAGAAGCGATTTACCGTTTGGCCAATCTCAATCATATCGAAGTGGAGAAAAACTCGATTCCAGATACGATTTCCTTTATGGAACTCTACGGTGTTAAGCAGGTTGAGGAATTGGATGTGGAGAAACGCTGGCAGGCGGCGGATGCATCTAAGTCTCTCGCTGTACCTCTAGGTGTTCGAGGGAAGGATGATATTGTGCTGCTCAACCTTCATGAGCGTGCCCATGGTCCACACGGACTAGTTGCAGGGACTACCGGCTCTGGTAAGTCTGAGATTGTGCAGAGCTATATTCTGTCTCTAGCTGTTAACTTTGCGCCAGAAGATGTTGGATTTCTTCCGATTGACTTCAAAGGGGGAGGAATGGCCAATCTCTTTGCCAAGCTGCCTCACTTGATGGGTGCTATTACCAACTTGGATGGAGCTGGGACGGCTCGTGCGCTGAAGAGTATTCGTGCGGAACTTCAAAAGCGTCAGCGTCTCTTTGGGAAATTCGGTGTCAACCATATCAATGGCTACACCAAGCTCTATAAAAAAGGAAAGGCACTTAGCGATCCAGAGGAGAAAAAGACCTATCCGACAGAGCCTTTACCTCATCTTTTCCTGATCTCAGATGAGTTTGCGGAGTTGAAGCAAAATGAACCAGAGTTTATGGCAGAACTCGTCTCCACGGCACGTATCGGACGTTCCCTAGGGGTTCACCTGATCCTTGCGACTCAAAAGCCATCTGGAGTGGTGGATGAGCAGATCTGGTCTAATTCTCGCTTTAAGCTGGCGCTCAAGGTTGCCGATCCTTCAGACTCAAATGAGATTATCAAAACGCCAGATGCGGCTAGTATCACTCAGCCTGGTCGTGCTTATCTTCAGGTCGGAAACAATGAAATCTATGAACTCTTCCAGTCAGCATGGAGTGGAGCGGATTATCAGCCTTATAGTGATGAAGGTAATCAAGTAGATGAACGGATTTGGTTAGTGAATCAACTAGGGCAGAGCGAACTCTTGATTGACGGAAATGACGGGGATTACTCGGTTGAAGAGACACAAGAGCGGGAGACAGAGCTTGAAGCTGTGATTGATTATATCAATAGGGAAACGGAGCGTCTGCAAGTCATCCTCCCTGAAAAGCCATGGTTACCACCTCTTGGAGAGGAGCTAGTAGGAGCGGCAATTGACCGTCAGGCAGAGTGGACAACACCACGTCAACTCTCCATTCCACTAGGCATGCTGGATCTGCCAAGTGCTCAAAAGCAGGAGGTCTACCACTTTGATATTGAGGAGTTGGGCAATACCGTCTTATATGGGTCCCCAGGCCTTGGAAAATCAACAGCTCTTCAAACTATCCTCATGAATCTGGCTCGTAGAAATACGCCTGAGCAAGTTCAGTTTAACCTTTTTGATTTTGGGACGAATGGTCTCTTACCAATTAGAGAGTTGCCACATGTGGCGGATCTGGTTCGACTAGATGAGGAAGAAAAGCTCCTCAAGTATCTGAAACGTCTGGATAGTCTTATGAAAGAGCGAAAAGCCCTCTTTACAGAGGCTGGCGTGTCTAGTCTGTCACAGTATGAGCAAAAGACAGGTCAAGCTCTCCCTGTTCTTCTCAACTTCTTTGATGGCTATGACTCAGTACGGGAAAGCCCATTAGAGGAGATCATCGAGTCAGCTGTCAACCAGCTCCTACGTGAGGGAGCTAGTCTGGGTATTTATACTCTGATAACCGTACTCAGCGCTAGTAGCTTGCGTTTACGGATGAGCTCGACGATTCCCAATGCTTTGAGCTTTTACTTAGTAGAAGAAGGAGCGCTTCGGACGGTTATGGGACGTGATGCCCTGCCAGGCCAGGAAATTGTCGGCCGTGCTCAGGTGAAACAGGAAGAAGTTCTAGAGTTACAAGTCTATCTGCCGATAGAAGGAAAAGACGATATCGACCGTCTTTCTCACTTAACAGCAGAAATCCAATCGATGAATCAGGACTGGCAAGGCTTACGTCCAGAAGCAGTACCTATGTTGCCAAGTAAGATTTCTACGAGTTTCTTTGAAGATCACGAGGAAGTTCAGGATATGTGGCAAAGAGGCGAGTTGCCAATTGGTTTTGACAAAGAAAGTACACACCCGGTTGGCTTTGTGCCAAAACGAGACGGCTACTTTGAGCTTCTCTATGATACTATGCAGCAGCTAGAATATGGCGAAGCAGCGCTTCTGACAGGCTTAGAAAAAGTGCCTAGTCACATTAAAAAGTTCTTGGTGGATCCAACAGGAAACTACCATCAGTCGGAAGGGCTGTTCGACCAAGTATTTGTGGGCGAGGAAATCCCTGGTTTCTTTATGGATATGCAGTCTGAAGTGGATGCGCGCACGCCAGCTGATTTGGATTATCCTATCTACATCTTGATTCCAGAAGCACAAGCCCTCAGCAAGCTTATGAATCTTAAGATGACAGAGGATGCCTTTAAGGCTCTCCTACACAAAGGAGGGACCGTTGGGCTCCACTTCATCTTTATGGGTGAGCTTCGTCAGATCGTTAATGGCTATATGGAAGTGGATAAGATTCTGAAGGTTAATGTGCCTGCAGGCTGTATTGGTATTCGTTTCCAAGACCAGAATGTTGTATCCATTAAGAGTAGCTTCACAGAATCGGTTGTTGGAGTGGATGAGTACAACTACTTCACTAGCCGGGATGGTTATCGTATCAAACTTATCAGTGAGTAAAAGCGAGTCATTTGGCTTGCTTTTATTTTTAGGGTACTTTCCCAATCCTTATGGTAAAACATCAGAATTTTTGATATAATTAGAGAAAAAATGGAGGAGTTTATGTATGGGACGATACGATAGTGCTATTGCGAATTGTCATGCGCAAATTCGTTGGATCCGTTTGGATATACGTACTTATGAGGATAAGATAAGACGGTTGGAATCTGCGAATGATCGTATTCAGAGTCAGATGGATGTTGTTAGTAAAAACAAGACTTCTGCGAGTGATTTGAATAAGCACTCTACAACTGATTTCAAGGGAACCCGTCGGGAAGATTTTGATAAAACGTTA
The DNA here is from genome assembly GCF_004353325.1 of Streptococcus downii. Lineage (NCBI taxonomy): Bacteria > Bacillati > Bacillota > Bacilli > Lactobacillales > Streptococcaceae > Streptococcus > Streptococcus downii. The sequence goes on from NZ_MZNX01000009.1 coordinate 673,820, forward strand.
GCAGGAATTTCCGATGCGATTACAACTTGGTTGACAGATACAGAAATGAATTGTAAGAGTATTCGCTTTAAAATATCAGAATATAATGGGAATATTGAAGATTGCCAGACCAAAATTAATAGTCTGAATAGCCAGATTGAATACTATCATCGCTTGAATAGGGAGGAGGACTAGTATGTCAGGTCAAGCAGAAATATATGTCCAAACAGAAGAATGGGCTGGACAGGTCGGACGTTATCATTCGGGTGTTGCCTCTGTTCGTCCACTATCTACTCTTCCTTTTTCCTATACAGATTTATCTCCTTTTAAGAACTTTAATCAAGCTATTCAGAATTTAAATACATCTGTCATAAAATATCGAACTTATGTGAATTCTCAATCCTCTAATATGCTTAGGGTTTCTGAGAATAAGTTGTTGGATGATCGTTCAGGAGCCGATGGATTTCAAGATGGGATTAGATTAAAATGAAGACAGCAGAACAAATTTGGAAAGAGTATTGTGACGGTAATACGGCATTTCCCACTACAGATTTTTTACATCAGATAGCTTTTATTTTAAAAAATCGTCCAGAGGTATTGGGCGCAATCGTAAAAGCTTTTTTGGATAAAAAGCCAAACTATATTTATCATCCGCGGATTGGCGCTGATATTGAAGTGACTTTTTTACCGAAAGAAGTGTATATTTGTCGGAACGAGACAGATATTATGCTAGCTAAAAGTGAATTTGTCCATTTTTTAGATGGGGTTGATAAGGTTTATAGTGACATTCTTCCCTTGGGCACATTGGTTGAGATTGATAAGGAGCAGCTATCTCAAGAGTTAGTAGTGTCACTTTTAGGCGATGAGCCACTTTATGTCATGATTATGGGGCGAAAAGTCGTTTTCGACGGAGCTTATGTGGATTATTTAGCACAGTTCTGGCCACTTGGTCTTCAAGCAGAGCTTCCACCGATGGCGATTCATAAGACCATGATCAAACGAATTATCGCTCAGGGTTATGCGGAATCAGAAAAAGAAAGTTCCTATGTCGGTCAATTACGGGAAATATTGATGAAAACAGCTATTCCTTCCCACTTTTATCTACGATTACAGGAGGAGTTAGACGATGAAAATCAAGCGTAATGAGTTGGAAAGTTTAAAGAATTTTCTCTATAAACAGACCCAAGCTTTCGAGGCTGATTTGGCTGAGGCACAGTCGACTGCGCAGAGTCTTGCCTCCAGCCAAGCGCTGCGTGGTGATGTCAAGACTGCGATTAACCATGAGTTGAATTATTACAACCTTCCCCTTCTTCAGGGCTATGTGGATTATTCTAATCTGCTTTATACTGAGTTTGACAATCTGATTTCTGACTTTTAATCAACAGTCGGTGAGAAAAGCGCAACAGCTGTCATCAACAGTGAGGCCTTAACTAGCTTGAAGCAGAGTGTGGATGGTCTCCATTCCTCCATTGTCCGGGATATGGATGCGACGAATAAATATTATACGGAAATTTCTGACTTGATCTTACTGAAAGCTCCCAGCAAGGATAAGCTAGATCGGGCTATTGAGGCGTCGAAACAGTCGCTTTCCGAGACGGAGAAGCGCCTGGCTGCCTTCAATGGCAAGCAGGCCACAAGTGAGTTAGATGCGATTTTAAACAATCAAAATAAGGGCTTAACGAAGGTGAGTGGGACGGTTACCATGGCCAGCCCTTATCGTAATCCTGAAGCGCTTGATATCTATCGTAATCCTCATTTCAAGAAGGCGGCAAACCGCTATCACCAGAAAGTGGATAGCCTAGCAAGGGCTTACTTCCAGAAGAATCATCCAGGCGTTGCATTTGACAAGGACAAGGCAGGGATTGAGGAATTGCAGGCTCTTGCGAGGGAGGTGACTAAGAAGGCGGAGTATGGAGAGGAAATCCCACCTGGTCTAGAAAATAGAGAGGATGGTTCATCGAATCAAAACTTGCCATCTTATTTATCGTCTTTATTTGGAGCGTTTAGTCAAGAAGCTTTAAAAAGTTTTATGACAGATAAAGCTATAAATGCGTTTATTCAATCTTCTTGGGAATGGTTGACACATAGTCCCCAAAATATGCAATATGGTTTGCTGGGAGCTGTTTCAGGCGGTGGGACTTATACTATTCCAGTTGATGTTAATCCTATATATAGTGGATTTGTTAAAGGAGTTGCTAAATATGGCGTACAGACTCTAGGGGCTGCAGTGGATTTTGGCATGCAAGTTGCAGATGGAGAAAATATTGGTCATGCAGCAGTAAAGACTGGAGGACATGTAGCGATTGGTATTGGCGCTGCTAAAGTTGGGGCAGCTATAGGTAGTGCTTTTCCGGTGGTTGGTACAGTAGGTGGAGCAGCAATAGGTTTTGTTGCAGGAGTTGCAGGATCAATGATTTTTGACTGGGTGTATGATAGTGTTGCAAAACCTTTTATAGATGATACCATTAGTAACATACAGCATGCAGCTGATACAATAGGAAAGACGGTCAATGATGTTGGAAAAAATATCGGCGATGCTTTTACAGGAATGATGAGTGGTTTGGGAAGTGTATTTGGGTGAGATGATGAAAGATAATTACGAAATTATTCCTGTAGGAATCTATCAAAAGCAATCTGTTTTTTATGATAAAAGCAGTCAAAAATTACTAATCAGGATAGATAAAAAAGAAAGCAGCTATAGTCAATCTTTCTTAGTGATGATTATACTGTTTATGTTGCCAATAGTTAGATGGTTAAATCAATATCTATTTATAAATATTTTATTATTTAATATTTTAATACTGATATTTGGGACAATTGCAGTTTTTTCTGTTTCGCGAATCTACGTTAAAAAGTTGTATAGAGGGATAGAATTATCTGATTTATACCTGTCGAGAGAATCATATGGTATATTTCTTCATCAAGAAAAAAGAAATGCTAAGATTGCGATGATAACTATCATATCTTTATTTCTAATAGTTACAATTTCTGCTATTCTATATTTACTGACATCAATCTTTTTATTCTTATTTGTTTCCGTCGGTTTACTTTTTCCTTTTTGTTTATTCTTAAATACAAAAACGAAAGAACGATATATTATTTTAAATCAATTGATAAAGGAGTTAAAGAATGAGTAATTATTTACCTATTGGAAGTGTTGTTCAACTACAGAACGGTGATACTAAAGTGATGATTATAAATCGGTTTCCACTTTACAATAGTCGAGGAACAATTGGATATTTTGACTATTCAGCTTGTCTTTATCCTTCTGGAAATACGGATAATCAAGTTTATTTCTTCAATCATGAAAATATTGACAAGATTTGGTTTGAGGGATATATTGATGAAGCAGAGGAACAGTTGCAGGAGAAATTTATAGTAGAGAAAAAGAATATCTCATATCCAAGATTGACACTTGAGCTTTAGTAGTATCGATCAAGAGTAGCCTTACGGAGGCCATGGTTGGAAGCGAATTTTCTAAAGAAACTATAGGATCTTTTTTGGATCATGTTAAAGGGAAAGTTATTGAGGAATCTAAAAATATAGGTCGTTCACTGGCGGCGACTTTGCAACCGCGTGATGCCGCAGGAAGATTTATAAAAGATAGTTCAAAAATGAGAAATTGGCTAACTAGCACGCTGAAAAAAATACCGAATTCTACCAGTAAAGTTCTTGGAAATGTTGCTAAATGGGGTGGAAGAGGACTTGTTGGTCTAGGAATGTGGTCAGAAGGAAGTGACCATTATAAAGAATACCATAATGTTGGTAGAGCAGTTAGTTATGGCTTAACGGCCAGAACAGCTGGCTGGGTAGCCGGTCTTGCTGTGGGTTCAGCTTTGGCTGGAGCTCCAGTTGTTGTTGGTATATTTGGAGCTGTAGCAGTGGGGGCAGCTGTTTCTGTAGGTGTAAAAGCTCTGTATAAAAATGTGAAACCATTTAGAGCTGTAGTTGATGGTGCAGGAGATCTTTTAAACGGAATAGGAAAAGGAATATCTAATATCGGAAAATCATTTAGCAATCCACTCAAAGCAATTAAAGGAGTTTTTGGATAATGGAGAAAAAAGCTAACTATGTAGCCCGTGTAGTGGGGCGGCTGGATAACCGTTATTATCTAATAGAAGTCCATAACCGTCTTTATGTAATAGATTATTTTAATCCAAAGGACATCCGAAATTATTTGTGGAGATTTAATACGTATAATAATACGGAATACTTAATTTATGATGTGACGGAACAAGTTGAACAGTATGAAGTAAAGCCATTTAATATATGGTTAGAAAATTTTAGGAAAGTATTTGATATTGTGTCTATTGTTTTGGTATTTTGGCTCTTATTCTTTCCTCCAAAATTCGCAAATAATCCCATGATTTTTTCTTCATGGCGAATTATTCTTATTTTATTTTTTATCGGAGCTTTGCTAATTTTTCTAGTTTTAAATTTAGGAATGGATAAAACTCTTAAATTTAATTTTCAGGATGCATTATTATTACGAGCTACAATAAAAGAAAATAAGAAAGGATCTAATTCCTCATTTTTTAAGGTTATTCAACATTTAATAACTTTTATATTGCTTTTCTCAGGGTGTCTTTTCATTGGGATTTTCAATTCAAATTATCTCACTCTGCTATTATTTACCTTTATTGGAGGTTATTCAATTTTATTTATCTATGCTATATCAATACAATATAATTTAAATCGTTTTAAATTTCATATTATTAAAAATAAACAGGAGGCATAAAATGTTATTACCATTAGGGAGTATTGTTTACCTAGCAGACGGCAACCAGAAAGTTGTGATTATTGGTCGTGGAATGATTGTTAATCAGGAGGGGGCAGATGTTGTTTTTGACTATACAGGCTCTTTTTTTCCAGACGGTCTCAATCCAGAAGAGATTTATTATTTTAACGAAGAAGATATTGACGAAGTCATATTTGAAGGTTACCGTAATGATGAGGAAGAACGCTATGCAAAGCTTTATCTACAGTGGTTGGAGGAAAACAAGGAGAAAGTGGTAAAAGGAAGAACGAAATAGTATCATTTTTATACTATTATTTTTACCAGAGTAGCTTCACAGAGTTCGTTGTCGGAGTCGATGAGTACAACTACTTCACCAGCCGAGATGGTTATCGCATCAAACTTATCAGTGAATGAAAGCGAGTCATTTGACTTACTTTTATTTTTCATTCTCCTTATGGTAAAACATCAGAATTTTTGATATAATTCTATTAACTGTAAGGTTTAGTCAAAAGAGGTATAAAGATGAGTGATTTTGAAGAAAAGCGGCTTGCTAGTAATGCTTATAATCGGGCGCAAGCGAGTCGTTATGAAAGTTTGGCGAATCAGTACCAGAAAGCATACGATAAGAAAAAAGCAGAGATTGAGAAGTTAGAATCTGCTAGAAAAGAACTTTCTAAGCAAATTCAATCCTATAGTGAGTTCCGCAATACAGTTTCTCAATACTCTACAACTATTTCTACAGATACCTTTAAAGGGACAAGACGTGATACATTTGATAAGACTTTATCGAAAATTGCGACGACGATGAATACGCATCAAAATGAGCATGAAATGAATTTGGCGAAGTTGGATGCAGAGATCGCAAAGCGAAAATTGGAGCTAGGCGATTTAGGTGGTGCTATTGGAAGTGCTTGGAATGCGGTTGAAAGCTTCTTGGCAGCTATTTTTTAGGGAGTAGGATAGATGGATAAAATAGGAATCAGTTCGGCTTCTTGGCAACGTGTTGTTACCTCAGCACGGACTAAGGTCGCATCTGTATCAGACATTCAAGTGACAAAGATTGGAAAAACTACCTTGAATCGGATGAAATCTTTTGAGACCCTTCAAGAACAAGCGAAAAAAATTCTGAGTGATTATAAGGATTTTGAAATGGAGCGTACTTCTCAAATGATTACGGTTGGTGAGAAGATTGTGGCTGATGATAAAGCCATGGCCGGTCAGTTTGATAAGAATACAGCCAATGTGAGGTTTAAGTAATGGTTCAATACGATAAGAATAAGATTTTTACAAGTATTATTACTAGTCGTACGAGAGAGACATTCGAAGTAGATGATACTTTAATTCAACTTGGTCAACAATTAGGAATGCGTCCGCAGATATTAAAGGGACTCTATAAGGCTCTGAGAAAATTAGAGGATGTCTATGAGTATGTGCCAAGTTTCGGTGCAACTTTTACTTGTCATTTTGATTATGAAAAGCAGGAAGCTCAGATCCATTATAATCAACTAGATCAACTATTTTCCATCACGGATTTACAGGATTTCATGGGGATTGTGGACAGTGTCTACAGTCCTATTTATCCTTTAGGTTCTGTTGTTGAGCTAGATTTGGAGTTATTGCCAGAAGAACTCCAGAAGAGCTTAGCGGAGGGACCAGGACCACTCGTTACGATTTCAGGCCGCAAGATGCCTCTTCAAGAAGGATTTGATGACTATGTGGTAGACTACTTGGCTCGCATCTGGCCCTTGGGTGAGATGCCTGGAATGGATGCTTTTTTCGTAAGTAACATGATGATTGAGCGACTTCGTTTTGAAGGCTATAGTGACGACTGGGAAAGTCAGTTCACAGAGGATGTTTTACGTGCGACTCAGCTCTCCCAGCAACAAGTATCGACTGCCTTTATGCGCAGCGAGGATTTTGTTCGGTATTATGAGCCGTATTTAAACACGGAGGAAGGCTAATGGGATTTTAT